>CAMFMO010000005.1:0-99246 GCA_945963595.1 uncultured Clostridia bacterium | reverse complement strand
TCACGGCCCTGAACAACACCTGGGTTCCCTTCTTCTATGAGGATACCAAGCAGGGCAATGCCGATGCCGTCCGCAGCGGTGCAGAAAACTATCTAGAACTCTTTACCGTTCTTTCTGCCGGTTTCATCCTGCTGAGCACAGAGGTCTATCACCTCTTTGCAGGCCAGGACTTCTGGGGCTCCACCAACCTGGTCCCCCTGTTTGCTCTGAGCCACTATGTTAATTTCCTGTGCACCTTCCCCATTACCTACGAGCAGTATCACAAAAAAGTGAAAATTGTGGCCGCCGCCACCATTGGCTCCTCTGTAATCAACATACTTCTGAATTATCTGCTCATCCCACCTATGGGTATGCTGGGCGCGGCACTGGCAACTGTCTTGTCCCACACGCTGCAATTCCTGGCGCACTATATTTCCACCCGTTTCTTTCTGGGAAAGCAGGCATATCCCTTCAATATTTCGCTGTGGGGCAAATATGCCGCCGCCTTTCTCCTTGTTCTCGCGCTGGTATATCTGCTGCCCAGCTTCTGGCTGATTCGCTGGAGCCTTGGGGCCGCGATTGGCATCTGGGAGCTGCTGCGCATCCGGAAACGAAACGCTCTGATTTGATTTTTTCCGATGGCATCGGAATCCCCAAGGAGGCGATCCTTTTGGCAAAGAAAAAAGTGCTCTTTGTGGCGACTGTCGTCAAGACCCACATCGTACAGTTTCACATTCCCTATCTGAAAATGCTGAAGGAAATGGGCTGGGAAACCGCCGTAGCCGCCAAAAATGACTATGACGACCCCAGCGAATGCAACATTCCCTATTGTGACCGGTACTACCCTGTTGCCTTTGGCCGTTCTCCTATGACGCGGGACAATATCCGCGCCTACATGGAGCTAAAGGACATTATTGACGAGGGCGACTTCGACATAATTCACTGTCATACCCCCGTAGCCGCCTTTCTCACCCGGCTTGCTGCTCGGGATACTCGAAAAAAAAGCTGCAAAGTCATTTATACCGCCCACGGCTACCACTTCTATAAGGGCGCTCCGCTGCTGAATTGGCTGGTGTTTTTCCCGGCAGAATGGATTGCATCGTTCTTCACGGACGTGCTTATCACCATCAACCGTGAGGACTACGAATTCTCGAAAAAACATCTCCACGCCAAACGTCTGGAATATGTCCAAGGCGTTGGGGTAAAACTGGAACGCTTCCAGAATCACGCGGCAGAGCGGGATGCGATTCGTGCCTCTCTGGGGCTGCAAAAGGACGACTTTGTTCTCCTGTCCGTTGCGGAAATGACCAAAAATAAGAATCACCGCATGATGCTGGAAGCCATGTCCCGCATTCCCAATCCCCATGTCCACCTGCTGTGCGCCGGGCGTGGGCAAGAGCTGGAAAACAACATTGCCCTGTGCAGCCAGCTCCACCTGACGGATCGGGTGCATTTTCTGGGCTACCGGTCGGATGTTCCCCTGCTGTATGCCGCAGCAGATGCGTTTCTCTTCATCTCCTTCCGAGAGGGCTTGAGCCTTTCCCTGATGGAGGCTATGTCCAGCGGTCTTCCAAGCATCGTCAGCCCCATAAGAGGCAATGTGGATCTGATCACGGACCGGAAAGAGGGGCTCTACGCCCGTTTGCATCCAAAATCCATTGCGGAAGCCATTGTCTCTCTGGAATCCGACCCTGAGCTGCGCCGCAGTCTCGGAAAAGCTGCCAAAGAAAAAGTCCAGGCCTTCAGCCTGGACACCATCTCCAAACGGATGGAAGAAATCTATCGGTCAATTTCTGGATAGTTCAGCAACTTCGCTCGTAAAAGAACTATTTTTCCCCTTTTGTTCATTTTCCTGCATATTGGGGGTGGTGGAATAAATGGCACAAGAGCAATTAAAGCTAACCGTTGCATTGAAAGACGGTGTCATAACTAATGTCGAATATGTTCAGCGCGGTATAAAATGTGGGTGTGTTTGTCCCGCTTGCGGTGAACCTTTGGTTGCAAAAAAAGGTGTCAAGAGAATGCACCATTTTGCACACTCTACAGGTCACAATTGCGAGTATGGATACGAATCATCTCTCCACTTAGCTTGCAAGGAAATACTGTCCAAGGCCAAAAAAATCACGATTCCACCAGTCTATGTTACCTTCCCAGATACTAATAAAAAGGACGAGCTAGTATGTAGCGCAAAAGAAATTGAAATTGAGAAAGTCGAACTTGAGCAGCGATTTAGAGATATAATCCCGGATGTGGTGGTTTATACAGGAAGAAAGAAGTTTTTTATTGAAATATATGTCACACATTCTATTGACAATAATAAACTTCAGAAATTGAAAGAAGCCAATATCTCCACAATAGAGATTGACCTCAGCAAAGAGCGCACTACCATTACAGTATCCGAGCTTTCTGATTTGTTACTGCGTAACAACGAACGAAAAAAATGGAAATACAACGCTGACGCAAATAAATGGTTCTACAAATTCTGTTCCGTTGCAGATGAACGTAAAATTATTAAGCGTGGGCTTGCGTTGCATATTTATTGTCCAATCAAGTCACAGATTTGGCCTGACAATCCTTACGAAAATTTCTGCGATGAATGCTCACACTGTAAGTACTGTATTTCTTTCAACGAAGATCATATTTTATGTTCTTGGCGACGACAAGTTTCAACTGTGGATGATTTAATAAAGCTAGCGAAGAATCAAATTTAATCAGGAAGCCCCTGCTGCGCAGCAGGGGCTTCTTGTATCTTATGCGTTCACACCCGGGAATAGCTTCTCAATAGCCAGTCTGGCGGCCTCCTGTTCGGCGCGCTTTTTGCTGCGTCCGTCACCCCGGCCCACTTCGGCGCCGTTCAGGGTCACGGCCACGGCAAAGTGCTTGTCGTGATCCGGGCCGGTCTCGTCCAGGAGAACATAGGCGAGGACCTGGTTCTTCTTCTGCTGCACCAGCTCCTGGAGCTGGGTCTTATAGTCCGCATTGTGCAGCTGCTTCACGGGCACCTGCACCAGGATGAAGGTCCTGACGAAGTGCAGTGCCGCCTCCATGCCGCCATCCAGGAAAGACGCGGCGATGACGGATTCCACGGCATCTGCCAGAATGGACTCCCGGGTCCGGCCGCCGCCCTGCTCCTCGCCGTGGCCCAGGAGCAGATGATCCCCCAGATGGATTTTCTCGGCAACGCCGGCCAGTGTGGTCTCGCAGACCATATCCGCCCGCATCCGGGTCAGTTCCCCTTCGGGACGGTCCGGGAAATTCCGGTAAAGGTAATCCGCTACCAGCATTCCCAGAATGCTGTCTCCCAAAAACTCCAGCCGCTCATTGCTGAGCAGGCTGTTGTGCCACCGCTCGTTGGCATAGGAGGAATGGGTCAGGGCATTCTGCAAAAGGGAGATATTATGAAAATGATAGCCGATCTCCGTTTCCAAATCTTTAATCATTGGTTTGCTCCTTCGATTGTGCCAGCAGGGCCAGAGCCTGTTCCAGGTCCTGCGTAATGTCATTTTCGGCTGCGTCCATTGCCTGCCTGACCGCATTGCGGTAGGCCAGACGGTCAGCTGCGCCATGGGCCTGGATAACGGGCTGCGTGATGCGACGCAGGTGGGTGCCGCCGATCTCATGATAATCCAGCAGCTTCATCATCTGCTTCACGCCGGAGCTGCACAGCAGATAGCCCAGCTTGGAGAAGACATTCCTCTTGAACATCCGCTTCATCAGGCTGCCCACAAACATGGCGGTGCCCTCAATGGACTTCAGCAGCACGTTGCCGGAGAAGCCGTCGCAAACCACAACATCCACATCTCCCAGTGGAACGCCCCGCGCCTCCACATTCCCCACAAAGTTCAGCAAGCCCTTCTGGGATGCATCGGTGAGCAGTGCATAGGCATCCCGCTGGAGCTGGGTCCCCTTGGAATCCTCGGTGCCGATGTTCAGCAGGCCCACCTTGGGATTTTCTATGCCATACTTCTTCTTTGCATACGCAGAGCCCACCAGGCCAAATTGCAGCAGGAATTCCGGCGTGCACTCGGCGTTGGCACCGCAGTCGCAGATCACCGTGTTTCCACCCTTTTTGTTGGGCATGGCAGGACCCATGGCAGCCCGGCGGATACCCTTCACCCGCTTGACGATCAAAGTCGCGCCGGTGAGCAGCGCGCCGGTAGAGCCGGCAGACACGAAGGCATCGCCCTGCCCATCTGCCAGCAGCCGCAGGCCGATGACCATGGAGGAATTCTTCCGCTTGTGGATCACCGTGCCGGGATCGTCGTGCATATCCACCACGTCATCCGCCCCGGCAATCTCCACACCCTTGGGCAGATCGTTGTAGCCGTTCTTTCGCATGACCTCCAGGATCTCTTCACTGCGGCCCACCAGAGTAATCTCCGCACCGAAATCCTTGGCGGCATCAATGGCACCGAGGACCGGTGCCTCGGGGGCCAGATCGCCGCCCATGGCATCCAGAATAATCTTCATTGTGTACCCCTCTCTTTCCTGTGCTCAGAAGCCCTGGGCAATCAAAGCATCAATCTGTTCCAGCGCCCGCTGGGAAATGGCAAGGTTCTTCTCCGCCTTCTTCCGCACCCGGTATTCCAGCGGCGAAATAATGCTGAAATTGATGTTCATAGGCTGGAAGTTTTCAATAGAGCCGTCGCTGATATACAGTCCCAGTGCCCCGATGGCAGTGGTCTTGGGGAAAGCCACAGGCTCTTTTCCCTGGACCTTGGCGGCCATGGCAACGGCAGCCAAAAAGCCGGAGGCGGTGGACTCCACATACCCCTCCACACCGGTCATCTGCCCGGCAAAGGCAACCAGCGGGTCGCGCCTGTCTGCATAGAATTGGTCCAGCAGCCTGGGGCTTTGCAGGAAGGTATTCTGGTGCATGACGCCGTAGCGGACGAATTCCGCATTGCGCAGCGCCGGGATCATGGAGAATACCCGCTTCTGCTCCCCAAACTTCAGGTGGGTCTGGAAGCCCACCAGATTGTAGACGCTCTTGGCCGCGTTGTCCTGCCGCAGCTGCAGCACCGCATAGGGCTCCACCCCGGTTTTCGGGTCCGTCAGGCCCACGGGCTTCATGGGGCCGTAGCGCAGGGTATCCAGGCCTCTGCGGGCCATGACCTCCACAGGCATACAGCCCTCGAAAACCCGCTTGTCCTCAAAGCCATGGACCTCCGCCTCCTCAGCGGAGATCAGCTCTTTCACAAAGGCCTCGTACTGCTGCTTATCCATGGCGCAGTTCACATAGTCCGGTGTTCCCCGGTCGTAGCGGGACTGCCACCAGGCTAGGTCCATATCCACGGATTCCGCCGTTACCAGCGGGGCTGCAGCATCGAAGAAATGCAGATAATCCGTGCCAAAGTATTCGCCGATGGCCTTGGACAGGGCATCCGATGTCAGCGGCCCCGTTGCAATGATGACCGGACCTTCCGGAACCTGGGTCACCTCTTCGGACACCACCGTAATCAAAGGATTGCTCCGAATCTTTTCCGTTACCAGCTGGGAAAAGCCCTTCCGGTCTACGGCCAGACAGCCGCCAGCCTCCACCCGGGTAGCTTCGGCGCACTGCATGATCAGACTGTCGCACCGCCGCAGCTCCTCTTTCAGCAACCCCACGGCATTTTCCAGTCGATCTCCCCGCAGGGAATTGGAGCAGACCAGCTCCGCAAAGTCCTGGCTATGGTGGGCAGGGCTCATCTTCTGGGGCTTCATCTCGTACAGCTGCACGCCGATGCCCCGCTTGGCCAGCTGCCAGGCGGCCTCACAGCCGGCAAGGCCCGCACCGATCACTTTCACTTCCATCAGCCGTTCTCCTTTTTGGTCTTTGCAGCGGGTTTCTTCGCGGTGGCAGCCTTCTTGGCAGCAGTGGTCTTCGCTGCCGTTTTCTTGGCAGTCGTCTTCTTGGCAGTCGTCTTCTTGGCCGGTGCCTTTTGGGCAGCAGTCTTCTTGGAATCGGTCTTTTCCTCCGCCGTCGCCTCAGCATTTTCGGAAGTTTCAGCAGTTTTTTTCTTATAGTAGCCTCTCTGGTCCTCGGGCAGGAACCGGGAGCACTGTTCATTGATGCAGAAGGGCTTCATGCGGCCCTTTCCGGACTTTTTGAACAGGGTCTGGCCGCACTCCGGGCAATCCTCGGCAGTGGGTACATCCCAGGTCATGAAGCCGCATTCCTGTCCACGCTCACAGGCATAGAAGGCATAGCCCTTTTTGGACTTGCGCTTGAGCATACCGCTGCCGCACTTGGGGCAGCGGCCGGGCATACGCTCCACCAAAGGCTTGGCGTTCTTGCACTCCGGGAAGCCCGGGCAGGCCAGGAACTTGCCGAAGCGGCCCATTTTGATGACCATCTTCCGGCCGCAGAGCTCACAGACCTCGTCGGTCTCCTCCTCGGGCACCTTCAGTCGGACACCCTCCAGTGCCGTCTCTGCATCCTTCAGCTCTTTTTCAAAATCCTTGTAAAAATCCGCCAGCAGATCCTTCCAGTTCTGCTTTCCCGCTTCCACAGCGTCCAGACGGTTTTCCATATTGGCAGTGAAGCCCACGTCTACAATATCCTGGAAGCGCTCCTTCATGAGTCCTGTAACCACCTCGCCCAGGGCTGTGGGTGCCAAGCGCTTATCCTGCTTGACCACATAATCCCGGTCCTCAATGGTGGAAATTGTAGCAGCATAGGTAGAGGGGCGGCCAACACCCTGCTCCTCCATGGCCTTGACCAGGGTCGCCTCGGTAAAACGGGCAGGGGGCTGGGTAAAGTGCTGCTGCTTGTCCAGGCTTGCAGCCTGGGCCTGCTCGCCCTCGCTCAGATCGGGCAGCGGAGAGCCCAGGGCCTCACCGTCATCGTCCCGGCCCTCCTCATAGACGGCAATAAAGCCGGGGAAGCGCAGGCTCTGGTGGGTGGAGCGGAAGGTGTGCCCCGCGCAGGCCGTATCGATGGACACGGTGTCATACAGGGCGTTTGCCATCTGGCTGGCCAGGAACCGGCTCCAGACAAGCTTATACAGCCGGTACTGGTCCGGTGTCAGGCTGCCCCGTACCCGCTCAGGGTCCAGCTCTACATGGGTTGGCCGGATGGCCTCGTGGGCATCCTGGGCTTCTGCCTTGGTCTTGTACACATGGAACTTGCCATAGTAATACTGCTTACCGTAGCGATTGGCGATAAAATCCGCAGCGGCAGTCATTGCCTCATCGCTAAGCCGCAGGGAATCGGTACGCATATAGGTAATGAGGCCCAAGGTTCCCTCACCCTCCACATCTACGCCTTCGTAGAGCTGCTGGGCGATCATCATGGTCTTCTTGGGAGTCATGTTCAGCTTCCGGGAAGCCTCCTGCTGCAAGGTAGAGGTGGTGAAGGGAGGTGCGGCGGACCGCTTCTTCTCCGCCTTCTTCACGTTGGTAACGGTGAAGGGCTTGCCGGCAATATCGGCAATGACAGCATCGGTCTCGGCCTCATTCTGCAGCTCCCGTTTCTTTTCCTCACCATAATAATGGGCCACAAAGGAGCCGGGCTTTTGCAGCCGGTTCAGCGTCACATCAAGGCTCCAGTATTCCTTTGGCTGGAAGGCCCGGATCTCCTCCTCCCGGTCCACCACCATCCGGGTGGCAACGCTCTGGACACGTCCGGCGGAAAGCCCTCTGCGAACCTTTTTCCACAGCAAGGGAGAGAGCTCATAGCCCACGATCCGGTCCAGAATCCGGCGGGCCTGCTGGGCATCCACCAGGTCATAGTCGATATCCCGGGGATGCTGGATGGAGTCCTTGACCACCTTCTGGGTGATCTCGTGGAAGGTGACCCGGTGGGTCTTCTCCTCAGGGAGCTTCAGGAGCTCCTTTAAGTGCCAGGAAATGGCCTCTCCCTCTCGGTCAGGGTCCGTTGCCAGATAGACGGTATCGGCCTGGGCGGCGGCGGCCTTCAACTCCTTGATGAGTGCCTCTTTGCCCCGGACGGGAATATATTCCGGCGTAAACCCGTGCTCCAGATCCACGCCCATTTTGCTCTTCGGCAGGTCCCGCAGGTGGCCCATGCTGGCCTTGACCACATAATCGGGCCCCAGGTATTTGCCGATGGTCTTTGCTTTGGAAGGCGACTCAACGATCACCAGATTGTTGGATTTGCCCATGAAATACTTCCTTTTCAATCATTTTTTGCGGTTCACCGCTGCCGGGAAACGTGCTTCCCCGGGTGCCGGACGATTTTCTTTTTGATCTCCAGCATCGTCAGCAGCCCCAAAACCTTTCCGGATGGCAGACCGGAGCGTGCAATCACATCGTCCACACTCTGAATACCGGAGCCGATGGCGTTCATCACCGTCCGCTCCTCCTCGGATAGGCCCGCAAGGGGTTCATTTTGTTCACTATACGGCGGGGAATCCCCGTTGTCAATGGTTTTTTTCTTTAATTTTTTGGGAATGACCGTTTTCTCAGGTGTCGCTACGGTGGAATTTTCCCGGATCTGCGAAAGCTTGTCCGGATAAATCCCCTCATATTCCTCCATGATCTCCTGACCGGTTGCCACAGCAATGGCCCCAGCCCGCAGCAGCCGATTGCTGCCCCGGAAACCCTCGTTATCCACATTTCCGGGGACCACGAATACATCCCTGCCCTGCTCCAGGGCGTACCTTGCCGTCAGAAGCGCACCGCTTTTCTCCGGTGCCTCCACGACCACAACCCCGCAGCTCAGGCCGCTGATGATCCGATTCCGCTTGGGAAAATGCCAGCCAAGCGGTGGGGACCCCGGGGCGAATTCGGATAAAATACAGCCCAGCTCTTCCGTTCTCCGGAAAAGGCCGCTGTTCTTCGGTGGGTAAACAATATCCGCGCCGCAGCCCAGAACGCCCACCGCAGGCACCCCTTGGGCCAATGCAGCGCCCATGGCTGCCGCATCGATTCCCTCTGCCAAGCCGGAGACCACCAGGCCTCCCGCAGCGGCGATTTCCCCGCCCAGCCGGGCCGCGGCCTGCCGCCCGTAATCGGAAGCATGCCGTGTGCCCACCAGAGCAACCGTGGTCAGATTGTCAAAATCCGGAAGCGTTCCCTTATAGAAAAGAACCACCGGGGCATCGTAGAGTTCCTTCAGCCGCTTGGGGTATTGGGCATCCCCGAAGGTCAGCACCCGGATGCCCAGGCGCATACAGTCCGTCAGCACCCGCTCTGCATCCCGGAGATCGTGCCGCAGCAGAACATCCGCCTGCTTTTCCGTCAGGTCTTCAATATCAGCTGCGCGCAGCATCTGCCTGTCCGCACGGAAAATGTCTTCCGGGTCCTCAAAATGCCGCACCAGGGCTGTCTTTGTGCCATCCCTGATATCCTTACAGCCCGCAAGCCAGAGCCAATAGAGCAGCATTTTGTCACCCTCTTCATTATAATTTCTGCATCTGCCACATGACGGCCGCAGCGGCCACAGCAGCATTCAGGGATTCACAGTGAGGATTCATGGGAATGATCAGTGCATCCCCGGCCTCCTCCAGGATCTCCTGACGGACCCCCTGCCCCTCGCTGCCGATGACCACGGCCATGGTGCCCACATCTGCCTGTCGGATATCCCTGGCCGTCTCCCGCAGGGCTGTCACCGCCAGGCTGATTCCCGCCTGATGGCAGGCATCCCGGGCTTCCTCCCAGGTGGTCACGGTAATATCCCGGCGGAAAACGGCACCCATACTGGCCCGGACTACCTTATGGCTGAATGGGTCCGCGCAGCCCTCCAGCAGCGCCACCGGCACATTCCAGGCATCCGCCGTGCGCAGGATGGTGCCCACGTTTCCGGGGTCCTGGATCCCGTCCAGCAGCAGCATTCCCTTTTCCGGGACAAAGGGCTTCTTTTCCGGCAGACGGCACAGAAACACCGCCCCCTGGGGGGTCTCCATGGGGGAAATTGCCTCCATGACCTCTTTGCTCACCCGGGCAACCCGAACGTTCTCTGGCAGCTCTACCTCCACACCATCGCAGAGGAAGGCCGTCTCCAAACCTGGGCAGTGCACAGCGGCCTCTTTCAGCAGCTTGGTCCCATCGGAGACGAAAAGCCCTGCCGCCTCCCGGGCCTTTCGGGAGGTCAGCAGCTTTCTCACCTGCTGCACCGTGGGATTTTTCCGGGATGTAATTCGTTCTTCCGTCACAGCTTCTGCACCTTTTCCAGGGCGATGTTATCGCCCAGCACTACCACGGTATCCCCCTGGCAGATCACATAATCCGCTGCAGGGGAAACATTGGTCTTGCCGCCGTTTTCCACCGCGATGATATTCACGCCAAGCTTGGCCCGGACATTCAGCTCCCGCAGCATCTTACCAATCCAGCTTTTGGGAGCGGGTACATCCAGAATGCCAAAGTCCTCGGAAAGCTCGATGTAATCCAGCACATTGTGGCTGTTGAGCGATCTTGCCAGACGCTGGGCAGACTCCTGCTCCGGGATGAGAACACGGTCCACCCCCAGCTTCTCCAGCACCTTCCGGTGCGTTTCGTCGTGGGCCTTGCAAACAACATAGGGAACGCCAAGCTCCTTTAGGTTCATGGCGATGAGTACTGAGGCCGCGAGATTGTCACCGATGGCGATGACGGCACAGTCCAGATTCCGGACACCCAGGGCCTTCAGCACTTCCTTATCCTGAGCATCGCCCACGACCGCATGGGTCACATCCCCAGAGATTTGCTGCACAAAGTCCGCCCGGACGTCCAGGGCAAGAACCTCTGCCCCCAGCTTACACAGCTGCCGGGACAGCGCCGAGCCGAAGCGGCCAAGGCCAATGACTGCATAGGATTTCATAAGCTTTCTCCTTATCCGATCAAAAGGTTTGTCTGGGCATAGCGGAACCGCTCCGTAGCCTGCTCTCCCGACAGGAAGCCCAGGCTGATGGTCAGCACGCCCACACGTCCAAAATACATATACAATATAATCAAGCACTGGGCAGGGACGCTCAGGCTCCCCGTGGTTCCCGCCGTAAGGCCAACCGTAGCCAGGGCCGAAACGGCTTCATACAGTGCATTGACAAAGCTTACAGGGGATGTCGCACAGATGAAAACGGCCCCAAAAAACGCCAGCAGCACCATCGCGGTTGCAATGGTCATGGCATCCAGGACCTGCTTGTCCGGAATGGTACGCTGGAAGGCGCAGACGGTGCTTTTCCCCCGGAGTCTTGCCCACAGGAACAGCAGCAGCACAACAAAGGTAACGGTTTTCAGGCCGCCTGCCGTGGAGCCGGAGGAGCCGCCCACCAGCATAAAGAGCACGGAGGCCGCCTTGCCGCCATCGGTCAGGGCTCCCTGGTCGATGGCCGCAAATCCTGCCGTACGCAAGGTCACGGATTGGAAAAAGCCGTTTAAGAGCTTCCCGCCCAGGCCCATGCTTCCCAGTGTCGCCGGGTTGTTCCACTCCACCAGGCAGGTCACCGCCCAGCCGGACAGCAGCAGCGCTGCCGTAGCACACAGCACCAGTCGGGTATAAACCGTCATGCGCCGGAAGGGTTTCCGCTCTGCCAGCTCCTCCCATACAAGAAAGCCTAAGCCGCCCACAATAACCAGTGCCCCAAGGGTCAGCAGCACCACAGGGTCATCCTGGAAGGTAATCAAACTCGCTCCCGGCTCCAAAAAGCCAAAGACATCGAAACCGGCATTGCAAAAGGCTGAGACGGAGTGAAATACCCCCAGCCACAGCGCCCGGGAGAATCCAAAGCGAGGCCAGAAGTAGGCCGTCAAAATTGCCGCACCAATGCCCTCTATGCTGAAGCTCCCAATCAGGACCGTGCGCTGCAGGTGCACAACGCCCTCCATATCGTTCAGGCTCAGAGCCTGAGCCATAACCATGCGCTGCTTGAGGCCCACGCGCCGCCGCAGCAGAAACACAAACAACGTTGCAACGGACATAAAGCCCAAGCCGCCGAGCTCAATCAGGCACAGCAAGACCCCCTGGCCGAAGCCGCTCCACTGGGTATAGGTATCAAAGGGGGTGAGTCCCGTCACACAGGTGGCCGAAGTTGCCGTAAAGAGGGCCGGAAGGAACGGGCAGCGCTCTCCCGTGCGGGAAGCAACGGGCAGCGTCAGCAGCACTGTTCCCAAAAGGATAATAATTGCAAAGGCAGAGGCTATGATTTTCATAGGGCTCATTGGTTTTCCCTGCCGTTTTCTGTACCAAAGCAGGAATCGATTTCGCAGACGCATCGCATTTTTCTCCTTTTGCCCGCAGGAACGCATTTTACTTCCCTATTATACCAGTCTTTTTCCCTTTTGCAAGGACTTTTTCGGGACTATTGCAGCAGCACACTCCCAGCTATGGAAAAGGGGCGGCCAATAGCCGCCCCAGAAAGATCTCTTTGCACTTTTTTACCTTTTCCGGCATTACCACAGGGTGTCTGTGGCATCCGGATAGTGGAACACCTCTTTGAGCGTTTGGTAATAGGGGGTAGGACTGCCGTCCTGCTCATAACGCCAGGGATAGCCATACTCATTGCCCTCAGAGGAAACGATGCACTTTGGGTGTTCCTCTGCAAACCGGTCCAGTTCCTCCTGGGATACCTTTGGATGGACATCCACCAGGCATTCCAGGTTGGGAAGATCATTCAGCGGAGACAGGTCCTCTACCTTAGTATAGCTGATATTCAGCCTTTGCAGAGCCGTGCACTGGGAAAGGGGTGTCAGGTCCGTCAGATAGCCGCAGTTGGAAAGCTCCAGAAATTCCAGATTCTTGCAGTTGGAGAAGGGTGTCAGATCCTTGATCATGGAGCCGGAGACGATGATTGCTTTCAGATTCGGCATGAAGCCCACCCAGCTCCAATCCGACAGGGTATCGTTGTGGCCAAAGTCAATGTATTCCACATCTTCGCAGTATTTGAGCTGGGAGACAGTACTGTTGGTCACATTGTAGACATAGCGCAGAATGGCTCTGTCTGTCAGACAGCTGCCCTGCTTGGCAAAGTAAATGCGCCAGACGATCTTGGTCCTGCCCCGGTATTCGTCCCGCAGCTGGGCAAGCAGCTCATTGTCAAAGCGGCAGTTTTCCAGGAGGAAATAGTCGCAGTCCCGCAGAATTCCCAAGGCCTGCCGCAGCTCCTCTTCGTATTTCTCCCCCAAGCGCTTGTTCTGGAACTCGATGCGTTCATCATCCGTGGAGACCTGCTTGCCGAAGAGGTCGAAAACATAGTGAAAATGGGCCTCTGTCCCCGCCTGGAGTACCGCCACGTCCTGGGGTGTCAGGGCGGTATTTCCATCGGCATCCATGAGCTCCACACTCTGCAAGGCCGGCAGCAGAGCCAGCTTTCCGCTCACCGCCTCCACATCCGCTTCCTGTAGGGAAGACAGGTCCAGCGTCTCCGTATCCCATGGGAACTCCTGCCCCAGTAAATCCACGGTATAGGTCAGCTTCAGCTCCGGATATACACTGCGCAGCTCCAGAATCTCTTCCTGGGTCAGAGATGTCTCCCGCAGCGTCAGGCTTTCCAGCGCCGGAAGGTAAGTCAGATTATCCTTGAGGGTCTCAAAGTCTGCGTCCTTGGCATACAGCTCCAGGGCAGCCGCTTTTCCGTCCACCCGAGTGCTTCCGAACGCCACATCATAGAGAACCTCCACCTGGGGATGGCTGCGCTGATAATCCAAAATTGCAGCATAGCAGCTGCTTCCCCGCAGATCCGCCCGCTCCAAAACAGAATACGCCTCCAGATTTTGGATTGTATCCTCTGTCACAACCGTTTCCACAGAGGTAACAGGCTCAGTCGTTGAGGCCGTTGTCTCCGGGGCAGTCTGCTTTCCGCAGCCACATAGCAGCACCAGAACGGCCAGCAGAACCGCACATTTCATTGCCCGCATTGCAATCACCCTTCCATTCTTTTTTAAAAAATTATAGCATAGCTTCTCCGGAAGCGCAAACCAAAGGTACAAAAATAAAGAAATCTTGATTCTACCCCCAGTTTGTCCAGCCATTGGAAATTTATGACTTGCCACGGAACACATACCGATGGTATAATATAGGAAATCTATCAGGAGGGTATCCATTTATGGAAAAAGCAAAGGTTTATTTCACCAAGACCATTACGCCGGAAAATGTTATTCGGATGTATGAGGCTCTGGGCAAGGCACTTCCCGGCAAGGTGGCCGTAAAGGTCCACTCCGGTGAGAAGGGCAATCAGAACTTCCTGCGGCCCGAATTCATGAAGCCCATGATTGAGACCGTCAATGGCACCGTCGTAGAGTGCAATACCGCCTACGGCGGTGAGCGGAACACCACCGACAAGCACGTGAAGCTCATGGAGTACCATGGCTGGAGCCACTATTTCGATGTGGACATCATGGATGCAGAAGGTCCCGATCTGGAGCTTGAAATTTCCAACGGTAAGCAGATCAAAAAGAATTATGTGGGCAAGCACCTCAGCAATTACGACTCCATGCTGGTGCTCTCCCACTTCAAAGGGCACCCTATGGGCGGCTTTGGCGGCGCGCTGAAGCAGCTGTCCATCGGCTGTGCCTCCTCCGCAGGCAAGTCCTATATCCACTCCGCTGGTAAGGTCACGGATCAGGATATTCTGTGGCAAAACATCGCTCCCCAGGATGCTTTCCTGGAAAGCATGGCCGATGCCGCAAGCAGCGTGGTCAAGCACTTCGGCGGCAACATGGCCTACGTCAGCATCATGTGCAACATGAGCGTGGACTGCGACTGCTGCGCCGTTGCCGAGGATCCCTGCATGAAGGACATCGGCATTTTGTCCAGCCTGGACCCTGTGGCTCTGGATCAGGCCTGCATCGACCTGGTCAAGGCCTCCAATGACCCCGGCCGGGATCACTTGCTGGAGCGCATCAACTCCCGCCACGGCACCCACACCATCGGTGCTGCCGCAGCACTGGGCTTCGGCACCCAGGATTATGAGCTGATCCGCCTGGATTGATTTCTTTTTTCTTCACAAAGTACGCCGCCCACAGGGACTTCCTGCGGGCGGCGTGTTTTCGTTTTTCAAGCCTCCTCTTGTAAAAGGGAAACGCCTCCCCATAACGGAAAGGCGTTTTCTCACAGATATTACATAACGTACATCTGCCAAATTTTCCGCGTCATTCGCAAAGCAAGGGGAATGGCCAGCACCAGTGACAGCACGTCCGCAACGGACTGGACGCCGGCGAGGCCGTCCGCTCCCCAGAGCTTTCCCATGGGGATGACAATGGGAATGAAGCAGGTGCCCTGCCGGGCGGTGGAGAGCAGCAGCGCGCCCTTAGCCTCACCCAGGCTGACGCAGAGCATATTCACCACGACCACCCAGGCGTGAATGGGCAGGGCAAGGCATTGCAGGCGCAGGCAGAGGGTTGCAATTTGCAGCAAAAGGTATTGTTTCTGAGGCACTGACCACAGAAATGCTCTTCACTCAGGGGGAAACCGAGCTATGCGCCAACACATTCCTGGATTTGACCAAACCGCTGAGTGAAATTAACAGTGATATCATCCGTATTCTTCTGGAGCAGAACGGCGGCAATCAGTCCCAAACCGCCAAAAGTCTGGGCATCAGCCGCACCACCATGTGGAGAATGCTGAAGGCGCAAAAGACATACCCCGGTGCAGCGGAAGGCTCCTTCAAAGGCAGCATTGCGTCATTGTGAAAATCAGGTCCAACGATTTGCACCAAAATGCGTGGATTCTTTTTTTCGTTTGTTTCAATTCGGAACACTTTTTGCAAATCAAAGCATTGCCGCCTTTTGCGCTCCCATTTATAATAATTGCAAACCCCAAAGGAGGCCTGAGGCCCGCCGCAGCAATTACGCACGTGCTGCAGCGGCTGCTCTGGGCGGTATTTGCCGTAGGTTGGACGGCGCTCCTGCCCATGCCGACTTGGAAGGCAGTCCAGTCGGTATGGGCAGGCGGCTTGGTGTCTGTTTTCAGTAAGAACACCCTCGACTTTGCCCCACAGAATTGTGCAGTAAGGAGAAAGAAAATGATTGTTGACAGACTTGAAAATGCCCATCTCTACTATGGCATTGCCCCACATATTGATGCCGCCCTGCGCTTCTTGCAGGAAGGGAAACTGGACAACATCGCGCAGCTGTCCATTGACAATGGCAACGTTAAAATCAGCTGCACCGAATACACCACCCGCAGCTGTGAACAGTGCAAAAAGGAGAACCATCGAAAATTTGCGGACATCCACGTCTGCCTGGAGGGCGTGGATGTACTGGGCTACAACAACCTCCGGGAAATGACTCCCATTACGCAGTACAACCCCGAAACGGACAAGCAGTTCTATGACGGCCCTATGAATTATATCCGTATGCTGCCCGGAATGTTCGCACTGACCCTGACCGAGGATGTCCACTCCGCCATGATGATGGAGAAGCGCCGAGTTTTTCGTAAAACACGGAAAACTCGGCGTTTTTCTTTACTTTTGACGAGAAAAAGCTCCCGCACAGCATCCCACACTTGCGTGAATGGTTACGCATGGCCAATAAAATCAATCTCTGCGGAACAGATCTCTCGTGTAAACCTTTTCCTTCACATCATCCAGACAGCTATCGTAACGGTTGGCTATGATGGCCTGGCTGCGCTTTTTGAACGCCTCTAGGTCGTTCACGACCTCGCTGCCAAAGAAGGTCGTGCCATTCTCCAGCGTTGGCTCGTAGATGATCACAGCAGCGCCCTTGGCCTTGATGCGTTTCATGACGCCCTGGATGGAGGACTGGCGGAAGTTGTCGGAGTTGGACTTCATGGTCAGGCGGTACACACCGATAATGCAAGGCTTCTCCTGTGCCTTATCGTATTCGTTATCCTCACCATAGCCGTAGTAGCCCGCCATCTGAAGCACACGGTCTGCAATGAAATCTTTGCGGGTACGGTTAGACTCGACGATAGCCTCAATCAGATTCTCCGGAACATCAGCATAGTTAGCAAGGAGCTGCTTGGTATCCTTCGGCAGACAATAGCCGCCGTAACCGAAGCTGGGGTTATTGTACTGGTCGCCAATGCGCGGATCAAGGCAGACACCTTTGATGATTTGCTGGGTATTCAGGCCCTTCATCTCGGCGTAAGTGTCCAGCTCATTGAAATAGGACACGCGCAGGGCCAGATAGGTATTGGCAAACAGCTTTACCGCCTCGGCTTCTGTAAAGCCCATAATAAGCGTGTCAATATTCTTTTTCATCGCCCCCTCTTGCAGCAGTTCTGCAAAGGTTTCGGCCGCTTTCACCAGACGGGGATCCTTCACATCGGTGCCAACAACGATACGGCTGGGATAGAGATTGTCGTACAGAGCCTTGGATTCCCGCAGGAATTCCGGACTAAAGATGATGTTGTCACAGTGATACTTCTCACGGACAGCAACCGTAAATCCAACAGGAATTGTGGATTTAATGACCATAATGGCATCCGGATTATACCGAATAACCAGCTTGA
This sequence comes from uncultured Clostridia bacterium, assembly GCA_945963595.1. GTDB lineage: Bacteria > Bacillota > Clostridia > Oscillospirales > Oscillospiraceae > Faecousia. The sequence goes on along the minus strand of CAMFMO010000005.1, from coordinate 81,935 downwards.
TGACATCTTCCACAGCAGATGTATCGAAGAAATTCTTCCTGCTGTCATAGTTGGTCGGCGCTGCAATCACAACAAAGTCCGCACCGGAATAGGCTGCTTCCGCATCCAGCGTAGCAGTAAGATTCAGGTCCTTCTCCGCAAGAAATTTCTCGATATACTCGTCCAGAATTGGAGATTTTCTCTGATTGATTAAATCAACCTTTTCCGGAATGATATCCACCGCCATGACCTCATGGTGCTGCGACAACAGCGTGGCAATGGATAAACCGACATAACCGGTTCCGGCAACTGCTATTTTCAAATGTACCCTCATATCAGTATTTTCTCCACACCATCTTATTGACTACACCTGTATAGCTCTGGATAATTTTGACGACCTTATCGGACACGTTCTCATCCACATAATCCGGTACAGGAATGCCCAAGTCACGGTTCTTATTCATCTCCACCGCCACATCCACGGCTTGCAGCAGATGGTCACCATCGATACCGGCAAGGATAAAATCACCCTTGTCCAGTGCTTCCGGGCGCTCGGTGCTGGTGCGGATGCAGACCGCCGGGAAGGGATGGTCAACGCTTGTGAAAAAGCTGCTCTCTTCCGGCAATGTGCCGCTATCAGACACCACGCAGAATGCGTTCATCTGCAAACAGTTATAGTCGTGGAAGCCCAGGGGCTCATGCTGAATAACACGCTTGTCAAGCACGAAACCACTCTGCTCCAGACGCTTGCGGCTGCGGGGATGGCAGGAATACAGGATAGGCATATCGTACTTTTCGGCCATTTTGTTGATGGCGGTGAACAGAGAGGTGAAGTTCTTCTCCGTGTCGATATTCTCCTCCCGATGCGCAGAGAGCAGGATATACTTACCCTTTTCCAATCCCAGACGAGCGTGAATATCAGACGCTTCGATCTTCTCCAGATTCTGATGCAGCACTTCGGCCATGGGGGAGCCGGTCACATAGGTGCGCTCCTTGGGCAGACCGGTATCAGCCAGATAGCGGCGTGCGTGCTCGGAATAGGCCATGTTCACATCGGAGATGATGTCCACGATGCGGCGGTTGGTCTCCTCCGGCAGGCACTCGTCCTTGCAGCGGTTACCGGCCTCCATGTGGAAGATGGGAATATGCAGCCGTTTGGCACCGATAACGCTCAGGCAGCTGTTGGTATCGCCCAGAACCAGCACGGCATCCGGCTGGATGGCAGCCATCAGCTTGTAGCTTTCGGAGATGATATTGCCCATGGTCTCGCCCAGATCAGCGCCTACGGCGTTCATATACACTTCGGGGTCTGCCAGCTGCAGATCGTGGAAGAACACGCCGTTCAGGTTGTAGTCGTAGTTTTGGCCGGTATGCGCCAGAATTACATCAAAATATTTCCGGGTTTTGTTGATGACAGCCGCCAGGCGGATAATCTCCGGGCGGGTACCCACGATGATCAGCAGCTTCAGCTTGCCATTATTTTTGAATGATACATTACTATAATCAGCCATTGTTTTTCTCCTCTCACACCGGCTCAAAGAAGGTGTCCGGGTGCTTCGGGTCAAAGATCTCGTTGCAGGTCATGACCGTCACCAGATTTTCCGTTTCGGACAGATTGATGATGTTGTGGGTCCAGCCAGGAATCATATGGACAGCTTCGATCTCATCCCCGGAGACCTCAAACTCCACCGTCTCGCCGGTGTTGATGTTCCGTTCCTGAATCAGGCCGTGTCCGGCCACCACGATGAACAGTTCCCACTTGGAATTGTGCCAGTGTTGCCCCTTGGTGATACCCGGACGGCTGATGTTAATGGACACCTGTCCGCAATCTGCCGTGTGAACCAATTCCGTGAAAGAGCCGCGATTGTCCATGTTCATCTTCAAGGCGTACTTGAACTTGTCGGTGGGCAGATAGGTCAGATACAGGGAGTACAGCTTCTTTGCAAAGGAGCCATCCGGCATCTTCGGCATCATAAGGGTGGTGGGCTGCGCCTTGAACTCCTGCAACAAGTCCACGATTTCTCCCAGTGTGACCTTATGGGTCACGGGAACGCAGCAGTAGCGGCCATCCTCTTTCAGCACGGTTTCCACACCATCGAACTCGCAGTGCTGTTCTTTGCCCTCCAGCAGGTCGAACATTCCTTCTACAAGGTCGTCTATGTACAGAAGTTCCAGTTCGGTGCTGCGGTCGTTGACGGTAAAGGGTTCGTCGTTGGCCACGGCCCAGCAGAAGGTGGAGACGGCGCTATTGTACTTGGGGCGGCTGTGGCCCATGAGGTTTACGAAACGGTAGACGGCCACTTTGGCCCCGGTCTCCTGGGCATAGGCGAAGAAGAGCTCCTCCCCTGCCTTCTTGCTGCGGCCATACTCGCTGTTGCCGAAGCGTCCGGCCAGGGTGGCCTGGATGGAGGAGGACAGCATGATGGCGGCCTTGTTGCCGTGCTCTTTTAGATTGTTCAGCAAGTCAGATGCAAAGCCAAAATTGCCCTTCATGAAATCCTCGGGATTTTCCGGGCGATTCACACCGGCCAGATTGAACACAAAATCTGCTTTCTGGCAGTACTCGTCCAGCTCTTCCGGGGTAGAACTCAGATCGTATTCGTAAATCTCATCAATTTTCAAACCGGGGCGGGTCTTGTTCTTACCGTCCCGGATGTTTTTCAGGTTGTTCACAAGGGCGGTTCCCACCATGCCCTTGGCGCCTGTTACCAAAATGTTCATTTTCGTACCTCCGGGTGTACCGCTGTGCAGTCGGGGATTTCCGCGCCGTCTGGCACCACGGCGTTATTGCAAATCGTCACGTTGCTCCCGATGCGGGCGTACTGCCCCACCTTGGCATAGGTGCGCACAACAGAATTTGTGTAGATCAGACTAAAGTCTCCAACTGCGCCGTCCTGGTGAATCTCCGCCCCCGGGTTGATGAGCACCCCGTTTCCAACCGATGCACCGTTCTGAACAAGGGCATTGTTCAGAATGATACACCCCCAGCCCAGGGACGCATAGGAGCTGATATAGGCGCTGGGGCTGATGAGATTGGGGCATTGATAACCAATCTCTCTTGCCCTGGCGTAGATACGCGCCCGCGCCGCACCGTTGCCAATAGGGACGATCAGGTTTTTGTACTCCGCGAACAGCTTTGGCAGATCGTTCATACAGCCGACCACCGGGATATCACAGATTTCTGTGCCAGTCTGCACACCATCATCCACAAAGGCGCAATCATAGCGCTGCCTTGCCAGCTCCGATACCACTCGGCCAAAGCCACCGGCGCCAACCAGCAGAAGCTTTTCCTTAGACATTGGGAATCCCCTTCAACTCGTTCTGAACATACTCGGTGGTCAAAATCTTCTTGACCGTGCCCTCCACATCCAGGCGGGTGGTGTTGTGGCTGGTGTAGGACTCGTCGGCCATGGTGTGAACCTCGCCCTTAACCACGAACTTGTCATAGTTCAGGTCACGGTTGTCGGCAGCAACACGGAAGTAGTGCCCCATGTCCTCGCTGCGCAGACGCTCCTCACGGGTCATCAAAGTCTCGAACAGCTTCTCACCGTGGCGCGTGCCAATGATGTTCGTACCGGTGTCGCCGAACAGCTGCTGGACAGCTTTCGCCAAGTCGCCAATGGTGGAGGCGTCAGACTTCTGGATGAACAAGTCACCCGGATTGGCGTGCTGGAAGGCAAACATAACCAGATCCACAGCCTCATCCAGGTTCATGAGGAAACGGGTCATGTTGGGGTCCGTGATTGTGATGGGATTTCCCGCCTTGATTTGGTCAATAAACAGCGGGATCACACTGCCGCGGGAGCACATGACGTTGCCGTAACGGGTGCAGCAGATGGTCGTACCGCCGCGTTCGGCAGCAACACGGGCGTTGGCGTAGATGACGTGCTCCATCATGGCCTTGGAGATGCCCATGGCGTTGATCGGATAGGCTGCCTTGTCGGTGGACAGGCAGACTACACGCTTGACACCGGCATCGATAGCAGCATGGAGAACGTTGTCCGTACCGATGATGTTGGTCTGAACGGCCTGCATGGGGAAGAACTCACAGGAAGGAACCTGCTTCAAAGCGGCAGCGTGGAAAATGTAGTCAACGCCCGGCATCGCGTCCTTGATGGACTGCGGGTTGCGGACATCGCCGATGTAGAATTTAACCTTCTTTGCCGCTTCCGGATGCTTGGCCTGAAGCTCGTGGCGCATATCATCCTGTTTCTTTTCATCACGGGAGAAAATGCGGATTTCCTTGAGGTCAGAGTTAAGGAAGTGTTTCAGGACGGTGGAACCAAAAGAACCGGTACCGCCGGTGATCATTAGGGTTGCGTTGTCAAAAATAGCGCTATCAAATGTGGACATTGTTATTTCCTCCTAGATTTCATCCGATACGTTCAAGCGGCAGCCAGCGCGGCACGCAGAATAAGAATTTTGAATTGACAATCACCGGAAAGTAAGAAACGGCTGCATAACCCACGCAGCACTCCGGCACTACATAGATTATACAGCCTTTTTGCGCTTTTGAAAAGCACTATTTTGGAGATTGGCAGCTCTTCTCTTTTTATCTGTCGGTTTGCCTCGGTCACAAAGCCTCACTCCGCAACCGCATCCGATACCGTCAGTGTCACGGCAATTCCCGCCTCGCACTTTGCGTTCCGGAAATCCTCTGTGATATTCATTACCGTCATCTGGTTTGCGCTGCTTCCGGTTTTGACACAGAGGGGGATTTCCTTATTCAGCTCTATCTAGGCCGTCTGGGTGTATTCCCGCAGCTCTGCACCGTACCGGCACCCAAAGCCATACTGATGATTCCGACAACGGAACCAACAGCGCCGATCACGCTGAAAACGAAGGCGATTTTGCTCAAAATCATTCCAAGCCTTGCCAATTTCTGGATGGTATTCAGGGTTTTCATATACTCGCTCCCTTCAAGCAGTCTGTGCGGCGGAACTACAGCGCCGCGAACCGCGCTGTTCCCTTCTTTTGCAGCCACAGGGAAACGCAGACGCACAGCACAAGATTCAGCCCCACAAAGAGGCTCACGTATCCGGAAAAGCCCAGCATCCATCCGGGCAAGAGCATAAAGCCGGCAAACAGTGCAATCGTATAGCCCATGCCGCCGAACAGAGTGAGCATCACCGGCGCGCCCTGTTTGACAGGCATTAGCTCATTTGTCCAATGAAGGTTCGGCATTTTGACCCCCAGGAACAGCCCCAGCAGCGCCATGAGCAGCGTATAGGACAGCCCAAAGAGGACCGTAAGCAGCAGCGCCGGGGGCGTCATGGGATGAACGGCCGCCACGCACACAATGCACAATAGCAGCGGCAGCGCCGTCAAGAGCAGCTGGAGCCGTATCTTTGCCCGGAATACCCTTCCAGGTTCTACGGGAAGGGACTGTATGAGCCACAGGCTTCTTCCCTCCAGAGATATGGAGGGCGCCGCCATAAAATTCATGGAGGCCAGCCCGCAAAGCATGACGCACAGCAGCAGCTCTACGCTGCCTGCTGTTTCTTCAAACATCTCCCCCAGCACCCCACGCACATCCCTGCCCTTCCACAGCAATGCGGCTGCGCAGAGCGGCATCAGAAAGGTGCCCAGGCCGCAATTGAGCATATAGCTTGGGCTGGCTGTAAAATGGGCAAATTCCCGGCTGAGCAGGGCCCCATCCACGCTGCGCTGCCGATGGACGGTCTCCCGGTACACCCTGCGGCTTTGTCTTCCGCTGGAGGTGGCGATCTGCAAAAAGCTGCGGGAGAGCAGCACCCACATCAGCCCGAACAGCCCGGCAACCGCAGCGGCAACGATTGCGGATGCTTTCCCGTCGCCAACGCCGACGCTGCCAAAAAGGTACACGGCATAGGCACTGCGCTTGATCTGCGCGCCATAAACCGCGGCGTTTGCCAGCAAATCCTGAATGACACTCTGTGCCTTGAAGTAAACGAAATAGTACAGGCAGATAAACACCAGCGAAACCGCCACCGTGAGAAAGCTCTTGTGCTTCAACTTCTGGCTGATTTTTGCCACCACCCAGCCCAGCGCACAGGAAAGGATCATCACGATCACCGAGATCAGCAGGGTGAGCAGCAGCCCGCCCCAAACCGCCGGCAGCGCTGCCCCCGCCGCGACCCAATAGACGATGACCGCCGGGACAATGACAATGGCGGAATACAGAAGGCCCATCAGGTATACCCCCAGCAGCCGTGAGGCCAACAGCGCCGGAACCGGAATCGGCATGGACAGCAACAGATCATTGTCCTTTGGCAGATACAGCCCTGCATAGGTATTGAACACGCTGCCAAAGGCACCCAGCAAGATGGCAATCAGTCCCATCAGTGCAAAATAGAGCCACCCCATCCCTGCCTCCGCCAAAGGCGCACAGAGCTTTCCCGCAAGGAACGCGAAAATCCCGCCCAGAAAGCCAAAAATCAGCAGAAAAAACAGGGCAAAGTACATTGCCGTGGAAAGCCGGGAACGGGCCTTGTTTTTCTTCGCATCGTAATAATAGGCCTGAAAAATTTCAAGCAGCTGCTTTTTCAGCAAAAGTTTCAGCATGATTCTCCCTCCAGCTCCAGGAAAACGGCCTCCAGAGAATCATCGCCCTTGACCTGCTCCATGGTGCCGGAACGGATGAGCTTCCCGCCTTTAATAATGGCCACCTTGTCGCAGAGCTTCTCCGCCACCTCCAGCACATGGGTGGAGAAGAAAATTGCGCCGCCCTCGTCGCAGATCTCCCGCATCATTCCCTTGAGCAAGTGGGAGGCCTTGGGGTCCAATCCCACAAAGGGCTCATCCATCAGCACCAGTTTCGGCTGATGCAGCCATGCGGCGATGATCGCCAGTTTTTGCTTCATACCGTGGGAATAAGCGGCAACCGGCTGGGCCAAGTCACCGGTCAGTTCAAAAAGATCGGCATATTTGCGGATACGCCCCTGCCGGTCAGCGGCACTGACACCGAAGATATCGGCAATGAAATTCAGATACTGGATACCCGTCATATAGTCGTACAAATCGGGATTATCCGGAATATAGGCAAAGCTGCGCTTGCATTCCAACGGCTGCGTCCGGATAGATTTGCCGTCAATATAGATTTCCCCCGCATCAAATTGCAGGATTCCGGCTACGGATTTCAGCGTTGTGGTCTTGCCTGCACCGTTATGACCGATGAAGCCATAGATTTCCCCTGGGGCAATGTGCAGATTCAGGTCGTCCACAGCCTTTTTCTCCCCATAATTCTTTGTCAAATGCTCAATTCTCAGCATATTTTTCACTCCTTTATTCCTGCAAGTGTCAGAAACTTCTTATCCGATTGAATCCCCTGGGTTACAAACGCACCATCCCGAAACAAAGCATAGGTAGTCACCGGGGCGGGCACATTCTGTGCATCCTGTCTGGTGGTGATATGGACGGTTTTCAGGGGGATTCCGTGAACTCTCGCCGTTTCCTCCACCCTGGGCACCCAATAGTAAGTATATGGGCACTGGTCGGTATAATAGAGGACAAAGCCTTCACCGTTTGCTTTTGGATGTTTTGCACATTTCTTGAACTTCGGCGGCTCGGCATTCTCCGTCAGCGGCAAATACAGCAAGGTAATCCCGCAGTCCGAAGTATCCGCCAGCCGGAATCCCTTGTAGGTCAGATACTTGGGGTCTGCAAGGAACTCCCGTTTGCGTCCCTCCGCGCACAGAACGCAGATTCCCTTTTTGCCCTGCGTCAAGGCATCCTGAACGCACTTGCTCAGCAGATCATTGGAGTATCCATGCCCTTTCATAGAGCCGGAAACCCACAGGCAGCTGATATAGAGGTATCCCGCTGCCTCAATCGGCACCCATGCACTTTCCGCCGGGATATATTCAATAAAGCATTTGCCACGTTCCTCGCTGCGATAAAACACAAGCCCCTCTTCAAACCGCTGTTTCATCCATTCTTTTTTTGCAATGCTTTGTTTCCCAGACATAGCACAGCAGATATGCTCCGTATCAATATTCTCCTTCGTAATTTGAATGTAATTCATTCCATTTCCTCCCCCGTCGGTGCGGAGATCAGGGTGATCTGTCTGGGCTTGCTGCCCTCCTTCATGCCAATGTCCATATATTTCATGGCCGTCCGGTTGATTTCCGACAGGAAGTCCATGAATTCCCCGTCTGTCAGCGTCAGTGTACAGGTGGTCATGAGCAGCATATCCTTTTTGGGGTCTGCGCAGCCACCGGAAAAATATTTTGCAAATGACGCGCTGATTCCAAGGAGTGCACGCTGGACCGCGCTCCCATCGGCATCGTCAAGTTCCAATGCACTTTTATTCAGCTGATAAATGCTTTCCACCGTTCCACGAATGCGGTTTTCTCCAACCACTGTGAGAATATCATTTTCCGTGAGAATCTTCACATGGCGATACAAGCTCGCACTGGGGATATCCGGAAGTGCCTTTCGAATTTCCTTGACCGTACCGGTTTCGTGCACAAGCAGATACTGAAAAATCCTCTGCCGCACGGGGTTCATGACGACCTCCGCCATTTCCATGTGGATCACCACCTCCTATATTCTACAATTCAATTATATTCTCATTTTCGAGAATGTCAATGGCTAATTAAAAAAAATGAGCGCCGCGTCAAAATGCAGCAGCACCCATTCCAATCGCTCGGTATTCGTTTGTTTATGTAAGCAGCCCCAGCAGCGCGGAAAGCACGATCACCTTCGGAACGCTCCACTTTCTTCTAGCGAGAAGATAGAAGGCAATCAGCGCGATCACGGCGGTACGCCAGGCGAAAACGCCGTCCACCAGGTAATTGGTCCGGCTCAAATCGATCATTACCGCCACAATGATCCCAAGCGCCGCAGGACGAACCCCCACCATAATGTTTTTCAGCGCACGGCTGTTTTTGAATTTCTCAAAGAAGACGGCAGCCAAAGCGCAGAGGGTAAAGGTAGGGGCCAGAACACCCAGCACAGAGATAATGGCCCCAAGGATTCCCGCCACACGCATACCGGCAAAGGTGGCGCAGTTAAGGCCCAAAGGGCCGGGGGTCATCTCTGCAATGGCAATGATATCGGACACCTCTGAGACGTTCATCCATCCATGGCTGACCATCTCGTCGTTGATCAGCGGAACCATGGACATTCCGCCGAAGCTGGTAAAACCAATTTGGCAAAAGCTCCAGAACAGCTGAAAAAGAACACTCATACCTCTGCCTCCTTCCATCTCCCCATAATGAGTCCCGCTGCCACCGCCAGCAGAATCACCAGAACGCAGTTCACATTCAGGAAGGCATTCAGGATACAGGCAACGATGGCAATGGCATAACACGCTTTTGTGGGAAACGCGCCTACCCGAAGCTTCAGCGCTGCCACCAGGATGATGGGCACCACCGCCGAACGGACACCTGTCAGCATTTGGGCGATCCAGATATTGTCCTTAAACATGGCATAGCAATAGGTCAGCACGGACAGGATGATCATGGGCGGTGTCACCATACCGACGGTTGCAGCAATGCCGCCCAGGACACCGGCCTGACGGTGTCCGAACAGATAGGCCACATTGCCGATCATCGTCCCCGGCAGGCTTCGGCCCACGCTGACAATATCCAGCAGTTCCTCGGCGGTCAGCTCTTTCTTATCGTCCACAAAGTCCTTCTGCATTTGGGCCACAATGCTCCAGCCCCCGCCGAAGGTAAACCAGCTGATGCGGAAGAAATAAAAGAACATCTCCCAGATTTTTTTCAATGATGTTTTCTTCATAGACATTTCCTCAATAATGGACCACATTCTCCGCACTGCGGATACGCCGCAGCACAGGCTCTGCCTCGGAAGACCTGAAATAGTCTAAGGTCGTTTGGGGCACCAGCTGGGAAAGGGTCTGCCAGTCCCCTGCCTGCAAAGCGGCGCGGACGGTAGAGGCGCTGATCGCCTTGCCCAGGGCCTCTTTTCTTGGAAGGATCACGCAGTCGATGCCGTTCTCCGGCAGCTGCGCAGCCATAATTTCATTGTACAGCCCCGTCACCTGGCTGGTGGGCTCCTCCCCCACAAAGCGAACGGTAACTCCCAGTGCCCGGGCAATTCTCACGAAAATCGTCAGGTCCAGCTTGGCGTGGCCTTGAATCACCGCCGAATCGTCCTTTAGAAAATAGCTCGGGAAGGTGGCATTGCTGATGATATAGGGCCCGGAATCGTGGAGCACCACATTTTTCAGGTGAGCTGTTCCCGCCTGAACCAGCTGCTTGCGCACCCCGAAGGGCACCAGGCTGGCATCCTCGCTGAGCAGGAACAGGTGCAGCGTATCGCACCGGCCTGCGGCCGTCTCCACCAAATACTGGTGGCCCAGGGTGAAGGGATTTGCGTTCATAACGATGGCACCGGAAACGCCGGGGCGGGCAGTTTTTTCCAGGCGGGACAGATAGGACGGGAACCCGTTTCTCCGGTTTTCCATAAACACCAGCGTACCGTCCACCCGGGCGATTTCATAAAAGCCCAGGCTCTGGAAAAACTTCGCGGATTTGATTTTGGTATATAAGAAAAGATGGGTGTATCCCCGGGCCATCTGGTATTCCATCAGGTGGGACACTACCTCATTCAGCAATCCCTCTCCCTGGTGCTGCTGGCTGACAGCAAAGCAGCGCAGGGTCGCGCCAAAGCAGCTGCCGGTGGCAATTACCCGATTCTCCTCGTCCACCATAGCGCAAATATAGTCCAGATTTGCATCCCGGGTAATGCCGTTCTCCACCAGAAGCGCATCCACCTGGGCCAACATCCGCTTATCCGACAGGGAAACCTGTGTCAAGGCATATTCGCTCATTCTTGTTCTCCTCCAACGGTGCGGCCGCACCTCGCATTGTGCCGCACCGATTTTTCTCCATTATACATTCTTTCGGCCCATTTGTGAAGTGCCCCTTCTACAAGGAACTGCCTCCCGGCAATCGGGAGGCAGTGTTCATGGGGCGATTTCTCAGGCCTTCCCAGCACAGCCGGAAACCATTCCCTCGGGAACGGCTGATCCACCAATCAGCCGTTCCCGGGTTGCGGATTTACAGAGGCATAATGCCGCAGACAATGGCGAACAGCATGCACAGGATGGAGAAGACCCAAACGTACAGGAAGCTTGCCTTGATGTGATCCTTGATATCCACATCGGCCAGGCCCACGCCCAGCAGAGTGGCGGGAACCATGGGGCTGATGAAGGTAGCGCAGTTCCGGCAGACGACCATAGCCACAGCGATGGGCAGGGCCTCTACGCCGAAGCTCTGGCCAATGGCGATGATGACAGGCAGCATACCGAAGAAGTAGGAGTCGGTATCGAAGGCCAGAGCCAGAGGCACGGACAGAATGCCGATAACCAGAGGCAGGTGCTGACCAATGGCAGCAGGCAGAATGGACTCGATGATACCGGCCAGGCAGCGAACAACGCTGGGCACGTCAACTTCCATAGCCTTCACGCTGGCGGCAGTCAGAGCGCCGTCCTTCACAATGAAGGAGGTAGTCAGAACGCCCATCAGGACAGCAGCACCCATCAGGGTGGAGCACATCATCAGAGCGGGACCGGCGTGCAGGTTGATGATCTTCTTGTGCATCTTGGCGGTGAAGCCGTAGTTCACGAACAGAGCGATGGAAACGCCCAGCATGAAGGGAACATAGGAGGCGAACACATCCCAGATCAGCATGGCGATGACAGCGATGGTCAGCAGCAGGTTGAACCAGAACAGCTTGGGACGGGACAGCTCCTTCTCCTCCTCGGACTTGCTCTCAGCAATGTCCAGGGTAGCACCGGCGGGCAGGCCTGCACCGCGCTTCTTCTCCTGGAAGCCGGTCAGCACGGAGTGGGCCAGGGCCAGGACGATACCGAAGATCTGGATGGGGATGATGGTGTTCCACAGCTGACCTGCTTCCATGCCCAGCACGGTAGCGGCACGCATGGTGGGACCGGCCCAGGGCATCAGGTTCAGAACGCCCATAGCCAGCACGGCAATCCGCAGCAGGCTGGTGGGACGCATGTTCATCTTCTTGTAGATGGGCAGCATAGCGGGAACCACGATGCAGAAGGTGGAAGCGCCGCCGCCGTCCAGGTGGCCGATCAGGGCAATGACACAGGTCATGACGCACACGCCGATGACATTGTTGCCAATGAGCTTCATCAGCTTGCCGATGATCACATCAAACATGCCGGCATCGGTCATAATGCCGAAGTACAGCACGGAGAAAACGAACAGGGCAGCGGTAGGCGCAGTGGAATTAAAGCCGGCCTTGATCATAGCTGCCAGGTTGTCAAAGGTAAAGCGGCCGCCCAGGACCAGAATCAGGCCCAGGATGGAGGGGAAGACAATAAACGCGATAGCGGGCTGGGTCTTGCTCTTGAACAGGGTAACAACGATTGCAACGATGGTTACCAGTCCAAGCAGACCAACGATGGTATCACTCATTCTCGAAATTCCTTTCTATATTACGGTTCAAAAACTGCTGGGAATTCATAACAAAAAGGGGGACATTTTTCAGTCCCCCTGAATGTCCTTACAGGGACAGGGGCTTGATCTTGCGGACCACGTCCAGAATGGTGCCGTCGCGGGCTTCCAGAACGGCAACCACCTTGTCCTCCCACTCCAGGTCGTCAGGACGGCCCACCAGGGAATAGGCCTTCTCCTTCAGGCTCTCAATGGAGACATGGGGGATACCGGCGTTGTCCAGGCACTCGATGAGGTCGGGGCGCAGGGGGTTCACAGCAATGCCGTAATCGGTAACCAGCACATCCACACAATCGCCGGGAGTGGTAACGGTAACAACCTTCTCACAGACGGTAGCCATGCGGCCGCGGGTCAGAGGGGTAACAATGATGCAGACCTTGGAACCGGCAGCGGTATCGGGGTGACCGCCGGGCGCACCGCGAAGCACACCGTCGGAACCGGTCAGAACGTTGACATTAAAGCCGGTGTCGATTTCCAGGGCAGCCAGGACCACGAAGTCCAGCTTGTTGACGAAAGCGCCCTTATTGGCGGGGTTGGCATACTGAGAAGCGGACATCTCAAAGTGGTTGGGGGTCTGGTTGATGGAGTTCACAGCATCCAGGTCGAAGTCCTGAACGTCAATCACCTTTCCAACCTTGCCCTTCTTCAGCAGCTCCACCATGGGGCCGCAGATGCCGCCGATGGCCCAGCCCATTTTGATGTTGCGCTCGTCCATGTACTTCTCCAAGAACAGGTTGGCCGCCAGAGAGGGGCCGCCGACACCGGTCTGGAAGGAGAAGCCGTCCTTGAAATAGGGGGTAGAGGCAATAACCTTGGCCACATTCTCGGCCATCATCAGATCCCGGGGGTTCTGGCTGATGCGGGCAGCGGCAGAGGCGATCTTCTTGGGGTTGCCGATGGAATCGACCACCACAACGGCATCCACATCGATGGCTTCCACGGAAGCGGGCATATTGGGGAAGTCGACCAGGCAGTCGGTAACGACCACCACATGGTCGGCATACTTGGCGTCGGTCATGGCATAGCCCATGGAGCCGCAGTTGGACTTGCCGCCGATACCCCGGCAGTTGCCCACGCAGTCAGAGGTAGGAGCAGCGACGAAAGCGATGTCGATGTGGACCTCTCCTGCCTCGATGGCACGGGGACGGCCGCCATGGGAACGGATAATTGCAGGGGTCTTCAGCTTACCGGCGGAAACCACCTCACCCATCCGGCCACGGATGCCGGAGGTCTGAATGCCGATGACCTTGCCCTCTTCAATATAATCGGCGATGGGATCATGGGCGCTGCCCAGAGAGGTAGCGGCAATGGTCAGGTCCTTCAAGCCAAGCTCATCGATGGCGGCCTTCATAACCATGTTGACCACATAGTCGCCGTCACGCAGATGGTGGTGGAAGGAGAAGGTCATGCCGTCCTTGGCGCCACACTGCTTGAGTGCGTCCACCAGGGTAGCGACGATCTTGCTCTCCTGGGGCTTTTCGAACCGGCGCGTCTTGGGGGCAGCCTTCTGGAGGTACTTGCCGTCCATATAATTCTTGCCCTGGTAAACTTCCTTGCCGTTTACCAGCAGCGCTTCGGGAATATCTCTGCCTACTGCGTTAATCATACCAGATCCCCCTCATACATACCGCAGGCCTTTGCCAGACGCAGCGTGCGCTCAGCGCCGGGAATGAAGGCCACATCGATCATCTTACCGTTGACGGTGAACACGCCGACACCGGCGGCGGACTGCTCCTTAAATGCACGGACAACAGCCTCAGCCTGCTTGACTTCCTTTTCAGTGGGTGCAAAAACCTCATGGACCAGACGAATCTGCTTGGGGTTGATCAGGCTCTTGCCGTCAAAACCCATAGCCTTGTTCTGCAGGACCTCTGCCTTGAAGCCTTCGTTGTCGTCCAGGTCGGTAAACACCGTATCGAAGCACTGGATCCCGGCTGCACGGGCAGCCAGCAGCATCTGGCCCCGGGCAACCATCATATCCACACCGTCGGGGGTGAACTTGGTCTGCATGCACTTGCGGAAATCGCCGCCGGAAATGGCGACGCCCAGCATCCGGTCGGAGGCGGAGCAGATCTCATAGGCATTCAGGATGCCCTTGGGGCTTTCCAGAGCAGCCATCAGCAGGGTCCGGCCGACTTCCACGCCGAATTCACGCTCGGCCGCCTCCACGGCAGCCTCCACCGTGTGCACATCCTGTGCGCTTTCGCACTTGGCGATCCGGATGCCGTCAGCACCACCGGCCACGCAGACGCGGATGTCTTCCTGCCAATGGGGAGTATCCAGGCCGTTGATTCGGACGATGACCTCGGTATTGCCATAGTCAATGGTGGTCAGAGCATGGTACAGGGAGAAACGGGCAGCATCCTTCTGGTTCTCTGCAACGGCATCCTCCAGGTCAAGCATAATGGAGTCGCAGCCATAGATGTAGGCATCCTTGATCAGGCCGGGCTTCTGAGCGTTCATGAACATCATGGTTCTGCGCAGGCGGAACCGTTCGGGCTTGGGTCTTCTGATCATCTGATGGCACCTCCCCAGGGAATGTTTGCGCTGGATGCATCGCAGCTGCGGAACACGGCGCACTCTACGCGGGCCTTCAATGTGCAGTCCAAAGCGCCCTTGTCCACAACGGTCACGCGAGCATTCTTAACTTCCAGACGGTCCAGGGTCTCCAGGATCGTGGCCTTGATCTGGCGGCCATACTGATTCATAACGCTGCTGGAAAGCTCCAGCTCAATGCCGTCTTCACCGGGCTCCACAGTGACCATGGCATCGCTGGATTCCAAAGTGCCTGCTGCGGCAGATTTCAGAATTTCCATGTTGATCCTCCCTATGTTTTTTCATTTTCGATGACAATAAGATACCATAGAGAAATTCCAATTTCAAATACTTAATTGTTTATTTAAGTATAATTTCTGTCGAATATTTCGACAATAAGCCTTGACATCTATAAAAAATTCCTTATAATCAATATTGATTCGCGCCCATAGGATTCGTGAATATGCTGTAAAAAAGTGGTAATTTTTCTATGAACATGAAACAAGCCCTGTATTTCAAAACTATTGCGCAATACGGAACCATCACTGCTGCGGCCAAGCAGCTTTATATCAGCCAGCCCTCCCTGAGCCAAACCCTGCGGCAAATCGAAGACGAGGTTGGAACGCCTTTGTTTGACCGCAGCACCTCCCCTTTCCACCTGACTTATGCCGGTGAGCGCTATCTGAAGGCCGTAGAGGCCATGCTGGACATTGAAACCCGGCTGAAAGAAGAAATTGAAAGCATCCGCCGGGATGACGGCGGCCGCCTGCGGCTGGGCATCAGCGTTACCCGGGCCATGCAGGTGCTGCCGGATGTGATCCCCATTTTCACCAAGGCCTATCCCAATGTGACCATCGAGCTTACGGAGGCCGCCTCTGCCAGTCTGGAAGGGCTGCTGCAAAAGGGGCAGATCGATCTGGCCCTGGCCGCCCTGGAAGCCAACGAGGCCAACATTGCCTATGAGCTCATTGAAAAGGAATCCATTGGCATTCTGGCCGGAAAAGACAGCCAGCTGGCCCAGCTGGTCCCTTCCGGAACGCCCATCAGCCTGGAAATGGTGGAAAAAGAGGCCTTCGTGTCCCTGGACACCTCCCATTCCTCCCGCATCATTCAGGACCGCCTGTTCCGGCGGTATAACATCCGCCCGAAGATTCTCCTGGAGACCTCTTCCCTGGAGGTTGCCCGCCGGGTGGCGCTGAAAAGCGGTGCCTGCATGGTCCTGCCGGACGTCTATGCCGACGAATTTGTCTTCAATTCCGGCGGTGCCTTCTATCCCCTGAAGGACTACGAAAACCATCGCCACTTTTACGCCTGCTACCGCAACGACGAAAACACAAAGAAATACATCCGGGATTTCGTCTCCATCACCACCTCGGTTCTGAACCAGACCACCTACGGGAAACGGATATAAGCCGCTATAAAAAGGAGCTGCAAGGCATATCGCTTTGCAGCTCCATCTTATTTCACTTGCGGCTTTTGTTCCGCTTCTCCCCGATCAGTTATCGCCCCTGCTGTAGCCGTTCTTCATGCCCTGGCTGGCCGCCAGGAGGACCTTATTCAGGGTCTTGGTCGTCTCCTGCTCTGCCATGGTGCAGAGCGCTTCATTGGCCCGCTCCAGAAGAGTGTCATCTTCTGTTTCCGCCAGGCGCCCATCATACTCCCGCAGCAGTGCCCGGGCCTTGCTGACAACGGCTGCCTGATAGCGCTCCACATGGACGATGGCCGTGCCATAGTGGGCATCGGTCAGGGCATTGATCAGGCGGCTGTTCCAATAGAAGTTATCTGTGGACACGTCCTCGGTCACATCCGTCAGGTATTTGGGCAGGCGGGACACCTGGGTATACACCGGCAGCACCGTGTTGAAGCTGGTAGAGCCGAAGCAGATCCACTCAATGCCCTTGGCCTTTTCCGGCACCCCATTGCGAATCTGGCAAATGGCCATCACACCGGTGCGGTTAATGCCAATGGGCCGGTAAATGCCCTTTCTGGGGTCCTCTGCCTTGGCATAGGGGTTATAGGGTGTACCCTGATAGTAGGAAGAGAGAATGTACTTCACATCCTCCACCGTCACCTTGCGCTCCGGCACAAAGGACCAGGGGATGTTGTCACTGGTGGGCGTAAAGTCCGCATTCTCCCCTTCCCAGCGGTAGCGGGTGGGACAGAGCATCTTTCCCATAAACCAGGCCCGGGGGGTATTGTAAACATGGTCGGAATCCGTATGGGAGCCGAAGCAGTTCCGGGGATTGAACACGCCATCGTTACCGGTGTCCAGGTGGTTCTCCGCAATGAAGGTCTTCAGATCCCCGGAACACAGGTTTTCCCTGCCCTCGCCAAAGGCATCCACAAAATCGAAACGATCCAATCCGAATTGGTTGGGCATAATGACGCATTCTTCGGCCGCCCCCCGGCGGGCAATCCACTGCAGCCCGCCGAGGGTCGCCCTCCCGCAGCCCGCATGGGCAGCGTTGAAGGCAATGCCATTGGACTCATAAGTACCGTACTGCTCCAGGAGCTTTCCCAGCCGCACAACGCCCTCCCGGGCAGAATGGATATAGGGCAGCACCAGAACCACCAGGTCCTCCTCGCCGATTCCTCCGGGAACATCCTTCTCCCGGCGGCTCTTGGCCTTCCGGTACTCCACCATAGGGTCCGCTCCCAGAACTCTGGGATTGGTCGTGATGGTCTCCGTGGCGGTCATGCCCACATTGGCCTCGTTGATGCCCGTTGCGGCCCAAATACCCTCGGACCGGTTCACATTGGGGCAGGTGGTATAGCGCATGGGGTTCTCCGGCAGCTCGACGGTTAGATGGCCGATGACGCTTTTATATGTGCGGGGCTGCTTTTTAGGGTCCACCGTCACCAGCTTTTTCACGTCAAAGTAACCGTCATCCGTTCTGGCGATCATGGTAGAGCCGTCATTGCTGGCATTTCTGCCTACAAGAATGGTTGTGCAAGGCATAGTCTTTTCTCCTTTGTTTTCATTTTTCTACATTATAGCACACTGCCAAAAGGAAAACCAGCTTTTCCATTCCATCCTGGGCAAATAACGCTCAGGATGCTTTATGTACTGCAGCTGCACTTCATGAAAATACCCCCAATTCCGGGGTGTCCGGAATTGGGGGTACATATCACGAACCGGAGGCTTTGGCAGGATCAGACGGTCTCAACCTTAATGGTGTTGGTGTTTCCTGTCTTGCCATTGATGGGGCCGCCGGTAATGACCACGCAATCACCGCTCTGGAGATGCATGTACTTCTTGGCGTTCTCCAGGCCGTAGTAGAACATGACATCCATAGAGCTGAACTCACTGGCAAGCACAGGGGTAACGCCCCAGCTCAGGTTCAGCTTTCTCCAGGCCTTCTCGTCCACGGTCATACCCACAATATCCGTGGGGCAGCGGAAGCGGCTGACCATCCGGGCAGTCTTTCCGGAGACGGAACAGACCACAATCGCCTTGGCGTTCACATCAATCGCCATGGCACAGGTGGCATGGGAAATGGCATCCAGGTTGTTGCTGATGCGGAAGTCGTTCTTATAGAACCGCTCTTTATAGCTGGTGTGCTGCTCGGTGAATTCCGCGATCTGGGCCATAGTTGCCACGGCCTCTACGGGGTACTTGCCCGCGGCAGACTCGCCGGAGAGCATAATGGCAGAAGTTCCATCATACACGGCATTGGCCACATCGGAAATCTCGGCTCTGGTGGGCCGGGGATTCTGGATCATAGACTCCAGCATCTCGGTGGCGGTAATGACCCGCTTGCCAAGCAGACGGCACTTATGAATCAGGCGCTTCTGGATGGCGGGCAGCTCCACGAAGGGGATCTCCACGCCCAGGTCACCTCTGGCCACCATAATGCCCTCGCAGGCCTCGCAGATTTCCTCTATATTGTCCACGCCGGACCGATTCTCGATCTTGGCAATGATCTCGATCTGGCTGCCGCCGTTGTCGTCCAGGAACTTCCGCATATCCAGCACATTCTGCTTGTTGGAAACGAAGGAGGCGGCCACGAAGTCCACATCGTTCTGGATGCCAAAGAGCAGGTCTGCCTTGTCCGCTTCACTGAGGAAGGGGCCGGTCATAACCTTATTAGGGAAGGACATGCTCTTGCGGTTGGAAAGCTCACCGCCTACAATGCACTTGCAGATGGCATCGCTGCCCTGGAGCTTCTCTACCTCGAAGACCACCAGGCCATTGTTGACCAGGACCCGGTCCCCCACGGACAGGTCCTTCACAAGGCCTTTATAATTCACGGAAACGCGGGTCTCGTCGCCCTCTACCTCATCCACCGTAAAGGTGAAGGTATCACCGGCGGAAACCGTGACCTTGCCGTCCTTAAAGGTGCGGATGCGGTACTCGGGGCCCTTGGTATCCAGCATGATTGCCAGAGGCAGACCCAGCTCCTTGCGCACCTGTTTGATCAGATTGATTTTGTTCTGCTGCTCCTCATGGGTGCCATGGGAGAAGTTCAGCCGGGCCACATTCATACCGGCCTGGCACATTTTTTTCAGGGTCTCGGCATTTTCAGAAGCCGGACCGATGGTGCAGATAATCTTCGTTTTCCGCATAAAGCATCGCTCGCTTTCTTTTATTGTTTTTTAGATATCTCGATTCTGGCGTATTATACCACATCTTATTTTCCGTTTCAATCGTTCAAAAAGAAAATATTTTCACGTCAAATTCTTCGCTTTTGGAAACTTTTTTCAAAATTTTTGTATCGATTATTTTGTATTCAAAGCCATCTCTTACAGCACTGGATTTTTGGGACAGTTTATGGTATACTGTTCCAAAGAGAATCACCCAGGAGGAAACCCATGCCCATTCAAATCCCCAATGATCTGCCTGCTGCAGGTGTTTTGCAGCAGGAGAATATTTTTGTCATGCCCCAGAATCGGGCTGCCCGGCAGGATATCCGGCCTCTGGAAATTTTACTGCTGAACCTGATGCCCAGCAAAATCGTCACGGAAACCCAGCTCAGCAGACTTTTGGGCAATACGCCCCTGCAGGTCCATTTGGAGCTGATCCACACCACCTCCCACACCGCCAAGAACACCCCCCAGGAGCATCTGCTGTCCTTTTACAAGACCTTTGACGAAGTGAAGGACCGGAAATTCGATGGCATGGTCATCACCGGAGCCCCTGTGGAGCAGCTGCCCTTTGAAGAGGTGGACTACTGGCCGGAGCTGTGCGAAATCATGGAGTGGAGCAAGACCCATGTGCACTCCACCTTCCATATCTGCTGGGGGGCCCAGGCAGGACTTTACTACCACTACGGCATCCGAAAGCACCCCCTGCCACAGAAGCTCTTTGGCGTGTTCCCCCATCAGGCAGACTACAAGAAGGCCATTCTGCTGCGGGGCTTCGACGATACCTTCTATGCGCCTCACTCCCGGCACACCACCGTCTACCGGGAAGATATCGAGGCACATCCGGAGCTGCGAATCCTGGCCTCTTCCCAGGAGGCGGGGGTTTACGCGGTCATGACCAAGGGGGGCCGCCAGATTTTCATCACCGGCCACGCGGAATACGACCCGGACACCCTGGAGCGCGAATACCTGCGGGACAAAAACCAGGGTCTCCCCATCCAGGTACCCGCCCACTACTACCCCAACGACGACGACACCCAGCCCCCCATGGTGCGCTGGAGGGGCCACGCCAATTTGCTTTTCTCCAACTGGCTGAATTACTTCGTCTATCAGACCACGCCTTACGATATTATGACCATCGGCAAAGGCGAGCACGCAGAGGACGCACCGCAAGCAGAAGCCGAAGCCTGAAATATGCAAATTGCCCCTTGCCGAATCGGCAAGGGGCTTAAAGTGCAGATACAGAGGAATTACAACAGGTCCTTCACCAGGGACAGGGCAGCCTCGTCGGCAACCAGAGTGAAATCGGGATGCAGCTGCAGGATGGAGCCGGGAGCCTGGGGCTTGATGGGTCCGAAGAAGCAGTCCTTCACGGCCTGGGCCTTGTTGGCACCGTTGACCACCAGCAGAACCCGCTTTGCCTTCATAATGCCGCCGATGCCCATGGTGTAGGCATGGGTGGGGACATCTTCCCGCTTTTCGAAGAAGCGCTGGTTGGCATCGATGGTGGAGTCGGTCAGCTTTACCTTGTTGGTGTTCTTGACGAAGGAATCGGAGGGCTCGTTAAAGCCGATGTGGCCGTTGGGTCCCAGGCCCAGCAGCTGCAGGTCCGCGCCGCCGAAGGAATCGATCACGGCATCATAGCGGGCGCACTCGGCCTCAGCATCGGGGTTCATGCCGTTGGGGATGTTGCAGTTGGCCTGATCGATGTTCACATGGTCGAAGAGGTTGGTACGCATAAAGTAAGCGTAGCTCTGGTCGTGGTCCTTGGTCAGGCCCACATACTCGTCCAGGTTGACGGTTCTGACCTTGGAGAAGTCCAGATCGCCGCTCTCGTACTTGGCAATCAGCTGCTTGTAGGTACCGATGGGGCTGCTGCCGGTAGCCAGTCCCAGAACGCAGTCGGGCTTCAGCTGAATCTGAGCAGCAATGATATTGGCAGCCTTACGGCTGACGTCCTCGTAATCCTTGGCGCAAATCAGTCTCATGATAAAAATCCCTTTCTTCTGTACAAATTTGCAATTGGAGCAGGGCTTATCCCTTTGTTTCCCATTATAACACCTTTTGCAAAATCTGTATACCCCATTCCCGCCTTTTTCTTTATCAATTTGAATTTGTCTGGCCCTATTTTTCATAATGATTCTGATACTTTTTTTGTGGCCAGATGCTGCTATAATGGCAGCATCCGATTTCGGGAGGAAAGAAAAATGGAAAAGAAAAGAAAGCTCTCTACAAGAAAAATCGTCTTCACCGCTCTGATGGCTGCCCTGGTCTTTGTTGGCTCCGCGCTGCGGGTCCGGCTGCCCATCGCCGTTGGCAGCACCACCTCGTTCCATCTGGGAAATATCTTCTGCGCCCTGTCCGGCCTGCTGCTTGGCCCCTGGCTGGGTGGTCTGGCCGCCGGTCTTGGCTCCGCCATTTTTGATATGTTTGACCCTATCTATATCTCCGAGGCATGGCTGACCTTCCTGATGAAGGGCATTTACGGTCTGCTCCCCGGCCTGATCTTCCGGGCCGGAAAGAAAGAGGGCGGCTACGGAAAGGCAGTCCTCGGCTCTGCCGCCGGTGCCGTTGCCTATGCCCTGGCCTATCTGCTCAAGAGCTACATCAAGGGTATCTACCTCAAGGGCTGGGAGCCCGCCGCTGCAGCGGTAGATGTCGTTGCCAAGCTCCCCGCAACGGTGTTCAATGCCGTTGTAGCCATCATCTTCGCCCCCATTCTGTTCCTGGCCATCCGCAAGGCCTTGCAGAGAAATCATCTCTCCCTGGATGGCAGCGTGCCGGAAAACTGACAAAATACGTTTATGAAAGATTGCAGGCGCAGTTCGGTTGGAACTGCGCCTGCGTCTTTGATCGGCAATAATTTGTCGGGAAAGCGATCTGTGGCTTTCCCGACCGTTTTTATCCCAGCGTGGGGGCAACCACATTCATGACCTCCCGCTGGTAGCGGGCGATTCCCTTAGCCAGGACCTCCATGGCCCGGGCCAGATCCTCCTGCTTGAGCACATAGGCAATCCGCACCTCGTTAATGCCCTTGCCGGGGGTCTCATAAAAGGGTGCACCGGGGGCAAACATGACCGTGTCCCCCTTGTCGTCAAAGCAGTCCAGCAGCCAGTGCTGGAACCGGTCTGCATCGTCCACCGGCAGGCTGGCCATGACGTAGAAGGCACCCATCGGCTCCTCTACCACCACGCCGGGAATCTGGCGCAGCCGGGAGATCACCGTATCCCGGCGGATGCGGTACTCCTCCTTGCACTGGCGGAAGAAGCTGGGGTCCACACTATACAGAGCCGCGGCACCGATCTGATCGATGGTCGCCACAGAAAGACGGGACTGGCAGAATTTCAGCAAGGCACCCTGCAGCTCCGGATTCTTGGTGACAACACAGCCCACCCGAGCGCCGCAGGCGGAAAACCGCTTGGACACGGAGTCAATAATGACCAGATTGTCATCAATATCATGGAAGCGGGCCATGGTGGGCACACCGAATTCTTCGTCATAACAGAATTCCCGGTAGACCTCATCGCAGATGAGGAACAGGTCGTGCTCCTTGGCGATGTCCGCAATCATGCGCATTTCCTCTCTGTCCAGGACAACGCCGGTGGGGTTGCCCGGATTGGTGATGAGAATTGCTCGGGTATTCTTGGTAATCAGGCTTTCGATCCGCTCCCGCTTGGCATAGCGGTAGCCCTCCCAGGGATTCGTGGGCAAGGCCCGGATGACACCGCCTGCAGCATGGACAAAGGTGGTGTAGTTGGGGTAATAGGGCTCAGGGATGATGACCTCCGTATAGGGGTCGAGAATGCTCAGACAGGTCAGAAGCAGCGCCTCGCTGCCGCCGGTGGTAATGAGGATATCCCGGGGCTCCAGGTCAACGCCCAATCCGGCATAGTAATTCTGCACAGCCCGGATGAGCTCCGGATTTCCGGGAGAGGCATCGTAGGCCAGCGTTTGGGGATCGTATTTCCGCACCGCCTCAAAATAGGCGCTGGGGGTTGCAATGTCCGGCTGGCCAATGTTCAGATGGTAGATTTTCTTTCCCCGCTGCTCGGCAGCCACGGCCAGGGGATGGAATTTCCGCATGGGTGAGGGTTCGCAGCGATTGGCATTGATGGATATCTGCATATGTATTCCTCCATAGAGGCTGCAAAGAAGCAATCCCTTCTTTACATTCTCTTTATGATTTCTTTTTGTATTCCCGGACCAGCCGGGCCAGCTCCGGGCTCAGCGCGATAAGGGCAATCAGATTGGGCACTGCCATAAGGCCGTTGACGATCTCGGCCGCAAGCCAAAGGGTTTGGGTTTGCAGCACCGCCCCCAGAAGGACCCCGCCCATCTGCATCCACACAAATTTCTTCCAGAAGCCGGGGCCAAACAGGAATTGGCCGCAGCGCGCCCCATAGAGTCCCCAGCCCAGCACCGTGGCAAAGGCGAAAACGCACAGAAAGAATGTCAGTGCCGCTGAGGCCCAGCCTCCGCATACCGTGGAAAACACCTGAAAGGGCAGCACGCCGCCTGCATCCACCCCATAGGGAATGGTTATGCCGCTGGTCAGCACCGCCAAGGCAGTGAGCGAGCAGATGACAATCGTGTCCGCAAAGACCTCTATGAGGCCCAGCAGCCCCAGCTCAGCCGGATTGGCATCCTGCGCTGCCGCATAGGCCATGGAGGCCGTGCCCATGCCGGCCTCGTTGGTGAAGATGCCCCGGGCACAGCCGGTGCGCAGGCTCACAAAGGCAGAGCCGATGAGCCCGCCAGTGACAGCTCTGGGAGAAAACGCGCCGGTAACGATGGCGGCAAAGGCCGGAAGAATACGCTGCCGGCAGCGCACCAGAACCCAAAGGCACAGCAGAATATACCCGGCGGAAACCGCCGGAACCAGCCGCTCCGCCGCCGCACCGATGCGCCGGACGCCGCCAAAGAGCACTGCCCCAACTGCCGCGGCCATCAAAAAACCAACTGCCAGATTTCCGAAAAGGCTTTCTTCTCTGCCAAAAGCGGCAAGGATCCCATTCACGCCGGAGACAACGGCATTTACCTGCGTGGCATTGCCCACGCCAAAGGCCGCAACAACGCCGAAGGCACTGTAGAGGTAGGCCAGGAAATGCCATTTTCTGGGCAATCCCCTTTGAATCATGTACATGGGCCCGCCAACCAGTTCTCCACCGGACAGAACCCGGTAGTGCCCGGCCAACGTCACCTCTGCAAACTTTGTTGCCATGCCCACAAAGCCGCACAGCCACATCCAGAATACGGCACCGGGGCCGCCCAGGCAGATGGCACCGCTGACACCGATGATATTTCCCGTCCCGACGGTAGCCGCCAGAGCTGTGCAGAGGGCCTGGAAGGGGGTAACCGCTCCGGCTTTCTTTTCCCTGGCCGTCAGGCTGCGCAGAGCTCTTGGGAAAAGGATCACCTGTGGGAGCCCTAAACGCAAGCTCAGGAAAGAACCTGCACCCACCATGAAAATCACCGCCGGAGGCCCCCAGAGGAGGGCGTACAGCCGATTCAGCCAAGATGTCATGATACCTCCTTAGCATACCACGCTTTCGTCCGTTTCGCAAGAACTATCTTTTCAATTTTCATTTCAAATTTCAAAAAGCAGCAGTGCCTTTTGGGCAGCTGCTGCTTTCGTAATCCTGTTTTTATTCCCTTGTTGCCCATATTTCCGGGCAAAAGCCAACTGTTGCCTGCTTTCCGTTGCGGACCACAGGGGTTTTCATCAGGCTGGGATCATCAAAAACCTTATCCTCTTTTGCTCTTTCATCGGACATATATTTCATATTGGTCACCTCCTGGGATTTGTTTTCCCAGTCGATGAGCTGATCGATACCACCTACGGCCCGCAGGACGCTGTCGAATTCCTTTCCGGACATTCCATAGCGCTTCAGGTCAATGGACTGAAAAGGAATGCGCCGCTCCTTAAAGTAGCGCTCTGCCTTCTTGGTATCGAAGCATTTGTTCTTTCCGAATATCTGAATGTTCAATAGGTTACCTCCATCAGACACAGCCCCTGGGGCGGCGCCAGGAAACCGGCCTGCTCTCTGGGCGCGCCGAACAGCGCCGGGATACTCTCCGGGCTTCTCCGACTCTGGCCGACCTCCACCAGCGTTCCCACCAGAGTTCTTACCATATTATATAGAAAGCCGTCTCCCGTCACGGTGATTTGCAGCTCATTGCCCCGGCGTGTGATTTTCAGCGCATCAATACGGCGGACGGTGGATTTTTTCATTTTTCGATTGCCGCAAAAGGCAGAGAAGTCATGCTCTCCCAGAAGCTTTTCCGCCGCCCGGTTCATGGCCTCCACATCCAGCTTTTCCGGCATACACCAGACATACCGGCGCAGGAAAACGCAGGGCTCCTCACTGTTCCAGATCCGGTAGCGGTAGGTCTTCCCCGCAGCATTCAGCCGGGCATGGAATCGGGGCGCTGCCTCCTCACAGGAATATATGCCAATGTCCTCCGGCAGATACCTGCGAAGCTGCTCCAGGATCTTCTCCGCAGGCATGGGATTCTGGCAGTGAAAATTGGCGATCTGGTGCGCCGCGTGGACGCCTGCATCGGTGCGGCCGCTGCCGGAGACCTCAATGGGCTCCTCCAGGATGCGGCTGAGCACCGTTTCCAACTTACCCTGGATGGTGCCCTCCACCCCGGTGAGCCGCTGCCAACCACGATAGCGGGTGCCGTCGTAACAGATATCCAAACGAAGATTACGCATATTCCTCCAATTCTTCCCTGGCCTCCCGCTCGGTATCTGCGGAAAACAGGAATTTGCCCCTTGCATCATACACTTGAACATGGCCCTGCACATATCGGATGGAATACATAACCATTCACCGTCCTTTTGGATTTTATGGCTATAAGATACCATGTAATTAGTCCAATAAAACGGACATTATGTGCAGGGCCACGTTTTTTATTTCAGTTTCTTTTGCAGCCAATCGGCGGTGAAGTCAAAAATCTCCCGGCGGTTTGTCTCATTGAGAATTTCATGTCGCCCCTTGGGGAACAGATGGCAGGTTACGTCCTTCATGCCCGCCTTTTGGAATTCCTCGGCAGCCTTCCGGACCCCCTTTCCGTAATTGCCCACAGGGTCGTCCTCTCCGGCAATGAACAGCACCGGCAAATCCTTGTCCATTTTGGCAAGGTTCTGCTTCTGCTCAATGAAGCGAATACCGGTCAGCATATCCCGCAGCAGGCCCGTCGTCGCTGTGAAGCCGCAGCTGGGGTGGGCAATATAGGCATCCACGATTTCCTCGTCCCGGGTCAGCCAGTCATATTCCGTTCTGGGGTGCTCCACCCGCTTATTGTAGCCGCCAAAGACCATATTCTGCAGAGTCTCGCTGGGATTCTTCTCCCCCACCTTTTTGCAGGCCATCTGGCAGATGCCGATGGCCCCGGGCAGGATCGCCCTGGGCTGCCACCCCGTGCCGCAGATGACCACCGCAGCAATGCCGCTGCCCGGGTAAACCTCCAGAATGGTTCTCGTCATGAAGGACCCCATGGAGTGGCCAAAGAGGACATAGGGAATATCGGGGTTTTCGGCCTTGGTCTTTTGCAGCAGAGAATAGCTGTCGCTGACCGCCGTAAACCAGCCGCCGTCAAAATAGCCCTGGGTACCCTGGTCCCCTACGGTTCCGCCGTGGCCCATATGGTCCTCTGCCACCACCAGATAGCCCAGGCCATTGAGATAGGATGCAAATTCATCGTAACGCTCAATATATTCCGCAATGCCGTGGACGATTTGGAGCACTGCCTTGGGCTGTCCCTCCGGGGTCCAGCGGCAGCAGTGGAGCTGACCTGCTCCATTGGAAGGAATGGTAAACTCCGTCCGCATAGGCTTACTCCACAACCTGATAGCCCGCGTCGGCAATGGCCTTCTTCCAGGCCGCCTCTGCTGCAGTTCCCTCCAGGGTCACGGACTTCTCTGCAAGGTTTACCTCTGCCTTGGTGGTTCCCGGCACAGCCAGGCAGGCCTTTTCCACCCGCGCCTTGCAATGATTGCACATCATACCCTCAGCGTGAATAACCGTCATAGGGGATTCCTCCTGTTGTATTCCCATTTTGGGAAGTGATTTCCCGGCGGAAAGGGATTGACACCACCCGCCTGGTATGGTACTATTCTACCATAT
Source organism: uncultured Clostridia bacterium (assembly GCA_945963595.1). GTDB lineage: Bacteria > Bacillota > Clostridia > Oscillospirales > Oscillospiraceae > Faecousia. The sequence goes on along the minus strand of CAMFMO010000005.1, from coordinate 54,271 downwards.
GTTTCGAAGAAAACAAGAGGCACTTTTGAAACCTGGCCAGTGTTTCAGGTGCTTATTCTTTGCTATTCACCCTGAATTGGAAAGGAATCACCATGAAAATCAAAGTTACTTCCGACTCTACCTGCGACCTTCCCGCCTCCCTTCTGGAAAAATACGACATTGATATGGTTCCTCTGATCGTTATGAAGGAAGAGGAAGAATTTCTGGACAATGTGACCATCACCCCCACGGATATTTTCCGGCACGTTGCCCAGGGCGGCAGCATCTGCACTACCGCCGCCAGAAGTGCCGCCGTATATCAGGAGCTGTTTTCAAAATATGCAGGAGAATACGACGGGATCATCCACATCACCCTGGGCTCCGGCTTTTCCTCCTCCTGCCAGAATGCTCTGATTGCCGCCCAGAACTTCCCAAACGTGCGCATTGTGGATTCTCAGAATCTGTGCTGCGGTCAGGGGCTGCTGGTGCTGAAGGCCTGCGAGCTGGCCGAGACGGAAAACGACTTAGACGAGATCATCCGAAAGCTGGAAAACTATGTCCCCAAAATCGAAACCAGCTTCCTGCTGGACCGCCTGGATTATATGGTCAAGGGCGGCCGCTGCTCCATGGTGACGGCTCTGGGTGCCAACCTGCTGAACCTGAAGCCCTGCATTGAGCTGCGGGACGGCAAAATGAGCGTGGACAAAAAATACCGGGGGCACTATGACAAATGCCTTGCGAACTATATCAAGGAACGCCTCTCAGACCGGGAGGATATTGACCGCAGCAAATTGATCCTGGTCCACACGGAAGTAGACCCCGCCTACATGGTCGCCGTCCAGGAGGCCCTGGCCCAATGCGGCGAATTTGACGTTGTCTACGAAGCAGTGGCCGGATGCACCATTTCCTGCCACTGCGGCCCCAACACCGTCAGCGTGATTTTCGCCCGGAAGTAAACAGCAATGAATGAGCACCTTCTTCTGGATCTGGCAACGGACTTAGGCTATGAACTGGCTATCTCCGGCGCAGAAACCTACCGGGTAGAGGACAGCGCACGGCTGGTCCTTACCGCCTATGGTCTGTCGCCGGAAGTTGCAGCTACAAACAACTATCTGATCGTCAGCATTCTCTCCGCTGACCGCACCCCCATTACCCGGATGCGCCGTATCGGGTTCCATGGAAACAATCTGGATGCCGTAGAACGGCTCAACGCCCTGAGCCGTCGGCTCTGCGCCGAAACGCCGGCCCCGGAGATTGCCGCAAAAATGCTGGAGGAAACCAGTGCGTCCGTTCCGTACTACAGCTTTCCGGTCGTAATACTGGGGCACTTTCTGGGTGCCGGAGGCTTTGGTCTGCTCTTCGGGTGCAGACCGACGGATGCGCTGCTCGCCGGTCTCGGCGGCATTTTGATTGCCTTTGTCAATCGGTTCGCCAGCGCCATGAAGACGAACCCCATATTCAGCACCCTTGCCGCCTCCTTTCTCATGTCCCTGCTGGCCTATGGCTTGGGTGCAGCAGGTATTGCGGCCAATGCCGATACGGTGATCATCGGCGGCATGATGATCCTGGTTCCCGGGCTGGTGTTCACCAATGCCCTGCGAGATATGATCTACGGGGATATCAGCTCCGGCATTCACAAATGCGTGCAGGTCCTGCTGATTGCCGGATCCATGGCTCTGGGTTCCGCCGCTGCCAGAAATCTGACCATCCAGCTCTGGGGGCCGCCCGAAATTGCCGGGACCGCCGCCCACAGCCTGGGGCTTCTGTGCTTCGGTGCTTTTCTGGGCTGCACAGGCTTTTCCATTCTTTTCAACATTCACGGGCCCGGAATGCTCCTGTGTACCCTGGGCGGCATTGCGGCCTACGCAGTCTACGCCCTAACCCTTTCCGCCGGATTTGCCCCCGGAACCGCCTTCTTTGTGGGCACAGCCTTTTCCGCCCTGTATTCCGAAATCATGGCCCGGGTCCGGAAGTACCCAACCATCTGCTACCTGGTGGTTTCTATCATTCCCCTGATCCCCGGGGCAAGCCTGTACTATACCATGCAGCAGGCCGTGGACGGCACCATGGACCGCTTTGTCTCCCAGGGGCTGTTCACCGCCGAGGTCACCGGCATTATGGCCGCCAGCATCATCCTGATCTCCAGCCTGGTTCGGATGTTTCTGGGAAGGCATAAAACAAATCATTAAAACAGCAGCGTCGGCATTTCCTTTCGCCGACGCTGCTGTTTTTTTTCAATCCTGAAGCAGCTTTCCGATCTCCCGCATTCTTGCAGGGTCCACCTTGCACACTGCCCGGTCATAGGTCAGCAGGCCGTTGAGCTCATCCTCCACATCGGACAGCTGGGTATAGATGGCTCCGCAGAGTCCTTCCTTCTTGGCAGGAAGGATCTGCTCCCGATAGAGCATTTCCAGCGCATCCATAAAGGCCTGCTTATCCCGGAAGCTGCGATAGCCATAGCTTTTTTCCGGATTGAAAATATGTCCCGGTTCCTTCCAGGTATAGCCGCCAAACTCAGAGACCACCTGCGGCTTCCGGCTGCTCTTCAGCCGCACCGGGCGGAAATACACGTGCAGGCTCTCCACGTCGCTATCCGCACAGGCAAACCATCCGGAAGCCGTGTCCACAAAGCGGCTGCTATCCAGAGCTTTCAGGCTTTCATACTGGCTCTGGCTGTCAAACTGCCCCCAGCCCTCATTGAAGATCGTCCAATAGCATACGCAGGGGTGCCGCTCCAGCGCCAGAACCGTCTTTTCCATGCTCTCCCGAAACTTTTCCCGGGTCTCCGGATCCCGGTGAAGGCCCACATCACTGCGGTGCTTTCCCAGGTTCAGGGTCGGCAGCACGGTATCCCGCAGATAATGGTAGGTGCCGTTATTCACCATGTCCTGGAATACCACCATGCCGAGCCGATCGCAGGCATAATAGAAGAGCTCTGGCTCCACCTTGATGTGCTTGCGCAGGGTATTGAAACCCAGGTTTTTCATGGCCAGGATGTCTTCGTCAAAGCACTTGGGGTCTGCCGGTGTCCAGAGACCGTCGCTCCAATAGCCCTGGTCCAGAACGCCATGGAAGAAATAGGGCTTGCCGTTCAGACACAGCCGCGGCATTCCGTCTACGGTTTTGATGTCCAGGGTCCGGAATGCAAAGTAGCTCTCCACCCGGTCCTGCCCCGCCTGGACGACCGCTTCATAGAGGTAAGGGTCCTCCGGGGACCAGGGTCTTGGGTTTGACAGCGTCAGCGCAGCCTTACTCTCCCGGATCGGCACCTGTATTTCCCCTTCCGGTGTTTTCAGGTGCAGCGTTCCCGTCTTGGGGCCCACCAGCTCCAGATTTACGGTATTCCCCTCTGTGGAGAAATGGAGCTCCCGGATATAATCATCCGGAACCCGTTCCATCCATACCGTCTGCCAGATACCGGAAACAGGGGTATACCACATACCGCCCCTGTCCCGGCGCTGCTTGCCGTAGGGCATGGTTTTGTCCCGCAGATCGTCCCGGGTCTGTACCAGCAGTTCATTTTCCGGCTGCAAAAATTCCGTCACGTCGAAAGAAAAGCCATCATAGCCGCCGGAGTGCTCCCCCAGCAGCTGCCCATTGAGCCAAACCCGGGCGTGCTGATCCACAGCCCCGAAGTGCAGCAGCATCCGTCCCTCTCCCTCCGGTAGAACGAACCGGCGGCGATAGCGCAGGTTTGTTCCATCCGGGATATTCTTATGAACCCCGGAAAGCAGAGCCTCCGGCGGGAACGGCACCAGGATGGTGCTGTCAAAGTTTCCCTGCTCCCCGATTGCAAAATCCCAGGGGCCATTGAGATTCCGGAAAGAAGCTCTGCGCAAGCCGGGCCTGGGATAGACATCCCAGGGTGTACCGTCCTGATCTTTTCCTCTCCCTGTCCAAAGCTCTGCCAAAACTGCCATGCAGACCGCCTCCTTTTTCTATAGTGTAGCACAGAAGCTTCGGTCCGGCAAGCGCGGCATGCTTTTTCACGGCGCTCTGCGGCACCGGATCGTAACCCGCTGACGGCTGTCCAGGGTACAAGTAAACAGGGTTAAGTCCCAGTCTCCCTGGGTCATCTGGGAAATATCATAGGGGTTCAGCAGCTCCAGGTCCTCTACGGTATACGAAAACACATTGTCTTCCACATCCATGAAGGATACTGTATCCCCGGCAGAAAGCTCCTTCAACCGGCCAAAATGGCTGGCATAATTGTGGGCTGCAATCACCATATCATCGGTATATACGCAGCCGGCATACCTGCAGGGCGCGAGCCGCAATGCAGAATAGTCCCAGGCTTCTATTACCGGAAGCTCCAGCTCCAGAACGGGAATGGACAATCGGCCAATGTAATTCTGCCCTTCTACCTGGACCACAGGCATCTGCATTGCCGGGGTCGGCTGCGATTCGGGTGTCTCCTCCGGTTCCGGTACCGCTGCGGCGGAAGGCTCCGCCGGGTTTGGCCGGGTCTGCTGCAAAACCGTAACCACGTAGGAAGCTCCTTCGGCAGCTGCGCAGCTTCTATACAGGTTGTGCGCCGCCAATGCCAACGCGCAGACGATCAGCGCAGCCCCCAGGCCCAGCAGCCCATTGGACAGCTTAGTCATGTCTTTTCTTCAAAAAGAACCCCACGGTCATAAACCCCAGCCCCGCCGCGGACATGCCCGTCACCGGCCACCAGAGCTGCCCGGTCTGAGGCAGCTTCTTGCCAACATAGGTATTCCGCACCAGGAAGGTATCCCCTTCGGCCCAGATTACGCCATCATAGTATTGCACAGCCTGCTCCCGCAGCGTCCAATTGTGCAGTTTTCCCGCAGCGCTCCAGGCGGGTAACGCTTTCCAGACGTACTGCCAGCTGTTTCCAGCAGTCAGGACGCGGGTGTCATAGACCTCACCATCGCAAAGCAGCTCCACGGTGACGGAACCTGGCCGTCTGCGGGTGAAGCCTGCATCGTCCCAGGTTTTCCACACCCGGCGGGTGACGGTTTCCTGGTGGATGGAAGTGCTGTGCTTTGGCTGGGCAGTGACCTGATAAGTGAGCGCACCATCACTGGTTTTTCCGGGCAGACATACAAGAAAGGCATCCACCGCAATGCGTTTCCCGTCCAGAACCGCGCTGCTGCCGCCCACCAGATAGAGCCCCGGCTTCAAGCTGCCAAAGCTTGCGCTGCCGCTAGGCCCGGTTTCCGTTTGAGCCAGGGGTGTCAAGCCGTTCTGCCGGGCATAGGCGTCCAGGATTTGTGCGAGCTCAGCATACTGCGCTTCCGTCAGACCGTTCACCTCTACCGGAGAATCCTGAAAATCCCCGGCAAGGGTAAATTCTCCCTGGGCGCTGACGGACGCCACATAGAAGAGCTCAAAAGGGACCCCCTCTACCGGTACGCCGCCGTCCAGGAGCTCCACCGTCAGCGCACACGTACGCGCCTGATCAATGGACTCCGCCCCCGCAGTCCGGGGCAGCACATAGACGAAAAGAAGGAAACACACCACAAGAGCAGCAAAACACTTACGCTTCATTCCGATTTCTCCTTTTTTTGCCGCCTGTCAGCAGCAGGATCACCGGCACCAGCAGCACAGGGACCGCCACAGCCGGGGCAACGAGCAGAGGTTCTATTCGAACCGCGTCCGATACGACGCGGACAGTTTTTGCCTGAGCGACGTTTTCGGTTCGCCGCCCGCAGACCAACAGCCGATGGGTATTGATGCCATAGGGCGTGCAGGTAATGAGCGTACACAGGTCCTCTCCCGGCCGGATCGTCAACGCATCGGTATCCGTAGGCTCTACTATCCGAATCTGGGTGACCTCATATGTCAGCATCTCATCCAGAACTCGGAGTACAAAGGTGTCTCCCACCGTCAGCTTGTCAAGATCCGTAAACAGCTTAGCGCTGGGCAATCCTCTATGGCCGGAGAGCACACAGTGGGTCCCCGCACCGCCCACTGGCAGACTGGTCCATTCCAGGTGCCCAACAGCAACTTGCAGCACGGAATCCGCCGTGCCATGATAAATGGGCAGGGATACATCAATGCGGGGGATTTCTATATAGCCCATAACCCCGGTGCCATCCAGGTCCAGGAGGCTTTCATACTGGGTCTGCTGGTCCGGACTCAGAACATAGGAATTTTCTCTATTTACCAGAGACCGATTATAATCCCTTGCTGCGGAAAGAATGGCATCATACTGCCTTTCATCCAACCCCTGCACCTGCTGGGCGTAAGCCGTCACCGCTGCTGATGCGTGCATAGTATTCCAGTAGTTGCTGACCGTTGGATACAGCAGCAAGGACACGCCTGCAAGGAATAGAAGTATCAAAAGATAAGTTGACAGGTGCTTTTTCATATGCTTGCAGATTTCTCCTTACTGCCGCATCCCTGACGATGCGGCTTTTTTGCAGCGGCGGCACATACCGCCGCTGCATTTTTGTTTACGCCTGCTCTGCGCGCTTCTTGGTCACCAGAAGCACCGCCGCACCAACAGCCAGCACGCCGCCTAATGCATAGAAGTACGTTGTACCCACGCCGCCGGTGGAGGGCAGCTCCGCGCCGGACTGGTTGTTGATGTATGCCGTAGGCCGGCTGAAGGTCAAGGTGTCATCCTTCTCGCCGGGTGTGGCTGTAATTGTGATTTCCTGGTCGTCCGCCAGCTTGTTGTAACCGGGCAGCCCCGCCGTCTCACGCAGATAATAGGTATCCGCATCCAAGCCATCGATAACGATCTCGCCCTTTGCATCCGTGATCAATTCCGTCCCGGCAGGCCACGGTGCCCCCTGCGCAGGAACATCCACCCAGCCGGTAAGCTTTCCGTTTGCAACCTGTGCAGCCTTGCTCTTTCCGGAATTCAGCAGAACGAACTTGACCCCTTCCAAAGGCTTTTCCCGATTGCCATTGGCATATTTCAGCACATCCATGCCCCAGGTATAGGTTTTCGTAATGCTGGGCGTGGTGTCGAATTGGCCGTCCTCGCCATAGGTCAGCCTGCTCTCGTTGGGGTTGCCTGCCCCGGCGATTACCGCGTTTTCATTGACCGTTGCGCTGTAGCCGATGGCCAACTCCCCGTTTTCTCCCAGCATATCGCAGAAAGCCTGGGAGAAAACAATTTCAAAGGTGCAGCCATCCGTAACCTCGCGGCCGGTTCTTATGGTATAGGCACCGGCTGCCACAGCATCCCCATTCAAGGTAACGGAAATATCCGCGGCGCTGCCGTAATTCAGGGTCAGGCCAGCGGACATTTTATCGTGGAATACGTAGTCCTCTGCACCGGGCTGGGTAATAATGGTACTCCGGAAGTTGACAGTATCGCCAATATCCGCATCGTTGACCTTGCCGAAGGCCTGCGTAGCATCCTCCTGCACTTCCTTATAGTCCGTTGGCACACCGTTCTTTTCCTGCATCGTAACATCGGGCATGGTCGTATCCAGAGCACACAGGACACCCAGGCTGGAATCCACCAGATAATAGCCGAATTCAAGGCCCTTGAATTCTACCGTGGTCCCGGCAGCCGTCACCTGCCCCTGATTGTTGCTGAGTGTTGCCGCATAGACCTGGGCCTTTTTGGCAAATTCCGCAGCATCCGCATTTTCCTTCCACGTGACATAGCCCTGTGCGTCGATGTCTACATAGTTCCGGCCGGGGGCCGCAGCCGTTGCGGGGTCTGCGAAAAAGGCTTCCCACGCCGGGTTCACCGTATAAGTAATGGCCTCAAAGGTATCGTCATGGGACAGGTCAAAGATGCGATAAACCGTGTAGTTCTGGCCCGCGACGGCATTGTTGATGGTGATGCTCCCGGTGGTAACTGTACTGTCAGCGAAGGCCGTAACGGCCATGCCCAGAACCAAGGCCAGAGTCAAGAGCAGAGAAAGAATTTTTGAGACTTTTTTCATAACATCCGCTTCCTTACCTTTCAAAGTTTCCTGTGCGCATTCGGTTTCTCCCTTTCAGAACTGCTTTCCATCCCTCCTTTTTCGCGGGCATATGATAAGCGCCGCCGCGAGAAGCATAGTACCGGTGACGGCAAACACCGCCTCTCCCCCGCCGCCGGTGTCCGGCAGCACATAGCCTGCGGTGTTCACCGCCGTTATGGTGACGTCTTCCAGGATCCGGAACGTAAAGCTGTCATCCGGGCCGCTTTCCAGGATCGTTTCCCCGTTTCGGAAAGTCAGGGCAAAGCCATTGTGCTCCGCCTCGCGGATGGTCACGTTCACACCATAGGGAATGGAAACGGCGCTCTTTTCGCCATTTGCCAGGGAGAGCGTATGTGTGACGGGCTGCCCGTCTTCACCGGGATAGCTCAGGAGAAAATCGAACTTTCCGGTGGTATTGGCATTCAACACCTTCTTTTCCAGGGTCAGCACCCGGGGGGCATATTCATTTTTCACCGTGATAACGCTGCCTGTACAGGATACCAAGCTGTTTTCAGAAAGGGAGATTTCGCCATTAAGACCAATTGTCAGGCGGATGTCTTCCATCATGGCGATACATCCCGCCGGAGGCGCAGTCTCCCGCAGCGTATAGCTGCCGGGCTGCAGGCCGCTGATGCTGAGAATTCCCGAAGCATTCACCTGGAACCGAGCGACACTGCCCGTCTCCTCATCCGTTTCCGGGACTCTGAAGCTGCCATTGCCTGCATCGAGTGCCAAAACCGGACTTCCGCCGCTGTCCGTCAGAGTGAATTCCGCCCCGGTCAGCGCCGTTCCGTCCGGGTCCTGCTTTTGAAGGGAGAAGGCAAAGGTATTGCGGGTGTTGGTGAATTCCACCGTATTGTTTCCGTTCTGTGCAACAGTCCCTTCCGCTTCTGCCCCGGGCAGAAGCACACCATTGACCGTATTCGTGACGGAGTAGCCCTCCGTCGTGATTTCGGTGATCTGATAGCGCAGACCATAGGGCAAATGGCGGATAACGAGGTATTCGCCGTCCCGCAGAGAAAAATCGCTGCCGTCACAGATGATTAGGTCCGTTTCCAGAGGCTTGCCGTCGGCGGAATAGCGGTTATAGGCGTAGTCGTCCTGTACCCCTTCGCCCCGAGCATCCAGGAAGCGAATGTGAAAAGCAAACTCCGTCGATGCATCATGCCGCCCCTGCACATTCTTCTGCACACGCAGCTGGGTGGTCTTCTGCTCGATGTTCACACCGGTCACAGAGGGCAGTGTGAAATTCATATAGCAGGTAGAGCCGGAAGCGCCCCGCTCGGTATAGAAGAAGGTCAGCGTATGGGGCCCCGGCTGGCCGGGCGTCAGATAATCCCACAGATTCACATATTCCCCCACCGCAGAGTGGACACCGCCGATATCGCAGACAAGGCGGTTATCCAGAAATACCCACATGTCATCGTCTCCGAAGAAGCAGTATTCCAGAGGGCCTATATAATCCTCCGTCAGTGTGAAGGATACAGCATATTGCAGACCAAAGAAGCAGTTGTGTGCCCGTCCGTCATCACTGACGGGGAATGTGCTTCTGTTCTCCTGCCAGGTCCCCGGGGCGTTGGTAAAGCCCTGATAGGGAATGCCCTGCCCGGTCGCGCCAAAGCTGGGGTCCGTTTTGTTGATGGCCCCATCCAGCGGCCAAAAGTCATTAGTCAGAATATTTCCGTGAATGGTTCCCGATGCGGGCGAGGGATTGAAAAAGTCCTGCAATCCATCCACATATCCCACACCATTGACGCTGGCCGAATCCAGCGTGTAGGTATCCCCAATTCTTTGGAACGTCAGGCTGCTGCCGGAATAGATGTGCTTGCCCAGCGCATCGCCCTCATTGAAGAGCCGAGGTGCCGCAATCCACGGATTGTAGACAATCTGGCCCCCGGACAGTGATTCTGCCAAGCCGAAGGCGCAGCCGGAATTCCGTCCGCTGAACTGGTTTAAATAGATGCCGTCATAGATGTACGCTCCCATACCGGTGCCGCAGTTGGCATTGCCCACAGCCAGCACATCCCGATAGGACCGCCAGGTCCGCTGGCCGTTGCGGCTGGCAGCGTAGTTGCTCTCGCTGTTGATTCCGGTCGTACCGGTGCGCCAGAGGCCGGCGGAATTTTGTCCGCTGGAAATATCATAGTCATAAAAGGTACTGGGGGTTGTAAAGGCCGCCTCCCGGCAGTTATACACCAGCCTCAGGCAGGTCTCATCCGTAATCAGGATGACGTTTTCCCCTGCCCGTTCCGGGCGGCTGGTGAAATGGATACGGCTTGGGTCCAAATAGATGTCCCAATCGGCTTCTACGGTGCTGTCGGCGGACTTTCCCTGTTTCAGCACCCACACCTGATCCAGCACATAGCTTTCGCTGTCGATGAGCTTATCAACATAGGCCGTGTTTGGGGCGTTGACATAGGTAAAGCGATTGTCGCTGTACATCTGGGTTAGGGTAGCGGTGGTCGCCACGCGATAAATAGCCGTGGCATCGCCTGCATTTTTCCCGGTTTGGGCACCTGTGGCGTTCAGATAGAGCTCCCTCGTCCTGTTCGCGCCATCATTAGACGGAAGTACACCGCCGCTTGTATCGTAAATCGTCCAGGTTTTGGCGCCGTTGTCAGAAAATCGGGGAATATTGGCGTAATACTGCACCGTATAGCTGGGATTCGGATAAGTCCCCGCCTGCACGGCCACGATTCCCTGGTCTACTTCCAGCATCAGGCTGGGAATCTGATTCTCCCCCGGCAGGAGCAGCGCCGTCTCCGTTGCCCCATCCGGCGCGGAGAGCACCACCCCCAGTTCCGTCTCCGGCGCTGCCTGGGCACGCAGCAGCGCCGTTTCCTGGGTCAGCGGCTCCAGGGCAGAAGCCGACACCGTGACCTCCGCGGTGATATGGTACTGCTCCAGATCCTGCGGCACATCCCCGCGCAGCAGGCAGAGATTTCGAAGAAGCAGCAGGTCCCCATTGTCAGTCTCTTGCTCTTCCCCCTCCCGCGCAGCAGAAAACAGGGCATACGCTTCCGCGTCCGGCACCTGCACCTCCAGCTGCAGTGCATCCACTGCCGGGCCCTCCACCACAATGTGCATGGTAAGGTCCTCATCTGCATAGTCAAATTCCCTTACCCCTGTTTGACAGCTCTCCGTGTGGGAATGGGCTTCAAAGCCGCACTGCAATGCCCCGCCGCCATCATAGCAGCTGGGCTCATGCACATGGGCAAGCCGTCCACATGTGTATTTTCCCAGCTCCGGATTGGCGGGAATCTTCCCAAAGCCCACAATGGCAGCGTCCCCCAAAGCATATTGCCCTGCGGATACGGTTCCCTCCCAGTCCCCCTCTATGGTATTTACGCAGCCATCGGCAATCCCCGCAAGGATTCCCACCCGGTCTGCAGTGGAATCTCCGTCCCCGTCCAGAAAAACCAGATCTCCGGGACCGGCAGACACGCCATCAGCAGCTCCCAGCATCGCCAGCCAATTGGCGCATCTCCCATCGCTGGGAACAGCGGCTGCCGGGATATTGGCATAGCGCAGGCAGAAGGCCGCAAAAGCAACATTCCAGTCCCCATAGGGGTTGCCAGTCCACGCACCGTAGCGGGTATAGCCCTTCACACTTCCTGCATCATCCACAATATAATTGCGGCTGCTTTCTGCATAGCCCAGCTGGCTGCGGGCCACTGCCAGCAGGTCGGAAGCCCAATTCCCTGTCAGCTCCGGCAGGGATTGCCGCCAGAGCTCCGGCGTTTCCAGGTCCGCCTGAGAGTCCGCATAGCAGAAAAGACTATGGGCATGCTCCTCCATTCCGCAGACCAGAACCGTCTCGTAGCACTGCTCCGTATGGACATGGGGCTCCTCCTCCAAAATCCCGCTGGCCTCTTCCATGTCGCAAATCAGCACTTCCTCCTGGGTATAGCAGTCTTCAGAATGCACGTGGTTTTCCTCCACTGTGCAGCTCAGCTCCGGCTCCCCAAAGCACTGTTCCGTATGGGTATGCTTCTCCCCCTCCTCCAGGCCGCAAAGCAGAGGGGTTATGTGGCAGTTCTCGTCGTGGACATGATTCTCAGGTATGGTGCAGCACAGCACCTGCTGCGTTTCCCAGCAGCCATCCCCATGGACATGAGGCTCCTCGCTCTGGGGCGGTTCCCAGGTGCAAACCAGCCGCTGTTCCCAGCAGCTTTCCCCATGGGTATGCTCCTCCATTCCGCAGAAAGCCGTATCCGACAGGGTGATGGCGGGACGGATCAGGGCATAAGCCGTACCCAGGGCCGCCAGACAGGACAGCACCAGAATACATCGCCGCCAGAGCTTGCCTTGGCCTCTTTGTATTTTTTCGGAACCGTTTTGTCTGCGCACATCAGGGTCCATAAAAACACTCCTTATTCCAATTACTTGACGACTCCGAATTCCCGCAGAGGCCAGATTCGGAAGAATACCTTTCCCACAACCTGATCCATGGCTATGGGCCCCACCGCCGTATTGCGGGAATCCACAGAGGCGTCCCGATTGTCTCCCATAACGAAGTATCGTCCCTCCGGAACCTGGTAGGGCAGTGAAATATTCGTCTGACCAAAGGCTTTTTCTGCCAGATAGGGCTCCTCCAAAGGCTCAGAATTGACGGTAACATTGCCGCTGTCGTCGATATCCACCCAATCCGAGGGCCCTGCAACATAGCGCTTGATGAGCAATTTATTGCCATGGTAAAAGGCCGTCACATCTCCGGGGGCGAAGCTGCGGGTCTTGACGCAGAGGACGATCTGCCCGTCCATCAGCGTCGGCCACATGGAGCTGCCATAGATTCGCAAAACCGGCAGCCACAGCGTTGCAACCAGCACAGCCAGCGCCGCCGCCACAGCCAGCGCCCGCAGAGTACTGCGCAGGGCGCGGCCATAGCGGCTCCTGTATTGCAGGCGGCTGCGCTCCCGCCGGATTTGCTCCAATGTAGGAAGGTCTGTGCTCCGTCTGCTCACGCTCGTTTTTCCTCATCCCGGCCCATTTGGGCCTCCAAAGAGGCCAGATACTGATCTGCCGCAGCCTGGGCCGCTTCAAAAATGCCGCTGAGCTTTAGAGCAGCCTCTGCAATAGATCCGGCGGAGGCGATCTTCAATATCTTGTCGTCCAGCGCCTTTTGAAGCTTTTCTATTTCTGCCTCGCATTGTTGATTCCGGCTTTGCAATTCATAAATGATGTCCACCAGCTCCGCTCTGCCGAGTCGGCGCAATTCCCTGTCTGTCATAGGCGGCTGCCTCCTGCCTGCTTCAAATTTTCGCGCCATTGCGTTCCATGACGCGCCGATTCCCAATTGCCGCTTGAATATAGCATGTTCCCGCTGTCGAATACAAGGCGTATGGCAGAGCGCATCCGGCAATTTTCTTCTTGTCTTTCCGTCTTGCTGCTGCTATAATTTTTTTGAAACGGAGGTGCTTCCTGTGAAGAAAAACCGGATTCCCATTTTGCTGCTGGCGGTATTTGAAGTAGTCGCCGTGGCTCTCTGGCTCGGTAAGGGTGAGCTCTTCTATCTTTTGAATTTCAGCTATATCGGCCTTTCTCTGGCCTTGGGCACATTTCTGTTTCTTCAAGGCCTTCCGCAAGCCAGGCGCATCTGTCAATTGCTCATCGGTCTGTATATGTTAGGATTCCTAGGGGTTATCTGCCGGGAAAACATGCAGCTGGAGGGCTTTTGGTACTATCTGTTCAGCGGCAGCTTCACCGCTGCCACCATTCACTATGCCGTTGCCAAAATCTTTGGGCCTCTGGTTTTCGGGCGGGGCTGGTGCGGCTATGCCTGCTGGACCGCCATGGTGCTGGATTTCCTGCCCTACAAGACCTCCCCCGGGCCCCGAAAAAGCTTTGGGTGGATACGCTATATCGTCTTCGCCGCCTCCTTTGGCTTCGTCGCCACCCTGTTTTTGCTGGGCATCCAGAACAAAGAGGCCATTCTCTTTTGGGCCTTTCTCCTGGGCAACAGCCTTTATTATGCCGTGGGCATTTTTCTGGCGTTCCGGCTCCATGACAACCGGGCTTTCTGTAAGTATATCTGTCCCATTACGGTTTTTCTCAAGCCCATGAGTTATTTCTCCCTGTTTCGGGTGAAGTGCGACCACAGCAAATGCGTCTCCTGCGGCAAATGCAAAAAGGTCTGCCCCATGGAGGTAGACGTTACCGACAATTCCCGCCGCCGCAAAAACGGCACGGAGTGCATTCTGTGCATGGAATGCGTGAAAAGCTGCCCCAAAAAGGCACTGTAATGCAAAAAGCCCCACCGCCCAGGGGCAGCACGGCAAAGATCCTTTACACGCAAAGGCCCCTTCCGGCGATGCCGGAAGGGGCCTTGGAAATATTGGCAAAATAAAAACGCTGCCGGAGTATCGGCAGCGTATTTATCAGCCACGGAATCAGACGGTCCGCTCAAAAGGGACCCGAAAGGCAGAAATCAAACTGCTCTCTCGACCTTGTTGGAACGGAGGCATCTGGTACAAGCGTACACATGGCAGGGAGTTCCATTGACAACGGCCTTGACCCGCTTTACATTGGGCTTCCAGGCACGGTTGGAACGTCTGTGGGAATGGGAAACCTTAATACCAAAGGTTACGCCCTTGCCACAAAAATCACACTTCGCCATTCATTGCACCTCCCATCCGGACAACTCGTTAAGCTCTTGCGTCTCATTCGAACGCCTAGATATAATAGCAAAGATTGAAGAAAAAAGCAAGTCTTTTTTTCACTTTTTTCTTTTTATTTTTCGGTTGATATTCTTTTGCACTCTGGTATAATGAAAGATAGCTTATGAAAGAGGAGTGTGGCAGGTGTGAGCGAATTTAACGTAACGCTTCCTTCTATCACAAAAGAATTCCAAATGGAGGTTATTTTCGCCTCCACTGACTATAATTCCATCCGTCTGACCGTGGAGGACGTGGCCCGGCCCGGCCTGACACTCTCCGGCTATTTTGACCATTTTGAGCCCCGGCGGCTCCAGGTCCTGGGTAATATGGAATGGAGCTACCTCCACAAGAAGACCCCCCAGGAGCGTCTGGTGATCTTTGACCGGCTGTTTGATTACAAAATTCCCGCTCTACTGATCTGCCGCAGTCTGCCGGTGGACGAAGAGTGCCTGGCCATGGCGAAGAAGCACAATATTTCCATTCTCCGCTCCAGCGAACCCACCAGCAGCTTCTGCTCCTCCCTGATTTCCTATCTCCGGGCAGAGTTGGCCCCCATGGTAACCCGGCACGGCGTACTTATGGAGATCTACGGCGAGGGCGTGCTCCTCACCGGCGAAAGCGGCATTGGCAAAAGCGAGGCCGCCCTGGAGCTGCTGAAGCGGGGCCACCGGCTCATTGCGGACGATGCGGTAGAAATTCGCAGAATCAGCACCAATACCCTGGCCGGCAGCGCACCGGAGCTCATCCGGAACTATATTGAGCTGCGGGGCATTGGTATCGTAAATGTGGCCAAGCTCTTTGGCATGGGCTCTGTGCGGTCCCGGAAATCCATCGACCTGGTGGTAAATATCGTTCCCTGGAACAACCAGGATGCCTATGACCGGCTGGGGCTTGAGGAGCAATATATGGAAATCCTGGGGGTGAAAATCCCCATGAACACCATCCCCATCACCCCCGGCAGAAATCTGGCCGTGATTCTGGAGGTTGCCGCCATCAATATCCGGCAGCGAAAGCTTGGCTACAACGCCGCCCAGGAGTTCACGGACCAGATCAACAAGCACTTTGCAGAACTTGAGGGTAGAGAATGAAAGAACTGACCATCGGCCAAAATGATGCCGGTCAGCGGTTGGATCGGTTTTTGGCAAAGGCCGTTCCCCTGCTGCCTGCCTCTCTGGCGCAGAAATACATCCGATTGAAGCGCATCAAGCGCAACGGCCAGCGGGCCCAGCGGGACACTCGGCTGGAAGTGGGCGACAAACTGCAGCTCTACATCAACGACGAATTCTTCGACACCCCCCGAGAAGACAACGCCTATCTGACCGTTGCCGCCCCCAAGTTGAACATCGTCTATGAGGATGAACACATCCTTCTGGTGGACAAGCGCCCAGGCCTTGCGGTGCACCCCCACGACGGGGCGGAATACGGGCGGACGCTCATCGATCAGATTCAGGCTTACCTGTACCAGAAGCACGAATGGCGGCCCCGGGAAGAGCACGCCTTCACCCCCGCCCTGTGCAACCGCATCGACCGGAACACCGGGGGCATTGTCATCGCAGCCAAAACCGCCGAAGCCCTGCGGGTCATGAATCAGAAGATCAAGGACCGGGAAATCGACAAGCGGTATCTGGCCATCGTAGAGGGCACCCCAAAGCCCAAGGAAGGGAGCCTCAAGGGCTATCTTTTCAAAGACGCCGTCAAAAACCGTGTTTTCGTGACGGACAGCCCCAAGCCCGGGGCCAAGACCTGCCAGACGAACTACAAAACCCTTGCCGCCCGGAACGGCCTGTCTCTTGTGGAATGCGAGCTGATCACGGGAAGAACCCACCAGATCCGCGCCCAATTTGCCCACGCAGGACATCCCCTACTGGGAGACGGAAAGTACGGCAAGCTGGACAAGCGGTATGACCGAACCTACCAGGCTCTCTACTCCTACCGGCTGACCTTCCTGTTCACCACGGATTCCGGGGCTTTGGAATATCTGAACGGAAAAAGCTTCCAGGTGGAAAAGGTGGACTTTGTGGAGGAGTATTTCCCCGGATTGGAGATTGGAGGAGAGAAATGAAGCTTTTTATCACCAGCAGTCCCTTTGCGGAGGGCAGCCCCAACTTTTCCAACGCCAACGGCTTTGTGGACCGTCTTCGTGCAGCACTGCCGGAGTATCCCAGCGTTACCGTGATCGCCTCCAGCCCCGAGCGCCACGACCTGACCTGTCAGTTTGGGGCAGATGACTTCATTGCTCTGGCAAACGTCGGCATCTACCCCAGCCGGTGGAATATCCTCGACGGTGTAAATGCAGAGGACGCGGCAGAGCTTGTGTCCTCCAGCGATCTTCTGATCCTGTCCGGCGGCCATGTTCCCACCCAAGCGGCCTTTTTCCGGGACATTGCCCTGGGCGTGCTCCTGCAAGACTATCCGGGTGTAGTCATAGGCATCAGCGCCGGGTCCATGAACATGGCACAGACGGTTTACGCCCAGCCGGAAGAGCCCGGCGAAGGGATTGACCCGGACTATGTCCGCTTTTTCCCGGGGCTTGATCTGACAGAGGTCAACGTTCTTCCCCATTATCAGAAAGTTAAGAACGACACCGTAGACGGCCTGCGGCTCTTTGAGGACATCACCCTGCCGGACAGTCAGGGAAGGTGCTTCTTCGCCATTCCGGATGGCAGCTATTTCTATCAGGATGAAGGCTGCCTGCTGCTGTATGGAGAAAGCTACCTGGTGCGAGACGGCGTTCTCTCCCCACTTACTCAGGATGGAGAGATTCTGGACATGGAACATTTCGAGTAAAATACCAGCCTGGAAGCGGAAAATGGCCTCCAGGCTGGCTCTTTTTTATGCAATTTTCGGCAGTGCCTTTCCTGTAGCGTAGTACACCGCAAACAGGGCAAACAGCAGCAGATTGTGCCCGATCATGCAGCCCCAGGCGGCTACCAGGCCAAGCCCTAAGAACCGGGTGCAAATGAAGGTTCCAAGGATACGGACACACCACATGCCAAGGATATTGAACACAAAGGGCGGGACTGTCCGGCCTGTGCCCTGCATGATGCCCTCCAGCACAATGGGGACACCGTAGAAGGGTTCAGAAATTGCAACCATCCGCAGCACGGTGGTGCCCAAAGCCTTCACCTGGGGGTCCTTGGTAAAAATGGAGATAAGCTGGGGCGCAAAAATCAGCAGCAGCCCGCCGGACACCACCATAAGCCCCACTTCCAGAGGAAGCAAGGTACCTGCCAGACTTTTTAGCTTTTCCCCGTCCCGGGCTCCCAGGGCATTGCCTGCCAGGGTAGCTGCGGCGGTCTGCATCCCCCAGCCGGGAATGTAAAACAGGGATTCCACCGTATTGGCAATGGTGTGGGCAGCTGTGGCAGTATCCCCCAGCGCATTGATCATGGCTGCAAAGGCCACATAGCCCAGGGATGTCCCGAAGCGCTGGAGCATATTGGGGAAGGCCACCTTCCAGCAGGGCTTCAGAATCTCCCCATCCGGCAGGAACCGCTGGCCCCTGGGGGACAGATCCGGGTGCTTCCACAACCGCAGCGTCATGGCAATGCCGCCATAGGTATAGGCAACGGCACTGGCCGCCGCCGCGCCGTTAATGCCCCAGCCCGCACCCCAAACCGGCAGGGTCAGTCCGAACAGCTGCGCCTCCCGGCTGGAATAGATCAGCAGGAAGTTCAGCACGATGTTCACCAGGTTCATATTCAGGCTGACCCGCATAGGGGTTTTGGTATCCCCCACGGCGCGCAGAACCGTGGCAAATATAATGCTGGCGGCGCGGAAGAGCATTGGGCTATAGAGGATGAGGAAATACTGGGATGCCATATCCCGGATGGACACATCCACCTGCATCCACTGGGTGATTTTCCCGCTGAGGCTTGTGGTGATGGCGGTGAACAGCAGCCCCACGATCACAGTCATTATGACCGCCTGGGCAGAGGCCCGCCTGGCCCGCTCCCGGTCCCCTGCTCCATAGCTCTGGGAGATCAGGGCCAGGAAGCCAACGCCCACCGCTGAGACCGTACTGCCCACCAGCCAGGATACCGTTCCCGTGGCCCCCACCGCCGCCGTAGCCTGGGTGCCCAAGGTGCCAACCATGGCGGTATCAATATATTGCACCGCTGTCTGCATCAGCTCCTCCAGCATGGTAGGCCATGCCAGCGCAAAAATGACCGACAGCATATTTCTATCCAAACGCTTGCTCATCTTTCCGTTTTTCTTTCCTTCCCTGGGTTTTCTCGTGAAAAATCATTATAGCACTGTACCCCGGGGGGTCGTCAAGGATTATTTACGGACACAGCGCAAAAAATCCCGGCAGGAACCCCTGCCGGGAATCATTGTTATAGGGAATCAGTGCGCCCGGGTCTCGATCTCGTGCTTGACCTTGGCAATGAATTCATCCAGCTTCATGACAGAGGTCTCATCGGTGTCCCGGTTGCGGACGGAGATGGTGCCATCCTCGGCCTCCTTGGTGCCCAGGATCAGCATATAGGGTGCCCGGTCGATCTGGCGGGCCTCCCGGATCTTGTAGCCGATCTTCTCACTGCGCTCGTCCAGCTGGGTGCGGATGTTGGCGTCCTCCAGAGCCTGGTTGACCCGACGGGCATAGTCCATGGTCTTCTCGGACACGGGCAGCACCTTGACCTGCAGGGGGGCCAGCCACACGGGGAACTTGCCCTTGGTCTCCTCGATCATATAGGCCATGAAACGGTCCAGGGAGCCCAGGATTGCCCGGTGCAGCACCACAGGGGTCTGCTCCTTGCCGTCGGAATCCACATACTTCAGGTCAAACTTGGCAGGCAGGCAGAAGTCCAGCTGGCAGGTGGACAGGGTGTACTCGGCACCCACGGCGGGCTTCACGTTCACGTCCAGCTTGGGGCCGTAGAAGGCAGCCTCGCCGATTTCCTCGGTGAAGTGGATACCCAGCTCGGTCAGCACCTCCCGCAGGGCGGATTCAGCCTTCTCCCACATGGCATCATCGGGATGGTACTTGACCTTATCCTCGGGGTCCCGCAGAGACAGGACGCAGCGGTAGTCGGTAATACCGAAATCCTTGTAGACATCCCGGATGAGGCCAACTACCCGGGCCACCTCGTCCTTGATCTGGTCAGGGGTGACGAACAGATGGGCATCGTTCTGGCAGAAATGACGGCCACGCTCAATGCCCTTCAGGGTGCCGCTGGATTCATACCGGAAGTCATGGGCAATCTCACCGATGCGGATGGGCAGCTCCCGATAGGAGTGGGGGCGGTTTGCATAGATCATCATGTGGTGGGGGCAGTTCATGGGGCGCAGGACGAAGCTCTCGCCGTCCACTTCCATGGCGGGGAACATATTGTCCTTATAATGTGCCCAGTGGCCGGAGGTCTGATACAGAGCCACAGTGCCCACGCAAGGGGTCATCACGTGCTGATAGCCCAGCTTGCGCTCCTTTTCCTTAATGTAATTCTCCAGCTCCTGCCAGACCGTATAGCCTCTGGGCAGGAACATGGGCATGCCCCGGCCTACCAGCTCATCGGTCATGAACAGGCCCATTTCCTTGCCGATCTTCCGGTGGTCTCTGGCCTTGGCCTCCTCCTGCTGCTTCAGGTACTCGTCCAGTTCCTCCTGGGAAGCGAAAGCAACGCCGTTGATACGGGTAAGCATCTTGTTGTTGGCATCGTTCTTCCAGTAAGCGCCGGACTGCTGGGTGATCTTAAAAGCCTTCAGGCCCTTGGTGTAGGTCAGGTGGGGGCCGACGCACATATCGATATAGTCGCCCTGCTGGTAGAAGCTGATGACGGCATCCTCGGGCAGGTCGCCGATGTGCTCCTCCTTATACTTGGCGTGACGGTCGTGCATGAGCTTGACGGCCTCGTCCCGGGGCAGGATGAAGGGCTTGATGGGCAGGTTTGCCTTGACGATCTTCTTCATCTCTTTTTCGATGGCTTCCAGGTCCTCGTCGGTCAGCTTCTTGTCGCCGAAGTCCACATCATAATAGAAGCCCTTCTCGGTAGCGGGACCATAGGCAAAGTCCGCATCGGGGTACAGATGCTGGATGGCCTGGGCCATAATGTGGGCAGCCGTATGCCGCAGAACGTGCTGGGCTTCCTCAGCGGGGCACTCTGCTACAGTACCGTCTTTGTAGATGATTTTCATGGTTTTTGTCTCCTTTTCTGAGCGTCGGGATGCAAAAAAGCACCCCTGGTTTTTCCAAGGGTGCTTTGAAATCAGCACGGTTCCACCTTGACTTTTCACTCATAGCCCTCTGTCGTTGGGCGGACACGGCAGTGCTTGCGCCTTTCAAGAAGGCTTTCTCGCACGCAGCTCAGGAGTGGTATCGCCCAAAGCACCGGGACGCGCTTGCAGCCTAGTGCGCGTCTCTCTGAATCCGACACAAAACGGGGTCAGTCTCCCTCATCGCTATCGCTTGCAGTATAGCACCTTTTTCTTCAAAGTGCAAGTATTTTTTTCACCGACCCAGATAATGATAAAATCTGGTCAGATCAACGTGCAGCCATTCTAAGGGCAGCACCTTCGCCGCCACAACCGTGAGCAGAACGATCACCAGTGGGGACATCACCCAAAGAAGTGCTTGCTTTTCCCCTTTCTTCCCCGCTCTCGCTACAATGCCATAGCCCTGGATTGCAAGCGGGATCAGCAGGGTAAAATATGGCAGGGTATACTGCCCCTTGGCCTCCCAAAAGGTATGAAACAAGAAACCGCCAATAAAGATTGTCGTCAAAAGACAATCTTCATTCGAAATATTCTCTTTCCCAGAAAATGCCAGGAGTGCAGCTCCAAACAGATGTCATTCCCCTTCTCTTACTCTCGAAGTGCATACACCGTAATTGCACTTCCGCCACAGGTGACATTCTGACGCAGATAATCCAAACAGTCCAGAATATCCCGAAGGATCCATTTGCTTACTCTGCGGTTTCCATTGGGCTCCAGCTTGTACACAACGGGGTACTTTTCCGCAACGGCCTCATAGACGGCTATCTTATCTGCGTAGCGTTCCGGTTCTGACCGATAGCGAATATAGAAGCTGTCGCTCATAATGAAATAGGCCTTTTGAGAATTCTCTTGTGTCGGTTCAATGCCCGCCTCTGTCTGCCGGAAGGCATCCGTTTTATCCAAATATCCCGCAGGGTCAAAGGGGGTATAGCCTTCATAGACAGAATTCTCAGCAGTGATCCCCATCTGCGCAAAGTCAGACAGCGCCAGCGCTCTACTGTCCGGAACCAGCAAGGCCTTCGTATCACACGCTCCCAGCAAAATCGCATTGCAAAGAAGCGCCAGCGTAACGGCAGCTACCCCGCCGGAAATCAGTCCGCCGCCCTTTGGCATAGCTGCTGCTCTCTTCCTCAGGTCCGCCAAGGCTGTGCCCACCAATATCAGGTAGAACGGGTACATGGGAATGCCCCACCGGGACCAATGCAGCTTCAGTACACTCATGCAAACCCAGTAAATAAGACCTGTCAGCAGGCAAAGACTCCCCCGCTGCCGCTCCCGCAGCAGACAGACAGCCCCCCACAGAGCCAACGGCGGCGTAAGGATTCCGAAGGCTTCGGAAATATCCAGCAAATAGAATTTTAGGTTACCAGAAAAGGACAAGCCATCCGCGCCCAGGTGATTAGGCCGGGCTTCCCGGAGAATATTGGCAATGACCACCTTGTAATCCAGGAACAGATTAGGCGCGATGACAAATACCGTTCCAACCACCAGCAGCACGCTGAGAATGCCCAGCCGGAGAATGTCCCGGCCGCACTTTTCCCGCACCGAGCGGTAAATAACCGCCAAAGCCAGCGGCAGGCAAAGAATGGCGCCATTGTACTTGATTGTAATGCAAACGCCGATTACCGCTGCTGCGAAATAAATGTATCTGCTCTTTCCGGACTCCAAATACCCAAAAAGCATACAGGTAAAAAGCAGTACAAAGAAGCACAGAATCACATCTGGCGTTGCCAGCGTGGAATAGCGGATGAATACCGGCAGAAAGCCCACGCCGCAGGCCGCAACCAGGGCAGCCGTTTCCTGATCGCGCCGGTCACGCTTTTTCAGCACCGCCTGCGTAAACAGGGCCGTCATTGGCACAAGGGCTGTTCCAAACAACGCCGTGAAGATTCTCGCCACAAAATAAAATGCGTGGGCATGGCTTTGGAATGCCGTATAGGCGCTCTGATGGTAGCGCAGCCAGGAAAATAGCGTAAACAGAATCGCATCGCACTTGATTTCGAAGTGGTCCGGCCGGTCAAAGGACTGGGCCATCCAGGAATGCCGGGACAGCATTTCGATTGCATAATCCACTGTAGCCGGTTCATCCGGATGCAGTTGCAGCGGAAGCCCCCAAAAGCACCCCAAAATACGCATAATCAGCGCCGCGATTGTCAGCACTATCAGCAGCCACCCAAATCGGCCGCATTTTTTTCGCCTTGTCATCCATGCTCCTCCGTTTCTCTGATGCTATGAAAGGCACGCCCTTCGCAGCACCGGCTGCGAAACGAAAATGCGCAATTCTTCTGCAACATCAGACCTGTCTATTTTACCGCAATGCATTTCATTCGTCAACGCAAAAACAAAGCAGCCCTTGCAGGCCGGTTTGGTCTGCAAGGGCTTTTCATAGGTCTTTGCTTACTTAAAATACTTCACGGCGGCCTCAAACATACGAATATCGTATTCACCGGGGACATTGCGGTAGAGGTCCTTGCCGATGCGCTCGCTGTGGCCCATCTTGCCAAAGACGCGGCCATCGGGAGAGGTAATGCCCTCAATGGCACAGACGGAGCCATTGGGATTGAAGGCAGCGTCCATAGTGGGCTTGCCCTCCAAATCCACATACTGCGTGGCAATCTGGCCGTTTTCTGCCAGCTTCTTCACCAGGGCCTCGCTTGCCAGGAACTTGCCCTCGCCGTGGGAAATGGGCACATTGTACACATCCCCAACCTGGGTCAGGCTCAGCCAGGGGGACTTATTGGAGGCCACCCGGGTGTGAACAATGCGGCTCTGGTGCCGGGCGATGGTGTTAAAGGTCAGCGTGGGGCAGGTATCATCGGTGTCGATGATCTTGCCATAGGGCACCAGGCCCAGCTTGATCAGCGCCTGGAAGCCGTTGCAGATGCCGCACATCAGGCCGTCCCGGTCGTTCAGCAGCTTCATAACCTGCTCCTGAATGGCGGGATTCCGGAAGAAGGCGGTAATGAATTTGGCGGAGCCGTCGGGCTCGTCGCCGCCGGAGAAACCGCCGGGGATGAAAATCATCTGGCTGTCGGCAATTCGCTTTGCCACGTCCTCCACGGACCGCGCCACATCGTCGGCCGTCAGGTTACGGATGACCGCAATGTCCGCCTCTGCACCGGCAGCCTGCACGGCTCTGGCAGAGTCATATTCACAGTTGGTTCCCGGGAACACGGGAATCAGCACCTTGGGTTTCGCCGTCTTCACAGCGGGTGCAGGGTAAGAAGTGGCCTTGTAATCAAAGGCAGGCACCTTTTCCCGGGTCTCCACAGTCTTTGTGGGATAGACGCTTTCCAGGGTAGCGGTGTTCAGGTCATAGAGCTCTTCAATGGACACCTGCTCATCATCCAGGATGATGTCCTGCTCCTCCATGGTATAGCCGATCTTTCGGCCAAAATCGCAGTCCTCGGTAAGTTCGGCGATGATGTCGCCATAGCCGCAGTCCGCGTCCTCGCCCCGGAAGCCAATGCCGTTGCCAAAGGACATCTTCATAACCGCCTCGGAGACACCGCCGGCATCCACCGCCCAGGCGGCCTTTACCTTCCCCGACTGGCACAGGGCATGGAACTTCTCCCATACCGCTTTCAGGCCTTCATAGCTTCCGTCGGAGACAAAGCAATACACAGGATGCCCCGGCTCCTTGAATTCATTGGAGATCACGTCCCCCGCCTTGACAGGGGCAATGGCAAAGGAGATCACCGTGGGTGGCACGTCCTTGTCCAGGAAAGAGCCGGACATAGAGTCCTTGCCGCCGATAGCCGCAGCATTCAGATGGATCTGGGCATCCAGAGCGCCCAACAGCGCCTCAAAGGGCTTGCCCCAGCGGTCAGGCTCGTTTCTCAGCTTTTCAAAGAACTCCTGCAGTGTCAGATAGGCCTTTTTATAGTCTGCACCGGCAGCCACAATTTTTGCCATGGAGGAGATCACCGCCGCTTTGGCGCCCTCAAAGGGGTTGGCGCTCAGCAATTCCGGGTCACAGCCCCAGGCCATGACGCTGGCAGCATCGGTCTGCTGCCCGGGCAGCACCGGCAGCTTGGCAGCCATGGCCTGGGCCGGGGTTGCCTGGTTCTTGCCGCCGAAGGGCATCAGAAGAGAGCCCGCACCGATGGTGGAATCGAACCGCTCCACCAGGCCCCGCTGGGAGGCAAAGCGCAGCTGAGCGGCCATTTCCTTCAGGCTGGCATCAGGGGTTTCCACAGCCTTGGAAGCAGGCACTTCCACCTGCGCGTGCTTCACGGCACCATTGGTATTCAGGAAGTCCCGGCTCAGATTGGCGATCTCGCGGCCCTTCCAGGACATGACCATTCTCGCCTCTTCCGTGACCACAGCCACCCGGTAGGCCTCCAGGTTTTCCTTCTCGGCGGCAGCAATAAAGGCCGCCACATCTTCAGGTGCAACCACAACGGCCATACGCTCCTGAGATTCGGAAATGGCCAGCTCTGTGCCGTCCAGGCCGTCGTACTTCTTCCGCACGGCGTCCAGGTCAATCCGCAGGCCGTCGGCCAGCTCGCCGATGGCCACAGACACACCGCCGGCGCCAAAGTCATTGCAGCGCTTAATCAGACGGGTGACATTGCCGTCCCGGAACAACCGCTGAATCTTCCGCTCCTCGGGAGCGTTGCCCTTCTGGACCTCGGAGGCCATGGTGGTCAGGGACTTCATATTGTGGCTCTTGGAGGAGCCAGTGGCACCGCCGATGCCGTCCCGGCCCGTGCGGCCGCCCAGCAGGATGACCACATCCCCAGGTGCAGGACACTCTCTGCGGACGTTGCCTGCGGGGGCCGCCGCCACCACCGCGCCGCACTCCAGGCGCTTGGCAACATAGCCCTCGTGGTAAAGCTCCGCCACATGGCCGGTGGCCAGGCCAATCTGGTTGCCATAGGAGGAGTAGCCCGCCGCCGCCGTCTGGCACAGCTTCCGCTGGGGGAGCTTGCCGGGCAGGGTGTCCTTCAAGGCTGTCCGGGGGTCCCCGGCACCGGTGACGCGCATGGCCTGGTGCACATAGGCACGGCCGGACAGGGGGTCCCGGATGCAGCCGCCAATGCAGGTAGCCGCGCCGCCGAAGGGCTCGATCTCCGTGGGATGGTTATGGGTCTCATTCTTGAACATCAGCAGCCAGTCCTGATCCTCCCCGTTGACGGTGGCCGTCACGTGGATGGAGCAGGCGTTGATCTCCTCGCTCTCGTCCAGCTCCGGCAGCTTACCCTGCTTTTTCAGGTACTTTGCGCCGATGGTGGCGATGTCCATCAGAGTCTGGGGACGGGCCGCAGCCTTTTCCTCCCCGTAGACTGCCACACGGGCAGAGAGGTATTCCTCATAGGCGGCCTGAACCTCCGGATCATGGATGACGATCTTGTCCAAGTGGGTCGAGAAGGTGGTATGGCGGCAATGGTCAGACCAATAGGTATCCACCACCCGAATCTCCGTAATGGTGGGATCCCGCTTTTCCTCATCTCGGAAATAAGCCTGAAGGAATTTCAGATCATCCAAATCCATGGCAAGGCCCAGCTTGTCCAGCAGTGCGGAAAGGGCCGCTTCGTCCATGGAGATGAAGCCCTCCACCGTGGCAACGGTGGTAGGCGTTGCGTAGACAATGGCCAGAGTCTCCGGCACATCCAGAGAAGCTTCCCGGCTTTCCACTGCGTTGATGACGTATTTCTTAATGGCGGCAAGCTCATCCGCGCTGACCTCACCGGACAGGACATAGACCTTGGCGGTGCGAATGGTGGGTCGGTTGCCCTGGGAGATGATCTGGATGCACTGGGCCGCAGAGTCCGCCCGCTGGTCATACTGGCCGGGCAGGGGTTCTACCGCAAAGACCACATCCCCCACAGGCACCTCATAGCTGACATTATCCACCTGGGGCTCAGAAAAAACGGTGTTTACCGCGGAATCGAACAGAGCCTTGTCGATATTCTCTGCATCATAGCGGTTTACCACCCGCAGCCCCGTCAGGCTGTGGATGCCCAAAAAGTCCTGAATCTCCCGCAGCAGGCTGTCTGCCTCGTGGGTCTGGCCCGCCTTCTTTTCTACGTATACTCGATAAACCATAGAGCATTTTCCTCCGGTTCTTTATTTCAGGGCCTGCAAAGCCCGATGGCCGATATCTCTTCTGCGGTAGGCATTTTCAAACTGGACCCCATCGGAAAGGCGGTATGCCTCCCGAATGGCTGCTTCCAGGGTATCCGCCACGGCGGTGGTGCCGGTAACCCGGCCGCCGGAGGTGAGGAGAACGCCATTCTCATCCAGCTTGGCACCCGCCACATAGGTATGCTTCTCGGCCTCCTCGGTCATGGTCAGGGGGAAGCCCTTCTTGTAGGACACGGGGTAACCCTTAGAAGCCTTGATGACGCAGCAGGCGTTTTTCTTGGAGAATTTCACCTCTGTCTCAGCCAGGCATCCATTGGTGGTTGCCAGCATAACAGTCAGCAGGTCGCTTTCCAGAAGGGGCAGCACCACCTGAGTTTCCGGATCGCCGAAGCGGCAGTTGTACTCAATGACCTTGGGGCCCTTGGGCGTCAGCATCAAGCCGAAGTACAGGCAGCCGGTAAAGGTCCGGCCCTCGGCGTTCATGGCGCGGATGGTGGGCAGGAAAATCTCAGCCATGCACTGCTTGGCCACTGCCTCGGTGTAATAGGGATTGGGAGCCACGGTACCCATGCCGCCGGTATTCAGGCCGGTGTCTCCGTCCCCTGCCCGCTTGTGATCCATGGAGGAAACCATGGGCTTAACTGTCTTTCCATCCGTAAAGGACAGAACGCTGACCTCTGGCCCGGTGAGGAATTCCTCAATGACAATGTGTTCGCCGCTCTTGCCGAAGACCTTGTCCGCCATCATGGATTTGACGGCGTTCACAGCCTCTTCCCGGGTCTGGGCGATGATCACGCCCTTGCCCAGGGCCAGACCGTCGGCCTTGATGACCGTGGGGATGGGGGCGGTTTCCAGATATTGGAGGGCAGAAGCCATATCGTTGAACACTTCGTATTCCGCCGTGGGGATGCCGTACTTCTTCATGAGGTTCTTGGAAAACACCTTGCTGCCCTCAATGATGGCTGCATTGGCTCTGGGACCGAAGCAGGGAATGCCCTTTTCCTCCAGTGCATCCACAGCGCCCAGCACCAGGGGATCGTCCGGGGCAACAACGGCATAGTCAATTTTGTTTTCCACCGCAAAATCTACGATTTTGGCAATATCCGTTGCCCCGATGGGCACACACACCGCATCCTTGGCAATGCCGCCATTGCCGGGGAGGGCGTAAATAGTCTCCACGGATTTGTTCTCTTTCAGCTTCTTGATGATGGCGTGCTCACGACCGCCGCCGCCGACTACAAGGATTTTCATATTACATCAACCTTTCCATTGCTGTAAATCAGCGCACATAATGGATAAGCCGCCCTTTTTCCGGCGGATTGTCACGACAGTGTGCGCACTGCCTCGCAATGACATGGGGGATTAGTGATGGAACAGCCGCATGCCGGTGAAGGCCATGACAATGCCATTTTTGTTGCACTCTTCAATGACCAGATCGTCCCGGATGGAGCCGCCGGGCTGGGCGATATAGCTGACGCCGGAGGCGTAGGCCCGCTTGATGTTGTCCGCAAAGGGGAAGAAGGCATCGGAGCCCAGGGACACGCCCCGGATGGCTCCCAGAAATGCCCGCTTGTCCTCAGCGGTAAGGGGCTCGGGGCGCTGGGTAAAGTAGTTCTGCCAGATACCTTCGGCGCACACGTCCTCTTCGTTGCCATTGATATAGCCGTCAATGACATTGTCCCGGTTTGGGCGGCCCAGGTCTTCCCGGAAGGGGAGCGCCAGGGTCTTGGGATGCTGCCGCAGGAACCAGGTGTCCGCCTTGGAGCCTGCCAGACGGGTGCAGTGGATCCGGGACTGCTGCCCGGCGCCCACGCCGATGGCCTGGCCGTCATAGGCAAAGCACACGGAATTGGACTGGGTGTATTTCAGAGTGATGAGGGCCACGATCAGGTCGATTTTGGCGCTTTCGGGGAGCTCTTTGTTTTCAGTGACCAGATTTGTCAGAAGGGATGCATCGATCTTGAAATTGTTCCTGCCCTGCTGGAAGGTGACGCCATAGACCATCTTGGTCTCCTGAGGCGCGGGAACGTAGGCTTCATCAATGGCGACAATGTTGTAATTGCCCTTGCGCTTGGTCTTGAGGATCGCCAGAGCCTCCTCGCTGTAGCCGGGGGCGATGACACCATCGGAGACCTCCCGGGCGATGAGCTTGGCAGTCAGGGCATCGCAGACATCAGAAAGGGCCACCCAGTCACCGAAGGAGCACATCCGGTCCGTGCCCCGGGCCCGGGCATAGGCACAGGCCAGAGGGCTTTCGTCCAGCCCATCCACGTCGTCTACAAAGCAGGCCTTTTTCAGGTTCTCCGGCAGCACCTTGCCAACTGCGGCAGAGGTGGGGGACACATGCTTGAAGGAGGTCACGGCGCACAGGCCCGTTGCTTCCTTCAGCTCCTTGACCAGCTGATAGGAATTCAGGGCATCCAGGAAGTTGATGTAGCCGGGGCGGCCGTTGAGCACCGTAATGGGCAGATCAGAGCCGTCAGCCATATAGATAGAGGCGGGTTTCTGGTTGGGGTTGCAGCCGTATTTCAGTTCAAATTCTTTCATAGTTTGCCTCCTTATTCGTAGCGGTTGATGACCTTCTGCCGGTATTCGCCGGTGGCAAGGTCCGTATAGCGGACGAACAAGGAGATCTTGTTGTCCTCGTTCAGGTTATTCCACAGCATTTCCACAAAGGACTCCATATCCTGAGGGATGGCCACCCGCTCAGGCTCCCCCTGGAAGGTTGGGATCACGGGGTTTCCGTTGCAGACATAGGTATGCAGGAAATGGCCCAGTCCGGGGATAGGGTCATAATCGTAGGTATAGCGGTTGCAGCCGGTTCCTTCCGGATCAGAGGCTTTCAGAATGGACATTTTATAGCTGCCGTCCGGGCTCAGCAAGCCGGAGATGCGGGGGGTCCAGTTGGGGCCGTCATGCTCAAATTTCCGGGTGCGCAGGGCCTCTTCCATGGTCTTCCCCTTTTCCAGGAATTCCCGGATGGTATCGGTCTGGTCGCCGTTGGTGACAATCAGTGCCCGGCCCAGCTGACGGACGGGGTGATAAATAATCAGGCTGGGATCCTCCATTTTGCTGGGATCGTATGCCTCCGTGCGAATGCCGTCGGGCTCCAGGGCAAAAATGCGGTTGCGGCTGTTGACGCTGCGGCCCATGATGAAATAGGCGGCCACAGCCTGCTTTCCGTCCGGGGTAAGCCCCAGGACAATGCCCCGGCCTGGGTAAGTATTGGAGGAAAGCTTCTCCTCCATGGAACCGATTTCGTAAACGTTCATCCTTTACTCCTCCGAATTCTGGATTTGGGCGCATACCTGCTCGGCAGCTCTGGGCAGCAGGATCCACTCCGCCTGCTCCATGACCCGCCGCTGCAGGCGCTCAGGGGTATCCCCAGGCAGGATATCCACGCTCTTTTGGGCGATAATCTCTCCCCCGTCCGGGATCTCGTTGACAAAATGCACCGTAGCGCCTGTGACCTTGACGCCATAGCGAAGCGCCGCTTCATGAACCCGCAGTCCATAGAAGCCCGCGCCGCAGAAGGCAGGAATCAAAGACGGATGCACATTCAGAATGCGTCTGGGATACTGCTTCGTAAAATCCCCGGAGAGAATGCTCATAAAGCCCGCCAGAATGATCACCTGAATGCCATGTTCTTTCAGAGTCTCCCCCAGGGCTTTCTCAAAGCCCGCCTGGCCGCCCAGCTCCTTTTTGAGCAGCACGGCTGTAGGGACCCCGGCATTTTTCGCCCGCTCCAGGGCAAAGGCCCCCGCATTGTTGGACACCACCAGGGCGATCTCGCCGCTGCACAGCACACCGGACTTCTGAGCATCCAGCAAGGCCTGCAAGTTGGTTCCGCCGCCGGAGACCAGAACCGCAATCTTGGTTTTCACTCCAGAATCACCTTTTCCTCATTCTCCACAATCCGGCCGATGACATAGGCAGTCTCGCCGTGGGCCGCCAGAATCTCCAGGGCGGTATCCACCTGCTCTGCAGGAACCACCACGCTCATGCCAACGCCCATATTAAAGGTATTGAACATGTCCCGCTCGGGGATATTGCCGGTTTCGGCAATGAGCTTAAAGATGGGCAGCACCCGCACATCACTCTTCTTGATCTTGGCGCACAGGCCGTCGGGGATGCTGCGGGGGATGTTCTCATAGAAGCCGCCGCCGGTGATATGGCTGATACCCTTCACATCCACCTTTTCCAGCAGAGCCAGAATGCTCTTAACATAGATTTTGGTAGGGGTCAGCAGGGTTTCCAGAATAGAAGCGCCGCCCAGTGCCTCGCAGGGCTCTCTCAGACTGTCATTGTGCTCCACATCGAAGACCTTCCGGACCAGGCTGAAGCCGTTGGAATGGACGCCGGTAGAGGCCAGGGCAATGACCATATCCCCGGCGCGCATCCGGGTATTGTCGATGATTTTCTTCTTATCCACAATGCCCACGCTGAAACCCGCCAGATCGTAGTCGTCCACGGGCATCATGCCAGGATGCTCGGCGGTCTCACCGCCAATCAGTGCAGAACCGGACTGGACACAGCCCTCGGCCACGCCGCCCACGATCTCCGCAATCCGCTCGGGCACATTCTTGCCGCAGGCGATATAGTCCAGGAAGAACAGAGGCCTTGCGCCGCAGCAGATCACATCGTTAACGCACATGGCCACGCAGTCGATACCGATGGTATCGTGCTTGTCAAGCAGCTGGGCAATGCGCAGCTTGGTGCCCACGCCGTCGGTACCGGAAACCAGCACAGGCTCCTCCATACCGGCAACCGGCAGGCCGAAGCAGCCGCCAAAGCCGCCCACATCATCCAGGCACCCCTCGTTGCGGGTCCGTGCCACGTGCTTTTTCATGAGCTCCACGGCCTTGTAGCCGGCAGTAATGTCTACGCCGGCAGCGGCGTAGCTGGCAGACTGAGAATTCTTGTGATCCATGGGTATTCTCCTTTATATTTTATTCTTTGCCGTTCCAGCAGTAGGTGCACACATCGCATTCCGGCAGGTCGATGGCCTCCAGAATGCCCTCCAATGTCTGATACTCCAGGGTGGAGAAATGCAGCTTATCGCAGATGGTCTGGCGCAGCTTCTTGCCCCGCTCGGTGGTTCCGTCCATGTATTCATCCAGATGGTTGAAGCCCTCTTCGCCCTCCAGCTCCAGGATGGTAGCCCGGGCAATGAGTTCGTTTTCGGAATTGGACCGGGAGAAATTCAGGTACTTGCAGGCGTAAAGGATGGGTGGGCAGGCGGAGCGGATGTGTACATCCTTGGCTCCGTGCTCATAGAGGAAATCCACAGTCTCCCGCAGCTGGGTGCCCCGGACGATAGAGTCGTCCACAAACAGCAGCTTCTTGTCCCTGATCAGCTCGTCCACGGGAATCTGCTTCATTTTGGCAACCATATTCCGCTCACTCTGGTTGGAGGGCATGAAGCTTCTGGGCCAGGTGGGGGTGTATTTGATAAAGGGCCGGGCAAAGGGCACGCCGCTTTCGTTGGCATAGCCAATGGCATGGGGGGTTCCGGAGTCCGGCACACCGCCCACATA
Source organism: uncultured Clostridia bacterium (assembly GCA_945963595.1). Lineage (GTDB taxonomy): Bacteria > Bacillota > Clostridia > Oscillospirales > Oscillospiraceae > Faecousia. The sequence goes on along the minus strand of CAMFMO010000005.1, from coordinate 21,898 downwards.
GTCGATATCCTGGGCAATGCCGTTTTCTTTGTCGGCCTTGGCCATGATCCGGCCGTTACGGTAGCGCATGACCTCCACATTCTTGCCCTCATAGCAGGAGGTGGGATAGCCATAGTAGGACCAGAGGAAGGCGCAGATTTTTTTCTTCTTACGGGGCGCCAGCAGCACGGTCTCCCCGTCCGGCGTCAGCTCCACCGCCTCGCCGGGGCCCAGCTCCCGGCAATAGGTATAGCCCAGCTTTTCGCCGGCGTAGTCCTCAAAGGTAACGCAGAAGCCATCCTCGTTCTTTTCCAGGATGATGGGCAGGCGGCCCAGCTTATCCCGTGCGGCGATCAAATGGCCGTCGTCCTTCAAAATCAGAATGGAGGCCGTCCCCTCGATCAGGTCCTGGGCAAAACGAATCCCTTCCGCAAAGGAGCTCTTCTGATCGATCAGGGCGGAGATCAGCTCATTGGAGTTGACCTTTCCCCCGCTCATGGCATCGAAATGGCCGCCGCTGAAGGACAGGTACTGCTGCAGCAGGGCCTCCGCGTTGTTGATGATGCCGATGGTGCAGATGGCGTAGGTGCCCAGGTTGGACCGGATCAGCAGAGGCTGAGGATCCGTATCGGAAATGCAGCCGATGGCGCTGGTGCCCTTCATCTCGTTCAGAATGCCGTCGAATTTGGTACGGAAGGGAGAATTTTCAATATTGTGAATTTCCCGCTGGAGACCCAGCTGGGGATCGTAGGCCGCCATGCCGCCCCGGCGGGTGCCCAGGTGGGAATGGTAGTCCGTGCCGAAGAATACGTCTAGAATGCAGTCCCGCTTGGAGACCGCGCCAAAGAAACCGCCCATGGTATTCCTCCTTTTATGCGTTCAGCTCTTGCTGCAGAGCTGCATCTTTTTCAAGGACCTTCTTTGCGTCCTTTGCCCGCTTTTCGTCCAGCTTCCGGGCAAGGTCCTCATCGGAAACCGCCAAAATCTGGGCAGCCAGCAGGGCTGCATTGGCGCCGCCGTTGATGGCAACCGTGGCAACGGGAATGCCCGTGGGCATCTGCACCGTGGCAAGCAGGGCATCCATGCCGTCTAAAACAGGTCCCTTACAGGGAATGCCGATAACGGGCAGGGTGGTATTGGCGGCAATGGCCCCGGCCAAATGGGCCGCCATACCGGCAGCGGCGATCAGCGCGCCGAACCCATTGGCCCGGGCATTCAGAGCAAAGTCCCTTGCCTCTGCCGGGGTGCGGTGGGCCGAGAAGATATGGCATTCAAAGGGAATGTCCAGCTCCTTCAAGGTATCCATGGACTTGCGCAAAATCGGCAAATCGCTGTCACTTCCCATGATAATTCCAACTTTTTTCATTGTTTTACCTCCTTAAAAAGCAAAAAGGGCCCACTTACCCTCCTGATATAGGAACGCAAGCAAGCCCAGACGGTCGGCAAAAATTCTTCCCTTACTCCACGTGGTGCTCCACTTTATCCGTCAGTCATAAGGGTTCTTATTGGATAGGTTGATTATACCACGATTTGACCGAATCCGTCAAGAAAGCAGATACCACAGAATTTCCAAAAAATGAGGAAAAACCATGTGAATCTTGCCAAGTCGATATTTTTTTACCGTTTTATGAGAAATATGTGTGCAGCACTGCCTCAGCCCAGGGCCAGGACGCTCTTGTCCAGGCTCCTGGCAGTAATGGCAAAGTACAGCGCCGTGCCCAGCACCAGCACCACAGCCAGCTCCCCCAGGGCCACATACAGAGCATTGATGCCGAAACCGCCGCCAATATAGACCGTCAGCTCCCAGCCCACCAGGAAGGCATTGGTAACGGCGGGCATCACCAGTCCCAGCAGGGGCAGCTTCCCGATTTTCATATTCCGGGTCTTCCACATAGCCAGAGCCGCCAAAAAGGTTGCCAGGGTGCCCACCAGGAAGTCCAGAGGCAGCGTGCCCGCATAGGTCAGGTTGAACACCAGGCAGCCCAGGCTCAGGCCGGGGATAGCTGCGGGGGTGAAGAAGGCCAGAACGGTCATAGCCTCGGAAATGCGCATCTGGATGGCCCAGGTGGTAGAGCCGGGCAGAAGCAGATTCTGCATATGGGTCAGCACGGCATACAGCGCGGCAATAATGGCAGCCTGGGTCAGGTAACGGGTTTTGTTCATGTTTTTCTCCTTTGACAACAAAAAATGGGCGGACAATTCCACCCACGCAAAAAACAAAATGGACGCATACTGCGCCCATCCAAAAAAATACACGCAAACGCGTCCATTTTTGATCCTAGTTTTGTTTACCGACAGGATGGTTACGAACTGTCCTATAAAATTGCAGGGGTATTCTACTATAAAAAGAGAATTTTGTCAAGGAAAAAGGAGGCGGCTTACGCCGCCTCCAAAAAACATTTACGCCAGGTAAATAGCCTTGCAGGCCTTCATGGTCTCGTAGCAGTCCAGCTTGCTGACAATTTCCAAAGGTGCATGCATACACAGCACAGGAACTCCCGCATCCACGGTGACGATGTTCCGGTTTGCCATATAGGCAGCCACGGTGCCGCCGCCGCCCTGATCTACCTTGCCCAGAGTGGCGATCTGCCACTTGACACCGGCGGCGTCCAGGGTGGACCGGACATGCTGCATGGCCTCGGCAGAGGCATCAGATGCGCCGCCCTTGCCGCGGGAGCCGGTGTACTTGCAGATGGAAACGCCGTAGTTCAGCTGGCTGTTGTTCCGGCGGTCGCAGGTTTCGGCAAAATTGGGATCGAAGGCATTGGAAACGTCGGCAGACAGGCAGAAGGACTTGGCAAAGCAGTGGCTCAGCTTGACCCCCTGGCCGTCGCACAGGATCTCCATGAAGTACTCAAAGGCGCGGCTCTGCATACCGCTGATGCCCACGGAGCCGATCTCCTCCTTGTCTGCCAGGATGCAGACGGCGGTGTGCTTGGGGGTGGGCAGAGTTAGCATGGGCTCCAGCTCTGCATAGGCGCAGACCCGGTCGTCATGACCGTAGGCGCCCAGCAGGCTCCGGTCCAGGCCAACCTCCCGGCACTTTCCGGCGGGGACAACCGTCAGCTCGGCAGTGCGGAAATCATCCTCCACAAAGCCGTACTTCTCGTTCAGCAGGCGCATGATGTTCAGCTTCACCAGGTCGCTGCCCTCGCCCTCCAGAGGCTCGGTGCCCAGGATGACATTCAGCTGCTCACCGGCAATGCCCTCGGCCAGAGTCTTCTTCATCTGGTCGGCGGACAGGTGGATCAGCAGGTCGGAGACCACCAGGATGGGATCGTTCTCATCCTCACCGATGGTGACGGTAACCTCGCTGCCGTCCTTCTTGCAGACCACACCGTGAATGGCCAGAGGCACGCAGGTCCACTGGTACTTCTTGATGCCGCCATAGTAATGGGTCTTGAAATAGGCGATCTCGCTGTCCTCATACAGGGGCTGGGGCTTCAGGTCCATGCGGGGAGAATCCACATGGGCAGCGCAGATGTTTGCGCCCTCGGCCAGAGACTCGGTGCCCACAACGGCAATCATAAAGCTCTTGCCCCGGTTGTTCAGGTAGATCTTATCCCCGGGCTTGACTTCCATACCGGGCACGGCAGGCTTGAAGCCGTGCTTCTCAGCCTCGGCCGTAGCCCAGGCGGTGGCCTCCCGCTCAGTCTTGCAGGCGTTCATAAAAGCGGCATAGCGCTTGCAGTAGGCCTCCATTTCGGCCCGCTCTTCCTGGCTCAGACCAACAAAGCCATTCTTGGGGCTGCTCAGCAGCGCCTCGCGGAGTTCATCAGCGTTCATTGTTCATTCCTCCAAATTCAGGATATCTGTTCTTGTACTTCACTCAGCAACAACAGTCTTCCTATATTATACATAGATTCCGCAAAAAAGCAAGGCACTTCTCCCGGAATTGGGCTTCCGTGCCGCTGTTTTCCAGGGTATGGGTGCATCTCTCCCGGAACCAGCTTTCCGGATGCTGGGCGGCAATGCGGCTGCGGGCATAGTCTTCCGAAATAGCGTCCCGGGCCATCAGGCGGCGGACCCGGTCTTCCTCCGGGGCCGTCACCGCCACCGTCACATCGCAAAGGGAATCCAGCCCGCTTTCAAACAGGGCAATGGCATCGATGGCCGCCAGCTTCGGCTTCTGGGAAAGGGTCTTCTCCACTTCCCGGCGGACACAGGCGTGGGTGATCCGGTTCAGGTCCTCCAACGCCTCGTGGTCCTTGTAGACCAGCGCTCCCAGCTTTTTCAGATTCCGCCCGCCCTCCTCCACCGTGCCCGGAAAACGGGCCTCTATGGCAGCAAGCATGGCGGTATCCGTCTTGAGAAGATCATGGTAGATGGCATCGCAGTCCATAATCATCCCGCCACAGTCTGCAATGCAGCGAAGCAATGTGGTCTTTCCACAGCCGGTGCCCCCGGTAATGCCCAGGATCATGCCTCTGCCTCCGCGTCCACAATATGGAAGGCGGCGGCCTTTTTCAGCCGGTTCTGCACCGCATAGGCCACGCCTCCGCCCACGGGGCACCGGGCATAAACCTGATGAATGCCAGGGTCGTCCAGAATTCGCAGGGCGGAGAAGAGTCCTGCACTCAGGGTATTTACGTCTGCTTCCCTGCCGTAGGCCAAGGGCGCGCAATCCTGATACAGCGGCAGCTCCTCCTCAAAACACAGCACCCGGTCTCCGGGGGTAAAATGGGCATGGATATATGCCGCTGCCTTTTCCCGGCTGCCGGAAACGATAACCACAGGCTCGGCGGGAGCATAATGGCGGTACTTCATACCGGGGGCCTTCACCACGGCGTCCTTATCGATCTGAGCCGTGACTGCCTTGTCGATGACCAGGTCCCCCAGCACCTCGATCAGCTGCTCCGGAGTGATTCCGCCGGGGCGCAGCAGCCGGGGCCGGTCCTCGGTCAGGTCCACAATGGTGGACTCCACCCCCACCCGGCAGGGACCGCCGTCCACAATGGCATCGATTTTGCCATCGTGGTCGTGGCGCACGTGCTCCGCCGTGGTGGTAGAGGGCTTGCCGGAAATATTGGCAGAGGGAGCCGCAATGGGCACCCCCGCCAGGGCAATGATCTTCCGGGTAACGTCACTGTCCGGGCAGCGGACGGCAACGGTATTCAGCCCGGCGGTGGTGCGCTTGGGCACAACATCCTTCACGGGCAGCACCATGGTCAGCGGGCCGGGCCAAAATTTTTCGGCCAAACGGTAGGCGCTTTCGGGAATATCGTGGCAGAACCGCTCCATTTCCTTGGGCTCGGCCACGTGGAGGATCAAGGGATTGTCCTGAGGGCGACCCTTGGCCTCAAAGATTTTCAAAACGGCGTTTTCGTCCAGTCCGTTGGCACCCAGGCCATAGACCGTCTCCGTGGGGATTGCCACCAGGCCGCCGTTTCGAATAATGGCGGCAGCAATTTCCGGCGTTTCCTGGGCATCCGCAGATAAAAATAAGGTTTTCATCACTCTTACCTCGAAACGATAAAAAGGGAGAAAACACCCCGCGGCGTTTTCTCCCCTTTTGGTTCAGAATTATTCGTTGGGCTGGTTGGCTGCCTCGATGATCTTGACGAACTTCTCGGGAACCAGGGAAGCGCCGCCGATCAGGCCGCCGTCAATGTCGGGCTGGGCCAGCAGCTCGAATGCGTTCTTGTCGTTCATGGAGCCGCCGTACAGGATGGAGATAGCCCGTGCATTCTTGGAGGAGTACAGCTTGCGAACCGCAGCGCGGATGCTCTCGCAGACTTCCTCAGCCTGCTCGGGGCTGGCGGTACGGCCGGTGCCGATGGCCCAGATGGGCTCGTAGGCAATGATGACCTTGCGGATCTTGTCCTCGGGAACGCCTGCCAGACCCAGCTTGATCTGCATGGTGATCCACTCGGTGGTAATGCCGGACTCTCTCTGCTCCAGAGTCTCGCCGCAGCACATGATGGGGGTCAGGCCCGCATCCAGAGCGGCCAGAACCTTGGCATTGACGTCGGCATCGGTCTCGCCCATGGCACGGCGCTCGGAGTGGCCGATGATGACGTACTTGCAGCCGGCATCCACCAGCATATTGGTAGCGATCTCGCCGGTGTAAGCGCCGGAAGCATTGGCGTTGCAGTTCTCAGCACCGATGCCGATGCGGGTCTCACGGACGGCACGAACGGCAGCGGGAATATCCACAGCGGGCACACACAGAGCCACGTCGCACCAGCGGCCCTTGGGCATAATCGCCTTCAGCTGGGTCATGAACTCCTTGGTCTCAGAGGGGGTCTTGTTCATCTTCCAGTTACCGGCGATGACGGTCTTGCGATATTTTCTGTTCATTGTTGATTACTCCTTGTTTCTTCTTGCATATGTCTACACTCTGGAAAGAATGTAATTGACGAATTTAAAAAGCCTTCTCGCTTATTTTTAGGGAGCTTCAAGGAAATTGGCAAGAGCTATGGGCAAGAGATTTCGCCGTCAGGCAAGGATTCGGAAGCGGAGACGTACCTTGTGTACGTCCCGCTTTCAAATCCGCAGCATGGCGGCGAAAGATCCGCCCACAGCCGCAGACAATTTGCTTGAAGTTCCCGCCTTAAAATTACTTATCCTGCAGGCAGGCGATGCCGGGCAGCTCCAGGCCTTCCAGGAACTCCAGGGAAGCGCCGCCGCCGGTGGAGATGTGGGTAATCTTGTCGGCAAAGCCCAGCTGCTCGCAGGCAGCAGCGCTGTCGCCGCCGCCAACGATGGTCACAGCGGAGGAATCAGCCAAAGCCTGCGCCACAGCAATGGTGCCCTTGGCCAGAGTGGGGTTCTCAAACACGCCCATGGGGCCGTTCCAGACAACGGTCTTGGCGCTCTTCACAGCGTCAGCAAACAGAGCCTGGCTCTTCTCGCCGATATCCAGTCCCATCTTATCAGCGGGGATGGCATCGGCAGCCACAGTCTCCACGGCAATCTCTGCGTCGATGGGATTGGGGAAGGAATCGGCAACAACAGCATCCACAGGCAGCAGCAGCTTGACGCCCTTGCTCTCAGCCTTAGCCATCATTTCCTTGCAGTAGTCGATCTTCTCGCTATCCACCAGAGAAGAGCCGATATCGTAGCCCTTGGCAGCCAGGAAGGTGAAGGCCATGCCGCCGCCGATGATCAGGGTGTCGACCTTCTCCAGCAGATTGTTGATAACGTTCAGCTTGTCGGAAACCTTTGCGCCGCCCAGAATGGCAACGAAGGGACGCTCGGGGTCGGCCAGAGCCTTGCCCATGATGGAAACTTCCTTCTGGACCAGGTAGCCGCAGACAGCGGGCAGATAGTCAGCCACGCCGGCGGTGGAGGAATGGGCACGGTGAGCAGTGCCGAAGGCATCGTTCACGAACAGGTCTGCCATAGAAGCCAGAGCCTTGCTCAGCTCGGGGTCATTCTTGGTCTCGCCCTTCTCAAAGCGGGTGTTCTCCAGCAGCATCACGTCGCCGTCCTTCAGAGCGGCAGCCTTGGCCTTGGCATCCTCGCCGACAACGTCCTTTGCCATGACGACGGGCTTTCCCAGCAGCTCGGAAATGCGGTCAGCAACCACCTGCAGGCTCAGCTCGGGCTTTACTTCGCCCTTGGGCTTGCCCATGTGGGAGCAGAGGATGACCTTTGCATTGTGGTCAACCAGATACTTGATGGTGGGCATTGCAGCCACGATACGCTTGTCAGAGGTGATCTTGCCATTCTTGGTGGGAACATTGAAGTCGCAGCGGCACAGGACCCGCTTGCCGGATACGTCGATATCCTCGATGGATTTCTTATTGTAGTTCATGTTGATTCCTCCAAATTACCAGGGTTTTCTCCCCGCATTTTGCCAAAATCTTTCAGGTGTGGAAAGGACAGCTGCCGCAGCGCCTCGAATACCGTAACCGCCACCGCATTGCTCAGATTCAGACTTCTGGCCTCCGGGCGCATGGGGATGCGGACACAGCTTTGGCGGTGTGCCTCCAGGAATGCCTCTGGCAGTCCCTTGGTCTCTTTTCCGAAGAAAAGATAGGCCCCGTCGTGATACTGTGCCTCGGTATAGCTCCGGGGTGCCTTTGTGGACAGGCACCACATTTCCGTGACTTCGTTTCTGGCGAAAAAGTCCTCCAGATTTTCGTAGTCCAGCACCTCCACCAGATTCCAATAGTCCAGCCCGGCCCGCTTGACAGCCTTTTCGGAGATGTCAAAGCCCAGGGGACGGATCAGATGGAGGCGGCAGCCGGTTGCGGCACAGGTCCTGGCAATGTTGCCGCAGTTCTGTGGAATTTCCGGCTCCACCAGTACAACATTCAGCATTGCCGTTCACCTCGGAGTTTTTTTGCGGATGGGCGCGACCCAATCCATACAGACCTTATTGTAAGACAAATCCGCCGTAAAATCAATGAAAAAAAATGAAAAAAACGAGATTTTTTTCAGCTTTCACCAGAAAGACTTACTGCCAGGCCCTTTTCTTGTGAATTTTGCTTTCCCATTTCTTGTTGTCCGGTATAGAAATTGTTGATTTTGGTCATATCGTCGGAAATGCGCAGAAAAAGCGGCCCAAAATTTCGGGCCGCACGGGCATTTGCATATTTTGGAATTCCCGGGGAACGCAGCGCTTTCCGGACGTGCGCAATCAGCCCACAGAGGATTCCAGCTGCCCCTCCTGCGCTGTCCAGGAGCCCGCAACCGCCGTCAGCACCCGGCCGTCAGACAGTTCCGCAGTCAGCACCAGGTCGATGGCCGTTCCGTCCTCAAGGGGCGGCGCCTCCAGCCGGAGAGGAAAGTACCCCGTTAGGCTTCCCTCGGTCTCCCCCTCCTGCAGGTTCAGGACCTCCTCGGAAAGCACCTGGTCCTCCTGCTGCCAGCTGAGCTTCGCCATCACCAGCGACACCGGGGTTCCGTCCGAAGAAATCAGCGGAGTCTGGATTGCCACGGTAACATTCGCCCCAATCACACCGTCCTGAACGGTCAAGTCCTGGGTCAATGCATTGGCATAGGTCTCCAGGCTTCCGGCAAGGTAAGTCAGCTTGGGGGCAGCAGGGCTGTCCGGGGTGCTCAAAAGGATCTGCTCCGCAGCCTCCGTGCCATCGGAAAGCAGACAGTAGTAGCCATAGCCGTCCTCCGGCTGCAGGGAGACCGAAGCCGTATAGCTTTCCCCATCCCACAGGCAGTCCGCCCGGGTAACCTCTTTTCCCTCCAACATTACCAGCAGCTGAGCCTTCTGGCCATCCGGACGGGCAAAGGGTCTGGCAGAAAACAGGACTTGGGCAGGCAAAACATCATCTGTGCCCCTTGCATCCAGGTTCCAGCTTTCCAGAGCTGTGCTCTGCAAGGCAGACAGCTGTTCCTGCAGCTGGTCAATGGTTTCCAGCAGTGCCGTATTCTCCTGCTTCAGCCGGTCCACCTCCTCCTGCAAAGCTTGCGTATTCCGGGAGCAGCCCGCCAGGAGCAGGCAAAACGGCAGCAGCAGCGCGAGTAATCGTTTCATGGAAGTCACTCCTTCTGTTTTACAAGGGAATCGGGGCATTCCTCATCCCCATTCGAATCCGCGTTCGTTTTCAGTATACCCGCAAAGCCGGAAAAAATCAACTTTTCCGAGCTTTATCGCCCTTTTCTTCTCTCTGCCGATCAAACCCGCTGGGCATTTTGCAGTAAAATAGCAGCTTTCTTTTTCTTGCATTTGTGCTTTTCCCCAATTCTCACATTTTTTGAAATGAACACTTTACAACTTTAGTGAGATGAAGTATAATGCAGCCATCAAGAAAAAATGCTCCCTGGAAGAGAAAGGAAGGATTCCTATGAAAAAACTGATTGCTGCCATGCTTGCCATCAGCATGACACTCCTGTGCTGCGCCTGTGGAAAGAAAGCCGACGATTCCGACCTGAGCTACATTCAGAAGAAAGGCACTCTGGTCGTGGGCATTACAGATTACGAACCCATGGACTATCAGGATGAAAACGGCAACTGGACCGGCTTTGATGCCGAATTTGCCCAGGCCGTCGCCGAGAAGCTGGGTGTGGAAGCCCAATTTGTGGAAATCGACTGGGACAACAAGTTCTTTGAGCTGGAGTCCAAGGCCATTGACTGCATCTGGAACGGCATGACCATTACGGACGAGGTCAAGCTCAATGCTTCCGTTTCCAATCCCTATGTCAAGAACGCCCAGGTGGTCGTCATGAACAAGCTGTCCGCCCCCGATTACGATGCCATCGAGCTGCTGCGGACCCTCACCTTTGCCGTTGAAGCCGGATCCGCCGGTGAAGCGGAACTGAAGGCCATGGATATCACGGACTACACCGCCGTCCAGTCCCAGTCCTCCGCCCTGATGGAGGTGGCCGCCGGTACTGCCAATGCCTGCGTGATCGACATCACCATGGCAAACGCCATGACCGGAGAAGGCACCGGCTATCCCGACCTGGCCATTGCCTGGGAGCTGAGCAGTGAAGAATACGGCATCGGCTTCCGGAAGGACAGCGATATGACCGCCAAGGTCAACGAGATCATGGCCGAGCTCATGGCCGATGGCACGCTGGACGCACTGGCAGAAAAATACAGTCTGACCCTGGTGAAGTAATATGAGTCAGTTTACCACCGTCACCCTGACCCTGCTGAAGGGCTTCGGCCAGACCATGAATATCTTCCTGCTGACCCTGGCCTTTTCCATCCCACTGGGGCTTCTCGTATGCTTTGGCACCATGAGCGGCTTTTCTCCCCTGCGGCTGCTGATGAAAGGCATTGTCTGGGTGATCCGTGGTACACCTTTGATGCTGCAATTGATCGTCGTCTTCTATGGCCCGGGGCTCCTGTTCGGACTCCCGGCCATGGGGCGCTTTACCGCCGTCATTCTGGCCTTCGCCATCAATTATGCCTGCTATTTCAGCGAGATCTACCGGGGCGGCATTGAAAGCATCCCAAAAGGGCAGATCGAAGCCGGGCAGGCTCTTGGCCTGAACAGCCACCAGATCTTTTTCCATATTCTTCTGGTGCAGGTCATCAAGCGGATCATCCCCTCCATGGGCAATGAGATCATCACCCTGGTCAAAGACACCTCTCTGGCCCGGGTCATTGCGGTTTACGAGATCATGTGGATGGGCCAGGCCTTTATCAAAAGCGACGGTCTTATCTGGCCCATGTTCTACACCGGCGCATTCTACCTGCTGTTTTCCGGACTGCTAACCCTGCTGTTCCAGAAGCTGGAACAAAAAATGGACTACTACAAAGATTGACTCTTTGAGAATTTGTGGTAAAATAATTGCAGCTCAGGCAAGGAGGATATCCGTTTTGGAGATGCAGGAAAAAATCGGCGCGCTGTACGATGCCATTGTCTCCCTGGAAAGCCGGGAGCAGTGCCAGGAGCTTTTTGACGATCTGTGCACACGCAAGGAAATTGAGAAGATGGCTGAACGGCTCTTCGCTGCCAAGCTGCTGCTGGAAGGCAACACCTACAATCAGGTCATCGCCCAGTCGGACATCTCCTCCGCCACTCTGAGCCGGGTGTCCCGGTGCGTGCAGTACGGAAAGGGATATTCCCGTCTGTTAAAGCATGACGAATAATCTATCTCACACAAAAACCGGGCGCGGCCCGGTTTTTTGTTGCGATTTTTGAAAGAGAACGGTATAATGAAAAAAACCGTTTCAGGAGGCAGCACTTATGCAATACCGCAAGGACCGCTACGGCAACCCCATCTCCGTTCTGGGGTACGGCTGTATGCGCTTTACCCAAACCGCCGGGAAGGTGGATGTGAAAAAGGCAGAGCAGGAGCTATTGGAAGCCTACCGGGGCGGCGTCAACTATTTTGACACGGCCTATGTCTACCCCGGCAGCGAGGCCGCCCTGGGCGAGATCCTGGAGCGGAACCGCATCCGCGACAAGGTAAACATCGCCACCAAACTGCCCCACTATCTGATCAAGAAGCCGGACAGCATGGAGTCCTATTTTCAGGAGGAGCTGCGCCGTCTGCGCACGGACCACGTGGACTACTACCTGATGCATATGCTCACGGATGTCAAGACCTGGCAGCGGCTCTGCGACCTGGGGATCCTTTCCTGGCTGGAGGAGAAAAAGAAGTCCGGTCAGATCCGGCAGGTGGGCTTTTCCTACCACGGAAACTCCGATATGTTCTGCCGCCTTCTGGATGTCTACGACTGGGACTTCTGCCAGATTCAGTACAACTATCTGGACGAAAATTCCCAGGCAGGCATCACAGGACTGCACAAGGCCGCCGAAAAGGGGCTGCCCGTTGTCATTATGGAGCCTCTGCGAGGCGGGCGGCTGACGAACGGCCTGCCTCACTCCGCGAGGAAGGTCATGGACCACGCGGAAGTCCGGCGTACCCCTGCCCAATGGGCCTTTGACTGGCTGTGGGATCAAAAGGAGGTCACCTGTGTGCTCTCCGGCATGAACTCCCTGGAGATGGTCCGGGAAAATCTGGAAACGGCAGACAAAAGCTTTCCAGGAATGCTCACCGAGGCTGACCGGGCCATTCTTGTCCGGGTGGTGTCCGCTATCAACGAGAATATGAAGGTGGGCTGCACAGGCTGCCGGTACTGTATGCCCTGCCCAAGAGGCGTGGATATCCCGGGCATCTTTGCCGCCTACAACCGACGGGCCTCTGACGGCTATTTCAAATCTTTGACGGAATACTTCATGATCACAGGTGTCCGCAAGGACTATACCGGCCCGGCCAACTGCATCGGCTGCGGCAAATGCGAGCAGCACTGTCCCCAGCATCTGCCCATCCGTCAGGAGCTGAAAAGCGCCCAAAAAGCCATGGAGGGGCTGCCCTACAAGCTGGGCAAACTGGTACTCCCCCACATCATGCACTATTGAGGTGCCGCCATGGGAACGAACACAGGCGCACGCATTCGTCAGGCCCGAACCGGAGCCAAGCTGACCCAGGCCGCTCTGGGCGAGGCCATCGGGCTCTCCGCCGCCGAAATCAGTAAGGCGGAACGGGGGGAGCTTCAGCTGTCCCAGGCAAAGCTGAAAGCCATTGCTAAGGCCACCGGCGTCACCCAGGCCTCCCTGCTGAGCGGGGACAGGGAAGCAACGCCCGCCCCAAAAAGCGAGGGCAGCACCGTGAAATTATCCGCAGCCGAAAAGAAGCTGGTAAAGCTCTTCCGCAGTGCTACCGACGAGCAGAAAAGCGACGCCCTGCGGATCCTGAACGGTGAAAAAACAGAGGTGGAGCAGCTGGTGGACTCCCTGCTGGGCGACAAACGGAAACGGAAGCTGCTGAAAAAAATCTAAAAGCAGAAGGCCCGGGCAAATCCGCGCACACCCTTGAAGGTGTGTACAGATTTGTCCGGGTCTTTTTATTGGATTTCAGCCGTGGAGGTTTCTGGCCTGACGGTCCATGTCCTCTACAACGATATCGTAAATTTCCCCCAGGGAGGCGCAGTATTCCAGCACCTTCCAGGGCTCATTGGTGTGGTAGTGAATCTTGACGGTGTCCTCGTCGCCTACGGCCAGCAGGCAGTCACCCTTGAAGTTCTCTACAAAGTAATCGTTGATGGCATCCTCATCCAGGTCTTCCCCATCAATGAGCAGCTGGGTATCATAGCGGTATTCAATCATGCTTTTTCATCCTTTCTAAGTATTGCCTCCTGGGCTTGGCGCAGAGAGATTCCCTGCGCCAAGGCAATCCGGCGAAGGTCCTCATATTCCGGCTTGCTGCGCCGGACCCCATAGCCCTCCACGGATTTCCCCCGAACGGGGCCGAAGGGGGTCTGCATAGTCTCTTCCTCCCGGCGGAGGATATAACGGTCGTGCCGGGTCTCCCGGACCCCGATGGTGGTGGTGTGCAAAAACAGCAGCCGGACCAGTTCTTCCCGCTTTTCCGGCCTGCATAGCACGTTCATCATGACCCCGGGGCGGTTTTTCTTCATGCCGATGGGTAGAGTATACACATCCAGCGCCCCGGCAGAGAGAAGCACCTCCATGGCAAAGCCCAACTCCTCTCCGGTCATATCGTCCAGGTTGCAGCTCAGCTCGTAAATTTCATCCGTCATTGGCGCTTCTCCATATGGTTCATCATGGAGGCCAGATACCCGGCTCCGAAGCCATTGTCAATGTTCACAACAGACACACCGCTGGCGCAGGAATTGAGCATACTCAGCAGCGCCGCAACGCCGCCAAAGGCTGCGCCATAGCCCACGCTGGTGGGCACCGCAATCACTGGGCAGTCGCACAACCCCCCAACGACGCTGGCCAAGGCACCCTCCATACCTGCAATGGCGATGACCACGGAGGCATCCATAAGGACCTCACTGTTGCTCAGCAGACGGTGAATGCCGGAGACCCCCACATCATAAAGCCTTGCCACATCGTTTCCCAAAAATTCCGCAGTTCTGGCCGCTTCCTCGGCTACATGCTGGTCGCTGGTACCGCCGGTGGCGATGACGATTTTTCCCATGCCCCAGGGCTTTGCATTCTCACCCAGAACGCCTATGCCGCAGTCGGCATAGTAGGTAATGGGCAGCTTTTGCTGCACATAGGCCGCTTTCTCTCCATTCATCCGGGTGATTAGCACATTTTCCTGACCGTTGTCCCGGAAGCCTGCCAGGATGCCAGCAATCTGCTCTGCGGTCTTTCCCGCGCCGTAAATTACCTCTCCCGCACCCTGGCGGAGCTTGCGGTGCAGGTCTACCTTGGCATAGCCCAGGTCCTCAAAGGGCTTCTGCTTCAGATGCAGCAGTGCCTGGTCCACAGAGACCGTCCCCCGCTGAACACCCAGAAGCAGCTCCCGGATCTCACTGTCCATTCCGGGCCTCCAAATCCAGCAGCACACCGCTGTAGCGCGTCTTCATAGTTGCAAGGATCATCTCCCGCTGCTCCATGAATTTGTCCATTTGATTCTCCGGCAGCTGCACCCGGGCGCAGGTCCCCAGAAGCCGTACCCGCAGGTCCGAGAAGCCCAGATTCATCAGATAGCTCTCTGCCCACTCGGTTCTTGCCAGATCCTCCTCCGTAATGGTCACACCGGTGGGGATCCGGGTAGCCAGGCAGGCATAGGCAGGCTTATTCCAGGTGAAGAGTCCGGCCTCCCGGGACTTCTCCCGGATCATAGCCTTGGTCAGCCCTGCCTCCCGCAGCGGGGAGCGGACCTGAAGCTCCTGCAGCGCCTTCATGCCGGGCCGGTCCCCGGCCTGGTCAGAGGCATTGGTGCCATCCAGCAGAACGGTGAAGCCATCTGCCCGGGCCGCCCGCCAGATATTCCCAAAGATATTCTGCTTGCAGTAGTAGCAGCGGTTGGCAGGGTTGGCCGCTACCTGCGGGTCAGACAGGGCGTTCAGCCGCAGCACCGTCACCTGGGCGCCAAGCTGCTTTGCCAGGCGCATGGCATCCTCATACTCAAATTCCGGTTGGAAGGCCGTCTTCACATAGTAGGCATGTACCTCTGCCCCGGCCTGCCGGGCCGTATAGAGCAGGTAGGAGGAGTCCACTCCGCCGGAAAAGGCCAGAGCGGTTTTGGGATTTTCCTTAAAAAATTCATTCAGGGTCATTGCAGTGTCCTCGCAGAAAACGCTTTATTTCATAAATTTATCGATGGCCACGCAGAGGTCGTCAATAGCCTCCTGGTCTCCGGCGGCCACAGCATCCACCATGCAGTGGCGCATATGGTCCTTTAAAATGACCTTTCCGGTATTGTCCAGAGCCGAACGGACCGCCGCCAGCTGCACCAGGACCTCGGAGCAGTCGTAGCCCTCCTCTACCATTCGCTTCACCTTTTCCAGGTGGCCAATGGCCCGGGAAAGGCGGTTGATGACGGCTTTCTGATTCTCGTGCACATGTCCATGGCTGTGGGGGATTCCGTGAGCGTGGAGATAGGCGTGGTCGTGGTCATGCTCGTGTGCATGGTCGTGCTCGTTGGTATGGTCGTGCTCGTGCTCATGCAGGTCTGACATTGGGCTATCCCTCTTTTCTTTTCTTGCGTTGTCAAGGCAGCACCTCTCAAATTTCTGATTGCCGCAGAGAAATTGCGCAGTGCTACGCTAGGTATTATACCGCCTTTTGCCAAATAACGCAAGTAAAAGTATCCGTTCATCCGGAATGGCGCAGTTATAAAAGAAACCTTTGACATATGCACGGGAAGCGGCTATAATAGATAAAAAATTACAGATAGGAGGATCCAAACTATGCATCTGGATCACGATCATATCGGCGCCCATTCCCATGAGGAGGCCCACACCCACGAGCACACCCATGCCGACGGCACCACTCATACCCACGAGCATGCGCATCCCCATGACCACACCCACGACTGCGGCCACAGCTGCGAAAGCTGCGGCACGCCCTGCGAGCACACCCCCATGGAGGAGCTCACCGCTCTGATGAAGTACATGGTAGGCCACAACGCCGCCCATGCCAAAGAACTGGCTGAGCTGGCCAAGAAGCTGGAGGAGAACGGCAACCACACCGCCTATGAGCAGGTTATGGCCGCCGTATCCGATTTTGAAAAGGGAAATATGCGCCTGAGCGTTGTTCTGAGCAGCCTGGCTGAATAAGGAGGAATTTCTATGTGTCTTTCTACGGTTTATCGCAACACCGTGGCCCCGGAAGAGGTCATTATGAAAAACGTCATGACCATTGAGCAGAAGGATGGCGTCATCATCCTCACCGACCTCATGGAGCGTCAGACCGCTGTAGAGGGAACTCTGGAAAAAGCCAACCTGGTGGATGGCTATGTTGTGATCAAGGAAGCAAAAACTGCCTGACTTTTTCCCTGCGACTTTTCGCCGCAGGGAATTTTTTAATGAGAAATTAACCCATTCCCCATTGCATCCCCGGGGAAGCTATGCTACAATGGGGCAGTATTCCTATGAAAAGCAAAGTGATTGGTGAAAAAATGATTCTAAAATATTTGGCCGTCTTTTTTGTTTCCATGGTTCCGCTGATTGAACTGCGAGCCGCCGTGCCAATTGCCATCGGCATGGGGCTGCCCACCCTACCGTCCATCGTTGTATGTGCCATTGGCAATATGGTCCCTGTCCCCATTATCTATCTCTTTGCCCGAAAGTTCCTGGTCTGGGGACTGGATAAGCCCTATATCAGCAAAATCTGCCACTTCTTCCATGACAAGGGCGAGGCCGCAGGCAAGAAACTCTCTTCCAGCCGCTTCGGCAAATACGGCCTGGTCATCGCCCTGACCGCCTTTGTGGGCATTCCCCTCCCCGGCACCGGGGCCTGGACCGGCACCCTGGGCGCTAGCTTTCTGGACCTGGGCTTCAAAAAGACCGTGGTTGCCGTTCTGACCGGTGTTCTGATTGCCGCAGTCATCATGGCAACCGTCAGCAATGTCGGCGTACACATGGTCGGACTTTAATTTTGGAGGTACTTATTATGAACGACTGTCTCTTCTGCCGGATTATCGCCGGTGAAATTCCTTCCACCAAGGTCTACGAGGACGAGACCGTATTTGCCTTCCGGGATATCAATCCCCAGGCACCCACCCACATTCTGGTGATTCCCAAGACCCATATCTCCGGCTGCGACGGCGTGAATGCCGACAACAGCTCCGTGGTTGCCCACATTTTCCAGGTCATCCCTCAGATTGCCAAGGCAGAGGGGCTGGTAAACGGCTACCGGGTGGTGTCCAACTGCGGTGCCGATGCCGGGCAGACCGTGCCCCATCTGCACTTCCATATTCTGGGCGGCAAGCAGCTGGCTCTGGATATGGCTTGACAAAATGAACAAATTGTGTATAATAGTGTCAATCGCATAGTAACGATGTCTTCGGGGTGCCGGTAAACCGGCTGAGATAGGGATGAGTATCCCTGACCCGTCAAACCTGATACGGTTCGTACCGTCGTAGGGAAAGATGCGCCTTGACCTATTTTATGTCGCATTGCACCCGGACAGGTTGCGATGCGACATTTTTTGTAGGAGGTTTGCAACAATGGCAAACGAAAAGAATCGCTCCGTCCACATTCTGGCCGAGAGCGCAATTATGATTGCTCTGGCCACCGTGCTGAGCATGATCAAGGTCTACGAGGCCCCCTATGGCGGCTCCGTCACCCTGCTGAGCATGGCCCCCATCATTATCCTGAGCATGCGCCGTGGTGTCAAGACCGGGCTGGTGGCCGGTTTCGTCCACTCCCTGATTCAGCTGCTGCTGGGCCTGAACAATGTGGCCTGGGTGCCCACCCCCGGCGGCATTGTGCTGTGCATTCTGTTCGACTACATTCTGCCCTTCACCCTGCTGGGCCTGGGCGGCTGTTTCCGCAATGTGCGCTTCTGCAAGAACGACACCGCCAACCTGATGGTTGCCGCCGTGCTGGGCACGCTGCTGGTGACCCTGCTGCGGTTCGCCTGCCACATCGTCTCCGGTGCCGTGATCTGGTACGCTCTGGACCTGGAGTGGTACGCTGACGACCCCGATCACATCGTCCACAAGTACGGCGCATGGATGTTCTCTACCATCTACAACGGCACCTTCATGCTGCCGGAGATCATCGAGACCGTCATTGGCGTTCCCCTGCTGACCAAGGCTCTGAGCAAGGTCAATATGAATCAGTAATTTCCATAGCGTTTGAATTTTCTTGTCAAAGGACCTCCCTGCCAAACAGTGGCAGGGAGGTCTTTTGCAGACTGAGACACACAGAAGCGGCAGCGCCTCTGTGTGTTTTCTGTCATCTTCCTATTCCGCCAGCTCCAGATCGCAGATACGGAAAAAGGGAATTTCCCGCCCGTCTGTCAGGATCAGGCCGCCCTGATACAGGTCAATCTTTTTCAGATTGCCCGTAATGCTTTCAAACCGTCCACCCGCTTTGCGGTCATCCTCGTAGTAGACCGTCATTTGGAGTCTCGGCTGTTCATCCTGTCTGGCCTGGGCCAGGCGCAGCTGGGCATTCAGCTCCTCCAGGCTTTCCTCTGTCAGGAAAACCGGGTTCTGGGTCAGGCGTGCCGTCTCCGCCAGAACCGCGTCGTAGCCCGTCAGGGCTGCAAAGGGGGCAAACTGTGCCGCCCGGTCCCCCACAGACATCCGGGCCCGTTTGGTTGGCCGGGGCCAGGCAATATGAATCATGTCATCGTATTTTCTCACAGCTGTCTCCTCACGCTTTGTGGCCACCGATCTGTCCGTTGCGGTCCCGGGCTGTCGCCCCTTCCTCCAGGTTCATGCCGCGAAAAATCGCGTTCTTTCCGAATTTCTTTTTGATTTCCAGCATCGCCAGAAGCCGCGCCTGCTCCCGCTCCAGTTCCTCTGCCTGGGCCTGCTTTTCCACAGGGGCTGTGAAAAAGTCCAACTGCTCCGTTGTCTTTTGAGCAGCCTCCTCTTTGGTGTAGATGTCCGCCCCCAGGGTAATGCGGCGCTGCAGCAGGCGCTTGTCCGCAATTTCGTCATATAGCCCCAGAATCGCCTGGGTAATCTGCTTCTGGGAGGCGCACCGGGCAGGCAGATTGGTCGTTCCGTGGGCGCTTTTGGGAATCATCCGGCCGTAGCGGTCCTTCACCAGAGGGCCGGTGTAGGCAATCTCCGGCTTTTCCAGGCTCTCCCGATCATAGCCAAGGGTCAGCGTCAGCTTCTGGGTCACCAGCCCCTTGGCCACCAGGTCCATGGCCAGCTGGTCCGCCATTTCCCGGACGATCAGCCTTGCCTTTTCCCAGTCATAGGGGCACTGCAGCACCTGCCCAGAGCTGATGCTGCGGTTTTCCGGGCGATAGGCCTTGATCTGGGCAATGGTGCAGGGCTCATAGCCCCAGGCATGGTCAATCAACAGCTCCGCATTGACCCCGAAGAGCTTATAAAGACGTTCCTCGCCAAAGGACCCGGGGTCCAGGGACATCCGGGCAATATCGCCCATGGTGAAAATCCCCTGCTTTTCCAGCTTCCTGGAAATGCCGCCCCCCACCCGCCAGAAATCCGTCAGAGGCCTGTGATCCCACAGCTCCCGGCGGTAGGTCATCTCGTCCAGGCAGGCAATTCTCGCCCCCTGGGCATCCGGCGGAATCCGCTTGGCCATAATGTCCATAGCCACCTTGCACAGGTACAGGTTGGTCCCCACCCCCGCCGTGGCCGTAATCCCTGTCGAGGTATAGCCCTCCGGCATGCGCCTTTTTGCACAGCCCCAGGCCTCCCCGCCGTAAAGCGTGCAATAGGCAGGGGCAACGATGAAGACCTCGTCGATGGAATAGGGGTGAATGTCCTCCGGAGCCACGTACTTCAGGTAGACGCTGTAAATCCGGGCGCTGCACGCCATATAGTGGCCCATTCTGGGGGGCGCCACGATATAGCCCAGCTTCCAGTCCGGGTGACGCTGCAGGTCCTGGCTCTCCAGCGCCTCCCCTGCGAATTCTCGGATCCGATTCCGGTGCGCCCGCAGGGCGTTCACCTCCTGCACCCGCTGCACAACCTCGAAAAGCCGTGCTCTTCCGGGGATGCCATAGACCTTCAGCGCCGGGGAAACCGCCAGACAGATGGTCTTCTCCGTTCGGGAGGCGTCCGCCACCACCAGATGGGTGGTCATAGGGTCCAGCCCCCGCTCCACGCATTCCACCGATGCATAGAAGGATTTTAAGTCGATGGCGATATACTGTTTTTGCATAATAGCACCCCCTATCCCGCTTTTTCCTATATTATAGAACATATGTTTTCATCTGTCAATACATTGACGCGCTCTCTTTTCCCTGCTATAATGGTCAAAAAGGAAGGAGGCTATGCCATGGCCAAATATATCTGCCCCAGCTGCGGCGCACCCTTCAATGGGAAGAAGTGCCGGAACTGCGCCTACGAAAGCTTCTCGGAAGAGATTGCCCACAACCTCCACGTCCACAAGGGCGAGCCCCTGGTTATTCACGATACCACCCGCAGGCCGGTTCCCTATAAAGACCCCTTCGACTGTCCCCCGCCCCACCGGGAAAAAAAGAAAAAAACAAAATCCGGCGGACTTTCCAAGGTACTGCTGATTGTTTTCATTGCCATCTTCCTGCACAATGTGCTGCCAATCCTTTTTGCATCTGTGATTGATCATGCAGAATCCGACATACACCCCGAAACCCTTGAGGCGGTTACGCTGCCGCTGGATGGCAAAACCCTTCTGGATGACGAATCCTTCTCCATTGTCGCCCAGTGGCAGGACGGCAAGGATGACCGCACTGATATCCCCATCTACATTGTGAACCACACAGACAAAGAATATGAATTCAGCACGCAGGATGTCACGGTCAACGGCTATTGCCTGGACGATTTCTGCTCCTTCTATGCCGACGTTCCCTCCGGGGAAACCGTAAAGGGCACGCTGTACCTGAGCGATACGGGATTGGCAACTGCCAACATCGCCCAGATCCAGCAGATCGAATTTTCCCTGACGGCAACGGCCTACGATTGGAAGAATCACACCAGTGAAAGCCATGCCCTGCCCGCCTTTGTTCTGAGAGGGAATGCGGCGAAAGACTATGTCCAGACCGACCGCCCCGGCAGCACCATGCTGTATGCGGATAATAACCTGATTCTCTCCTATGTAGGCCTCTGGGCTGAAGACTATGACGAGAATTTGGAGGACATGGAGTTAATTCTCTGTGCCGAGAACAGCAGCGAGGAAGACCTTTCCCTCTATGACGACCGGATTCTTGTAAACGGGGAGATTAGCGGCGTCAGCCTCTGGGCCCGGGTCCCCGCCCAGTCCAGGACCCTTTTCCGGGTCTATCTCTACGGCATCGACGTTTCCCAGCCGGAGGAGGTGGACTCCTTCATCATGGACCTGCGGGCTTATGGCGACAGCCTGGATACCCAGCTTACAGGACTCTGCGTACCGATCAACTAAATCCTTTTCATTATATCAGAAACGGGGAGGTAACTTTGTGGTTTTTTGACAGGCTGAGGAAGGCTCCGGCGCTTTTGGCACCGGAGCCTTCCTTGAGTCTTACTTCGCAAGTACAACGGAAATTTTGATCTCCTTTTCCGCCTCGCTCAGGTCGAACGCACCGCCGTCTGCGACGCTGACACGCAGTTCATACAGTGTGCC
>CAMFMO010000004.1:0-101494 GCA_945963595.1 uncultured Clostridia bacterium | reverse complement strand
GCCGCCCTAGCCCCGGCGGCCCCCCCTCCCGCCACAACGAGCTCGCCCGCGCCTCCCCTCCCCTCACCCCGGCCGGGTACCGGTGGGGAAAACGCATTCAGATGCAGTCCCAGTTCAATCGCGTCCGCCACACTTCCCGCTGTATTGGAAGGATACCAAACCGAACGGGGCTCTTCCGCAGTTGTAAAGGACAGCGCCGGCGCGAAAGCGAGAATTTTCCGGGGGTAATGCTCCCACACAGAGGCCCGGGCCTCCGCCATGGAAAATCCATCGGGCACAGGGAGAACATCAAACCCATCTTCTGTCGCGACTGTCAGAGCCAGGGTTCCCTTTGGCGCAGGTTCGCCAAAGAACCAATGCAGGTCAAAATCCGGTGTGGTATCCAGCAGGTGATTGGAGGTTATGGAAAAGCTGCCGCCGATGGTACTGACCGTCAGCTTCCAAACGTCAGCTTCCCGGGATACCTCTGTGACCCGGGAAAGAAACCAAACATCACAGCCGGTATGATCAAACCATTTGGCGGCCAGCGGGCCCATTTCCGGGTAAGCAGGCTGCTTTTCCCGGAAAATACCCCGCCGCTCCATTTCCCGCACAAATGGCTCCGTTTCATCCGAATAGCGGTGCTGAGGCATATACGCTTCCCCGCTCCATGCGGCGGAAACCTCCGGCATACAGATGCAGCCCGCTTCAATCACGGCGCAGTGCCGTCCCTCCGCTTCCGCGCGATGGGCGTATCCCAGAGCAAGGGCGGTGGCGCCAACGAGAATGGTATCATAATGGGTCACAGAAATTCCTCCCCATATTGCCATACCCCGGCGGAAACCGCCGGGGTATGGGGAAATGGATTACTTGAGGTTTGCGTTGTAGTAGTCGGTGTAGTACTGGTTCCATTCCTGCAGACCGCAGCCGTCCAGAGCGCTCAGGTAGGCTTCCCAATCGGCATCGCTGTTGGGATCCATCATGCCCATAACGAACTTGTTGGAGTAGTCGGTCATGGTATCGTTCAGCAGGGTCTTGAGCATGTTGACCTCTTCCTGGGTGTCGGTGTCAAACAGGAAATTCAGAGGCTTGAAGTAGCCATAGCCCTGGGCCTGGAAGGAATCGCCCAGCTCGATGTTGACGGGGCCGGAGACGGCGATCACCGCATCCACATTCCGGTTGGGGATGAAGTCCTGATGGAAGCGGGTGTAGGCGTTCAGGGAGACGGCAGGAGCGCCAGTGGTATCAAAGTCCTTAATGAGGTCGGTGTAGCTCTTGTTGCCGTTGGCATCCACGGTGTAGGTCAGGCCCTCCTCGCCCCAGCTCAGGATCTCGGAGGCTTCATCGGTGGCGCACCAGTTCAGGAACTCCAGCACCCGGTCCAGACGCGCGCCGGACAGCTTGTCGGTCAGGACGAAGCCCTGGGACTTGTAGGGGGTCTCCTTGTTGTAAACGTGCTGGCTGTCGTCAGCGGCGATGGTGTTCAGGTAGTAGATCCAGCCGCAGTTGGGGTCGGTCTGGCTGTTGCGCTCGTTCATGGCGTTGGTGTGAGAACCGGCCCAGTTCCACTCGGCGTAGTACATACCGGCGATGGTATTTTCCTTGGTCATGTCCTCGGTGGTGGTCAGGTAATCCTCGGCGATCAGGCCGTTCTTATACAGGTAGTTCAGGGTGATCAGCATCTGACGCCAGTTGTCGGTGGCGGGGCCGTAGGGCACAAACTCGCCGGAGAAGTAATCCAGATAATAGCCGGACTGGACGTTGTAGGCGTAGTCCCAGCCGTCCCACACATGGCCCCAGCCCTGCACCATGAAGGGGATGGAGTCGGGATCCTTTTCCTTGATCTGCTCCAGCAGGGCAACAAAGTCTTCCACGGTGGTGGGCAGGTCGTCAACGCTGTCGATCAGACCCATTTCCTGCATGGTTCCCGCACGCAGGTGCCAGCACATAGCGGTGTTTCTGGGGTTCTTGGAGGGCAGGCAGTACAGCTTGCCGTCGCTGGCGCAGAGCATACCCTTGACATAGGCCCAGCCGCCGTCCACGCCTTCGTCAAAGACCTTGATCCAGTCGGGAAGCTTGTCTTCCAGATCATCCACGGCCAGAATGTGACCGGTCTGGCTCAGCTCCTGGGCCAGAGAGTTGTTGGCGTGCCACAGGATGTCGGGATAGTCGTTGCCGGCCATCTGCAATGTGACGTTGGTGGCATAGTCGGAATCCTCCAGGTCCTGCCAGTTCACGACGATGTTGAACTTTTCCAGCAGGATCTGATCCAGAATGTTGTTTTCGATGCAGTCAGTACCTTTCTTGTTGTAAGCGATGGTCAGAGTAACCTGCTCCGCGTGGGGATCTGCCGTGGTGCTGTCCGTGGCAGCGGCAGGGGCGGTGGTGGGCGCTTCCGTGGGGGCTTCAGCGGTATTTCCGCCGCAGGCGGTCATGCCCAGCACCATTGCCAGGCAAAGAAGCAGTGCGATCCATTTTTTCATTGAATTTTTCCTCCTTTTTATATATGTTCCAATCAGCCCTTGACAGAGCCGACCATAACACCTTTGACAAAGTATTTCTGAATGAAGGGGTACAGTGCCATCATTGGCAGCATGGAGATAAAGAGCGTTGCATAGTTGATGCTGGTGGAGCCGAGGTTGCTGGCCTCACCGCTTTTGACCAGAGTCTCCGCGTTGATGACCATATTTCGCAGCACCAGCTGCAGCGGAGCCTTATCCGAGGAGCTGAAATAGATGGAGGCCTGGAACCAGGAATTCCAGTGCATGACGGCATAGAACAGGGCAATGGTGGCGATGGAAGCCTTACTCAAAGGCAGGATCACATCCCACAGGATCTTAAAATCATTGGCTCCGTCAAGCCGCGCCGCTTCCGTCAGCTCAAAGGGAATGGACTGGAAGAAGGTACGCATAATGATCATGTTGTAAACCTGCATGGCATTGGGGATCACCATGGCCCAGATGGTATTGTACAGCCCCAGCTTCTGCACCAGCAGGAAGGTCGGAATGGTGCCGCCGCTGAAAAACATGGTAAAGGCAAAGAACATGGAAATGGTTTTTCGGAAGGGCATTTCGGGACGGGACAGGGGATATGCCGTCAGGATCGTCAGGATTACGTTGATCAGCGTACCCAAGGCGGTGTAAAGAACGGAATATTTCAGACCCTGCAGCACCTTGCCGTCATGGATAATGGCTTTATAGGCATCCAGGCTGAACTCTACCGGCCAGAAGCTCACATCGCCCCGGGCAAAAGCGTCATAGCTGGAAAAGGATACGGCAAAGATATTCAGAACAGGCGCAATGATGCTGACCAGAACCACCGCGCACATGGCAAAGAGAAGAAAATCAAATACCTTGGAAGAAAGCGAACGGTCTTTCATCATGCATGATCCTCCTACCAAAGACTGGTTTCCGAGACCCGTTGGCTGATTTTATTCACAACAAACACCATCAAGCAGTTGATCACAGCGGTAAACAGGTCTACGGCTGTGCCGAAGCTGTACATACCCTGGCTCATACCGACCCGGTAAGCGAAGGTGCTGATGATATCCGCCACGGAATTGTTGGCGGAATTCTGGAGCAGAAGGGTCTTTTCGTAGCCCACAGACAGCAGCTTTCCGCACTCCAGAATCAGCATGATGACCACCGTGGGCATAATGGAGGGCAGGCTGATGGTCATGATCTGGCGGAACCGGGAAGCGCCGTCCACACTGGCGGATTCATACAGCTCCTGAGGCACCGCGGACAGGGCCGAGATGTAAATGATGGCGCTGTAACCGAAGGTCTGCCAGATCTGGGAGAGGATATACACCGGGCGGTACCACTGCGTGCTTCCCATAAAATAGATGGACTCCACGCCAAAGACGTTCAGAATCTTATTGATGATGCCGGAGCTAGGATTGAGCAGCAGATTCAGCATACTGCATACCGCTACCAGGGAAATAAAATGAGGCAGATAGGAAACGGTCTGCACCAGCTTCTTCACCTTGGTGTTGCGCACCTCATTCAGCAGCAGCGCAAAAATGATGGGCACCGGGAATACGAAAACCAGCTGCAAAATGCTGATGGCCAGGGTGTTGGTGATGAGCTGCCTGAACTGGGGATGGGAGAAGAATTTCTTAAACCAGTACAGTCCCGCCCAGTTGCCGGTAAGGATGCTGTCGCCGATGTGGTACTTCTGAAAGGCGATCAGCGCGCCGTACATGGGGCCGTATCGGAAGACAGCGCACCAGAGGATCCCTGGCAGCACCATCAGAAGCAGCATCCAGTGCTTTCGGATGGTTTTCAACAGATTTGCGGCTTTTCCTCGGCTTTGAGGCTGCAAACGATTTTCCGCGATTGCCTTTTTCAAATGGGTAACCTCCCTATTCCGGAAGCTGTGTTCCCAACCGCATCCGATACTGCTTCGGCGTCAGGCCAGTTTCCTTCTTGATAAACTGATTGAAGTAGGATCGTGTTGTAAATCCGGCAGACTCCATGATCTGCTGCATGGACAGCTGCGGATCCTTCATCAGCATGGTAATGTGATCCATTCGCTTGCGTGTAATGTACCGGATCAGGGTTTCGCCGGTCTGTTCCTTGAAAAGGCGGGACAGATAGGTGGGATTATAGCCCGTCACATCGGAGATCTGGGACAGGGACAGATCCTCGTTCAGATGCTCCTTCACATACCGCTTGACAAAACGTATCGTTACCAGAGGGCTTTCCTTCCGAAGGTCGGAAATCACCTGCACGCAGTCAGTCAGCGCCTGTCCTTCCATGGATTCCATGGCAATGTGGTATTTTTTTGCCAGCTGATCCAGGCTCTCCACAGGATAGCTGTAGAGAATGGCACACTCTGTCTGGGTGGTGGCGGTAAACACGGCCTGGATCCGCTCCATGGTCACCATAAGCCAGGTGTTGGTAATGGAAAAGCCGGTTTTGTCCAGCGCCAGTACAAAGCAGGCGATATTTTCCGCCGGGGTGGTCTGACACAGCCGTTCGATCTTCCCGGGGAAATAACGCAGAAGGGCTTTTCGCAGGATCTTTGGCTGGATCTTTTCGGAAGCGGGAACCTTCACCACTGTCAGCATCAGCGGGAAGCTGCTCTCCCCGAATCCCAGCAGGGAAAAGGCTTCCTCCTGACTGGAAGCACGCTGAGGAACCAGCAGCTTCTTCATCAGCCGGTCCGCGATGGGATCGGTTTCCTCCGGAATCCCCAGCCAGGACTTCTTCCGCAGATCCTGCTCCATCCGGGTCAGCACCTGAATAATCCGGCTGCGGATAACCTCCCGATCCTCGGCTTTCAGAATGTAATCGGATGCCTGCAGTCGGATCCCCTCATAGGCATAGGAAAAATCCGAATAGGCAGTGAGCAGGATCACATTGCAGTCGGGATTGTTTTCCTTTACGACCTTCGCCAGCTCCAGACCGCTCATGTCCGGCATCCGAATGTCCGTAATCAAAAGCTGAATGGGGTACTGCTGGCATATTTTCAGCGCCTGCTGTCCCCGGAAGGCCGTATGGATCTCCATATCCACCGCCGGCTCCTGTTCCAGAATGCCCCGGATGGTATCCACAACGTGAGGCTCGTCATCTACGATCAGGATTTGAAAGATCATGTTTCTGTTTCTCCTATCTTCAGGATGACTTTCAGGCCGCCCAAATCACTGGCCGCAAGCTCTACGCCGCCGGCTTCTCCAAAGAACAGCTTTAACCGCCTGTGGACATTTGTCAGGCCGCTGGTCTGGCTGTCATCGGTGGAACAAATCAGCTTTTGCTGAAGCTCATACAGCATTTCCGGCGCAATGCCGTCTCCGCTGTTTTCCACCACTACAGAAGCGCTGCCCTCCCGGATCTGGAAGGAGATGCGGATCCGGGCCTGATCTGCCGAGCCGCCCATGCCATGCTCGATGCAGTTTTCCAGCACCGGCTGTAAAAACAGCTTGGGAACGCTCTTGCATCGGAGGGCTTCCGGAATCTCGGGAACCTCCGCCCGGATGGTCTGCCCGAAGCGCATGAGCTGGATTTTCAGGTATGTGATGGCGTGATCGTATTCCTTTTCCAGAGTCAGCAGATTGCTGTCCGCCTTGGTGATGTATCGGAAGTATTTCCCCAGATACCCGGCGAACTCCGCCGCCACCTCCGTTTCCTCGTCCTCCAGCATAGAACGGAGGAAAAAGAAGCTGTTGTAGAGGAAGTGGGGATTGATCTGCGCCTGTAGCGTTTTCAACTGGGCTTGCTGCAGGGTGATGGTCTGCCGGTAATTGGTATCGATGAGTTCTTCCAGCTTTGCGGTCATCTGGTTGAATCCGTTGGACAGGGCGGCAAATTCCTGAGACTTCTGGGGTGCCACTCTTGCGGCGAACTCGCCCTGTCCCGCCTTGTCAAAGGCTGCAATCAGACTCTGAACCGGGCGATTGACGTATTTGTGGAAGGATTGCAGGATCAGCATAACAACCGTCAGCATCG
Source organism: uncultured Clostridia bacterium (assembly GCA_945963595.1). GTDB lineage: Bacteria > Bacillota > Clostridia > Oscillospirales > Oscillospiraceae > Faecousia. The sequence goes on along the minus strand of CAMFMO010000004.1, from coordinate 95,066 downwards.
CCACAAAGAAAACCAGTGTGCTAATCAGCAGGATATTGGGAACGCTGCTGACCTGGCTTTCGGGGATCAGCTGCACAAAGGAACAATCCAGCGTTTCACTGTAAGCGCACATGGCAAGATAACGCACGCCATCTATGGCGATCTGTCGCTGGGTGTCCGTCTTTGCGTGGCTGGTCAGCAGTGCCTGAAGTTCCTGGGGCTGCAACTGAACGCTGCCCAGGCTTGTGATGCAGGTATCGGAGGCATAATGGTAGAGCAGTGCGTTCTTTCCTGAAAAAGTATTGAAGGAGGAGAGAATTTCCTGAATCTTCCCTTCGTCCAGCCGCAGCGCAATCAAAATATGTCCGCTCTCCGCAGAAGTGCCGCCGATGGGATAATAGCAGGGGATAAAAAACACATCATCCATTCGGGTCAGCCGAAAGCCTGTTTCCCGGAAGGCGGCGTATATATTCTGAATATCCGCATAGGCCGCCGCGTTCAGGGAAATGGCTCTCTGCCTGACGGACAGCGCGCGCTCCAGCTTGGGGAAGTAAATGTCCATTCCGCCAATCATGGCGTTCATCTGCTGGGCCACATTCAGCTCCAGCTTCAACTGGTTCAGCTCCCAGTGATAATGGGCGTTGGTGGAAAAGGAGCCCATGCGAAGCTGGGTGTAAAAGGTAATCAACTGCGGACTATCCTGATAAAATAGCTGGTTGGTCATTTCCCGCTGAATCTGCTGGACATTTTCCTCAAAGGTATCCCGAAGATAATTGACATTATTCTGTGCGGAGGAGTACAGCTCCTGTGTGACCATATATCGTCCCCACAGGGTTCCGGTGATCTGAATCACCAGCAAAACCAGCAGCAGAATCAGAATCGTACTGGTCAAGCGTCTGACAAGGGAGAAGGGGTTTTGATTCGCCATATTGTGTTCCTCCGGCTTTGTGATTTGGATTATATAATGGGTTTCGTCACTTTGTAAAGAGAACCGAGCTTTACGGGTAAAGAATTCGTAAAAAAGTATCAAAAGCGCACTACCCTCTCTACCACTTCATCTGCTATAATGAGTTTTGGAAAGGATGTGGCCTCATGGAAGATTTAACGTGGCAGGAAAGGATTCCCGTGGCAAAGAAATACGATCTGATCGTCTGCGGCGGCGGAGTAGCCGGTGCGGCGGCGGCACTGTCCGGGCGGCGGCAGGGACTCACTACACTGCTTCTGGACAAGCTGTGCGTTCTGGGAGGACTGGCGACCTCCGGCCTGGTGAACTACTGGGTTCCCCTGTGCAACGGCCGGGGAAAATACATCATCAAGGGCATGGCGCAGGAGCTTTTGCAGCTTTCTCTGGCTCACAGCTTCAACACCCTCTATCCCGATTGGAAGCAGGGAGAGCCGGAGCACGAAACCACACAGCGCAGCGATACCTGGTTTTCCGGCGGGATGTTCTCTCTGACCCTGCTGAAACTGTTGACGGATGAAGGCGTGGAGATCCTCTATGACGCGCTGGTTTCCGCCCCGGTCATGGTGGGAGGGCACTGCGCGGGCGTGATCATCGACGGAAAATCCGGCAGGCGGTTTTATCCCTGCGGCGTTCTGGTGGATGCCACCGGCGACGCCTCCATCATGAAGCAGGCCGGGGTTCCCACCACCGATGGGGAAAATTTCTTCACCTATTACGGCGAGGGCATCACCCTTGGCGGCTGCCGGGCAGCTGTGGAGAAGAAGAACATTTTCCTTGCCTACTACCATCCCTACGGCGGCGCGGCCAACCTCCACGGACAGTTCCAGCCCGAGGGGAAGCCCCCCTATATGGGCTGCGATATGGAAACCATCAATCAGTATTTGCAGGAAAACCAACTGCGGATGTATGAAAAGGAAAGCGCAAACTGCGGCATGGAGCAGAATATTCACATGCTTCCCGGTATCCCCCAACTGCGCACCGCCCGCCGCATTCAGGGAAACGCGACATTGACCGGGGAGGACTGCTACAAACACTGCGCCACCTCCATCGGCACCATCTGCGACTTTGAATACCGGGACAGGCTGTACGAGGTTCCCTACGGAGTTCTGGTCAAGGATGGGTTTGACAATCTGATTACCTGCGGCCGAAGCGCCTCCGCCTCCGGCTGGGGCTGGGATGTGCTGCGGGTCATTCCTCCTGCGGTTCTCACCGGCCAGGCGGCGGGGATCGCCGCCGCTCTGGCAGCTACCCATGATGTTCCCATTGCCAATATCCCCATTGAGAAGCTGCAAAAAGCCTTGGCGGATACCGGGGTTATCATTCATTTCGATGACAGCTGGGTTCCCGCCGCGGAGAAACAGGACAGCTACGCGGCAACGGCAGACCATATTTGAGGGGGAAACGTTATGAAATACTACTGCAATCCATTGAATCTTCCCTACAAGTATCAGTTATCCGTCCGCAATGGGGTGGATACCGCGTTCCGGGAGGCGGCTGACCCCAGCCTGATCTTTTTCAAAGACCGCTACTGGCTGTTTCCCTCCATGACCGGAGGCTTCTTCACAAGTACAGATTTGTGCAGCTGGGAATTTCACCCCTTCACGGCGGAGATCCCCATCCATGACTACGCACCGGATGTGTGCGTCATTGACGGAGAGCTTTGGTTTTCCGCTTCCAGAGGCGGCAGGAACGGCGCGTTCTACCACAGTCCCGATCCCGTCCATGTCCCCTTTGAAAAGGTTCCGGCCAGCTTTGAATTCTGGGATCCTCATTTATTTCAGGATGAGGACGGGCGGCTGTATTTCTTCTGGGGCTGCACCAATACGTCCCCAATCTGGGGCGTGGAACTGGAAAAAGGAACCATGAAGCCCCTCTGTGCCCCTGTGGGGCTGATCCGGGGCCAGCCGGAACGGCACGGCTTTGAACGCTTCGGTGAAAATAACCGTCCCAACGGAACCGCCCCCTACATTGAAGGGGCGTGGATGACCAAATACAAGGGAAAATATTATTTACAGTACGCCGCGCCGGGAACGGAATTCAACGTCTATTCCGATGGGGTCTATGTGGCGGACACGCCTCTTGGCTCCTACCAGGCTGCACCGAGCAATCCCTATTCCTTCCAGCCCGGCGGGTTTATCACCGGCTCCGGCCACGGTTCTACCTTGAAAGATCGGGATGGCACCTATTGGCACGCAGACACTCTGCGGATCAGCTGTACCCATCCCTACGAACGTCGGCTTGGCCTTTGGAAAGCAGGGTTTGATGAAGATGGTGTCCTATTCTGTGACCAGCGCTTCGGTGACTGGCCCCGCGCCATGGACGCGCCCGTCTGGTCTGACCCGGAATGGATGCTGCTTTCCTACGGCAAACCCGTCCACGCAAGCTCAGGAGCGCATCCCCAGTGGGCTGTGGACGAGAATATCCGCTCCTGGTGGAGCGCGGACGATTCCGACCCCTGTCCCCAGCTGACCCTGGATCTGGAGCAAAGCTGCATGGTTCATGCGGTACAGGTGAACTTTGCCGATGATGCCCTCCGGGTGAAACCCCCAAAAGACGCAGTGTGGAGTCAGTTCCTGGGGGTTCCCCGGGTCATTGAAGATCGGCCTCTTCACACCCGCTGGCTGCTGGAAGCGTCCATGGATGGAAAAGTATGGGATATTATGGAAGATAAGCGAGCCTGCGATACGGATCTTCCCCACGATCTGGTGGTGAAGGAGGAAGGGGTTCAGGCAAGATATATCCGTCTGACGGTGACGGAACTGCCCTATCATCAGACGGCGCGGATTTCCGGGCTGCGGGTATTCGGTATTTCTCAGGGTCAGGCCCCCGAAAAGGCGAGGGTTCTGGAATGCCGGAGGCTTCCTCTGGATGGCTTTCTCCGCTGGGAGTCCTCTAAGGGCGCGAATGCCTGTATTTCCTGGGGATATGCCCCGGATAAATTATATCACAGCGAAATGGTGTTTGGCTACCGGGAAGCGTCCATCACCGCTTTGATCAAAGGGCAGCCAACATGGGTTCGCGTTGACTGTTTCAACGAACACGGCGTGACCCGGGGCGATGTGTTTTGCCTTGGATAGAATCAAAACTGCCATTATGACAGCGAAGGAGCGTGGATTATGAACGCGAATTTAAATTGGCTCACAGACCCCACTGTGTTTCGGGTAAACCGGCTGGATGCCCATTCTGACCACATTTGCTTTGCCAACCCGGAAGAACTGGCGCTGGGAAAAACCTCCCTGCGCCAGAGCTTGGATGGGCAGTGGAGCTTTGCGTGGAGCAAAAATCCCCGGCAGCGTCCGGCTGACTTCTGGCAGGAAGATTTCGACGATTCCGATTTCGGCACGATTCAGGTGCCCGGACATATGGAGCTGCAGGGCTATGGTGAAATTCAGTACATCAACACCCTGTACCCCTGGGACGGCCACGCGGAACTTCGTCCCCCGGAAATCGACTGGGAGAACACCCATGTAGGCAGCTATGTACGCCGGTTCGATTTGGAACCGGGACTGCTGGGGAAGCGGGTGTGCATTTCCTTTCAGGGTGTGGAGCAGGCGTTCTATGTCTGGCTCAACGGCCACTTCGTTGGCTACGCCGAGGACAGCTTCACCCCCTCGGACTTTGACCTGACTCCCTACGTCCGGGAAACCGGGAACCGCCTGTGCGTGGAGGTCTATCAGCACAGCAGTGCAAGCTGGCTGGAGGATCAGGATTTCTTCCGGTTCAGCGGCATCTTCCGCAGCGTGTTTCTCTACGCCAAGCCCGCCGCGAATGTGAACGACCTGTGGCTGCAAACCACGCTTTTGGAGGACAATACCACCGGCAAGCTGAAAATCCGTTTGCTCCTCAGCGGTGAAACGGAAAGCGTAACCCTCCATTGTGCCATTGACGGCCTGATGGACGAGGATTTGCCTTTGAGCTTTGACGGAAAATACCATGTCAGTCCAGAATTTATCTTCCCCAATATCCAGCCATGGTGCCACGAAAGGCCTAATCTCTATCATGCGGTTCTGACCCTGACTGCCGCCTCTGGGGAAGTGCTGGAAGTAATTCCTTATGACATCGGTTTCCGCCGGTTTGAATTAAAGGACGGAATCATGCTCCTCAACGGTCAGCGGCTGGTGATTCACGGGGTCAACCGTCACGAATGGAATCCAAGCACAGGCCGTGCCATCGGCATGAAGGATATGGAGCGGGCCATGGAGACCTTCCGCCGCAATCATATCAATGCTGTCCGCACCTGCCATTACCCCAATCAGACACTGTGGTATCATATGTGCGACCAAAGCGGCATCTACATGATGGACGAGACCAATCTGGAAAGCCACGGTTCCTGGCAGAAGCTGGGGAAAATTGAACCAAGCTGGAACGTTCCCGGAAGCCTCCCTCAGTGGAAGGACTGCGTGCTTGACCGGGCCATGTCCATGTTTGAGCGGGATAAAAACCATGTTTCCATCCTGTTCTGGTCCTGCGGAAACGAGTCCTACGCCGGGGAGGACATTCTGGCAATGGCGGACTACTTCCGCGCCCAGGATCCCAGCCGGCTGGTTCACTATGAGGGCGTGTTCCACAACCGTGCCTTTGACGCAATTTCCGATGTGGAAAGCCGGATGTACGCGTATCCGGATGCCATTCGGGCCTATCTGCAAAGCAATCCCCAAAAGCCCTTTCTTCTCTGCGAGTATATGCACGACATGGGCAATTCTCTGGGCGGCATGGAAAGCTACATCCGTCTGGAAGAAGAATACCGGCAGTATCAGGGCGGTTTCATCTGGGATTATATGGATCAGGCGCTGTGGCATGAGAACGCCAATGGGGAAAAGGTTCTGGGCTACGGCGGAGACTTTGGCGAGCGGCAGAGCGACTATGCGTTCAGCGGCAACGGCATTGTTTTTGCGGACGGCAGGGAAAAGCCCGCCATGCAGGAGGTGCGCTACTGGTATTCCGGCGCAGAAGCCCGGAAAGCGCAGGACACTGCCAATGCATCTGGGGCGGAAGCGTTCCGGGTGCAGGAAAGCGGACAAAATCAACCGCTGAAGATTGTGCACGGCGACGGCGCACTGGGGGTTTCCGGGAAGAATTTTGAGATCCTGTTCTCCTATCCGGAGGGCGGCCCGGTTTCCCTGATTTCTGACGGACAGCAGTGGCTGTGGCGCGCGCCCCGGCCTGCCTTCTGGCGTGCTCCCACGGAAAACGACTTGGGCAATGGCTTTGCCGCAGCCAGTTCCATTTGGGCGGCTGTGGACGCTTGGCAGAAGTGCGGCGACATTCAGGTTTTGGAAGAATCGGAGGATATGGTCTCCATTCGCTATACCTACACTGCCCCCGCTATGTCCGGTCTGAAAGCGGAGGTAACTTACTCCGTTGACAGCGAGTGCTGCATGAAAGTGGATGTCCACTACTTTGGCATGGAGGGGCGGCCGGAGCTTCCGCTGTTCGGCCTGCGGTTTGCAACGCCGGTTCCAGTCGAACAGGTGGAGTGGGTCGGCCTGTCCGGGGAAACCTACCCGGACAGGAAGAAGGGCGGTATTTTCGGCACCTACAGCGAAGTGCCACACATCGCGGACTATCTGGTTCCCCAGGAGTGCAGCTGTCATATGGACACCCACCAAATGATCCTCCGTCTGGCGGGTCATGCTTTGACGATTCAAAAGGATGGGGCGCCCTTTGCTTTTTCTGCCATTCCCTATACCCCTCAGCAGCTGAGCGAGGCCTTCCACGCTGACGAGCTGCCCGCTCCCTGCAGAACGGTGGTGACGCTCTGCGGCGCCATGCGGGGCGTTGGCGGCATTGACAGCTGGGGAGCCAATGTAGAGGAGCCGTATCGGGTTTCCGCTGAAAAGGATATCTGTTTCTCCTTCTGGTTCCGGCTTTGAGAATTTAGGAAGAACAATAGATTCCCGACGGTCAGTCCCCCAAGGATGCCGGACATAAGCAGATCGTTTATCTAAGGCAACACCGCACAATTGCGTCAGCGGATCTCAGCGGATCTTTTGCGCCATTTCTGCAGTTCCAAAAACGGGAAATACATACAGTATTCCCCCGTTTTTGAAACTTTGAAATGGCACAAAATCTCTCGCTGAGCTTCCTTGCCGAATTATGCGGTGTTGCCCTAAAACAAGGAGAATGGAAATGAGTAAATGGCAGAGATACAAATTCATGCCTGTGCGGCCTTTGGGCGAGGATGGGAAAATCGTGACTGGTTCAAAGGAACATATTGCGCTGTCCCGGAAAGTGGCAGCGGAGGGTATGGTACTTCTGAAAAATGAAAACTGTCTGCTTCCCCTGAAACGGGGAAGCCGGGTGGCACTGTTCGGCAAGGCCAGCGTGGACTATGTGAAAGGCGGCGGCGGAAGCGGCAACGTGACCGTGGCCTATGTCCGAAACCTCTGCGATGGCATGGAGGAAAAGGCGGCAGAGGGAAAGGTGAATATTTTTGCTTAATCAAATACTGACCTACCAATCATTCATTCTATCAAGGGGATGACGGATGGAACGAGGGGCAGATTTGGAAAATTCACGCATTTAGAAGGCCGTTTTTTAATTGTATTCCCTGATCAAAAAGGCGCCCAGAAAGCATTGCTGTCAGCCGCTTTTTTGCCCCTTAAATGCGTGAGCGGAGGTGCCTGCTGTATGAGAAAAGGTGCCGCCAAACTGACGGCACCCTGTTCGGTCAATTACTTACTTTTCCCCTTCCCTTCCTTTCCTTCCGTCTGTCCTGCTTCACGCTGAACCTGCCATTCCCGGAACTCCCGCTGGCCTTCTTCGCTTTCGTAATAGGCGAGGATGTCGGGGAGGATACACCGGGCGATGTGCTCGATTTCGTGTTGCGGAATACCGGAATTGTTGATTGGCTTTTTCCTGCGGCCCAAGCTGGTTGTTCCCTCCGGTTCGGTATGAAATTTTTAAGGTGCAGTTGTGGGTGGACGGACAATCTGTTGTTGACGGCATGGCTCCCTTCTCAAGAAACGGAAAATGCAGGCGCTTGTCAAGCCATGGCTTGATTGCGTCTGCATTTTGCTTTCCTGTATTATATCACATTGGGAGACGGCGTCAATAGCTTGGGAAGGGGTTGCGATGTAGAACAATAGCGGTGAAAAACTGCTTGTGCCACAATCACTTTTTTCTCCAATTATATTGGGAGAAGCATATTGTATTCCCCCATTGAAAACCGCACATCTGATGTCGACAGGTGAGCTTTCTCCGCATTTAGAACCCGATTTTCGGCTTCCGAATATACCGATACCACCCCTCCTAAAATTGAGAAAAAAAGCCGTTGCGCCGCAAGGACTTTTGGGGGTCTACATGCGGAAATCGAGTCAGAGATTGGTGTCGTGCACCAGAAGTGTTCACTCAACAGTAAAAAGGAAATTCAACAGATATCCTGTTTTGCTCTTGCGGGGGAATCATACCACGGCCTCTGCAAAGGTGCCGTTTCATATTTTGGCTGGAGGTTAAGGGTTTGCAAAGATTGGGAGGAGTCTTTTTATCAGCGAATCTTGGACAGCTTCCTGATTTCAAGAAGTCCATAGTAGGCCCCGGTGAGCACAATGAAGATTTCCAGCCTACCAAGGATCATCCCCACCATCTCCACAACCAAGGTGGCATTGTTGGTGGTCGTCCCCGTCAGTCCGATGGACAGACCCACCGTGCCCAAAGCGGAGGCAAATTCAAACATAGCTTTTTCCAGATCACACCCGGCAGTCTGGGTGAGGAGCAGCGTCCCGGCGATAAACAGGAGAAGATAGCAGCCCACGAAGCCTACTGTGTCGGAACAGAGCTCCTCGTCGATTTTGGTTCTTCCCTGTGCTTTCACATAGGTAGGCGCATCCACGCACCGCTGAGGAAGCAGCTTCCGTTTCATATTCTGGCCGATCACCCGCAGAATCAGATAGACCCGGGTCAGCTTCAGACCGCCTGCCGTGGAACCGATGCCGCCGCCAATCAGCATCAGCAGAATCATCAATCCGATTGCAAAGGAGGGCCAGTTTTCGTAGCTCATGGTGGCGTAGCCAGAGGTAGACAGGGCAGAGGACGCGTTGAATAGGGCATGGCGCAGGCCTTCCCCAAAGCCCATTCCCAATTCACTGGACAAAGACAAGGCCATCAGCGGCACGAAAATGAGCAGCAGCAAAAACAGGAACCGTACCTCGCTGACCTGTATTGCCTGCCGCCACTTTCCCCGGAGCAGAAGCAACAGTACCGCGAAGTTGGTCGTACCAATGAGCATCAGCACGATGGTGACAATCTCAATGGACAGGCTGTGATACTCGCCGATGCTGTTCAGTCTGGTGGAAAAGCCGCCGGTGGACAGGCTGCACATGGCGTGGCACAGGCTGTCAAACAGCGGCATTCCGCAAACCACATAGGAAACCGTTCCCAGAATCAGAAAGACAATGTACATTTCAAAAATGGTCTGGGCGGTTTGCTTGAGGTTCGGCATCAGCTTGTCGGGATGCCCCTCTGCGTTGAACAAATCCATAGAGCGCTTGCCGGAAACCAGCATGACCATCATCAGCACGAAGCCCAGGCCGCCGCAGTATTGCATGAAGCTTCTGTAGAACAGGAAGATATGGGAGGTCTTTGCCACATCCATCACGGAAAGTCCGGTGGTTGTCCAGCCGCTGACGGATTCAAAGAGAGATTGCACGAATTTCAGTTGCCCCGAAAGGAAGAAGGGCATTGCGCCAACGGCGATTCCCCAAAACCAGGTAAACAGGACGGTATTATTGCTGTGCCGCTGAGCTGTCAGGCGGTCAGAGCTGAAATAGGCTTCCCGCTTCCCAAAGGCGCACACAAGCCCCCCTGCCAGAACAGAGAGCAGTCCCGGCAGCAGGAAATAGATTGCATATCCCATGTCCTGCGGATAGAAGGGAAGAATTGCCACTGGGGCGATGACCAGCAGACCGATCATGACCATCAGCTTGCCGCGGTTGGAGCAGTCTTTCATTTTTGCCATTTGGCCTCACCGCCCTTTAATTCCAGAATCGCGATTTCCTCCTGCTCGTTTCCCGAGATCAGGACAAGAATGTCTCCCGCCAGAATCCGGGTGTCGCCTCTGGGGATCAGGGTCTGATCCCGGCGGAGGATGCAGCCGATGATGACCTCCTTGGGAAGATTGATTTCCCAGACCTGCTTCTGGGCTGCCGGATCCGTTTCCGTTATGGGCACTTCCAGAAGCTGCACCCTTCCTTCTCCAATGGGGATGGCCTTTGCCATCTCCTCCATGAGCGCCTGCTGTTCAATGATGCTGGTGACAGCGGAAATGGCACAGACCACGCTGTCCACGCCCATTTTATAGAAGAAGTCTGTTTTTTGGGGATCGGACAGCAGAGATAGGGTTTTGGGAACCCGGAACTTCTTCTTACACAGCTCGCAAACCACCAGGTTATCCTCGTCCCGGGGTGTCAGGGCAATGACAAGCTCCATATTCCCGGCGCCCGCATCCTCCAGCACATAGGGTTTTGTGCCATCACCGTGAATCACAGTCAGCTTTTCATTTTCCGCCAGTTTTTCGCAGTCGGGCAAATCCTTGTTGATGACCGTGACCCGATAACCTTTTTTCAGCAGAGACTGGGCAAGGGACTTTGCCTTGCTCCTGCCGCCCACCAAAAGCACATTCCCATTCATGGTTAAACAGCCTCCTTTTCCAGCAGCTTGTCAATTTCGTTTGCGGACAGCACTGCCGGGCAGATGGTGTCGATGCCCAGCTCCCGGTAGACGCATTCCCGCTCCGGGTCATACAGCCGGGAAATGACCCGTCCAACGGAATAGAATTCCTTTGCCAGTTGGGCAATGAGAATATTGGTGTTGTCATTGTTGGTAACGGCAATCACCGCATTGGCACGGGAGATGTCCGCTTTTTTCAGGACATCCAAATCTGTTCCGTCGCCCTCCACCGTCAGCCCGCCAAAGGAGGGGGACAGCTTCCGAAACGCTTCCTTCTCCCTATCCAGAATCAGGACATTTTCGCCTTCCTCGGACAGGGTGTTCGCCAGATTGGCGCCCAGCCGTCCGCAGCCCACAATGATGGTATAGTCTGCCTGCTTTTTGTTCTTCAAAATGCTCATTTTGTATTCCTCCTGACCGCGTGACCAATTCCTTTTTCATCGTATTGGATTTCATAGGGCGATGGAGCTTCCTGAGGGCAATCGCTTTCGTTGTAGGCGCAGCCACCCCGGGAATAAAACGTGCCGTAATGATCCAGATTTTGCCTTGCCGGTAAGTAGGTAGGGTCCAGCGCGTAGGCTGCCCGGAAGTGCTTCATGGCACCGGGGTGGTCGCACTCTTTTTCCATAACGATTCCCAGCAGATTGTGGGGCTCCGGCGCATTGGGAAATTCCCCCATGGCCTGGCAAATCATGGCCACGCATTTTTGAAAATCCCGGGCTTTGGCATATTTCCGCACCCCATCGCAAAGGGCCTGCAGCTGCATATCGCGGCTGGTCAGTTCCTGTGTCATCATCCTAAAATCCTCCTTTTGCCTTCGGATTGATCTTACACTGGAATTTTAGCGCGGAAGCCGTGAGCGCGGTGTGAGAGATCGGGGTTTCCTGTGAGAATTCTGTGAGAAAACACGCCTGCCGGTTTTCCGCAGGGGCACGATAAATTGGTGTTTGTCGAGCAGCCGCAAAAAACAACAAATCTTGTCATCCTGAGCGAAGCGCAGCGTAGTCGAGGGAGCTTGGCACGGAATGGAACCGGCAAACACACAAGCTTTTTCGTTGGGCCGAAATGAATTGACCGGGAATTATTTTCGATCCCGGACATTTTTGGGTGTTCCTTCTGTTTTGCCTCGATTATCCCGTCAAAAGCTACTTGCCGGTCCAATCCCAGGGAGATCAGGATCCTCGGATGCGTGTTGACAACATCACAAATTCGTGATAAGGTCACATCCGTCAGAAAAGGAGAACACCATGCAATCCAGAAAATCCCGGATGATATGCTATAAGGAGGAACCTGTCATGTACTATTGCATTGCTGAAACGCTCAAGCCCATACAGCCTGAAGAGATTTCACGCTGGGAGAAAATTGCTGTCATTCTGAAATCGGAAGATATCGTACACAGCAATCTGCCGTCTGCGCTGCTCCCGCCGGATCCCATGCTTTCCCCCGGAAAAAACACAGGCTGCAGGCTAATGGTTGAGCAGAATCGTATTCTTGGTGAGCTTCATATTCCGGCAAAACCACACCAACAGGATAAACATATTGTTTTCACCTGGTGGAACAGCAATCTTCTTTTTGTTGACCCGGACGGAGAAGCTGCCAAATGTATGGAACGGGTCAGAAAAATGCGTCCGCACCATGCGGATGGAGCGGACGATTTGCTGATGGATTTCTATCTTGCCCTGATCACGGATGACCTCTCCCATATTCAGAACATGGAGGAGCGCATTTCCGGGCTGGAGCAAATGGTACTGGATAACCGGACGGAAAAGTTCATCAGGCAAATGAGCCAGCTCAGGAAGGAGCTGAATCAGCATAACAGGTACTACGCTCAGATGAATGATATGGTGTCAACTTTGCAGGAAAACGCCACCGATCTGCTGGATGAATGCAGTTCCGGCAGGCTGCAGTACATTCTTCGCAGACTGAACCGCTTGCAGGAAGAAACCCAGATGCTGCGGGAATATGCAAGCCAGGTCAGCAGTGAATACCAGGCCCAGGTGGATTTGGGACAGAACCGGATCATGAAGCTTTTAACAATCGTAACCACAATTTTCATGCCGCTGTCTTTGATTGCGGGATGGTATGGAATGAACTTTGTCAATATGCCGGAACTTCATTGGGCCTATGGGTATCCGGCAGTAATTGCGCTGAGCGCATTGATCGTTGGCGGCTGCATTTTCTACTTCAAGAAAAAGCGGTACTGGTAAACGGAAACGCCCTGGAATGAACTTCCAGGGCGTTTCGTATGGGGTTATTCATCCACCAGCCGGTATCCCACGCCTATTTCGGTGAGGATGTACCGGGGCTTTGCCGGGGATTTTTCGATCTTCCGCCGCAGTCCCGCCATCAGCGCCCGGAGGGCCTGGGTATCGTTTCCGTAGCCCGGGCCGTAAATTTCCCGGATGATGTACTGGGTGGTCAGCACCTTGCCCATATTCCGAAACAGCAGGGACAGCAGGCTATATTCCATGGGGGTCACATGAAGTTCCGTACCGTCCAGAAATACCAGATGCCGTTCCAGATCGATGGACAGTCCGCCCACGGAATGAACGGTCTGCTGCGTGGCAACCGAGGTTCGGCGGGAATGCCGCAGAGCCACCCGGATCCGGGCCATCAGCTCCGTAGCGGAGAAGGGCTTGGTCAGATAGTCGTCCGCACCGCCATCCAGCGCGGCGGCTTTTTCGTTGTCCTGATCCCGGGCGGAGACCACGATGATGGGCACCTCCGACCACTCCCGCACCTTTTTGATGACCTCCATGCCGTCAAAATCCGGCAGTCCCAAATCCAGCAGCATCAGGTCAACCTGATTGGATACCAGCTGGGACAGCGCCCCCTGGGCGTTTCCGGCAGTCAGACAGGGAAAGCCCTCCTGCTTCAAGGTGTAGGTAATAAAGTTGCGGATTTGGGCATCGTCCTCCACAACCAGAATCCATTCACTTCTCAACGGCTTCTCCCTCCTTCAGTGGCAGGGTAAAGGTAAATTCCGCCCCTTTTCCATCGGTTCGATTTTGGGCGTGGATGCTGCCGCCGTGGGCGGTGACGATGGACTCGCAGATGGCAAGCCCCAGACCGATGCCCCGTTTGGCATCCGGGCCTTTTCCCTGAGTGGTGTAAAACATCTGGAACACATGGGGTAGGTCTTGTTCGGAAATGCCGGTGCCCCGGTCGGCAACGGTAAAAACAGCAAAATCATGGTCCTTAGAGACTGTCACGGAGATTTCCTCTCCGGGCTGGGTGTGCTTGATCGCATTGTCCAAAAGGTTTACAAGCACCTGACCGATAAGCCTTGCGTCCATGGGCACCATCAGAAGGTCATCGGGAATCTGAACGGCAATTTCCCGCTCCGGTGCGCGCTTGCTGATGGCCAGCACCGCCGCGCCAATGACTTCCTCCACCGCCTCCGGCTGCTTGTTCAGGGTCAGGCGTCCGTCCTGGAGCCGGGTCAGACTGAGAATGTTTTCCACAAGGGAATGGAGCCAGTCCGCATCCTTGTAGATGCCCTCCGCCAGAGAAAACCGGGCATCGTCTTTCTCCGTCATGTCCATAATCACTTCACTGGTGCCCATGATGCCCGCCAAAGGCGTGCGCAGGTCGTGGGAAATGGCCCGAAGAAGATTTCCACGGTAGCGCTCCTGATTGGCTTCCTCCCGGGTGCGGATGCGCTCTTTCATCACCCGCAGGCGATCCATCGCCAGAGCCGTGCTTTCCAGCATGGAATGAAGAAGCTTCTTTTGCTGCTCCGTCAGTCCTTCTGCCCGGTCTTTGGGAATCCGCAGAATGCCGAGGACGGATTCGCTTCCGTAGATGGGCCAATCGCAGAATTCCTCCCCTGAATCAAAGTCCGTCCGCAGATTCTCGATGCGGTGCCGGATTCCGTCGGGGTCGGAAACGCTGCGCCGCACCTGCTCCGTTTCCGTTTTCTGCTGAATAAAGGTGCGCTCCGGCTGCCCCTGCTCGTCAAAGCACAGGCAGGCGGCCTTGCAGTCCATCGTACCGCTGATGGTTTGAACCGCAATTCGGGCAATGTCCTCTGCACTTTCCGCGTCTGTCAAGTGGCTGGTCAGATGGTACAATGCGCTGGCTTCCTGCTCGTTGCGAACAGCCTCCGCCGTCATTTTCTTTGCCTTGGAGGTAAGGGCACTGGTAATCACGGAGGTGATTGCCATGATCGAAAAGGTAATGAAATAGGTTGGGTCGTCCACAGACAGCGTAAAATAAGGCTGGGTGAAGAAAGCGTTGAAGGCGCAGGTGGAAAGAACGGTGGATAGAATGCCCCACAGATACCCGTCGGTACACCGGGCAGTCACCACGACGGATAGAATGTATACAACCACAATATTGGTTTCCGGGAACTGCCACAGCCGGAACAGCGCGCCAATCCCGGTGGCCGCACCAACAAACACAAACGCGCAGAGCAGACCACGCAGGGCAGCGCTTTTCAAAAAACCGGTATTCGTCACAGCGGCCTCCCTCCTTCCCTTGTTCACGGGCAATTATAGTCCGTTTGTCAAGGGAAAGCAAGAAAAATCTGCTTCGGCCAAAGTGGGCGGCGGTAAGATAAAGCGATTCCCAGAATCGCGCAGCCGCAGCCAGAAGGGCTGCGTTAACCGGGGTTTGGGGCGGTACCTCAACAAGCAGGAAACCATCTGTTCCGCGGAAGCAGAATGGATGGTTTTTCGCATTTGTATATACAGATGCATTGCTTGCTACTAGTATCCGGAATTCCGGATACTAGCGGCAAGCAATGCTTATGGCGCGCCATATGCGAAAAACGCTCAAATCTGCTTCGGCAGATTTGAGCGTTTTCCAACTTGTTGGGAGATATCCCAAGCCCTTCGAATCACAAGTTCCTTGTGAGCTACGCACCCTGCGGGCGCTAATGATGTAGAATTTGTTTTCATCTTATAGTTATTCTATTTAAGGGTTGAATTAGGGTTATACGTGTGATATAGTAATCACACAACAGGCTGGAGGTGAGAAGAATTGAAGGAGTTAGGAAAACGTCTGCGGGTATTGCGGGAGAGCGTTGGGCTTTCTCAGGCAAAACTTGCACAGGAGATTGGCTCCAACCAGTCCAGCATCAACCGCTATGAAAACGGACAGGCTGCTCCCACGGTTGAACTCCTGCGCAAGTATGCGGACTACTTCGATGTATCGATGGACTATATCTTTGCCCGCTGCGATGACCCCAGAGGAAAGCTCTACGAAAACAAAATCATGAAACAGCGTGATGCTCCGGAACTGCGGGACTTTATCGAGATGTGCTTTGAACCAGGCTCCCCTATGAACAAACGGTTGAAGGAAACCCTGTTTCAGATGATGACGGAGGGAAAGAAATGAAAGCTGTCATTTACGCCCGCTATTCCTCCGACAGCCAGCGGGAGGAATCCATCGAAGGTCAGATTCGGGAATGCACTGCTTTTGCAGAAAAGAACGGCATCACGATTCTGCGCCACTACATTGACCGTGCCCATTCCGCCAAGACGGACAACCGTCCGGATTTGAGGACGATTATCTGCTGACCACCAAACTGTTCTGCGGCTACTGCGGCGCTTACCTCTGCGGCGAAAGCGGCAAGAGCCGGAACGGCACCATTCACCACTACTACAAATGTGTGTCCGTGAAAAAGAAGCGGACAGACTGCAAGAAAAAGCCTGTGCGGAAGCAATGGCTGGAAGATCTGGTGGTCAATGAAGTGATGAAGGTGGTCATGGACGACAAAGCCATTGAAGCCATCGTATCCATGGTGATGGACTTGCAGGACAGAGAGAACACCAGCCTACCCCTGTACGAACAGCAGCTTCAGGAAGCCCAGCGAGGCATTGACAATCTCTTAAACGCTATCCAGTAGGGCATTCTCACCAAGTCCACCAAGACCCGTTTGGAGGAACTGGAATCTGCCAAGGAAGATTTGGAAATCAAGATCGCCAATGAGAAGATTGCCAAGCCCAGAATCAGCCCGGAGTTCGTCACCTTCTGGCTGCACAAATTCCGCAAGCTGGATGTACGCCAGCAGTCCCACCGCAAAATGCTGATTGACGCCTTTGTGAACGCAATTTACCTGTACGATGATAAACTGATTCTCACCTTCAACTACAAGGACGGCACCAGAACCATCGCCTTGGACGATGTGAAGGAAGCCGTAAAAAACAATACCGGTTCGGATTTGGATTGCCTTGGTGCGGCAGGGCTCGAACCCATTGTAGGGAAGGACTGCAAGGCCACAGGTCGTCCAAGATATGAGCGCGAAAAACCTTTGAAGGTGTTTCTGCTTGCATTTATGGAGCAAGGTTATCCGTCTTTGGTATAAAAAAGGCCGCTTACTTCGTGCAAGCTTTCATCGGCTTTGCAGTGCTGTTTTGGCCTTTTCAAACAACGGTTACCCGCCGTGCTCCTGGAGATAGTCTGCGATGGCGTCCACAAAGACCTCTCCGAACCGCTTGACCTTGACGCTGCCCACGCCGTTGACCTTGGCGAAGGCCTCCAGAGTCGTCGGGGCCTTGCGGGCCATGTCCTCCAGGGTTGCATTGGAGAAAATGATGTAGGCGGGGACGCTTTCCTGCATGGCAATTTTCCAGCGCAGCCGCTTGAGCATGGCCAGCAGATTGGGGTCCTGTCCCCCGCCGATGGGACTGCTGACCGGGGCGCTTGCTTCTGCCTTGGGCAGGCGCATGGAGACGGTCTTGCCCTCGAAGAGCACCCCCTGGGCCTTCTGCGTCAGGCTGATGCCGCCGTGGACCGGGTCTGTTTCCAGATACCCCTGGGATTCCAGATTTTCTGCCATGGCCCGGAGGTCGTCCTTTCCAAGCTTGCGCAGCATTCCATAGGAGCCCAGCTTGTCCAGCCCCAGCTGCAGCAGCCGCTTGTCCCGGCTGCCCAGCAGGGTGCGGACCACGCTGGTGAGCCCCAGAGAGTAGCCCAGCTTGGCGCTCATCCGCTGGACGCAGGAGAGGATCATCCGGGCCTGATCGGTGATGTCCCGTTCCTCCGTTTCGGTACTGCAATTGCTGCAATTGCCGCAGAAACTTTCGTGTTCCTGGCCAAAATAGTCCAGAATGTAGCCTCGCAGGCATTCCTGGGTTTTGCAGTAGTTCACCATGACGTCCAGCCGCTCCAGATCCAGCCGCTGCTTTTGCTCCAGCTCCTCCTGGGAAAGCTCCCCGGAAAGGGCAGGATGCTGGATCAGGTATTTGGCGGTCTGCACATCCCCCGGAGCATAGAGCAGGATGCACTCGGCCTCCGCACCGTCCCGCCCGGCGCGGCCTGCCTCCTGGTAGTAGCTTTCCAGACTTTGGGGCATATTGTAGTGAATGACATAGGAGACGTTGGACTTGTCAATGCCCATACCGAAGGCGTTGGTGGCCACCATGACGGTTTTCCGGTCGTAGAGAAAATCCTCCTGGTTATCCCGGCGCTCCTCATCGGGCAGACCTGCGTGGTACCGGGTGGCGGCAATGCCGTTCAGCTGCAAATTCTCGCAGACCTCTTCCACGGCCTTCCGGGTGGCGCAGTAGACAATGCCCGCCTTGTCCCGGCGCTGCTGCACCAGATCGATAAGGGCGGGCAACTTCTGCTTGGGCCGCTGGACCTCAAAGCGGAGATTGGGCCGGTCAAAGCCTGTGACCACCCGCAGGGGATCGCGCAGCTGCAAAATCTGGGCGATGTCCTGGCGCACTGTCTCCGTCGCCGTGGCGGTAAAGGCGGAAACCACGGGCCGTGGGGTGAGAATGTTCAGAAAATCCACAATTTTCAGATAGCTGGGCCGGAAATCCTGGCCCCATTGGGAGATGCAGTGGGCCTCGTCCACCGTCACCAGGGAGACCTTCCGGGCCTGGATGGCCTCCAGAAAGCCGTCGGTCAGCAGCCGCTCCGGGGCCACATAGATGATCTTGTACATTCCGGACTGAATGTTGCGGTAGACCAGCCGAATCTGGGCCGGGGTCAGGGAGCTGTTGATATAGGCTGCGGCCACACCGGCATTTTTCAGGGCCATGACCTGGTCCCGCATCAGGGAGATCAGGGGAGAGATCACCAGCGTGACCCCCTCCAGCAGCAGGGCGGGAATCTGGTAGCACAGGCTCTTGCCGCCGCCGGTGGGCATAATGCCAAAGGCATCCCGCCCCTGGAGCTGCGCATCAATCAGCGCCTCCTGCCCGCCCCGAAAGGCCGAATAGCCAAAGACCCTTTGCAGAATTGATTCCTTTGTTTCCATGTTTTTCCTCTCTTCGGCATTGTTCCAACAAATAAGGCAAGTATAGCATAAGGGGGAAGGGAAAGCAAATGGTTTAACCTTCTCCGGAGGGGAAGGTTAGAAGGCTTTTACCGATACTGCAAATACTCCAGAAACTTCTTCATCGCTACGGAGGCGGTTTTGCGGTCTCTTAGGGCCAGGGCGGTTTCCCGGTAGGCGGGGACATCCAGCTCCTTGGCGACGATGTGGAAGGGGGTTCGCTTCAGGATCATTTCCGTCAGCATACTCACCCCCAGGCCGCTTTCTACCATGGCCATGATGGCATAGTCATCCCAGGTGGTGAAGTGCACCCGGGGTTTCAGGCCGTTGCGCTCGAAGACCTCGGAGACCTCTGCCTGGGCGGCCTTTTCCAGCAGCATAAAGGGCTCTGCGCACAGCGCGGCAATGGGGACCTTGTCGCAGCTTTCCAGCGGGTGTCCCTCCGGCAGAATGGCCAGAAGCCGGTCCTGCCCCAAAGGGATGGTATCAAATTCCGGCCGGGTAGGCAGCCGCAGGAAGCCGCAGTCCACCCGGCCCTGGGCGATCCACTCCTCAATTTCCGAGTAGTCCCCCAGCAGCAGCTCATAGTCCACCCCGGGATAGTCCTTCTGGAAGGCCTTGATGATGTTGGGCACCCAGTGAATGGCGCCGCTGGAGAAGGTGCCGATGCGGATCATGCCGGACTGCACGCCGTGGAGGTCGTCCACCTCCATCCGGAGCTTCCGGTATTCTGCGCAGACGCTCTGGGCATAGGGCAGCAGCCGGGAGCCGTCGGAGGTCAGGCGGATGCCGTTCCGGTCCCGCTCCAGAAGGGTGATGCGCCACTCCCGCTCCAGGTCGCTGATCATCCGGCTGACGCCGGACTGGGAATAGTTCAGCAGTTCGGCGGCTTTTGTAAAGCTGCCTGTCTCCACGGTCTTCAAAAAGGCCATGTATTTCAGGATATTCATCTCCATGGCATCATCCTTCTTTCATTCGATTTTGTTATGGACTATATGCGAAACATTCGCTTTTCAAATGCTTGAGCTCATGATACAATCCGCTCATCCAAAAGTCAACACCGAAAGAAAAGAGAAAGGATGAGCATTATGACCTCGACCGTTTGCATCACCGTGACGATCCTTGTATACCTGCTGGGTATGCTCTGGATTGGCGCACACTATGCCAAGAAAAATTCCTCCACCGCCGACTTCTATCTGGGCGGACGCACCCTGGGACCATTGGTGACCGCAATGAGTGCCGAGGCATCCGATATGTCCAGCTACCTGCTCATGGGCCTGCCGGGGCTGGCCTACCTGTCCGGCGCGGCTGACGTGGGCTGGACGGCCATCGGCCTGGCACTGGGGACCTATTTCAACTGGCTCTTCACCGCCCGCCGCCTGCGGCGCTATACCCAGATCACTGAGAGCTACACCATCCCCCAGTTCCTCTCCCGGCGGTTCCATGACAAAAAGAGCATCCTCTCCGCCCTGGCCGCTGTGACCATCATCATTTTCTTCATTCCCTATACGGCCTCCGGCTTCGCAGCCTGCGGCAAGCTGTTTTCCAGCCTCTTCGGCATCGACTATATAACGGCCATGCTGGTGTCCGCCGTGGTCATTGTGGGATATACTGCGGCGGGGGGCTTCCTGGCAGCCTCCATTACGGATCTGGTCCAGAGCATCATCATGACCGTTGCCATCCTCTTTGTGCTGGTCTATGCCACCGTCCAGGCCGGAGGCATGGGGGCCGTTCTGGAAAATGCCGGAGCCCTGCCCGGCTACCTGTCCCTGACCGAGACCTACGCCGTCGGCACCAATTCCGCCGCCCCCTACAGCTTCCTCACCATTGTCTCCACCCTGGCCTGGGGCCTGGGCTACTTCGGAATGCCCCACATTCTGCTGCGGTTCATGGCCGTCGGCGACGAGAAGAAGCTGAAGCTGAGCCGCCGGGTGGCCTCTGTCTGGGTCACCGTTGCCATGGCCCTGGCCGTACTCATCGGCATCGTGGGCAAGGCTCTGTCCGGCATTGGGGCCATTGCCCCTCTGGAGGGCTCCAATACGGAGACCGTCATCATCCGCATCGCAGAGCTTCTGGCCAAGGGCGGCATTTTCCCGGCACTGATGGCCGGTCTCATCCTGGCGGGCATTCTGGCCAGCACCATGTCCACGGCGGATTCCCAGCTGCTGGCGGCGTCCTCCAGCGTGTCCCAGAACCTGCTGCAGGAGGCCTTCCGCTTCAAGCTCAGCCAGAAGCAGAGTATGCTGGCAGCCCGGCTCACCGTCATCGCCATTGCCATTCTGGGCATTTTCATTGCAAAAGACCCCAACAGTTCCATTTTCGGCATCGTCTCCTTTGCCTGGGCGGGCTTTGGCGCGGGCTTCGGCCCCCTGGTGATCTGTGCCCTGTATTGGAAACGCACCACCTTTGCTGGTGCCGTCTCCGGCATGGCGGCGGGGGGCGTTATGGTCTTCCTCTGGAAGTACCTGATCAAGCCCCTGGGCGGCATCTTCGGCATCTATGAGCTGCTGCCCGCTTTCCTGGTGGGGCTGCTGGTGATCGTTGTTGTCAGCCTGCTGACCAAGGCCCCGGACGAAAGCGTCTGCGCGGAGTTTGACGCAGCCAGAGCGGAGCATACCCTATAATTCCATATTCCCCAAATCCTTCCCCCCGGGACGCAGCGCGCGCCCGGGGGAAGGTGCATAAAACGGCCGCCTGCAAAATCGGGATGGGCATTCGGAGGGGGATTTTGTTCAAAGGGTGAAAATTTTACAAAAAAACGGAATCACTGTAGCAATAACGCTTTCTTTGTGGTATACTTACTCTGAAATGCTATGGGGACACCCCCTGGCGCAGAAAATGAATTAAGGGATGGAAGGTGCGTTTCTTGACAGAAGAACTGAAACTTGATCTGAAGAAAAAAGCCTGCCAGGTCCGCATGGGGATCATTGAATCTACCCATGGGGCCAAGGCCGGTCACCCCGGCGGAAGTCTGTCCGCCGCGGAGATGTTTGCATACCTTTATAATAAGGAGCTGCGGGTAGATCCCAAGAACCCCCGTTGGCCGGACCGGGACCGCTTCGTGCTGTCCAAGGGCCATACCGCTCCGGGCCTGTATGCCGCGCTGGCTTACCGGGGCTTCTTCCCTGTGGAGGACCTGCCCACCCTGCGGCATATCGACAGCTATCTCCAGGGCCATCCCAATATGAATACCGTTCCCGGCGTGGATATGTCCACCGGCTCTCTGGGCCAGGGCATCTCCGCCGCTGCGGGTATGGCCAAGGGCGCCAAGTACCTGGGCAAGGACATCAATGTCTATACGCTGCTGGGTGACGGCGAGATCGCCGAGGGCGAGGTGTGGGAGGCCATGCTGTTCGCCGCCCACTATCATCTGGACAACTTCTGCATGATCGTGGACCTGAATGGCCTGCAGATCGACGGCCGGACCTGTGACGTTATGAATACCGCTCCCGTGGACGAGAAGGCCAGAGCCTTCGGCTTCCATGTGGTGGAGATCAACGGCCACGATTTTGACGAGATCGAGAAGGCCTTTGCCGAATTCCACGCCTGCACCGATAAGCCCACCTGCATCCTCATGCACACCACCAAGGGCAAGGGTGTCAGCTTTATGGAAAACCAGGTGGGCTGGCACGGCAAGGCCCCCAATGACGAAGAGTACAAGCAGGCTATGGGCGAGCTGAATGCAGCCATGGCGGAACTGGAGGCAGCGAAATGAGCGAAGTGAAGAAAATCGCCACCCGGGACAGCTATGGCAATGCCCTGGTAGAGCTGGCGCAGGGCGGCGCAGACAACCTGGTGGTTTTGGACGCGGACCTGGCAGGTGCTACCAAAACCGGGATTTTTAAGAAGGCCTACCCCGACCGCCATTTCAACTGCGGCATTGCCGAGTGCAATATGATCGGCGTGGCTGCCGGCCTTTCCACCATGGGTCTGGTCCCCTTTGCCAGCAGCTTTGCCATGTTCGCCGCCGGACGTGCCTTTGAGCAGATCCGCAACTCCGTGGGCTACCCCCACCTGAATGTGAAGGTAGCCGCTACCCACGGCGGCATCTCCGTGGGCGAGGACGGCGCCAGCCACCAGTGCTGCGAGGACTTCGCCCTGATGCGGTCCGTCCCCGGCATGGTGGTCATGTGCCCCAGCGACGATGTGGAGGCCAAGGCCGCCGTGAAGGCCGCCTATGCCTATGAGGGCCCTGTGTATATCCGCCTGGGCCGTCTGGCCGTGCCTGTGTTCCACGATGCAGAGCACTTCAACTTTGAGATCGGCAAGGGCGAGCAACTCACCGAGGGCAGCGACGTCGCCATCATTGCCACCGGCCTGATGGTCAACGAGGCCCTGATGGCTGCTGAAAGCCTGAAGACCCAGGGAATCCATGCCCGGGTCATCAACATCTGCACCATTAAGCCCCTGGATGAGGAAATCGTCCTGAAGGCTGCCCGCGAGTGCGGCAAGGTCATCACCTGTGAGGAGCACAGCATCATCGGCGGCCTGGGCGAGGCTGTGGCTGCGCTGCTGGGCGAAAAGTGCCCCACCAGGCTCCGCCGCATCGGCGTCAACGATGAATTCGGCCACTCCGGCCCCGCCGCCGCCCTGCTGAAGCAGTTCGGCCTCAGCGCAGAGCACATCGAGCAGGTCGCCAAGGAAATGCTGAACGGTTGATTTTCTCCCTTTTTTCGGGGCTCCTATGAGCCCCGAAAAAAGGTCTTGACAAATGGTGCATTATCAGGTATAATCCAACATGTTCCAGCTATGGAGGCTTAGCTCAGCTGGTTAGAGCGCATGCTTCACACGCATGAGGTCACAGGTTCGAGTCCCGTAGTCTCCACCAAATAAAAAAGGCCACCCATTTGGGTGGCTTTTTTATTTCCCGGAAATCCAGGGACTCGAACCCACTCAAATGCGATATGCCGGTGGCATATCACAACAGCCAGTTCAAAAACTGGCTGTCACCATATGATTTTGCCCCAGGGCAAAATCAGCAATCGAGTCCCGTAGTCTCCATGCTCGCTGATTTCCTTGGCAAGGAATGCGATTTTTTGGTAAGGTCACAGGGGGGTGCTTCCTTCTGTCCGTAGTTTGTCCGTAACCGCGGACGTTCCATTTATCGCCTATACATCCCCTGCAACGCCCCAACCTCCCCGGCTTTCTCGATAGCCCGCTTATGCAGATACTCATAAACGGCCATCATATCCCCTCTGGCGTAGGAACGAAGAAACATCGCTGCCCTTGATGGAATCTCGCGCAATTCCAAATTCGCTTGCAATCTGATCTGCGACTGTGTTAAATCCATCTTTCTTGACGTACGGATTCTTAATGTCCAGATATGCCTCGACAACGTTGGCTCCATATCTGGAGGCCCCTTCCCGTAATGCGGTAAAATAGTTTCCGTCGCCAAAAACATTCAGGTGTACTTTCTTTTTGCCCTGTGCCCGATCAAATACCGTGAACTCCGCATTGGTCCCGTGGTACATAACCTTCGGTGTCCCGTCCGCATTCACGACCTTGCTCGCCTTCGCCGGGGCATTCTGCCAGTCACCGAACCAGCGCTTGAATTCCTTACTCTCTGTCTGGTTCCGTGCAGAATACCGCACATTTCCCTTGACTTCTGCGGCCTGCTGTGGTAGAGTGCTATCGGAAGAACTCTCATATGCAATGTCAGGCGATTTATTCGTAGTAACGTTGGGTGAGGGTTCTTCCTTTATTGTTGTGAACTGCGTTGGTTGAATGTCAACGACATCATAGAACACGGCGTTTCCTCTGTCGGTAATGCCTACAACGACTTCTGCTACGTACTGGTTTCGACCAGCTTCAATGAGAACATTTCCGTGGTCAAAGTCTACAAAATTGTCAGTTCTCGGGTGCAGAAGTTTCCCGTCACGTGCCCAGTCAGTTGCGGCAATAACAACGTCATCAATCGCACTGGCTGCCCGCATTTTGTCTGCATACAATTGCGGCATGGTCTTCGAAATCTTTTCCGAATACTTCGACCCAGTATACTCATTTCGGCTTACCTTGTTGACATTTCTGGTAATGCCGTCCACCACAATTCCGTCACTGAATTTTTTCAGAGCTTCCTTTGCCGCAGCCTGAACCTTCTTCTTGGTCTGCTTATTCCACTGCGTCAGATCAATATTGCTCAGAATGTCTTCATCAACCACAGCCACAGTCTGACCATCCGTAGTCCCCCGCAGGCTAAACCTCGCGCCCTCCCGGGCGTTCTTTTTTTGCCCGTCCTGCAATTGGTAGTTCTCCCCGGCCTCTGCCACCGCCTCGGCCCAGGCCTGGGCGATTTCCGCGTTGTCCTGCACCGCCCGCTTGAGCATCCGCCCGATGTCGCTGTCCGGGTCACTGTCGCGGTAGGCGCTGCGCAGCTTCTCCACAAGCCCTGTGAAAAAGTCCTTGATCTTCTGCCACAGCGTCCTGTCCTGTTTGTAGATTTGCTGGGATAACCGGCTGGCCGCGTCCGTGTCCGTCAGGATCGTCTCGCTCATCTCGGCAATGGTTTCGTCGTAGGCAATATCCTGCAATTCCGTTTCGGAAAGATTTTTGTATTCCTCCATCTCCGAAAGCCGTGCCAACTGCCGGGCAAGCAAAGAATCATAGCTGATTCCCTTGCTTTCAGCCGCCGCCATGCCGGTCTGCTGCTGCTTGTTCAGGTTCCGGATGCTCTTGGCGCTCTCCTGCATGGTAACGCCGCTTTCCCGCGTCCCGGCCTTTCCACTGTCGATCAGAGCTTCCCGTTCCTGCACCTTTGCCGCCCGCCGCTGCTTTCCGGCCTCCCAGGCGGCTCTCCGCTGGGTCTCCGGCAGCTTTGCCGCGTCCGAATATCCCGGGGTATCCTCAAATTTCACCCCGTTCATGCCCCGGTAATAGGCGTTCCGGATGGCCCGTGCATAAGCCGCGCTGCTCAGCCCGCTGTCGTCAATGCCGCTCAGCATGCTTCTGGCCGTCTCCGTATCCGTCTGCATATTGCTGATGGCCGCGTAAACCAGGCATGAAGAAGGAAAGCGCCAAGCGGATGACGGAATTTATCCGTTCCGTACAAGGCATGTAGCTGTCGGCTGCTGACCGCAAAATTTTCGCGTTACGGTCACGGTTACGGTCAAAGTGAAATTGGCAGAAAAAGCGCCAACTTTTGGAGTAAGAAAATCAGCCTTTTCCCCGTAAAGCAAAAGAAATCCCGCACCAAAACTGGTGCGGGATTGGTGGGGGAAGGTGGATTCGATGGCTTGCTTTGCACGGCAAAGCAATAAGGCGGAAACCAGTTTGCGAACTGGTTTTCCCAATAGGCCACTGGCCTGTTGGATTTAATTGGGTTCGAATCCGCTTTCGATACCAATAAAAAGAGGACACCCTACGGATGTCCTCTTTTTATTGGTGGGGGAAGGTGGATTCGAACCACCGAAGCTATAAGCAGCAGATTTACAGTCTGTCCCCTTTGGCCACTCGGGAATTCCCCCAGATATTCAGTTCTTGCTGGAACTTGTTTATAATAGCATAGATTTTTCATTTGTCAAGCACTTTTTTTGCCCTGCTGGGGCGGATTCGGTCTGGGGAATGGGAATGGCAGTTGCTTTTCGGCGGGAAATGGGGTATTATATAAGTATCTTTTTGACAAGGAGGCGCTGCCAATGGGAATTGAAATGGGGCTGGATGAATATGCCCATGCGCTGAAGCTGGGTCAGCGGGAGGTTGCGGAGCTGTCGGCCCGGGGGAAGAGTACGAATCCTGCGGTACTGGACGAAATTCTGCCGGAAAACAGCGCCGATGTTGTGCAGGACCTGGGTGTGCTGGAGATTCCCTCCCAGCGGATTATCGGCACCAAGTCCGCCGGGCGCATTACCGCCTTTTCTCCCAGCTTTCTGCCGCTGCTGAGCCCTCAGTCGGAGTTTGCCAACAAGTGGGCGAACCTCTGCGTGGCCCACCTGGGGGAGGTGGGCATTCGGGAGCCCATTGTCTGCTATGAGTATCTGGGCAATTTCTATGTCCAGGAGGGAAACAAGCGGGTGTCTGTGCTGCGCTATTTTGGAGCCCCGAGGATCCCTGCCACGGTGCGCCGGATTGTTCCGCCCATGGACGGTACCCCCCGCATTCAGGCCTACTATGAATTCCTGGACTTCTTCAAGGCCAGCGGGCTCTACGCCGTTCAGTTCCGCAGACCGGACGACTATGCCAAGCTGCTTCGCGCAGTGGGCAAAGCCCCCGGGGAAGCCTGGACGGAGGACGAACGGCGGACCTTCAACGCCTATTTCTCCTATTTCCGGGATGCCTTCTCCCAGCTGGGGCCTATGGAGGCGGATGTGCTTCCGGAGGAGGCGCTGCTGCTGTGGCTCCAGCTGTACAGCTATAAGGATTTGGGCCGGTTTTCCGTATCGGAAATCCGGAAGACCCTGACGGCCATGCGCTATGATATGGTCTCCGCCGCCAGCCATGATTCCATCAAGGTCCAGACCACGGCGGAAGCCGGAAAGAGCGGCATTTTCTCCCGGCTGGCCACGCCGGTCTATCTGAATGTGGCCTTTGTCCACCAGCTTTCTCCGGCCACCAGCGGCTGGGTGCTGGGCCATGAGCAGGGCAAGGAATATCTTGTGGAAAAGCTGGGCAATAAGCTCACGGTCCGCAGCTATTTCAATGCCGATACCCCTGAGGAGGCCACCCGGCTGCTGGAAGAGGCGGTGAAAGATGGGGCCCAGGTGGTTTTCACCACGGCCCCGCTGCTGCGGGCGCCTACGCTGAAGGCCGCTATTGAATATCCCAAGGTGCAGTTTCTCAATTGCTCTGTGGACCAGCCTTATTCCAGCGTCCGGTCCTATTATGGCCGGGTTTACGAGGGCAAGTTTATTACCGGCGCCATTGCAGGCGCTTTGGCCCAGAACAACCGCATTGGCTACATCGCCTCTTATCCCATCTATGGGCAGCTGGCCAATATCAATGCCTTCGCTCTGGGGGCCCAGCTGACCAATCCCCGGGTGCAGATTGAGCTGCGGTGGTCCTGTGTGGCGGGCAACCCCCAGGCGGATTTCTTCGCCGACGGCATCCGAGTCATCTCCAACCGGGATGCACCGGGGCAGAACCGGATGTATTTAGACTTTTGCAGCTACGGCACCTATCTGATGGACGACAAAGGAGAATTGGTTCCCCTGGGCTCTCCGGTGTGGGTGTGGGGCAAGTTCTATGAATATGTGCTTAATTCCATGTTCTCCGGTACCTGGAAAAACGAAAAAAACGGCTACACCGCCCTGAACTACTGGTTGGGCATGGACAGCGGGGTCATTTCCGTGAACCTGTCGGACCGCCTGCCTACGGGTCTGCGGACCCTGGCCAGGTACTTGCAGATGGGCCTGGCCACCCGAACGGTTGACCCCTTTGCCCGGCGGATTACTGCCCAGGACGGCACTGTGAAGAACGACGGCACCCACAGCTTCACCCCGGACGAGCTGCTGCACATGGACTGGCTCTGCGACAATGTGCTGGGCGGCCTTCCGGCACAGGAGGATATTCTCCCCGTTTCTCAGGCCATGGTCAAGGAGCTGGGCATTTACGGGAAGAAGGGCGAACTATGAAAATTCTCTTCCTTTCCGACGAGGAATGTCCCGCACTCTGGGACTACTATGTGCCGGGGCGGCTGAGCGACTACCAGCTGATCATCTCCTGTGGGGACCTGAAGGCCAGCTATCTGAGCTTTCTCGTGACCATGGCCAGGTGCCCCGTGCTCTATGTCCACGGAAACCACGACACCCGCTACGATAGCACGCCCCCGGAGGGCTGCGACTGCATCGACGGCCGCGTGGTGGAATACAACGGCGTGCGGATTATGGGCCTGGGCGGCTGCCTCAAGTACCACCCCGGGGCCCACCAGTATACGGACCGGCAGATGCGGGGCCGTATCCTGAAAATGCGCTGGCCCATCCGCAAGGCAGGGGGCGTTGATATCCTCGTCACCCACGCCCCGGCCGAGGGGCTGGGGGACAGTGAGGACGTTGCCCACTGGGGCTTCCCCTCCCTGCGGACCTTCCTGGACAAGTATCAGCCTACCTACCACGTCCACGGCCATGTCCATATGACCTACGGCCAGAATATTCCCCGAGCACTGAGCTATAACGAAACCACCGTCATCAACGCCTATGAGCGCTACACCCTGGAGCTTCCGGACCGGGAGGTCCCCGAAAAGAAGAAAAACAAGCTGATCTGGATGAACGACCCACCGGAATATGCACGCTGAACAAAGAAGGAAAAAAGACTATGTTTGAAGGTTTTACCCCGGAAACCATCGATTTTCTCTGGGGCATTCGCATGAACAATAACCGGGACTGGTTCCTGGAGCACAAGAAACAATATGTAGATACCCTTTATACGCCCATGAAGGCGCTGGGGCAGCAGCTCTTTGAGCCGTTCCTGGAAAAGCCGGGCAGCATTCTGAAGGTCTCCCGCATCTATCGGGATGCCCGGTTGCACCACCCGCTGCCCTATAAGGAAAGCCTCTGGTGCTGCATCCGGCAGGATGTGGACTGGTGGGCGGAAAATCCCTGCCTGTTCTTTGAAATTCGTCCGGAGGGGGTCAGCTACGGCTTCACCCTTTGGAGGCCCAAGGTGACCACCATGGATGCCTTCCGCCAAAAAATCGCCGCTGCCCCGGAGCCCTTCCTGGAGCTGCTGCGCAAGACAGAGCAGACCACCGGCATCCCCGTTACGGCGGAGTGCTACAAGCGCCCAAAGCCCGCCCCCAGCCCTGCGCTGGAGCCCTATTTCGCCTGGAAGGGGGATATCAGCTGTATTCGGAATGAAGAAGTCAGCGAAGACCTCTTCGGCCCCGCCCTGGGCGATCGGGCGCGAACGCTCACGGAGCAGCTGATTCCGATATATGATTATTTCTGCCAGGTGACGGCAGGGTAAAATGCCTTCCTTGGGGGAAGGTTTGCGGGAACTGCGATATTAGAAAAGGAGAATTCCTATGAAGAAAACAATTTTCAAAGGCATGGCCACGGCCATGGTGACACCGATGACCCCGGAAGGGGTGGATTATGAAGCCCTTGGCCGGTTTATTGACTTCCAGCTGGAAAGCGGCATCAATGCGCTGGTTGCCGTGGGCACCACCGGTGAAAGCGCAACCCTGACCCCCGAGGAGCGGGAAAAGGTCATCGCCTTTACCATTGACCGGGTGGCGGGCCGGGTGCCTGTCATTGCCGGAACCGGCACCAACAATACCCAGCACGCCGTGAACTTCTCTGTCAGCGCCGCCCAAGCCGGTGCAGATGCCCTGCTGGTGGTGACCCCCTACTATAACAAGGCCACCCAGAACGGCCTCATTGCCCATTTCACCACCATTGCGGACAAGGTGGACAAGCCCATTATCCTCTACAACGTCCCATCCCGTACCGGCTGCAATCTGCTGCCGGCCACGGTGGAAAAACTGGCAGAGCACCCCAATATTGCCGCCATTAAGGAAGCCAGCGGCAATATGAGCCAGGTGGTGGAGCTGTTCGCCCGGTGCGGCGACAAGATCACCGTCTACTCCGGCGAGGATGGCCTCACTGTGCCCATGCTGGCCATGGGCGGTATGGGCACCATCAGCGTGCTGAGCAACGTGGTACCCCGGCAGGCCGTGGCCATGACCGATGCCTTCTTTGCAGGCCGGGTCCAGGAGGCCGCGGACTGGCAGTGCAAGCTTCTGCCGCTGATCAACGACCTGTTCTGTGAGGTGAACCCCATCCCCGCCAAGGCTGCCATCAGCGCCATGGGCTATGGCGAGGAGCATATCCGCCTGCCGCTGACCCCCATGGAGCCCGAGAACCGTGCAAAGCTCTTTGCGGAAATGCGCAAGCAGGGGGTGAACGTATGAGAGCGGTTGTCTGCGGCGCCAATGGCGCTATGGGGCAACTGATCTGTGCCGCCCTGGGAGAAGCCCCTGTGGGAAAGGTCAGTGTGGACGGGGAAAACGGCGCCTGCAAGCACTTTTCTGAGCTGCCGGACGTGAAGCCAGAGGTGGTTATCGATTTCTCCCACCATAGCGCCGTGGCAGACGTACTCCACTACGCCGTGGCCCGGAACTGCGCCGCTGTCATCGGCACCACCGGCCATACGGAGGAAGAAAAGCAGCTGATCTATGAGGCCGCCAAGAAAATCCCCGTGTTTTTCACCGGGAATATGAGCCTGGGCATTGCGGTGCTGTGCCGCCTGGCCGCTCGGGCTGCCGCAGCCTTCCCGGAGGCGGATATTGAAATTCTGGAAATTCACCACAATCGGAAGGTGGATGCCCCCAGCGGCACCGCCCATATGCTCTTCCGGGCGGTGAAGCAGGTCCGGCCCAACGCCGTGGAGCACTGCGGCCGTTCCGGGGAGTGCAAGCGCACCAAGGAGGAAATTGGCGTTTCCTCTCTGCGTATGGGCAATGTGGTGGGTGTCCACGAAATCCACATCTGCACCCCCAGCCAGACCCTGACGCTGCGCCACGAGGCCCACAACCGGGCCATGTTTGCCGACGGGGCCGTGGAGGCCGCCCGGTTCGTCCTGGGCAAGCCTGCCGGGCTGTATGATATGGAGAATCTTCTGGCGGAGGGACAGGCATGACCTATTTCTGCATGAACGGAGCCGGCAACAGCTTCGTGGTCCTGGATGCCCGGGGGGAGAGCCTGGATTTTCCGGCCCTTGCCAGGGAGCTGTGCGCCCGGTGCCATGCGGATGGACTGATTGCCCTGGGCAATTCGGACAAGGCTGATTTCAAAATGATCTTCTACAATGCCGATGGCTCCCTGGGGGAGATGTGCGGCAACGGCGCCCGGTGCATCTGCCGGTTTGCCCACGATCAGGGCATTGCCGGAGACGCGATGGTCTTTGAAGCCACTGCGGGCCTGGTCAAGGGCTGGCGGGTGGATGAGAACCAATACCGGGTGGCCCTGAACCTGCCGTCTGTTCTGGACCTGCATCGCAAGGGAGACATTGCCTATGTGGAGCTGGGGGCTCCCGGTGTGCCCCACGCTGTCCGGCTGTGGGAGGGGGCGGATCTTTTCGACCAAAAGGATGCTCTGCGGGAGCAGATGCGGGCTCTGCGCTTTGACCCGGCCTTCCCCAAGGGGGCCAATGTGAACTATTGCCGCTTGACCGGTCCCGGAGAGGCCCAGGTGCTCACCTTCGAGCGGGGGGTGGAGGACTTCACCCTGGCCTGCGGCACGGGCTGCGGCTCCACCGCCTGCGTCCTGTGGAAAATGGGCCTGCTTCCCGAAAACAAGCTTACCGCCCAGGTCCCCGGCGGCACGCTTCGCGTGACGGTGGAGGGCGGGGAACATGTGACCGCGCTGCTGCTGGAAGGCCCCACGGAGATCACGGAGGTCCGGGAAAGCTGATGTTTCGCTCTATTTTTCGGCCCTATGGCCTGGTCTGGACCATTCTGAATACCATTACGGATGTGGTTGGCTTGGCACTGTGCTGGCTGCTGTGCTGCCTGCCGGTGGTCACCCTGTTCCCGGCTACGGCGGCGCTGTATGACGCCGTGGTCCATGGCATTCGCTATCGGGAGGACGGGCCTTACAAGCGCTTTTTCAGGACCTTCCGGGCGGAGTGGAAAAGCGGCATCCTCTCCACCCTGCTCTGGGGCGCGGTGCTGGGCTTTTTCGGCTATCTGCTGGCTGTGCTGCTGACCATGGCCCGGCAGGATAGCATCTTTAGCCTCTATGCGGGCATTTATCTCGTGGGAATGCTTCTGCCCATCAGCGCCGCCTGCTGGAGCGCCGCCATTATTTCCCGCTTCACCTTTTCCTTTGCCGCTCTGACGGGCACGGCGGTGCGCTTTGTCATCGCCCATTTTTTCCGATCTCTGGGAATGGCCGCCTGCACGGTGGCCCTGGCGGTTTTCACCTGGAACTATCCCATCTGGGTCTTCGCCGCCCCGGCCTGCCTGATGCTGCTGTGGTCCGTGTTTGCAGAGCCAGTCTTTGCAAAATACGGCGCTGCCATCACGCCTGCCCAGCCGGAGGAGGATTGAGCAGAATAGACAATGTCCATGCTGAAAATTTGGCATGGACATTTTTTACGAAAAGACGGTGTAAAATTTGGCGAATAATCATTTGCCATTTTCAATTCTATCTTGTATAATATTCTCGCTGACGTTGGTACAAAAGCACATCTGTTTTGTCGGGATGTTCTCTGCAGAGCTGTTTTCCTGCCCAGCGTTATGGTATACACGAAAGGAGCATAAGCGCTGTGATTCAGAACTTGAATCAGGTGAATTTTCAGGGGTTTGGCACGGTCTTTCCAGAGCGAGCACAGGTCAATCAGACCACGCCCAGGAATGCCGTTCAAATCAAGCTTCCCCAGCCGGAGGCCGCCGTCTTCCGGACACGGGCCGATACGCTTTTGAGCTGTTCCGGCAATATGTGCGTCCTGTCTGTCAGCAAGGATGGTCAAGACTATCAGCATTATTACCTGGACAAGTCCGTTTCTTTGCGGGAGGGGCTTCTCTTCTCTCTGAATGTCTATAAAACCGAGGCTACCGTCATGCTCTCCACGGAGGTCCAGCCGGAGAAGGTGGGCACGGATGTGGTGCACAGTATGCGCATTGACAGCCAGCTGCGTGTGGCGGGAATCTATACCTTTTTCTATCAGGAGAAGGAGCAGGGCTTTCTGTTCTCCGGGGAATCCCATCCCATGCCGGAATTCACCTATGTGGACCAGGGCAGTCTGCACTCCGTGGCAGACGGCCAGGACTGGCTGCTGCACCAGGGGGATGCCATGATCTATGCCCCGGACCAGTGGCATATGCAGTACGCCGACATCGGCGTGGCCCCCCGGTTTGTGACCATCTCCTTCGATTTGGAGGGCGGGGATCTGTCCAGCCTCTATGGCCGGAAGCTTGCCGTGCCCCAGGAGGCGGTGAATCTTTTGCAGCAGATGCTGCGTACCCAGGAGCGGGTGGACCCCTATTCCACGGATATGCTTATGGCCCAGCTGACCATGCTGCTGCTGGTGCTGCTGCGGGAGGTCCAGGCCCCCAGCGGCGTGAAGCTCCAGGGCACCAATACCGTCCACAGTGAGAACGAAATCATCCGTCATGCCCAGCAGTATATCTCCACCCATATCCGGGAGAAGCTGTCTGTGCGGCTCATCGCCCAGCAGATGGATGTGAGCCCCAGCTATCTGACGGTGCTGTTCCAGAAGAATCTGCAAATCTCCCCCGGTGAATACATCCGCCGCATCAAGCTTCAGGAGAGCAAGCAGATGATTCGGGAGAACAACCTGAATTTCACGGAAATCGCCGCCGCGCTGCAATACTCCACGGTGCACCACTTCTCCCGCCAGTTCAAGGAGAAGTTCGGCATCACCCCTACGGAATACGCCCGGTCTGTAAGATAAAAGCGCAAAAAAAGATCTCCCTTTGATATGCTCCCCATAGAGTAGACACTCGAAAAAACAAAAATTCGAGACTACACTATGGGGAGTATTATTATGGCTGCAGCCGTTTCTTAATACTTTTTGTGGCCAGTGCTGGGAGCACTGGCCACTGTGTTAGTATGAGACTTTTCTAACAGCCCCAGTTTTTGCAGCCTATTCGCTTGCTCCCGTTACTCAAACTGGCTGGCGTAGAGCTTGTAGTACACGCCCTTTTGCGCCATGAGCTGGCTGTGGGTACCCTGTTCTACCACGTTGCCGTGGTCCAGCACCAGGATATTGTCTGCATTCTGGATGGTGGAGAGCCGGTGGGCGATGACGAAGCTGGTGCGGCCCTGCATCAGGCTGCGCATGGCCGTTTGCACCTGGCGCTCGGTGTTGGTGTCCACATTGCTGGTGGCCTCGTCCAGAATCAGCATACTGGTGCTGTACAGCATGGCCCGGGCGATGGTCAGCAGCTGCTTCTGGCCCTTGGAGATGTTGCCGCCGTCCTCGGAGATTACCGTGTCGTAGCCCTGGGGCAGGCGCATGATGTAGTTATGAATGTGGGCGGCCTTGGCGGCGGCCTCCACCTCCTCCCGGGTGGCCCCCTCCTTGCCGTAGGCGATGTTTTCATAGATGGTGCCCCGGAATACCCAGGTGTCCTGCAAGACCATGGCGTAGCTGCGGCGCAGGCTGTCCCGGGTCAAAGTCCGGATTTCATGGCTGTCCACATAGATGCTGCCGCCGTTTACATCGTAGAACCGCATGAGCAGGTTGATGATGGTGGTCTTGCCCGCGCCGGTGGCCCCCACGATGGCAATGGTCTGCCCCGGTGCTGCCTTCAGGTTCAGGTCCTTCAGGACAATGGTCCCCGGCACATAGCCGAAGGATACGTCTCGCATCTCCACATGGCCCTGCACCTGGGTCAGCACCTGGGCGTTCTTCGCATCCGGCAGTTCCTCCTGGGCGTCCAGCAGGGCAAACACCCGCTCCGAAGCGGACAGGGCGGAGAGAATTTCATTGGCGATGTTGGCAATCTCGTTGATGGGGCCGGAGAACTTCCGAGAGTAGAGCACAAAGCTGGAAATATTGCCCAGGCTTACCCGTCCCCCGGCATACAGCAGGGCTCCCACCAGGCCGATCAGGGCTAGGCCGAAGTTGTTGATGAAGTTGACGCTGGGGCCCATCTGAGAGCCCAGCTTGTCGGCCTCATAGTAGGCCTCTGCCGCCTGATGGTTGATTTCGTCGAATTCCCCGGCCACGCCCCCTTCATAGGCATAGGCCAGAATGGTCTTCTGCCCGGAGAACTTCTCCTCTACAAATCCGTTCATCTTGCCATAGGCGGCGCTGCGCTTGGAATAGAGGGGCCGGGTCTTCTTCGCCATGCGGCGGGTATAGAACAGGGAGAGGGGAATGGTGATGAGCATACAGCTGACCAGGGGCAGGCTGATGCTGCACATCATGAGAAACGACCCCACAACCGTGACGATGCTGGTCATAATCTGCACAATGTCCGTGCCCAGGCTGGTGGAAATCACATCGATGTCGTAGCTGACCCGGCTGATGATGTCGCCGGTCTGGTGCCGGTCAAAGTAGCTGACGGGCAGGCGCATGAGCTTGTCGAAAACGTCTCCCCGCATCTTTTCGGCCACCCGGCGGCTCAGGCGCACCATGCCGATGTTCACTATGAAGGACAGCAAAACGCTGAACACGTATACCAGCAGCATTTGAAGGGCATAGTGTAGAACAAGAGGAAAATCCACCTGGCCAGATCCGGCGGCTGCGGCGTTGATGGCATGGCCTGCCAGCTTGGGGCCCAGAAGGCTTCCCAGGTTGCTCAGCAGCGCGCACAGGCAGAACAGAAGCATTTGCCAGCGGAAGGGCAGAATATATTGCAGCAGGCGGCGCAGGGCGCCTTTGGCATTTTGGGGCTTTTCTTTTTTCCCGCCCCGGTCTCCAGGTCCCGGCATCAGGCTCCCTCCTTTTCGGAAATATCGCCCATCTGGGCTTGACAGATGTCCCGATAGGCCGCGCAGTGCTCCAGCAGCTCCTCATGGGTGCCGTAGCCAATGGCATGGCCGTTGTCCATGACCAGAATGTGGTCCAAATTCCGGATGGAGCTGACCCGCTGGGCAATCAGAATCAGTGTGGAGCCGCTGTGGTGCTCCTGCAGGGCCTTGCGCAGCCGGGCGTCGGTTTTGTAGTCCAGGGCGCTGGAAGCGTCGTCCAGCACCAGAATCTCCGCATTCCCCGCCAGAGCCCGGCCGATGAGCACCCGCTGCCGCTGGCCGCCGGAGAGGTTGGCGCCCTTGATGTCCGCCATGTGGTCCAGACCGTCGGGCAGTCCGTCAATGAATTCCCAGGCCTGGGCATCCCGGGCGGCGCTGTGCAGGGCGGCCTCGCCAAGGCCCCGGCCGAAGTTGATATTGTCCCGCAGGGACTCGTTGAATACCAGGTCGTTCTGGAATACCACACCGAATTTCCGGTGGAGCGCGTCCTTGTCGTAGGTGCGCACATCCCGGCCGTCTACCAGGATACTGCCGCTGTCCGGGTCGTAGAAGCGCATAAGCAGGTTGATGATGGTGGTTTTGCCGCAGCCCGTGGGGCCGATGATACCAAGGCTTTCCCCGGGCTTCAGGGAGAAACTGATGTCATACAGGCACTGCTCCTGCTCCCGGCGCTGCCGGTCGGTCTGCTGGGGGGTCCCGCCATCCTCTGTGGCCAGTGGGGCGGTTCGATAGGTGAAGTTCACATGGTCGAAGCGAATGCGGCAGTCTGCCTGGGGCTGCTCGCTCTGAGGCAGCACCGGCAGGCTCTCCTGGGTTTGCAGGATGCGGTCAATCCGGTCACCGGAGGCAGAGGCCTTGCTGATCATGATGAACATCCGGTTCACTGCCATGACGCTTTGCAGAATCATATTGAAATAGGTCAAAAAGGCCAAAATCACGCCGGGCTGCATCACACCGCTGTTGACCCGCACGGCACCCAGCCAGATTACGGCCACCAGACCGCAGTTCAGGCTCAACTGCATGATGGGTCCCGGCAGGGCCATGAAGGTGCCCACATGAATGTCGTTGTCCGCCATGGCGGCGTTGGCTTCATGGAAACGATTCTTCTCATATTCCGTTTTGGAAAGGGCTTTCACCACCCGAATGCCGGTGATGTTCTCCCGCATAATCCGCACCACCCGGTCCAGAGAGCTCTGGACCTTCTGATACATGGGAATTCCCTTTTTGGAGATGCTGATAATCACGGCAATCAGCAAGGGAACCATGCATACGAGAATTAGGCTCAGCTGCCAGTCCATGAGCACCGTTACGAGAATGCCGCCGATCAATGTGATGGGTGCCCGAACAAACATGGTTTGCATGGCCCGGGAGAAATTCTGCACATTGTAGCTGTCGCTGGTCATGCGGCTGGTGAGGCTGGGCAGGCCGAAGGCGTCAAATTGGCTGCCGCTGA
Organism: uncultured Clostridia bacterium; assembly: GCA_945963595.1. Lineage (GTDB taxonomy): Bacteria > Bacillota > Clostridia > Oscillospirales > Oscillospiraceae > Faecousia. The sequence goes on along the minus strand of CAMFMO010000004.1, from coordinate 57,402 downwards.
GGTTCATGGTCTTCTCGAAAAGGTCCTTCCGCATATCATAGGCAACGTTGTGGGAGTTGTCGATGGCCTTGGCATTGGCATAGACGTTAATCCGGAAGGCGGCCAGGGCGCACAGAACCATCAGCGCGCCCCAGAGAAAAATCTGCCCCATGGCCTGCCGGGGCACGATTTCGTCGATCAGGTGCTCCAGAATATAGGGCAGCAGCAGCTCGCAGATAGTGGATACCAGCTTCATGGCAATGACACAGGCAATGGACCTTGCATAGGTCTTCATGTAGCGAAGAGTGAGTTTCATAGCGTTTCCTTTCCGGGGCTGCGCTCACAAGACCAACCGTGGGCGCATCTTCTCTTGATGACAGATTTCCCCTAAATTGTAGCATGCGACGTAAAAAACGTCAAGCGCACTGCAGACTGCGTGAGAAAATTGAAAGGCTGCGTGAGAAATTTGAAAGGCAGGGGCCATCCCGGTCCCTGCCTTTGTTAGGCTAGCAAAAATTATCCCAGCACCAGCAGAAGCACCATTTTGAAGGGCTTCTCGGCGGTTGCGGAGTGCTTCCCAAACTTGTCGAATTTGAAGGTCGCGCCTGCGTGGAGGGTGTACTGCTTGCCCTCGTAGCCGATGATGTCTTCACCGTCCAGGGCGAAAACCAGAGCCTCGCCGGGGGCGGCGTGCTCGGAAAGTCCGGTGCCGTTTTCATGGCAGATCTGCTCGGAAACGGTGCACCCGGCCACGGGCCGGTTTTCCCCCGCAAAATGGAGGATTCTTCCGGACTGTTCTTTCATAGCATACACCTCTATTGGCTCATTATACAAGGGTACAGGGGAACAAAACGTTGCACCAGCAGCAAAAATAGGAAAATATTTCCCCCGGTTCCTATTGTGCCCCATGGCCTTTGCAATAGAAAAGCACCTGCCCGATCCAATGAGCAGGTGCTTTTCAGGCCCTTATTTTTCCAGGATCACAGGACACCGGGCGGTGACGGCGGTTTGGATGAGCTTGACGGCATCCTCGGGGGAGAGGAGCAGCTGCTCGCCGCTTTGCATATTCTTCACGGAGCACAGGCCTTTTTCAATCTCGTCCTCTCCAAGAAGAACGGCATAGGGGACCCCCAGCTTGTTGGCGTAGGCCATTTTCTGCTTGAATTTCTTCTGCTCGCCATACAGCTGCACCCGCAATCCGGCGGAGCGCAGGGTTTCGGCCAGGGCAATGGCCGGGGCCATGTCGGCGGTCATGGGCAGCACCAGGGCATCCGCCGGGGCGCTGGGCAGGGCGGGATTCAGCAGACCCTGCTCGTCCAGCACATAGAAAAGCCGGGTCAGACCGATGGAAATGCCCACGCCGGGCAGGGGCTTGTCGATGTAGTAGCCCGCCAGATTGTCATACCGGCCGCCGGAGCAGACGGAGCCAATCTCCGGGTGGTCTAGCAATGCCGGCTCGTAGCCGGTGCCGGTGTAGTAGTCCAGACCGCGGGCAATGGTCAGGTCCACGGCGAAATTCTCCTCGGGAACGCCGAAAGCGGAGAGGTTGGCGGTGACGGCCTTCAGTTCCGCAAGGCCGGTGTCGAAAATCTCGCTCTTACCGGTATAGCCCTCCAGAGCGGCAATGACCTGGGCGTTGGTGCCGCGAATGGCGATGAAGCGCAGAATGTCGTCCGCCTGGGCTTCTTCCAGACCGCAGTCCTCCAGGAGGATGACTTTGACCTTGTCGGGGCCGATCTTGTCCAGCTTGTCCACGGTGCGCATGATGTCGCCGCTCTTCTCGGCCAGACCCAGCATATCATAGAAGCCGGTGAGGATTTTCCGGTTGTTGACCCGAATCTGGAATCGGGTCAGGCCGAAGCCCCGGAAGACCTTGTAGATAATGGCGGGGATTTCCGCCTCATTGAGAATATCCAGCTTTCCGTCGCCGATGATGTCGATATCCGCCTGGTAGAATTCCCGGAAGCGGCCTCTCTGGGCCCGCTCACCCCGGTAGACCTTGCTGATCTGGAAGCGGCGGAAGGGAAAGGCCAGTTCATTGTAGTGCAGGGCAACGTATTTGGCCAGAGGCACAGTCAGATCGAACCGCAGGGCCAGATCGCTGTCGCCCTTGGTGAAGCGGTAGATCTGCTTCTCGGTTTCGCCGCCGCCCTTGGCCAAAAGGATCTGGGCATCCTCAATGGCGGGGGTGTCCAGGGGGGCAAAGCCGTAGGAGGCGTAGGTCTTGCGGAGAATTTCCATCATTTTCTCCAGCTTGATCTGCTTATCCGGCAGCAGCTCCATGAAGCCGGAAAGGGTGCGGGGCTTGATGATATCCATAAAGTAAATGTCTCCTCAGAATTTGGTTTTGCTGTGGACCATTTCGCGCCAGTCCAGGTCGCCCCGCTGCAGGCCCAGGATGAACATCTCGGCGGAGGCCAGGTTGGTGGCAATAGGTACATTCTGCTTATCGCAGTGGCGGATGGTCTCGATCATCTGGGCGTCGTCCCAGGGGTCGGTGGTGTTGGGGTCGGTAAAGAGCAGCACCAGGTCGATCTCGTTGTAGGCGATGCGGGCATTGATCTGCTGGTGGCCACCCTGCTTGTGGGACAGCAGCAGGGTGATGGGCAGACCTGTATTGTCCGCAATCAGCCGCCCGGTGGTGGCGGTGGCGTAGAGGCTGTGCTTCTGAAGGACGCTCTTGTAGGCCGTGCAGAACTGAACCATCAGTTCCTTCTTTTTGTCATGGGCCAGAAATGCAATATTCATACAGGTCACTCCTTATCTTTTGTCATAGTTTTATGGGGGCGGTGATTCCCTCCAGCCGGTCTGCAATGCGCCGGAAGGCCCGGGCGGCGGGGCAGCGCCTGGCATAGGCCAGCACCGGAACCCCGAAGGCAGCGGCAAGGGTGATATTGGGGTCTTCCGGGACAACCCCTGCCAGAGGGGTCCCGGTGGTGTCCATAATATCGTCAATGGTCAGCCGGACGGTGGAGAGCATCTCCTCGTCCACACGGTTGACAACGAGGCGGACGTTTTTCTTTCCCTCCAGCTCCAGCAGGTCGCTGACCCGGGCGGCATCCCTTACGGCGGCAGGGCCGGAGCCCGTGACCAGCAAGAACCGGTCAACCCACCCGCTGGTGAGCCGGAACCCGGCGTCAACCCCTGCAGGCGCATCCAGGAACACAAACTCAAACTGCTGCCGGGCCTCCAGAAGCATCCTCCCGAAGGACTCCGGGTCAATTTTCTCCACAGGGGTGTTCATAGGGGCCGTCAGAAAGAAAAGACCGTCATATTTGGGGTGACGGCAGGCATCTGAGAGCGCATAGCTGCCCTGGCACACATCCAGGAAGGAAAGGGAAGCGCAGTCGGACATGCCCAGAGAGATATCCAGATTCCGCAGCCCTACATCGCAGTCGATGCACAGCACCTTCCGGCCCTTTTCGGCCAGAGCGGCGGCAAGCCCGGCGCAGACGGAGGTTTTGCCCGTGCCGCCCTTGCCGGAGACAATGGCATAGAGCTCTCCCATGCGATTCTCCCTCCAACATAGTTTAGACCATTATAAAGCCAAAACGTACAAAAATCAATAGGAAAAATGCCATTTCAGAAAACCATTTCATCACATTGCATAAAATTCTCTTATGGTGCGAATGGGAGAATCTGCAAAAAAGTGGTTGCGTGCGGTAGGAATGTGCGCTATAATGGAGACGAAAAAATGGGCTTCGGCTCATGAATTGGAGGAATATTTCATGTTTGATGCAATGATCGAAACTCTGAAGGCCAATCCCCGGAAGATCGTCTTTACTGAGGGCCACGATGCCCGTATCCTGGAGGCCACCGCTCGTCTGGTTGAGGGCGGCTTCCTGACCCCCATCCTCATCGGCAATGTGGACGAGGTCAAGGCCAATGCTGCCAAGGGCGGCTTCAACATCGAGGGTGTGGAGATCATCGATCCCGCTACCTATCCCGAGATGGACAAGATGGTGGACAAGATGGTGGAGCTCCGCAAGGGCAAGATGACCCCTGAGGACTGCCGCAAGGCTCTGTCCAAGGGCAACTACTTCGGCACCATGCTGGTGAAGATGGGCTATGCCGACTCTCTGCTGGGCGGCGCTACCTACTCCACTGCCGATACCGTCCGTCCCGCTCTGCAGCTGGTGAAGACCAAGAAGGGCGCTCACCTGGTGTCCTCCTGCTTCATCCTGGTCCGCGGCGAGGAGAAGCTGGCCATGGGCGACTGCGCCATCAACCTGAGCTACGAGGACAGCGTAGACAAGGAGGGCAACGTCACTCTGACCGCTGCCCAGAAGCTGGCCGAGGTGGCCATTGAGTCTGCCCGTACCGCCAAGGTCTTCGGCATTGACCCCAAGGTTGCCATGCTGAGCTTCTCCACCAACGGCTCCGGCAAGGGCGGCACCGTCAAGCTGAGCCACGATGCCACCATCGTCGCCAAGGAAATGGCTCCTGAGCTGGCCATCGACGGCGAGATGCAGTTCGACGCCGCCGTGGCTCCCGAGGTTGGTCAGCTGAAGTTCCCCGGCTCTCCCGTGGCCGGTCACGCAAACACCTTCATCTTCCCCAACATTGAGGCCGGCAACATCGGCTATAAGATCGCCCAGCGTCTGGGCGGCTTCGAGGCCTACGGCCCCATCCTGCAGGGCCTGGCCGCGCCCATCAACGACCTGTCCCGTGGCTGCAACGCCGACGAGGTCTACAAGATGGCCATCATCACCGCTGCGATGGTGTAAGCGTGAGTTTAAGGGACAAATTTGGGGCTTTTTCTCTGCGTTAACAAACACCCTATGCCGCTCTCAATGGCATAGGGTGTTTGTTTTAGACTAATTTGCTATGGCATTTTGTGAAATGGACTGTAACTAACCGTTGTGAGCGACCTGTTTAGAATGCAGGCATCGCTAGAGTTACGTAGACAATATAGAATACAGAGACCAGAACCGCAAATAGCCAACCCATCTTAGGGAGACTCTTCATATCATAACCGCCGGCAGCCATCATCATGGGAATTCCGGGGGAGGCGCTGGGTGTCATAAAGGCAGTCAGGCATCCGGCGCAAATCAGAACCAGCAGACCCTTTGGATTGGCGCCGATTGCACTGCAAGTCAGCAGGCAAATTGGAGCGAACATATTCATCACACTCTGATTCTGCATGAATTGAGTCAGAATAAAGGGCACGAGGAAGAAAATGATGCTGAGGAACCAAACGTTGGGCTGATTGCCGAGAATCTTTGTAATGTAATCTCCAATCAGTCCGGAAGCGCCTGTATTAACGAGCGCAGAGGCCATGGTGTTGGCACCGATAAACATGAAGCCAATATCCATAGGCATCTGACGAATTGCTTCCGGGCCGCTGAGGATGCCAAAGAAAACATTCAGCAGGCAGCCGACAAGCACGATGACCCACGCAGGAATTCCAAGCTGAGTATTGAAGATTAACGCAGCGATTGTCAGAACAAAAATGAGGCTGCCAAGTACATCCTGCATTTTTGTCAGAGGCTTTCCCTCATTGGCCTTTTTGTCAGTACCGATTATGGGAATTGCGGGCTGCGCAGGTGTGAATTTAGGAGCGAGGAAGAATGCCCAGAGTATGGTAATCAAGATGACCGGCCAACGTCCGACAGTAAAATCTATGGCTGTGAACTGCTGGGTAAATTCATAGGTCTCCATAAGTCCATTAAAAACAGCAGCCTGACTGATTGCAAAACCGAATGGAAGGACGGCGCAACAGGCAAGGCAGGTGATGCAGAGAGGAAAATGTACTTTGGATCGGCTGACACCAAATTCATCGCAGATGGAATCCATGATGGGGAAAACAATACTGTAGGCGACTGCTGGACTGGTAAGAAGACTTGTCAGAATTGCAGCCAGAACGATTACACCCCGATAAGCGGTCGTGAAATTTCCACCTGTAATTTTACGGATAGAGTTGGAAATTTTGGTTACGAGAGATGTCTTACGAAGGCCGGAACCAACGACAAACATTCCGACAATGATGATTGCGTTGGCATTGCCGAAGCTGGAAAGCGCATCTGCGGGCTTAATGCATTTGAACAAGATCAGAAGTGCTGTTGCGGTGAGTGCGGTCACGCCCATTGGATATTTATTCAATGCCAACATAACCATCATGAAAACAAAGATTGCAATGCAAATACCGATTTGCAGAGTCATGATTCGAGCCTCCTATTATTTTTTTGCGTAAAGTTGATTCTGACTGTGTGCTGTACAATTTCTTGAGCTTCCTTCCAACCGGCCATTTGGTTCACCATAAATCCGTGGACGCTCTCTGGAAGGTAGTGCATATGAGCCTTTACCCCTGCGTCACACAAGTGACGAAAAAATGACAGGTTTTCGCTTCGCAGTTCATCTTTCCCCCCTTCTATGAGCAATGTTTCGGGGAACCCAACCAGCGCCTCGGTTTTGGCTAACGCCGGGGATATCTCTGGGAGCAGAGCGTCTGTTTCGTCCAGATAGCATTCCCGGTAAAAACAGTACTGCTCTCGCCTTTCATCTGGACAAGAATCAGGTTTTTTAAAAGGATTTGTCGCCAGATCAAGCCAACTGTAGGCGAGGATCAAGCAGTCAGGGATATGTTTCTTCTGCCAGACATTGCGCATTGTGACGGCAGCGGCAAGATTGCCGCCAGAGCTTTGACCGGACAAAATGTACCGGCTTTCAAGACCGCAGCGTCCGGCGTTATCCAGGAGCCAATCCACAAGTGCCTCTGTCTCATCTACAGGGTACGGGTAGGGAAAGCGCGGGGCTAAATGGTAGTCAACAGAAACGACTGCGCATCCGGCACCAATCGCCAGCCTTTTTGCGAAGAGAATGTCTCGTTCTCCGTGGTTGCGTACCATCCCGCCGCCGTGGATATTTACAACAAAAGGGAGAGATTGCTGGTATTCTTTTGGCCGCACCAAAAAGAAATGAATGTCTTCCATTACCCCGATTCGGATATGGTAGTCTTCAACGTCCGTCAATTCGTCCAACTCATGGAGACCGGGAATCTGAAAAAAGGCGGGAGGATTGGCGCGTAGGGCATCTGCCATTTGAATTAATTCTTCTCTTGAATGCATCGTCATCACCAATCACGTACAGAACTGTCAAAACTATAGTGCGCATGGGGCTGGGCACGGTCGTGTGCCGGGAAACGATCGGCTGCATCGTCAGCCAGTTCAATACCAATGCCGGGCCTGTCGGGAACAATTAGGCATCCGTTACGTACCTCAATGGGATCCTGCACCATAGCGTCCTCCGCATTGTTCAGCATGAAGCTGGGTAATTCCATAATACCTACATTGGAGATGCAGGCGCACAGCTGCAAGCATGCGGCGGTGGAGACGGGACCAAGCGGATTGTGCGGAATGACGAGGACGTTGTTTGCTTCTGCCATAGCAGCTACTTTGCGCGCTGCGTTGATACCTCCAATCGCACAGACATCCGGCCTAACATATCGGGCAGCATCTCTGCGCATCAGTGTTTCAAACTCGTTGAAATAGACAAAGCGCTCGCCGGTAGCAATGGGAATGCTGGTCTTCGATGCGACATATGCCATGGCATCTACATCATCGGGGACAATGGGGTCTTCCAGCACCATGGGGTGATATTGTTCAACCTCTTTGGCGAAGGCGATTGCTTCCGGTACGTTCATAGAACGATGTACCTCCAGGATCAGATCGAACTTCTCACCTACGGCATTACGTACTTTGCGTACCTTTTCGGCTGCAATCATGACTTTGCTGTTGAAAAATTCATCTGATCCATCGCCTGTGACTTTATCCACCGGGAGAAATACCTTGCTGGCGGTAAAACCCTGGTCTTTAAGGGAAAGAAACTCTTCGGCCATTTCTTCATCACTCATGTTGAAGCTGCTCAGACCACTGCAATAGGTTCTGACCCTATCTCTTGTTTTTCCCCCCAGCAGTTCGTACACGGGAACCCCTAAGGCTTTGCCCTTAATATCCCAAAGGGCAATTTCCAGTGCGCTGATCGCGCTCATGATGACGCTCCCCCGGAAGTACATGGCGCGGTACATGTTCTGGTAGTGATGCTCGATTTGAAAGGGATCTTGTCCAATCAGAAAATCGGAAAACTTTTCGATGGCTCCCCGTGTTGCTTGTAGGAATCCCCAGTTTCCTGCCTCACCCAGACCAGTGATACCAGCGTCCGTGTGTACTTTCACAAACAGATAGTGTTTTACTTCAACGATTTCTACGTTTGTGACCTTCATACGCTCCTCCTTGTAGTTTTTATGCACTTATGTTTTAAAACACTTATGAATTATTATCAATCCATTTTTCCTGATATTTTGGAATCTTATATTCCGTTTTTTATCTTTATTTTCACAAAAGAAAATAGGCAAAAGTAAAAAAACACAGAGTTTCTCTTGCTAAAACAGATGATATGTGTTACAATTTTTTGGATAATAAAAGAAAGAATATTCCAATTCTTTCAAAAAATTTTGGAAGGGATAGCTGACATGGCAAGAAATACAGGATCAAATCCTATTGGTACGTTACCTACTGACCCGGAAACCTGCGCGATTTTGCGTGATAGCCATGGAGCGATTATATGTGAGGCGTATGCTTATCGCGTTGGATTTTTTCGCTTTAATTGGCATGCGTCCTTGGAAATCTTGTTTGTACTCGAGGGAAAACTAAAGGTGTTCTCCGAACGTGCTGAATATGAACTGACAGCAGGGGATTTTATTGTGATTCAACCAAATGAGGGCCATGCTTCTATGATCGAAATGCCCGGAACGGTAGCCGCAGTTCTGCATATTTCACAAAAGTATTTGGGGAAGTTTTGCACGCAAATTTCTGTTTTTCCTTGTGTCTACAGTAGGGATGTTCCCAGTGACAGCTATTATAACAAAATACGTTCTGCGTTTGCGTCTTTCTATCGATTGACCGCTTCTGGAGATAGCCTTGGGGATCGCATTTGTGCGGAAGCTGAGCTGATGTCGATCATCGGAACTCTGGTTTTAATGGCACCGACAGAAAAGAATAGAAATGAGACAGTATCGCTCACGCGGCAACAGCAGCAAAAGCTTGTGGAAATTCATCGCCAGATTGAAAAGAATTACTTGCTTGACTTGTCGCTGGAAAGTCTGGCCGCTTCGGTGGGCATGAATGCCAGCTATCTTTCGTCTTTCTTTAAAAAACATATGCAAATTGGCTTGCATGAATATGTAACGCGAAAGCGTTTGGCACATGCTGTATGGCTGCTTAATAATTCCCAAAATACTGTTTTGGATATTGCGGTTAATTCTGGTTTCCCGGATGCAAAATCCCTATACGCAGCTTTCCGTAAATATTTCAATATGACTCCAAATGCATATCGTGCGAAACTCGTCACACGTGTGGATACAACTGCTCAGAACTATATTCCTACGCGCTTCCTGCTTAATGATCCTTATGTTTTAGGGAAACTTAGCGATTTTCATTCATCAGAGGCAGACTGAAAGCTATGCTTTAATGTGTGCAAGAGGGAGTAGCTTTGGCGTTTTTCAATACAATTGACCTGCTTTTCTCATTTTATAAAAAACGGGCTGCCTTTCATGACTTGAGGAAAACATGAAAGGCAACCCTGTCTGGAGATATAATTAAGCCATATCCACAAAGCCCAGTTTGATGGCGCTGTAGTCGATCTTCGCGTCGGCGGCGGCCACGGCTTCGTTGATGAAGTCATTGGACAGCTGGGCGAGCAGGTCAGACTCTGCCTGAGATTCCCACAGCAGCTGGGAGCCACAGAAATACATGATGTGGTAGCCGTACTGGGTCTTGACGATGCCATAGTCGCCGACCTGCCGACTGCTGTCGAAGCACCAGTCGTTGAAGGCCTCCACCATCTGGCCCTCGGTCACGCCGGAATACAGGCCGCCATTGGTATTGGAGCCGGTGTCGGCGGAGTTTTCGTTTGCCAGGGTGGCGAAGCTGTCCTCGGTTTTGTCACCGGAGAGCCACTGGTCCAGGATCTCCTGGGCCTTCTGCTCACCGGCAGCCCATGCCTCGTCGGAGAACTCCTCTGTGGTGACGGTTTCGATGGTGGCACCCTCGGGCAGGATCAGAATGTGCCGCACATCTACGGAGCTTGTGGTCTTGTCCAGACCGTTGTCCGCGTATTCTGCCTCGTGGGTGTTGAAATATTCGGCGATTTCCTCGGTGGTGGGGGCGAAGCTGCCGGTGATCTCATTGTAGTAGTCGCTGCTCAGGAAGTACATTTCCCAGAAGCTCTTGTAGTCCTCCAGGGTGGCGCCGGCACCGAAATTGCGCGCAATCATGGCGGTGATATCGGTGAAGCCATTGTTCGTGGCAGTTTCCAGGAGCCCCTCCTCCATGGTGTTCATCTGCTCCCGATTTTCGTCGCTCATCTGGAAGCCTGCTTCCCGGGCCTGCTGGGCAACGGCCTCAAAAATGGTCCAGTTGTTCAGCGCATCCTGCAGGAAATACTGCTCCCAGGTGAGCCCGTCGGCAACGCCGCAGACCTGGGTGTCCATGCTCTGGGTATGGTCCAGACCGAAGTACTGGGCGTAGGTACCGTACTGGGCATAGAAATTCTGAACGGACCGCCAGTAGAGGATCTGCAGCTGGCCGTTGGTCAGGGTGCTGTCTCCGGCGGTTGCTACGGCTTCCCCATTGGCGGCCTTGACCTCCTCGTCGGAGACGGTGTAGCTGCCCTTGCAGGTCACATCGTCCGGGTTGCCGTCGGCGGGAATGGTTGCCTCGGTGGTTTCGGCAGCTTCCGTGCTCTCGGCGGTCTGGGTGGCCGCCTCAGAGGCCAGGGCCTCCGGCTGTACAGCCGTGTCCTTGCCGTTCAGAATCAGCACGGCCAGAATGGCGGCCAGCAGCAGGACAATGGCTGCGCCAAGGGCAATGGCAGAGGCGCTGGCAACGCCCTTCTTCACAGGGGCGGCTTCCGGTGCGCTCTGGGCATCTGCCGCAGGGGTAGACTCGGAAGCGTTCTGCGCAGCCTCAACAGGGACGGCCACCTCGGCAGCGGCCTCCTGGGCGGTATCCGGAGAAGCTTCCGCTTCCCCGGGCACCGGGACGTTCTCCGGCTGCTCTTTTCCACAAGCGGGGCAGACGGTCAATTCCTCGTCAAATTCCTCGCCGCAATAATGGCACTTTTTCATGGGTTCCTCTTTTCTCCGATGTTCGGAATGATAATCCTGCCAAGTTTACCATGTTTGCTGGAGAAATGCAAGTAAAAAACAGATTGTTTACAATTAAGAGATGCATGTATTTTTGAAAATACCGCTTTCTTCGATTCGCCTGCCTCCGATGGCAAGACTACCTACGGCTTTGGCGGAGCCATTTATTCGGAGGGTGCTAACGTTACTGTATCGGGCGGTTATATTTTCAGCAACTCGGCTAGGACGAACTCCAAGGGCGGCGGTGGCCTCTATTGTAGAGAGTCCTCTGCAGTTACGATGGTCAGTGGATATGTGACAAACAACAAGGCACAGAATTTCGCTTGCGAAGGTGCACATATTAATGAGGATGGCGGTGGAGGAATCCGACTGGAAAATGAATCCAATCTGACACTTAATGGCGGATATATCACAGGCAATATGGCCGGTAGTGGCGCCGGTATATGTGTGAAAGGGAAAAGCAGCAATGCTATGCTCACAATGAACGGCGGCTACATCTGTGCGAACCGTAACCAAGTGAGCTGTGGCATTGCAGGGCACCAGAAAGAGGGCGCTGGTATCTCAATTCGAGAAGTTGGAGCCATCGTACAGATCACCAGCGGATACATCAACAATAACTCCATTGCGCAGAGTGAAGACTGGGGCGGTGGCGGAATTTTCTGTACAGAGGGTGCTTACCTGTATATCGAAAAGATACTGGCGACAAATAACCATGCCCGTGGCTTTGGCGGCGGTCTGGCAGGTTGCCCCACCGGACACGTTTTTGTGCTGGGCGGAGCTGCCGCTGTTTTCGATAATAGGGCGGATGGTACGCAATTGGCTGGTGCTGGATCTACCAAACATGCGGATAAGGACGCATTGACGGATACAACCTTTATGACATCCGGCTATTCCGATTTCTTCTGTGCTTTGGGCGGTCAGGTGCAGAAAAGCATGCTGGGCGGCGGCATGGAAAACTGGAAGGGAAGCTGCGATGGCCGGTATGTGAATGCAGAAGATATGAGCGATGATTGGATAACTGCATATTTCCGTATGGGCCTGACAGCGAATCCTAGTGATGCGGATAAGAGCGCAGCGTACGAAGCAGCCGCTGCTGGTCAAGCATTGTATATAAACGGAAATGAGTCCTACACCCATGGCGGCGCAGTAATGTGCGACGGCTTTATGTCCTTTGGTGACTGGTCGGATCAGGAAAATATAACCGTCGGCTCGACTATGGATGTGACGGCAAAGTAGGCATTTGGACTGCCTCAACCCATTAATGTTACATACGATAGAGGACCTACCGGTGCCAATGACCAAGAGGGCAGCGCCTACCTGTTTGACCATAATCCGGATACAAAATGGTGCAATACCAATGTGGAGCAAGCGCGTGGGGAAATTTTCTTTCATACGGAGGAGCCGGTGAAAGCAATTCAGTATTCCCTTACAATGGCTAAGGACCATGAGAGCAATACCCTATTGATAAACCGATTCATAAGCGGTATAATCCGATTGGATAGCCTTTTGGCGGCTATCCGGCATCCATATGGAAAAGATTAGACAGAAACCAAGGAGTATTTTTTGAAACTTATCACTTTATTACCGGAGCGTGTGGCCTGACCGGGAGGTCTGGCAAATTCATTCACACGCCATTCCTCCCGGAGAACCGACCACACATCTTCAGGAGGACTTCCAATGAACCGCGAAAACAAACGCAAAGCCTTTGAAAAAGGGTACTATAAGACCCACGCCTGTTCCGATACCTTTATCTGCAAGGTCTGCAGTAGACCTTGTGTGCCGGAAAACGCAGGCAGCGACCACCGCAACCATTGCCCAAACTGCCTTTCGAGCCTTCATGTGGACATAGAACCCAGCGACCGGGCCAGTGACTGCGGCGGCATCATGGAACCAATCGCCGTCTGGGTACGCAAGGGCGGAGAGTGGGCTATCATTCACCGCTGCAAGCGCTGCGGTGCCCTCAGCTCCAATCGCGTGGCCGCGGATGACAACCCCATGAAGCTCATGAGCATCGCAATGAAACCTCTTTGTGCGCCGCCGTTCCCGTTGGAGCGCATTGAGGAAATGACCGCGCTTATGGGCGGCGATGGGCAGATCAGATAAGCAGGAAAAACGAATTTCATTTGATGTTAAGACGCAGAGCCGATCATCCGTATGCCAACAGGCCCCACGGGTTATCGGCTCTCTTTTTTTGCTTCCGCACTTCCCGGCCTTCGCGTTTCGCTTACCAATTCGTAAGTAAATCATCCCGGCATCATTTTCATGTCACATATCTGTTCATTTGCTTTCCTGCGGCTGAACAGATTTTTAGTGTTTTGGGGCATATCTTTTCAGCGTACATATCCGTTTTCGTCAAAATGGTCATATAATACATAAAATCATGTCACAAATTGTAAATAACGTGGAATTTGTTCTTTCTGTCACGGTCAGATGTTGACAACCGGCGAACGCTTCGCTATAATTCAAATATTGTTAAGCGGAATAGATCACGGTAAAGGTTGCCGATTGGATGCACTGCTTGACAGGTGGCGCTTTTTCTCCGAATAGCGCCGAGAGAATACAAGGAGGTACAAGAAAATGAAAAAAATGATAAGAATGTTGTCACTCCTCCTGGCTCTGGCCATGGTTCTTTCCATGGCTGCCTGCGGAAGCAGCAGCTCCGCTCCCGCAGCCACCACTGGCGGAAGCACAGGAGACAGCACCACGGAATCTGCCAATGATAACGGCTACGTTGTCATTGGCCAGACCTCTGAGGTTGCCAACCTGAACCCCATGCAGTATCCCCGGACCCCGGACAGCAACGTGCAGAACCTGATCTTCAGCTTCCTGGCCAAGCCCGATGCTTCTTTGAACTACGAGCCTGATCTGGCTGAGAGCTGGGACATCTCCGATGATGGCACCGTCTACACCTTCCACCTGCGCAAGGATGTGAAGTGGCACGACGGCGAGCCCTTCACCGCCGATGATGTGGTCTTCACCCTGACCAGCCTGGCGAACCCCGACTACGTAGGCGGCAACGAAGGCCGGGTCATGGACATTGTAGGCGCTAGCGAAGTTCAGGAAGGCACCGCCACCGAGATTTCCGGCCTGAAGAAGGTAGACGACTACACCGTGGAGGTCACCCTGAAGGCCCCCAACGCTGCTTTCATGGCCAATATGTACACCGCCATCCTGCCGGAGCACATCCTGAGCTCTGAGAGCCCCGCCGACTGGGCCAACGATTCCTTCAACCGGGCCCCCATCGGCACCGGCAAGTACAAGTTTGTGGAATGGAAGGCCGGTCAGTATATCCGGCTGGAGCGCAATGAGGATTACTTCGGCGAGAAGCCCTCTATTCAGGAAGTGACCGTCCTCTTCGGCGATGAGACCACCCTGACTGCTGCCCTGCTGAACGGCGAGATCGACGTGATGTACAACGTGCCCACTGCCGAGGTCCAGAACGTAGAGGCCGCTCCCAATGTGAACATCTTCACCTATGAACAGATGACCGTTAACTACATCGGCTTCAACCTGCTCAACGATGTGGTTTCCGACATCCGTGTCCGTCAGGCCCTGGCCCACGGCATCGACAAGCAGAAGATCGTGGACACCGTCTTCGGTGACGGCATGGCCTACCCCTGCGAGGACATCTTCCCCGCCATCCACTGGTCCCACACCGACAATGTGACCGTCTATGAATACAACCCCGACCTGTCCAAGTCTCTGCTGGAGGAAGCCGGTTACACCATGGGCTCCGACGGCTACTTCCAGAAGGACGGCAAGCGGCTCCATTTGGTCTATGATATGTCCACCTCCTCCACCGGCGAAGCCATTGCCACCATGCTGCAGCAGCAGTGGAAGGACATCGGCGTAGAGATGGAAGTCATCACTCAGGACTTCTCCACTCTGGCCTTCACCAAGCTGCTGCCCGACAGCGGCAACGCCGAAACCACCGGCGACTCCTACATGATGTACACCCTGGGCTTCGGTGTAGAAGTGGACCCCAACGAGTACAATGCCTACCTCTCCACCAGCACCGGTGCCGGTTCCTGGAACTTCGGCCACTACAGCAATCCCAAGATCGATGAGCTGTTCAACCAGTCTCTGCTGGCCACCGATCCTGCGGAGCGGGCAGACATCTACCACCAGATCGCCAAGGTCGAGTCCGATGATCTGTACTGGATCCCCATGTACGGCACCACCGGCGTGGCCGGCATTGGCAGCCGGGTCCAGGACTTCACCTGCGACTTCCGGGGCATCACCTTCCAAATCGAAAAGTGGAACGTAACTGACTGATCAAAAGCACAGGGAGCCCGGCCCGGCGTTGGGCTCCCTGTGCTTTTTCAAAGGCCTTCCCTGAGGGCAGGACAAGCCGCCTGTTCCCAGGGAAAGACTTTGACGAAAGAGGTGGCTTTTATGGAAGATCCTGTAGAGCTTCTGAAGGAACTGATACGCATCAATACAACGAACCCGCCGGGAGCGGAGGCAGCCCTGCTGGACTGCCTGGAGAGGAAGCTGGCAAAAGCCCAGCTTCCCTTTGCCCGGCAGGAAACCGCCCCAGGCCGGGGCAACCTGATTTCCCGACTGAAGGCAGACGGAGAAATCACCCTGCCGCCTCTGGTGCTTCTGAGCCACACAGACGTGGTTGCGGCGGATCCCAGCCAATGGCTCCACCCGCCCTTTGAGGCCTGGGAGGACGAAAATGGCTTCATCTATGGCCGGGGAGCCGTGGACACCAAGCAGCTCACCGTCATGGAGCTGTGCGCCTATGAGGCTCTGGCCAAAACGCCTGACCGCTGCCGGGACGTATACTTCCTGGCGACCTGTGACGAAGAGAGCGGCAGCACCTACGGGCTTCAGGCCTTTTTGAAGGGCAGCGTCACCCTGGAGGGAGAGACTCTCCGTGGAGAGGACATTCTGCGCTCCAGCGATGTCATCAGCGAAGGCGGCGGCTTTCCCATTCTGGCGGGAGAAAAGCTCTTCTATCTCTGTGAATCCGGTCAGAAGGGCTGCGGCACGGTGCGCTTCACCGTAAAGGCCCGGAAGGCCAAGGGGCCCTTCTTCGGCAGCGGCGACGGTATGGCCCGGGCCATGGCTCTGGCAGAGGACATCGGCTCCACCGTATTGGAGGAGCGGACATTGGAAACCGTCAAGGCCTTTGAGGAAAAGCTGGCGGGAGCGGCCCTTTCCCCCATGATGGAAAAGATCCTTCTCGCCATGAAGCACAACACCATGACCGTTACCATGGTCTCCGGCAAAAATGTCAATACCGTCCAGGTCACCTGCGATGTCCGGCTCCTGCCCGGCTATGGCCGGGACTACCTGGAAGGGGTTCTGGAGAAGCTGGCCCAAAAATGGGACTGCGACTACGAGATCCTCTCCCTCAGCCAGGGCTACGAGGCCAACCCGGAGAGCATTCTGCTGGGTCAGCTGGAACGGGCCACCCAAGAGGCCTTGGGAGATCCCAAGGCGCAGATCCTTCCTTTCGTCTCCATGGGCTCCAGCGATGGCCGCTTCCTGACCGGTCTGGGTGCCAGAGTTTATGGCTACAGTCCCGTATATCTGTGGGACATGACCTTCGACACCGCCGTGACCATGGTCCACGGTGTCAACGAACGTATTCACAAGGATTCCGTCCGTCTGGGTACCGACGTACTGAGCCGGGCGGCCGTATATGCTGTCAAGGAGGAAATAAAAAATGATTGACCGCAATGTTGTCGCAAAAGAGAAAATGGCCCGGGCCAAGGAGCTGATGAACCAGTACGATATCGATATGTGGGTCATTTACGCCAGAGGCAAGCGGGATACCGCGTTGGAACTGATGTTCAACACCGATACCAAAAACGAGGTGCTCTTCGTTCTCACCGCCTCCGGCCAGCGGATCGCCCTGGCACAGCCGGAGGATGCCGCCAAATACCGGGAATCTCAGATGTATACCCAGGTGGTGGAAGCTCCTCAGGCAGAGTTTATGAAGCAGTTCAAAGCCATTTTTGACCAGATTTCTCCGAAGAAGCTGGCCCTGAATATTTCTACGGACGACGGACGCTGCGACGGCTTGAGCATGGGCCTGTTCAAAAAGCTGGAAAAGGCCATCGGTGCCGAGACCATGGCCCGGGTCTGGTGCAGCTCCTACGAAATGCTGGAGGAGCTGCGGGCGGTGAAGACCCCCATGGAGATCCAGATCATGAAGGAATGCAGCGTCATCACCACCGACATTTATGATGCCCTCTTTAAGCGCATCCATGTTGGCATGACCGAAGTGGGCGTTGCCAATATGATGCTGGAAGAGTGCGCCAAGCGGGGCGTCGGCACCGGCTATGCCGACCCGGAGGAGCCTCCCCTGGTGCTGATGCCCAAGGGCGGCATGTCCCACCGGGGCCCCAATGACATCAACAAAATTGAGGCCGGTGACGTGCTGGTCATCGACTTCTCCATCCGCTACTACGGCTATACCTCCGACATTGCCCGGACCTTGTACTTCCTGAAGCCCGGAGAGGCCCACGCCCCCCAGGAGATCCAGGATGTAGCCAACGCCGCCATTGAGGCAGTGGGCAACTGCATGGCCATGATCAAGCCCGGCGTCAAGGGCTGCGAGGTGGACCATGTGGGCCGCTCCACCATCCTCTCCCACGGCTATCCTGAATTTTTCCACTCCACCGGCCATCAGGTGGGCCTGGAGGTCCACGACGGCGGCACCCTGCTGGGCAAACCCGGTAAGCGGGCCTCGGAGCAGCGCATCCGCAAGAATGAGATCTACGCCCTGGAGCCTACGGTGCTGCAGGACCGCAGCAAGGCCAGCGCCATCATTGAGGACAATGTGCTGATCACCGACAACGGCTGTGAGCTCATCAGCAAGCGCCAGACCGCCCTGATCGAGATCCCCTACCGCACGGCGGAGGGAATCTAACATGAAATTCACCGAGCAAGAAGCCCGGCAAAGCTTCTTGGAGCTGCTGCGGATTCCATCTGTTACCGGAACTGCCGGAGAAGAGCAGGCCTGTGCCTATCTGGAAGGCATTCTGGACCGGTTCGGCATTGCCCACCGCCGGATCTGCCGGGACCCCAAGCGGCCCAACCTGCTGGCCAAGCTCACAGCGGTCAACCCCACAGAGGATCCTATGATCCTGATCTCCCACATCGATGTGGTGTCGGGAGACCCGGAGAAATGGACCCACGGCCTGTTCTCCGCCGACTGCGAGGGCGGCCGCATCTGGGCCCGGGGCACCCTGGACACCAAGCACCTGACCGTCATGGAGCTCTATGCATTCCTTCATTTAGCAGGGCAGGAGGCGGCACTGAACAGAGACGTATACTTTCTCGCCACCATTGACGAGGAGCAGGGCAGTGCCTACGGCATGGGTTATGTTCGCCAGGCAGAGCCGGAGCTCTTCCAAAGGGGCATGGTCATCAACGAGGGCGGGGGCTTTCCCCTGCGGATCAACAGCAAGAACTACATGATGCTCACCGTGGGCGAAAAAGCGGTGTGCAAAGTCCGGCTGACAGCCACAGGCACCGGCGGCCACGCCAGCGCTCCCGGCGCTGACCAGGCCATGCTGAAAATGGCCAAGGCCCTGAAAAACATCTTTTCACGGGAGGAGGAGCTGCAGTGCGGCTCTCACCGGACCCAGGACACCCAGGCCGCCATTGTGGGCAGCCGGGAATGGGACAATCCCGTGGGAGCGGATATCTTCGGCTACGCGGGGCAGAACAGCATCTCCATGCGCTCCTTCCTGCTGGGAGAGCGGAGCAACGTGATCCCGGCTCAGGTGGAGACCCTGCTGGAATTCAAGGTGCTGCCCTACAGCCCTCCGGAGGAAATTACCGCCTTCCTGGACCGGGTCCTGGAGGACTGCCAGGTCAGCTACGCGGTTGAGAGCTATGAAGACGGCTTTGAAAGCAGCTTCGACAACTCCCGCCTGCAAGAGCTGATCGGCCAGATCCAGCGCAGCTGCACCCGCTTCGGCTTTGACGGCGGCGTACTGCCTATGCTGGCCCTGGGCCGGACGGACGGCCGGTTCTTTGCCGGAGGCAAGGCCATGGTTTACGGGCTATCCCCTCTGACTATGGGGGATTCCTTCGATGTGATCCTGCCGAAGGTCCACGGGAACGACGAAAGCATTCTGGAAGACTCCTTCCGGTTTGGCTGCCGGGTTCTGGACGAAATCATTTGCAACAATTGCGGCTGTCCCGGAGCCATCGCTTCCGTGGACAATGGGGAGGTTTTATCATGAACGATTACACTAAGAACATTCAATTTATGGACAATATGATCGCCAGGATGAAGGAGCTGGGCATTGATCTGTACCTGATCATTACCGGCGAGGGCGCGGACCCCATCCCCGGCACCTGCTTCGGTGTAGACACCGTAGGCTCCAGCGCCTACGCCTTCACCTCCCGGGGAGACAAGCTGGCTATGGCCTCTGTCATTGATGCCCAGGACGTGGAAGAATCCGGTATGTTCGACAAGGTGGTCCACTACCAGGAATTCTATCCGGACCTGACGGCAATAGTCCGGGAGCTGCCTCACAAGACCATTGCCTTCGACTACTCCGAAGATGTGCCTCTGTGCGACGGCCTGACCATGGGCAAATACGAGGCCTTCCTCCATGCCCTGGGAGAGACAGACTTTGTCTGTGTCAGCTCGGATACCTTCATTCCCGCCCTGCGGGAGCAGACCAAGTAAGGAGCGCTTATGAATAAATATGTTAGGAAGCGTCTGCTGCAGGCGATCCCCGTGATTTTCGGCATCACCATCCTCACCTTCTTCATTATGAAGATGGCTCCCGGCGGCCCCCTGGGCGGTATGCTCAGCCCCCGCTCCAGTCCCGAGGCTCTGCTCCGGGCTCAGGAGAAGCTGGGCCTCAACAAGCCCATTATCGTGCAGTATTGGAACTGGCTCAAGGAGCTGGTCCATGGCAACTTCGGCTATAGCACCTACAATGGCCAGGCGGTTCTGGACATGATCCTGGAGCGTCTGCCCGCCACGCTGCTGCTGACCGTGACCTCCTTCCTGCTGAGCTACATCATCGGCATTCCTCTGGGTGTCTACTCCGCCACCCACAAGTATTCCAAAGGTGACTACGGCCTGACCGTATTCTCCTTCTTCGGCATCTCCATTCCCAGCTTCTTCTTCGGCATGGGCCTGATCTATATCTTCGCCCTGAAGCTCCGGTGGCTGCCCACCTCCGGCTTTGGCTCCGCCACCTTCCATGGCACCGGCTGGGCCCTGTTCTGGCACAAGGCCAAATATCTGATCATGCCCGCCATGGTCATGTCCCTGGCCAATCTGTCCACGGTGATGCGGTTCGTCCGCTCCAGCATGATCGAGACCCTGTCCCAGGACTACATCCGTACCGCCCGGGCCAAGGGCCTGTCCGAAAAGGTAGTGGTCTTCCGCCACGCTCTGAAAAACTCCCTGATCCCCGTGGTCACCATCTTCGGTGCCTCCATTCCCAACCTGTTCGGCGGCGCTTACATCACGGAAAAGGTCTTCGGCTGGCCCGGCATGGGTCTGCTGGGCGTGGATGCCATTAACAACCGGGACTACCAGGTCCTGATGGGTCTGACCCTGTTTACCGCGGTGCTGGTGCTGTTGGGCAACCTGCTGGCGGATATTCTATACTCCGTGGTCGATCCGCGGATTCGCTATTGAGGTGTTTCTATGGCAAACGCAACGGTATATAAAAAGAAAAAAACCGGCCTGTTCAAAAGCGATGGCTGGAAGCGCTTCCGGAAAAACAAGCTGGCCGTCATTGGTCTGTGCGTCATACTGCTCATGGTCCTGGCCGCCGTTTTTGCCCCGGTGCTGGTGCAGAATGACCCCTATATGATCCTGGAGACCCCTGAGGGCAAGGTCATGAAGGATATGTCCCCTTCCGCCAGCGGCACCATCCTGGGCACGGACAACGTGGGACGGGATGAGCTCAGCCGTCTGATTTACGGTGCCCGGGTCTCTATGAGCGTGGGCATTGTCTCCGTAGGCATCTCCCTGGTGGTGGGCGTGCTGCTGGGTGCCGTCTCCGGCTATTTCGGCGGCTGGCTGGACAGCGTGATTATGCGTATTGTGGACGTGGTCAACTGCTTCCCGGTGCTGTTTCTGATCATCATCATCTCCACCATTCTAAAGCCCAGTATCTACAACATCATGGTGATCATGGGCCTGTGCAACTGGACCGCCACCGCCCGTCTGGTCCGGGGTGAGATCCTCCGGGTCCGGGAAATGGAATATGTCCAGGCCGCCGTGTCCCTGGGTGCTACGGACTCCCGGATCATCTTCTCCCACGTCATTCCCAATGTCATGGCCCCCATCATTGTAGAGGGCACCATGCAGATGGCCCACGCCATCCTGACGGAGGCCTCCCTGTCCTACTTGGGTGTAGGCGTTCAGCTGCCCACGGCCTCCTGGGGCAATATGCTTATGAGCGCCAACAATCTGGCCACCCTTACCGGCCGCCCCTGGCAGTGGGTGCCGGCAGGTGCCTGCATCCTGCTGGCCGTGCTGAGCATCAACTTCATCGGTGACGGACTTCGGGATGCCTTCGATGCCAAGCAGAAAAAGTAAGGAGGAAGTCATATGAACCTAGAAGAAACCTATCGCAGCCGCCTGGCCGGGGTCCGGAAATACCTGACGGACAAGGGCCTGGACGGCGCGCTCTTTACCTCCTATGAAAATCGTCGGTACTACTGCGGCTTCACCGGCAGCAACGGCTACCTCATCGTCACGGATACCGAGGCAAAGCTCATTACCGACCCCCGCTACACCGCCCAGGCCCAGCAGCAGACCACAAAGGACTGCCAGGTCATTGAGTATCTCTACGACCGGCTGGGCACCGTGGCGAAAACCGTCAAAGCCATGGGCATCACCGCCCTGGTGCTGGAGAGCAGCCTGACTCTGGATGAATACCTGCCTCTGAAGGAGCAGCTGGGAGATATGCCGCTGCACTATGAGCAGGAATACTTCCTGGAGCAGCGCATGGTCAAGGACGCGGAAGAGATTGCCTGCACCAAGGCCGCCATTGCCGCGGCTGAGGCAGGCTTTGACAAGCTCCTGCCGCGGCTGAAGATCGGCATGACCGAAAAGGACGTGGCCGACGAGCTCCACTACCTGGTATCCAAAGAGGGTGCTGAGGCCATGAGCTTCGGCACCATCGTGGGCTCCGGCCCCCGGGGGGCTCTTGCCCATGCCTTCCCCACAGAGAAGAAAATCGAAAACGGAGACATGGTGGTGGTGGATTTCGGCGTCATGAAGGATGGCTACTGCTCCGACATGACCCGGACCCTGCTTTTCGGTGATGTATCCCCGGAGCATATGCGCATTTTCAATCTGGTCCGGGAATCCCAGCAGTGCGCGCTTGAGAAAATCGGCCCCGGCGTCAGCTCCAAGGTTGTGGAGGATGCCCACCGGGTACCCTTCTTCCGGGAGAATCTGGACAGCTACGCCCTGCGGGGCCTGGGCCACGGCATTGGCCTGCAGATCCATGAGTGCCCCCGGGTCCAGATCGGCCGGGAGACCATCCTGCGCCCCGGCATGATCTTCACCGTGGAGCCTGGGCTCTATTTCCCCGGCGACTGCGGTGTCCGCATTGAGGACGACGTGCTGGTGACCCAGTCCGGCATGGAGAACCTGTCCCATACCCCATACGAGATCCACATCGGATAAGGAGGCGTCCCATGAGTTTGTTGGAAGTAAAAGACCTGAAAACCTATTTCTACACCGATTCCGGTGTTGCCAAAGCGGTGGACGGCGTCACCTTTTCCCTGGACAAGGGAAAGACATTGGGCATAGTGGGTGAATCCGGCTGCGGCAAAAGCGTCACCAGCCTGTCTATTATGCGTCTGGTGGACCCTGCCACCGGCCGGAACGAGGGCGGCAGCATCGTCTTTGACGGCCAGGACCTTTTGACCCTGCCCGAAAAGGAAATGCGTAAGCTCCGGGGCAACCGGATCTCCATGATTTTCCAGGAGCCCATGACCTCCCTGAACCCGGTATTTACCATCGGGGACCAGATTTCGGAGTCCCTGAAGCTCCACAAGGGCCTGGACAAAAAGGCCGCCCGGGACCGGGCCATTGAGCTGCTGGAGCTGGTTGGCATTCCCGAAGCGGGGAAGCGGGTAGACGAATACCCCCATCAGCTTTCCGGCGGTATGCGCCAGCGGGTCATGATCGCTATGGCCCTGTCCGGAGATCCGGAGCTGCTGATTGCCGACGAGCCCACCACGGCCCTGGATGTGACCATTCAGGCCCAGATCCTGCAACTGCTGAAAGACCTGCAGGAAAAGCTCCATATGTCCATTATCATCATCACCCACGACCTGGGTGTCATTGCCGAAATGGCCGACGAGGTGGCGGTGATGTACGCCGGAGACATCGTGGAAAAGGCCCCCACCCGGGCTCTCTTCGATGATCCCAAGCATCCCTATACCATCGGTCTGATGAATTCCATCCCGGATATCAACGACCATGTTTCCCGTCTTCGTACTCTGGAGGGCCTGGTGCCCAGCCTGTACGATATGCCCAGCGGCTGTCGGTTCGCCCCCCGGTGCCAGTTCTGCTGCCCGGAATGCGAAGCCCATAGAATCAATTTGACCACCCTTCCCGACGGCAGGCAGGTCCGATGCAGGAGGTTTGAGGCATGAGAGAAGTATTGGTAGATGCCAAAAACTTAAAGAAATATTTCCCCACCGGGGACAAGGACAAGCCCGTCAAGGCCGTAGATGATGTTTCCTTCCAGATTTTCCGGGGTGAGACCCTGGGCGTGGTGGGCGAGTCCGGCTGCGGCAAATCCACCACCGGGCGGCTGGTGCTGAACCTGATCGAGCCCACTTCCGGCTCTGTCACCTTCCAGGGCACGGAGCTGACCACCCTGAGCCGCAAGGATATGCGCACCATCCGCAGTCAGATGCAGATCATCTTCCAGGATCCCTACGCCTCTCTGGACCCCAGAAAGACCGTTTACCAGATCCTGGCGGAGCCCTTCCAGATCCATCACCCGGAGATGAGCCGGGAGCAGATCTTTACCGAGGTCAGTCAGCTGGTATACCGGGTCGGCCTGCGGCCGGAGCACGTCTACCGCTACCCCCACGAGTTCTCCGGCGGCCAGCGGCAGCGGGTAGGCATTGCCCGGGCCATTGCCCTGCACCCCCAGTTTGTGGTCTGTGATGAGCCTGTGTCCGCCCTGGACGTATCCATTCAGGCCCAGGTCATCAATCTGATGCAGGACATCAAGGAGCAGTACGACCTGTCCTATATGTTCATCTCCCACGACCTGCGGATCATCAAGCATTTCTGCGACCGGGTCATGGTCATGTATCTTGGCAACGTGGTAGAGATCGGCACCAAAGAGGCCATCTACGAAAAGCGCCGCCATCCCTATACCCAGGCCCTGCTCTCTGCCATCCCCAACATCAAAGAGCAGGGAAAGAGCCAGCGAATCATTCTCGCCGGCGATATTCCCAGCCCTGTCAATCCCCCCAGCGGCTGCCCCTTCCATCCCCGCTGCCGCTACTGCATGGACATCTGCAAGCAGGAAAAGCCCTGCCTGAAAACCATGGCAGACGGCACCCAAGTGGCCTGCCACCTGGATATGGAATAACCCTTATCCCCGATCCTGAGATTACAAAAATACATCAATTTTGGAGGAACAGAACATGAACAAGATCTATACCGAAAAAGCCCCTGCCGCCATCGGCCCCTACTCCCAGGGTATGAAGCTGGGAAATCTGGTCTTCACCTCCGGTCAGATCCCCGTAGATCCCGCCACCGGCGCGGCTGCCGGAGACACCATCGCCACCCAGGCCGAGCAGTCCTGCAAGAATGTGGGTGCCGTGCTGGAGGCCGCAGGCTCTTCCTTTGAGAACGTGGTAAAGACCACCTGCTTCCTGGCGGACATGGCCGACTTTCCCACCTTCAACAGCGTCTATGAGAAGTACTTTGTCAGCGCTCCCGCCCGGTCCTGCGTAGCCGTGAAGACTCTGCCAAAGGGTGTTCTGTGCGAGGTGGAGGCCATTGCCTTCGTCAAGGAGGGCTGAGATGGGACTGTTTGACGACAGCAACGTCCGGCTGAATGTGCTGAAGCAGCGGGCCTACAATTACCGCTGGGCCGAGGTAGACGACGGTGTCATCCCCCTGACGGCGGCAGACCCGGACTTTCCTGTGGCAGAGCCTGTCCGCCAGGCCATGATCGATTACATCAACGGCGGATATTTTTCCTACACCCCGAAGCTGGGTCTGCCGGAATTCAAGCAGGCCATTTCCGATGGGCTGAAGGCACGCAAGGGGGAGATCATCGACCCTGAGCTGATTCTGCCCATTGACAGCGCGGCCCGGGGTATGTACGTCATTGCCAGGACGGTGCTTGCCCCCGGAGACGAAATGATCGTCTTCGATCCCGTGGACTACCTGTTCCGGGAGTCCTGCCTGGCTGCCGGGGGAAAGGTGGCCCTCTTCCCCGCCAAGCTGAAGGACGGCTGGATCGATCTGTCGGACCTGGAAAGCTACATCACCCCCAAGACCAGAATGATTGGCCTGTGCAACCCCCACAATCCCTACGGTGTCTCCTACCGGAAAGAGGACCTGGAGCACATCATGGCGCTGTGCGAAAAGTACAACCTCTACATCATGAACGATGAGATCTGGTCTGATATCATCTTCCCCGAGGCTCCCTTCAACAGCATCTATCTGCTGGGCAATGAGCGCTGCCGCCGGGTCATGAGCGTCTTTGGCTGGTCCAAGAGCTTCGGTATCGCCGGTATGCGCATCGGCTGCATCTATACGACGGATCCGGCACTCTTCGAGCGCATGGTGGAGAAGTCCGATGTCATGAGCACTGCCGGAGGCATCAGCTCCCTGTCCCAGATCGCCGGCACCGCCTGTATGCACAACTACGACTGGGTAGACGCTTTCCTGGTGCATCTGAAGGGCAATCGGGACTATGCCGTGGACCGGCTGAAGCATATGCCCCTTGTGAAGGCCTATGCGCCCCGGGCCACCTACCTGCTGTATGTGGATATCCGGGCCTTCGGCATGAAGAGCGAGGACTTCACGGACTACATGAAGCAGAAGGTCAAGCTGGCGCTGGTCTCCGGAGGAGAGAAGTTTTTCGGCCAGGGCAGTGAGGGCTATATCCGCATCTGCTTCGCCACCAGCCGGGGCATCCTGGAGGAGGGCCTGAACCGTCTGGAACAGGGCATCCGGATGCTGATGGAAGAAAAAGGACTGCATTGACACAAAGGCTCCCGGTCTCCCGGGAGCCATCCTACGCCGGAAAACAGAAATATTTTTCTCTTTCCTATGGCGTCACAAGAAAAAATATGTTATTCTAAACGAGAAACAAGGACGTTTCTCCATACCGCCTGGGTCTATGGAGACGCTCTATCTTGAAAGTTATAGGATAGGTGTTATATGGTAAAAGAGATTTCTTTTGTCAAAGAGGAACGGTTGATCCTGAACAGCTATATTCCTGTTGTAGAGGGCCTGGCCGCTTATCTTGGCCCCAGCTACGAAATCACGCTGCACAGTCTGGAAAACCTGGATCACTCCGTGATCAAGATCATGAACGGCTTCCATACAGGCCGCTCGGAAGGCTCCCCCATTACGGATCTGGCCCTGAGCATGCTGGAAAAGCTGGAGGAGCAGGAGGGTGAATCGGATCATCGGGTGTATTTCTGCAAAAATCACAACGGAGAGCCCATGAAATCCACCACCATCGCCATCCGCGGGCAGCATGGCCGGGTCATCGGCCTGCTCTGCATCAATCTCTACCTCGCTACCCCTATTCTGGATTTCGTCACCGGTATCCTTCCCCAGACCAGCTCCGTATTTACGGCGGAGCACTTCGCTGAAAATTCCTCTGATGCCGTCTCCCAGAAGCTGGCGGAGGCAAAAAACGCCGTCTTCTCCAATGCTTCGGTTCTTCCCTCCATGCGCAACAAGGAGATTATCCGCCTGCTCTACAACTGGCACGTTTTCGAGCTGAAAAGTGCCATCGATCAGGTGGCCGAGGCCCTGAACATCTCCAGCCACACCGTTTATTTCCACTTGCGGAACCTGACCAAAAAGCGGGACTCAGAGGAAGTCGTCTGAACTCGGATGCCCAAGTCAGGACCACCGGCGAAGCCGGTGGCTTGCACTGGCCCTATAAGGGTCTGATACAGCAGCGCCTTAAGACGCATGAGTGGTTCACTTTGAACCGCCACCTGTCAAGTAGGCAGGCAAAAAACAATGACTTTTTTACCAGGGCTCCAGAAATGGAGTCCTGGTTTTCTTGATGCAAAAACTGGGCCCCGCATTTCTGCGAGACCCAGCCTTTCTTAGCTTACTGACATTGGGCTCATTGCCTGACCCCAACATGTACTATAGAACCTAAAAAGAGCGTTCATAACGCAGATCCGTTATGAACACTCATTATGGTGCGGGCAACAGGACTCGAACCTGCACGCGTTGGCAGTGGAACCTAAATCCACCGAGTCTACCAATTCCACCATGCCCGCAGATCTGCCTTTCGCAGCAGGGATATCCTAACACAAAGCAAGCCGTTTGTCAATGCAGGTTGGCGCGGCTTTGCTTTCTGGCGGCCTTGGCCTGGTAAAGGGCCTTGTCTGCGGCCTGGATCAGGGCGGGGATAGAGGTATGCTCCGGGGTGCAGCGGGTGCAGCCGATGCTGATATGGATGGTATAGGGAGTCTCCATGGCTGCATTGTGCATTGCAAGGAAGCGCCGCAGCTCCTCCTGGAAGCGGGTCACCTCTTCTTCTGACTTTGGCTCCATGGCCACGGCGAACTCATCGCCGCCGAAGCGGGCAATCAGGCATTTGCACTCGGCGGCGGCATCCTTTAGGGCATCCGCCAGGCAAATCAGCGCCCGGTCCCCTTCCAGATGGCCATAGCGGTCGTTGATCTGCTTAAAATCATCGATATCGATCATGAAGAGGTAGAGCTGCCGCTCCGGGCTGCCCTTCTGGCGGGCCAGGGCCTTGTCCAGGTGCTGCAAAAGCCGGGAGCGGTTATTGATCTGGGTCAGCGGGTCAATGGTGATCCGGCTCTGCTGGATATTGATGAACACCTGCACCAGCGCAACAGTGCAGCCCATGCACAGAATGGAAAGGCCCGTGTGGAAAGACTGGATAAGGCCCGCAATCAGGGGGCAAACCACAAAGGAGGCCACGGCGGAATAGGCGCGGCGGCGCGCAAAATTGCTCTTTCGGAACATCCCCGCAAGGGCCTTCACGCCAATGACCAGAAGATAGCCATAGCTCATCAGGGCCATGAGCACATAGGCCGGTCCCTTGATGTAGCGGCCGTCGGAGCTGATATAGAAAAAGAAGCCGTATTGGAGGGTCAGTGGCAGGCAGACGACCAGCACCAGCAGCGGCAGCGCCAAAAGGCCAATCTTCTTCCTGTTTCCCAGCCAGGTCGCGCCAAGCTCATTTTCCGTATACAGGCAGGCAACGAACACCGTTGCTGCAGACACGCTGAAATACAGCACATTCAGTACTTCCACACACCAA
Source organism: uncultured Clostridia bacterium (assembly GCA_945963595.1). Taxonomy (GTDB): domain Bacteria; phylum Bacillota; class Clostridia; order Oscillospirales; family Oscillospiraceae; genus Faecousia. The sequence goes on along the minus strand of CAMFMO010000004.1, from coordinate 28,797 downwards.
CGCGTCGGCCGGATGGCCCCATTTTCCTGCAAGCCGCACAGCATATCCAGGACGGTGAAGGCCATCATGCCGATGACCATGGCACGAAACAGCCCGGTGGACTTAACACAATTTATTTTCGCATCGGACAATGGCTCCCATGAAAGGCAATGGCGGCAACTTAAAAATTCCAAAGGGGCCGATGTGGGCATCGGCCCCTTCCAATTGTTGTGAGAAAATAGTACCGTCTATTGACTTTTTCCGTGATATGTGAGAAAATAGCGGCGTTAAATTTAGAAACAAGAGAGGCTTTTTTATGAAGCAATCCAGAACAAATACCTGCGGCGAGCTGCGGCTCGGGGACGCAGGCAAGAAAGTGACCATCGTCGGCTGGCTGGAAAATGTCCGGGAAGTGGGCTCCAACTTTGCCTTCCTGGTGCTGCGGGACTACTACGGCACCACTCAGGTGGTGGTGGAGACCGAGGACATGATGAAGCTGGTCAAGACCATCAATAAGGAATCCACCATCTCCGTCACCGGCACCGTCCGGGAGCGGGAGAGCAAGAATTCCAAGCTGCCCACCGGCGACATTGAGGTCGTGCCCGAGAAGATCGAGGTGCTGGGCAAGTGCTTCCACAACCAGCTGCCCTTTGAGATCAACAAGAGCCGGGATGCCGATGAGAACACCCGGCTGAAATACCGCTTCCTGGACCTGCGGAACCCCGCCGTCAAGTCCAACATCGTGCTCCGCTGCCAGGTGGTGGCCGAGCTGCGCAAGCGGATGACGGACCTGGGCTTCCTGGAGATCACCACCCCCATTCTGACCTCCTCCAGCCCCGAGGGCGCAAGAGACTATCTGGTCCCCGCCCGGAACCACCCCGGCAAGTTCTATGCCCTGCCCCAGGCGCCCCAGCAGTTCAAGCAGCTGCTGATGACCTCCGGCTTCGACAAGTATTTCCAGATTGCCCCCTGCTTCCGGGATGAGGACGCCCGGGCAGACCGCACCCCCGGCGAATTCTACCAGCTGGATATGGAGATGGCCTTCGCCTCTCAGGAGGACGTGCTGGAAACTTTGGAAACGGTTTTGCAGCCGGTTTACGAGAAGTTCGGCAAGTTTAAGCGGGTGGCCCAGGCTCCCTGGCGGCACATCCCCTACAACGAGGCCATGGAGCGCTACGGCTCCGACAAGCCCGACCTGCGGATCGACCTGGAGATCCAGGACATTTCTGCCATCGTTCAGGGCTGCGGCTTCGGCCCCTTCGAGGGTGCCACCGTCAAGGCCGTGGCTGTGGACAACTTCACCCAGGCCAGAAAGTGGATCGATAAGCTGCTGGCCGATGTAGAGGTCCAGACCGGCAATAAGGCCTGCTGGGTCAAGGTGGATGAGAATGGCGCTCTCACCGGCGGCATCTCCAAGTTCCTGGGCGACTGCGGCGAGGCTCTGAAGGAAAAGCTGGCCCTGAAGCCCGGCTCCTTCGTCTGCATGGCCGCCGGCAAGAAGGCCGCCGCCCAGAAGACCGCAGGCGTCATCCGTACCTTGCTTGGCAAGCGGGTGCCCGGCCACTTCGACGAGGAGCAGTACGCTCTGTGCTGGATTGTGGACTTCCCCATGTACGAGATCGGCGAGGAATCCGGCCAGCTGGAATTCTGCCACAACCCCTTCTCCATGCCCCAGGGCGGCCTGAAGGCCCTGGAAGAGGCCGAAGGCGATACCGAAAAGCTGCTGGCCATCCATGCCAACCAGTACGACCTGGTGTGCAACGGCTACGAGTGCGCTTCCGGCGCCGTCCGGAACCACGACCCCGAGATCATGGTCAAGGCCTTCGAGATGGTGGGCCTGGGCGAGGACGATGTCAAGGCCAAGTTCCCCGCCATGTACAATGCCTTCACCTACGGCGCACCCCCCCATGCCGGTGCAGCCCCCGGCGTGGACCGGCTGATCATGATGCTCACCGGCGAGGAGAGCATCCGGGAGGTCATCACCTTCCCCATGAACAAGAACGCCCAGGACCTGATGATGGGCGCCCCCAGCACCGTCGACCAGAAGCAGCTGGACGATGTGCACATCGCCCTGGTAGAGGAGTAATTCCCATTCTCTCCGGATGCACCCGCACCCGGAGAGATTTTTTTGCCATTTGACTCTTTACAAATCCAGCTTTATCTGCTATAATAGCCAAGCACTTGAGGTGTATGCGCCAGTGGCTCAATGGATAGAGCATCGGATTCCGGTTCCGAGGGTTGGGGGTTCGAGTCCCTTCTGGCGTACCAAAAACAGGACGTCCCATGCGGGATGTCCTGTTTTTGCTTACGCGAAGGGACTCGAACAATTAAATGCGGCAGTCCGGTGGACTGCCGCCAAATTCCGGCTGGACGGAATTTGCTCCATAATGTCCCGAGTCCCTTCTGGCGTACCCCCCGGATGGCCTCTTTTTTGGTACATCAGTTGGGACTCGAAAGGGCGGCGGCAGCGCAGCTGCCGTAAAAAAGAGTCCGGTGGACTCTTTTTTAGCCCGTGGGAGAGTCCCTTTCCTTTCAGACGCATCCCATTAGGGATGTGGATGAAAGGAAAGCCCCCTGCGGTACAGCCCGGATACTCCGGTGGACTGCCGCCAAACGCCGGCTGGACGGCGTTTGCTCCTTATTGTGCACGCCGGGGCAGGCCCCGCAGCGCATACACTCTCTTCTGAATACATGATCGCATATTTACAAATCGTGCGCAAGATAAAAATGGACAAAAGTACCCTGCTGAACTTGACAACCGCATGACAGCCAAACGGGTGTCGATCCGGCAACCGAGGTAAGGTAAGGTTAGGTAAGTATAGGTAAGGCTAGTATAGGAGCGCGTACGAAGGCGGCCGGGCCGCCCGGACACACAGGATTTTCTTCTCCCTTGCATTTTTTCCGGTTTGTTATATAATCGTTTCATAGGAATGCGAAAAAGATCACAGGAAGTTTCAGGGAGGACATGGAAATGGGCAAAGCTGTTGGAAGCGAACCTTTGGGCAGCCTGTACACCGCCGGGAAGGTCCGGCGGCGGCGGGAATGGCGGGGGCTGCGGGATACGATGTATGACTATTTCCGCTGGCTGGGTATTCTCGGGGTGCTCCTGCGGTACAGGGCAAGCTGCGGCAGCACCAGCCTTCGCTCCAGAAGGCCTCCCAGCATCTCCCCGGCAAAGCCCAAAGCGCCATCGACGCGATGCGCCCTGTGCCATTCCGGCAAAAGCAAGAAACCCTTTTTGCATTTTTCTTCTTCAAAAATACCGTCACTCTTTTGGCAGCAGCATTCGTTTTGCGGGCTGCTGTCTGTATTTCCCGGGAAATGAGCGAGATTTTCCCCTATTTTTCGAGCTTGTGTACTTTTTCTTGTCAAGCACAATTTTTCGCATTTATCTTTTTGTATATTTAGAGCTTCCAATTCTCCAACTTTTTGTGATGCAAAGTAAGCATTTTCTAACCATTTTTTCAAAATTATGGACAAATTATGTCCGTATTGTGAACTCTGTAAAATTTTGCAGAGCTTTTTTGTGGAGTTTGTCCCTTGATTTTGCAGCAGAAGTCGGCGATAATGGCGCCGTAGAAACAGGGCATTATGCCCCTATTCGAAAAATTTTATATGTTTCAAGGAGGAGTCCAAATGATTAGCTTTTTGCTCTGCCTGGCAATCCTGATCGCGGGTTACTTCTTCTACGGCAAAGTCGTAGAAAACACCTTCGGCCCGGACGACCGTGAAACCCCCGCCGTGCGCATCAACGACGGCGTGGACTACGTGGTCCTGCCCCAGTGGAAGCTGTTCATGATCCAGCTGCTTAACATCGCGGGCCTCGGCCCCATCTTCGGCGCCCTTCAGGGTGCCCTGTGGGGGCCCATCGTGTTCCTGTGGATCACCTTCGGCACCATCTTTGCCGGCGGCGTCCACGACTATTTCTCCGGTATGCTGTCCGAGCGGAATGACGGTGTCTCTATCTCCGAAATTTCTGGCATCTACCTGGGCGGCGTTATGAAGAACGTTATGCGTATCTTCTCCGTAGTATTGCTGATCATGGTCGGCACCGTGTTTGCAGTCGGCCCTGCCGGTCTGATTGTCGCCCTGTTCAAGAACAACGGTGCTTCCGGCGTGGTTGCAACGACTCTGTTCTGGCTGATCCTGATTCTGGTCTACTACTTCATCGCCACCTTCCTGTCCATCGACAAGCTGATTGGCAAGATTTACCCTCTTTTTGGTATCTGCCTGATCATCATGGCTATCGGTGTGGCAATCGGCATCTTTACTAAGAGCGAGTACGTCATCCCCGAAATTTGGACAAACTTTGGTTCCATGCATCCCAAGGGAACCCCCATTTGGAGCTGTATGTTTATCACCGTGGCCTGCGGCGCCATCTCCGGCTTCCATGCCACTCAAAGCCCCCTGATGGCTCGCTGCCTGAAGAGTGAGAAGCAGGGCCACTTCGTGTTCTACGGTGCCATGGTTTCCGAAGGCATCATCGCCCTGATTTGGGCTGCCGCTGGTGTGGCTCTTTACCCTGTCACCGGCGGTCTGAACACCGGCCTGCAGGAAGCACTGGCAAACGGCCAGTCTGCTGCAATCTACGATGTGTGCGCAAAGACCATGGGCGGCATCGGCATTGCTCTGGCAATGATTGGTGTTATCGCCTGTCCCATCACCTCCGGCGACACCGCTTTCCGTTCCGCCCGTCTGGTGCTGGCTGACTGGTTCCATCTGGATCAGAAGAAGTGGAAGAATCGCCTGATTCTCTGCATCCCCGTTCTGGGCATCGGCGCCTTCCTGGGCATCGGCAACGCCCTGGGCAAGATCGACTACACCATCATCTGGCGTTACTTCAGCTGGACCAACCAGACCCTGGCTATGATCGTTCTGTGGGCTGCTTCCATGTTCCTGTTCTATGAGAAGAAGAACTACTGGATCACCGCCGTTCCCGCAACCTTCATGAGCGCTGTTTCCGCAACCTACTTCTTCTTCGCTCCTGAGTGTCTGAACCTTGGTACAAAGGTTGCCTATCCCGCAGGCATTATTATCGCCGCTGCGTTCCTGGGTATCTTCCTGTACTCCATCAAGAAGCGCGACGTAAAGCCCCAGTACGAGACCCTGGGCAAGTAATTTAAGTCCATAGAGAAGGTGGGGGAGGAAACTTCCCCACCTTTTGCGGTATAAAGTGAGGTAATTCCATGATTTTTACTCCGAAACAGCTGGGCAGCACGGCCCTGGATAAGGCGACGCTTTCCGTTGACAAAAAATTCTGCAAGCGCTTCGGCCCCTGCGGCGTGGGCGATGAGGCCATTTACCTGAACAGCTTCTTCTTCGACCGGGTATACTATGCGGCGCTGAAATCCGTGAAGCGTATTTTCAAGCGGGTCGCCATGAGCAAGGGCGGTTTTTCCGGAAAGGGCGTCTTCGGCGCCATTCCCTATCTGGTGGTGGAGCTGGACGACGGCACGGTGAAGCAGTGCAACTTCAAATACGAACAGGATGTGGACCTTCTGCTGGCCCATATCTCCAAGATCCGCCCGGAAATCCCCACCCACAGCCTGGAGGCGGAGAAGCGCCTGAAGGAAAAGCAGGCGGCCATGGAGGCGAAATTTCTCAAGGAGCTGACCCCCAAGGCCCAGAAGGCCCGGGAGGAGCTGGAGGGTGCCAGGGCCTTCCTGACAAGCTACCCGGAGCAGACCGCAGCCCTTTCCGTTGCCGCCAAGCGCAAGCGCAGCTCGGACCGCACCCGCCCCGCCTACCGCTGGGTGGCCCTGGCCATCATCGTTGGCGGCATTGTCTGCGGTGCCTACGGTATCTATGAGCTCATCAACCGCGACACCACCGGCCTGTACTTCACTCTGCTGGGTCTGGCAGCCGCCTTCCTGTTCTCCGGCACCCAGGTCATCCCCACGGCGAAGAACAACAAGAAGGCCGTCACCGCCGCCTGGGACGCTTCCATTTCCGGCATGGAAGCCATTCTGCCTGAGGATTTTCCCGTCCCCGCCCGCTATGCCCACCCCATTGTGCTGGACCGGATGATCCGCGTCCTCCGGGAGGGCCGCGCCCAGAGCGCCAAGGAGGCCCTGGCCGTTGTCAAGGAGGACCTGAAAAAGCTCAATGCCGACGTTCAGGTGGAGCAGGAGGAATACGATGAGGTGGTCGCCATCAAGCCCATGTTCCTGCTGCAGGAGTATAAATAAGGTGAAACAAAAACCACGGCCCATCTTGACGATTTGTGGGTCGTGGTATAATCAATATGGAAAGAGCATCATCGATAAGCGGTCTGCTCGTTCAGGTTTTACAGAAAAACTTTAGAAACCGTCACTTGGCAGAGTGGCGGTTTCTGCGTTTTACAGTGATTGTAATGTGTTGTTTGTTGGTAAGGTACTGGATAGTGGCATTTCTTGACGGTCTGGCTTCTTATCCCAACACCACATCCAGCACCATCATCACGCTGAATCCCAACGCAAAGGATACTGTACCGATGTTGGAATGCTTTCCGGCAGACATTTCAGGAATCAGTTCTTCCACTACCACATAGAGCATAGCTCCTGCGGCAAAACTCAGCAAATACGGCAAAGCGGGGGCAACAAACTGTGCTGCAAGAATTGTTAACACCGCCCCCAGCGGCTCTACAACGCCGGATAGGACACCGCTTAGAGCAGAATCCATCGTTTTCCAGAAATGTTTTCAGCTCATCGCCGCTGTATATGGTCATACCGCCGATGATCTCCGTCCACTTCTCGTCCTTGTCCGAGTCGCCATTGCTCTCGTTGCAGATGAGAAAGGTCCCGCCGGGCTTCAGCACCCGGCGAATTTCAGAGAGGGCTTTCTCCGGTTCCGGTACAATGTGCAGCGCATTGACCACGATCACCACATCGAAAGACTGGTCAGCATAGGGCAGATGGAACATATCCTGCACCGAAAAATAGAGTTTTGTAGATTTTACGCCCTGTTTCGCCTGCTCGATCATCTCTTGGGATGCGTCGGTAGCTTCAATATGGTCGGCAGAGCGGACGATATGCTTGGCAATCAGCCCTGTGCCGGTGGCAAGCTCCAGCACCTGCTTGTGCCGCACCACAGGATAGATTAGAGAATACATTTGCTTATATGCCTTGTGGTCTTTCTTCATAAAGTGGTCATAGCTTTTCGCTGTGCGATCCCAAAATGTTTTCTTCATAATATCACTCCTATGCAGAAGTTAGCTATCTCTAACTCACTGTCTTTTGAAAAGCCGCCAGACGGCAGCTTTTCGATTTAATCAAATAATTCCTTGCAAGCACCATGCACCAGCGTTTCCAACACCTGCGGATACAGTTCGCCGATTTCTCCCTGATGGGAGACAGTTAAGATCAGCCCTCGGACGGTGGCGGCAGCCAGATCCATTCCGCCTTTCGGCACAAGTCCACTTGCTTCCAGAATTTGACGAATATGAACTTCGTCATCGTGATAGTGGGCAGATTTGATGTCAGACGGTATCCGCCGCAACAAAAACTCCGCATCGTTTTCGATGAAGGTCATCGCTTTGGTATCGGAAAGGTATTTGCAGGCGGCAAGAATGATCTTCGTTGCTCGCTCCGTTGGTGGAAGTTCTGCATTGTCCTGTAAGGCTTTCTCCGCTACGGCATACGTTTCCGCATGAATATTTTCCAGCACAGCAAAGAACAGCAGCTCTTTGGATGGGAAGACCTTATAGAACGAACCCTTTGCAATACCCACCGCTTCCGTGAGCTGTTCCACCGATGTTTTCCGCATCCCGACGGTCACGGCACAACGCAACGCTTCGTCTAATAAATCCTTACGGATCATTTCATTTTTCTGTTCTGTAAACGCCAAGTGATAACCTCCAAAAACGTTTTGACCGCTTTTGTTCTTTCAGTCATAATTATACTCTTTGTATTCGCCACTGTCAATGGGTTTCAAAGAAAAGCGTGGGGGGCTCGCGGTCGTAACACAGTTCTTCCATCACGGATGCATATTCACATGTTGGACAAGCTCCTTTATCCATAAAAATTCGATTCTATTATAGCAGGAAATCTCCGTTCCGGAGAGCGTCAAACGCCGGATTTCGTGCCGGAATCAAGGGATTTGTGCCACGGTCCTTGGTCCGCAGCACTTGTTTTTTTCATGTCTGCGGTTTCCTTATTCACAGCCTATTCATTTTTTCTTCAGACTGATTTCAGGTTTTCCCTATAAAATAAACATTAACAATTGATTTTGGAGGAATTCTCTATGGCCAAACCAACAAAAGCCCAGAAACGGAAGAAAACCGTTCAGCGGGTCACCGCCATTGTTGCCGTGGTCCTGGTAGCGGGACTGGCCGGTACACTGTATGTCCGGCAGCGGGTGCAGCGGTCCGTGACGGCCCAGAGCGGCAGCAATGTCAAGTCCGTCACCGTCACCACAGGCTCCATCAAGGCCACCGTCTCCGGCAGCGGCAGCCTGACCAGTGACAATGTGGAGGACCTGACCGTCCCCGCCACCGTGAAGGTGGAAAAGCTCTATGTGGAGCAGGGCGACACCGTTGAAGCGGGCACCCTTCTGGCCTCCACCAACACCAGCACCGTGCTGACCAGCCTGTCCACCGTTCAGGACGCCCTGGATGACCTGGACGGCCAGCTCCAGGAGGCCAGCAAGGACAAGGTTTCCTCCACCGTCAAGGCCGGTGTTTCCGGCCGGGTCAAGGCCGTCTATGCGGAACCGGGCGACAGCGTGGCAGACATTATGTATGACAAGGGCTGCCTGGCAGAGCTGAGCCTGGATGGATTTCTGGCTGTAGACATTGAGACCGACGCGCTGACCGTGGGCGAAACCGTCACCGTCACCACCTCCGACGGCAAGCAGTGGGACGGCACGGTGGACGCCGTCAGCGGCGGTAAGGCTACGGTGCTGATTTCCGACGACGGGCCTCTGGTGGGCGACACCGCCACCGTGGGCGCGCTGGCCGGGGAACTGTATATTCACAGCCCCCTGAAGGTCACCGGCTATGCCGGAACCGTCTCCAACGTTTCCGCCAGGGAGAATGCCAAGGTCACTGCCTCCTCCACCCTGTTCACCCTGCGCGACACCGAAGACTCCGCCAAATACAACCAGCTGCTCCAGCAGCGGGAGGACTACGAAAAGCTCTACCAAAAGCTTGTGAAGCTCTATAAGGACGGCGGCCTGGTGGCCGAGCAGTCCGGCACCCTGGAAACCCTGGTATCCCTGGACGACCTGACCGTAGGCACCGATCCTTTGACGGACACCGCCCTGGCCACCCTTGACCCCGGCGAAAGCATGACCGTCACCGTCTCTGTGGACGAGACGGACATTCTCTCCCTGGAGGTTGGTCAGGAGGTCAGCCTGACCGTGGAGTCCGTGGGTGACGAACACTATGTGGGCACTGTTACGGAAATCGACACCACCGGCACCGACGGCAGCTATTCCGCCAAGATCACCCTGGACAAGCAGCCCGGCATGCTCTCCGGCATGACCGCCAAGGCCGAGGTGACCATCCAGGGTGTGGACAATGCCCTGCTGCTGCCTGCGGATGCCATCCGTAAGACCAGCACCACCGCCTATGTCTACACCGCCTATGACGCGGAAACCGACACCTTGGGCGGCATGACAGAGGTCACCCTGGGCCTGACCAACGGCACCTACACAGAGATCGTCTCCGGCCTTGCCGAGGGCGACACCGTGTACTACACCCCCAAGGAGCAGACCTTCACCTTCGGCGGCATGACCTTCACCACCTCCGGGGACTTCTCCGGCATGGGCGGTATGAGCGATATGGGCAGCCGGGGCGACCGGGGCAGCGACAAGGGCAGCGCCATGCCCGATGTATCCAAGATGCCGGCGGGCATGCCCAACATGGGCGGCTGAGGAGGCAGGCATGATTGATCTAAAGGATATCTCCCGGATCTATCAGATCGGCAGCGAAAAGGTCTATGCCCTGAACAAAGCCAATCTGCACATCGATCCCGGCGAATTTGTCAGCATTATCGGCCCCTCCGGTTCCGGCAAGTCCACGCTGATGAACATCATCGGCTGCCTGGACACCGCCGACTCCGGCACCTATCTCTTAGACGGCACCCCCATTGAGGACTATACGGAAAATCAGCTGGCCAGAATCCGGAACCGGAAGATCGGCTTCGTGTTCCAGAGCTTCAACCTGATCTCCAAGCTCACCGCCGAGGAGAATGTGGAGCTTCCGCTGATCTACCAGAAGGTTCCCCGGGCCGAGCGGAAGGAACGGGTGGAGAAGGCCCTGGCAAGAGTAGACCTGCAAAGGCGGGCCAAGCATCTGCCCACAGAGCTTTCCGGCGGCCAGCAGCAGCGTGTCGCCATTGCCCGGGCCATTGTGACCCGGCCCAGTCTGATTCTGGCGGACGAGCCCACGGGCAACCTGGACTCCAAAACCACCGTGGAGATCATGGACATTTTCCACGAGCTCCACGACGCAGGCAATACCATTGTCCTCATCACCCACGATGACGACGTAGCCAGACAGGCCAGCCGCATCGTGCGCATCAAGGACGGACAGCTGACGGAGGTGGGCGCATGATCCAGGCATTCAAAATGGCAATGAAGTCCATTTCCGGCAACAAATTCCGGGCATTTTTGACCATGCTGGGCATTATCATCGGCGTTATGGCATTGGTCATTCTGGTGAGCCTGGTCTCCGGCGCCACCGGCACCGTCACCGACACCATCTCCAGCCTTGGCAGCAATCTGCTCTCCGTCACCGTCTCCGATGACAAGGGCGCACCCGTGACCCTGGACACCCTGGACGAGTGGATGGCAGACCCCCAGATTGGTCTGGCGGCCCCCTCTGCCACCACCACCGCCACCGGCAAATATTCCTCCACCACCAAGACCGTCACGGTCTACGGCGCTACCCCCGCCTATGCCCCCATCAACGGTCAGACCGTGCTGCTGGGCCGGTTTCTCACCCAGGCGGATGTGGAAAACCACACCAGCGTGTGCATCATCACGGAGAAAACCGCCGAGGATATGGTGGGCTATACGGACTGCCTGGGAGAGAAGATCTCCCTGGACGGCCGGAAATTTACCGTTGTAGGCATTCTAAAAAACGATGACGAATCCCTCACCGGCATTCTCACCAAGAACTCCATGATCGCCTATATTCCCTATACCACCCTCATGCGGCTTTCCGCCACCGTCTCCTCCACCATCACCAGCTTCTCCGTCAGCGCTCCGGAAAGCGGCAATATGGCCACCACCGAAAGCGCCATGAAGCGGCTGCTGCTGGACCGGTTTGAGGACGATGAGGACGCCTTCTCCCTGCTGTCCCAGAATATGCTGGAGGACGCCATGAGTTCCGTCACCGGCATTCTAACGGTGCTTCTGGGCGGCATTGCCGCCATCTCCCTGATTGTCGGCGGCATCGGCATTATGAACATCATGCTGGTAACCGTTACCGAACGGACAAGAGAGATCGGCATTCGAAAGGCCATCGGCGCAGGCCGGGGCGTAATTTTGCAGCAGTTTTTGCTGGAAAGCGTGGTGCTGTGCATGATCGGCTGCGCCATTGGCGTGTTTCTGTCCTGGGTGGTGCTGCGGCTCATCTCCGTGATGGTTGCCAGCATGGGTGTTTCCTTTGGTCTGGAATGGGGCGTGGTGGTCATTGCCGTGGCCTTCTGCTTTGCCATCGGCGTGATTTTCGGACTGTACCCCGCCAACAAGGCCGCCAAGCTGCCGCCCATTGAGGCCCTGCACTACGGCGGCTAAGGAGGTTAAGCTATGAAGAAACTCAAAAAAACGGATATGCCGCCCCTCATTCCCGAGGAAGAGGAGGACGATACCCAAGTGCGCAGCGGCAGCGGGGCAAAATGGATAACGCTGCTCTGCGTCATTCTGGCCATTGCCCTGATTGTCTCCTCCCTGCCCTCCGGCATTTCCGCCGCTACCAAGGTCAACAGCAAGGTCCTCTCCGCTGTGCCCGAGGAAAACACCATCTCTACGGTGCTCTCCGGCGGCGGCACCCTGAGCCCCCAGGAGGGCACCGCCCAGAGTCTGCCCCAGGCTCTGGAGCTGGAGACCTACTATGTAAAAAACGGCCAGACCGTTTCGGAAGGAGACCCCATTGCCCAGGTGGACCTTGTGGCCGTGAAGGCAGCCATCTCTGAGCTGCAAGAGGTCATAGACACCCTGGATGCGGCCATTGCCTCCGAAAGCAGCAAAACCAATGATTCCGTGATTCGCTCCGGCGCTGCCGGCCGGGTGAAGAAAATCTATGCCCGGGAGGGCACTGCCGCTGCGGACACCGTCTACGAAAGCGGCGCGCTGCTGCTGCTTTCCCTGGATGGGTTCATGGCCGTGGACCTGGAGGCCCGGGCAGAGGTGGGGCAGAGCGTCACCGTCACTCTCTCCGACGGCACCGCCCTTGCAGGCACCGTGGAAAGCGTTTCCGATGGCACCGCCACCGTGACCCTTTCCGATGAAACCGCCCCCCTGGACGACAGCGTGACCGTCACCACCAAGGACGGGGAAACCCTGGGAACGGGGAATCTCTATATCCACAGCCGCCTGCGGGTCGCCGGCGCTTACGGAACCGTCTCCCAAATCAGCGTCAAGGAGAACCAGCAGGTATCCGCAGGCAGCGCCCTGCTGACCCTGAAGGACACCGGCCACACCGCCGAGTACGCCCGGCTCTTAAACCGCCGGACAGAACTGGAAGACCAGATGGAAAGCCTGGTCCGGCTCTCCAAGGACGGCATTCTCCACGCCGATTGCGGCGGCATTGTCTCCGGCGTGGACACCGAGATTTCCTATACAGACCCCGCCGTGCTGACCCAGACCCGCAGCCAGGCCAGCCCCGGCTACACAGCCCTGGGTGGAATCCGAATGGAAAACACGGATACGCCGCAAGCACAGCCTTCCGGGGAAGACCAGAGCCAGAATCCGGATGGAAACCAGAACCCGGGCACCGGCAGCGGCCAGAACCCGGGAGAAGGCGAAGATCCCCAGCCCGGCACCGGCGAAGAGCAGCCATCCGAAACCGCCACCTATATTCTGGGCCTGGTTACCGCCGTTTCTGACGGCGCCCTGGAATATATCCCCCAGCGGACCATTGAGGCCTCCCAAATCCAGGCCATGTCCTTTGGCGACATGATCGACCCGTCTCTTGCAGCGCAGGCCCAGACACTGGAAAACCAGGGCCAGACCGTGCTGTTCAGCACCGGCAGCGCCTGGACGGATTCTTCCTTTGACCAGATTACCGTCGGCGACGCCATTCTGATTGGCACCGGCATCATCATCCACCAGAAGGCCGCTTCCGTCCCCGGCGCAGATATGCCCGGCGGTTTCCCATCCGGCATTGACATGAGCCAGTTTGCCGGTCTTACCGGCACCGGGAGTGCCATGAGCGGCATGGCCTCCATGGCAGGGGGAATGTCCGGCTATGGCACCGCCGCCAAGACTACCGCCTACGACAGCTATGACACTACAAAAAAGGACGCGGCCGTCATCACCGCCGACGAGGAAATGACCGTGCAGATTCAGGTGGACGAGCTGGATATCCGCACTCTGGAAACGGGAATGGAGGCCACCGTCACCCTGGACGCTCTGCCCGGCAGCAGCTTCACCGGCGCCGTCACTTCCATCAACCCCTATGGCGAGAACTCCGGCGGCAACACCAAGTACACCGTCACCGTCACCCTGCCCAGGGACGAAAAAATGCTCTCCGGCATGAATGCCTCCGTGAAGATCACTACCGGCGTCTCCGGAACGGTACCCACCGTGCCCGCTGCGGCCGTCGTCTTCGATGCCGGGAAATCCTGGCTCTATACCGGCTACAACGAGAAAACCGACACCCTCACAGACCCTGTGGAGATTCAGACCGGACTGTCCGATGGCAGCCTCGTAGAGCTTCTCTCCGGCCTGAGCGAGGGCAGCAGCTTCTACTACCGCTACGCCGACAGCATTGAATACAGCTTCGTGAGATAACAGACGCCTCCTGTGCTTCCAAACACAGGAGGTGTTTTCTGCGATACCGGCAAGGGCAATAAGTACCTTGCTATTTGGTCGAAGCTGTGGTAGAATCAGGATGATAATTTGGCACAAATTGCGTTTTCTCCCCGATTTTGAGAATTCCGGAGCACGTTTGCATTTCCCGTGCCCGGCCCATGGAGGCAGTAAGACATGATCAAAAACGTTATAGACTATCTGGAGATCACGGAAAAGAAATTTGGGGGCAAAAAGGCCTATTGCGACGAAAACCGGGAGATCACCTTTTCCGAGCTGAAAGACAGCGCCCTGAAAATCGCCAGCGGTCTTCTGGATGCCGTAAGCATCGGCACACCTGTGCTGGTATACATGAACAAAAGCGTAGAGGTCATTGAGGCCTTTCTGGGTGTTGCCTATACCGGCGGCTTTTATGTGCCCATCGATATGCAGATGCCCTATGAACGGGTCAAGCTGATCATCGACACCCTGGGGGCCAAGCACCTTCTGGCCCGCAGAGAGGACCCCCTTCCCGAGGCGGTCAAGGAATGCTGCACCGTGTACTACATAGAGGAGCTCAAGGCCGCGGATACGGTGCGGACTCAGGAAATCCAGGCCCGGCAGCACCGGTCCATCGATACGGACCCGGTGTATGCCATCTTCACCTCCGGCTCCACCGGCGTGCCCAAAGGGGTTCTCGTCAGCCACCGGTCCGTCATCAATTTCACGGAGTGGTGGTGCGAAACCTTCGAATTTGACGAGAACGAGGTCTTCGCCAATCAGACGCCCTTCTACTTTGACGCCTCCGTAAAGGACATCTACGCCACATTGCGCTGCGGAGCCACCATGCACATCGTCCCCAGGAAATTCTTCTCCCTGCCCAAAAAGCTGGTGCATTTTCTGAATGAAAAGCGCATCACCTGCATCGACTGGGTGCCCTCTGCCCTGTGCATGATCGTGAATTTCCGGGCTCTGGACAAGGAAAAGCCGGAATCCCTGAAAAAAGTCATGTTCCTTGGAGAGGTCATGCCCACAAAGCAGTTCAATATGTGGCGCAAGGCCCTGCCGGAGGTGAAATACGCCAACCTCTACGGTCCCACCGAGGCCACCGGCGACTGCACCTACTACAAAATCGAGCGGGAATTCGAAGACACGGAGCCCATCCCCATCGGCTTCGCCTGCAGCAATACGGAGGTCATGCTGCTGGACGGCGACACCTTGGTCACCGAGCAGGACAGCGTCGGCGAGATCTGCGTTCGGGGCTGCTCCCTGGCCCATGGCTACTTCAACAATCCCGAAAAGACAAACGAGGCCTTTGTGCGCAATCCCCTGCAAAAGAATTACTACGAGCGCATCTACCGCACCGGAGACCTGGGAAAGTACAATGCATACGGCGAGATCGTCTTCCTGGCCCGGAAGGACTCCCAGATCAAGCACATGGGCCACCGCATTGAGCTGGGCGAAATCGAAACCGCCCTCAGCGCCGTGCCCGGAATTCGGCGGGGCTGCTGCCTATATGAGCACAATACCCAGAAAATCGTTGCCATCTACGAGGGAAACCTCGATCAGAAAGCCCTGACCGAGGCTCTGAAGGAAAAGCTGCCGAACTACATGCTGCCCAACTGGTATGTCCCTCTGGAGGAAATGCCCATCAATCTCAACGGAAAAATCGACAGAACACTGCTGAAACACCAATACATAAAGGAGAACTGAGCTATGAAAGAACGCATTTTGAAGCTGCTGGAGGGAATCCAGCCGGACATCGATTTTGAAAACGAGACCGCCCTGATTGACGACAGCCTGCTGGAATCCTTTGACGTGATCCAGATCGTCACCAGCCTGATGGACGAATTCGATATTTCCATCGATGCCGACGACATTGAACCGGAAAACCTGAACAGCCTGGATGCC
Source organism: uncultured Clostridia bacterium (assembly GCA_945963595.1). Classification (GTDB taxonomy): domain Bacteria; phylum Bacillota; class Clostridia; order Oscillospirales; family Oscillospiraceae; genus Faecousia. The sequence goes on along the minus strand of CAMFMO010000004.1, from coordinate 12,972 downwards.
ATCTGCGCCATGGTGGAGCGGAAGCTGGCCGAGCGGTAAAAAGATGGAGCTGAAATCCCTGAGCTATGTGGCCTTCGCCCTGGCAGTAGTCGCCCTCTACTATGGAGTCCGGAAGGTGAAGAACGGCCAAAGGTGCGTGCTTCTGGCTGCGAATCTCTTCTTCATCCTCGCCACATCCGGCCTCAAATCCCTGCTCATCATCACGCTGTGCGTGGCCATTTCCTACGGGGCAGGGCTTCTCATTGAGAAAAATATCCTTTTAGAGCAAAAAAGCAAGGCCCGCCGGATTTTCTGGCTGGACATCGTGCTGTCTTTGGCGATTCTGTGCTATTTCAAGTTCTTCAAGGACACCTTCCTGCTCCTGCAGGACCTTCTGCGCAGCAAGGGGATCTGCGTCAATGCGCTGGTCTCCCCCATTGGGCTGTCCTATTTCACCCTGACCATGATTGCCTACGCCAACGACATCTACCACAAAAAGCACAAGGCAGAGCGGAATTTCCTGGACTATTTTCTCTTCATCACTTACTTTCCCTCCATCGTCCAGGGCCCTGTCAATCTCTACAAAAGGACCGCGCCCCAGTTCAAGCTTACCCACCAGCCCGAGGGCAAGCGGATCATCATGGGGATGCAGCGCTCCCTGTGGGGCTATTTCAAAAAGGTGGTCATTGCTGACCGGATCGGCATTCTGGTCATGGCCATTCTGAAAGACGAGGCCGCAGGGGGCTTTCTGCTGTTCTGGGCCATGGTGCTCTATAGCTTCCAGATCTACGCCGACTTCTCCGGCGGCATTGATGTGATCATGGGTCTTTCCGAAATGCTGGACATCCGTCTGGCCGAAAACTTCCGCTCTCCCCTGGTTTCCAGAAGCGTCACGGAATACTGGCAGCGGTGGCATATGTCCCTGGGAGAATTCATGGAGAAGTATTTGTACTACCCCATTGTGCTCAACCGGTCCGTCATGAAGTTCTCCAAGAAAATTCCCAATAAGTACCTGAAAAAGGTGTTTTCCGCAACCCTGGCCTCGGTGATCGTTTTCATTCTGGTAGGTGTCTGGCATGGCACCGGCTGGAACTATGTGGTATACGGCTGCTATCAGGCCTTCTTTGTCTCCACCGCCGTTCTGCTGGGCCCCTGGTACAAAAAGGTGCGGACCGCCCTGCACATCAACGAGAACGCTCTGAGCTGGAAGCTGTTCCAGGCCCTGCGGACCTTCCTGATTCTGACCTTCGGCCGGTTCTTCATCCGGGCCAAGGACCTGCCCCAGGCCTTCTCTCTCATGGCAAGGACATTCCGGAATTTCAGTCTCCGGCAGACCGCCATCCTGTTTGACGGAACCCTGTGCGGGTACGGCCTGGATTACAAGAACATCCACCTGATGTACCTCGGCATTGCACTGCTGATTGCCGTGGATATTCTCCACGAACGGAAGGTGAAGCTCCGGGAGACCGTTCTCCGGCAGGACATTGTAACCCGGTTTGCCATCTATCTTCTGGCTGTGTTTGCCATCATCATCTTCGGCATTTACGGGCCGGAATTCTCCGCCTCTTCCTTCATCTATCAGGAATTCTAGGCAGGGAGGAGATTGGTTTATGAAAAAATATCTGATTCGCGCCGCCGTTTTTTTGCTGCTCTTCGCCCTGTGCTTTTCCGGGGCCCAGAGCATCCTGCACTACCGGTGGTCCGGAAATGAAAACCTGTACACCCGGAATATACGCTATTCCCAGGCTGCCCCGGATTCCATCGACGTTCTGTGCCTGGGCACCAGCGAGCTCTATGCCGCCTATGACCCCATCGTCACCTACGAGGAAGCAGGCATTACCGGCTACAATTTTGCCATCACCTTCCGCTGCGCCATGACGGCCTACTATCAGCTGCTCTACGCCCTGGAATACCAGACCCCGGATATTGTCCTCTGCGATTTCAGCTGTTTGTTCGACGACATGAAGCCCCACGAGCAGGAAAGCATCTACCGGAAAGTGGTGGAGTGTATGCCGGACAAGGCCTTGAAAGAGCAGATGATCCGGGAAATCTGCGCTGTGGACGACACCCAGTCCTATCTTTCCTGGAAATTCCCTCTGCTGCGCTACCACACCATGTGGAGTGAGCTTACCGCAGAAAACTTCCAGCCGGACCGGCAGCTCGATGACGCCTACCCCAGCTACCAGAAGGGTTCCATGCTCTATGAGGCCGTTTATAACGGCACGGATGAGATCACCCCGGACCTCTGGAACTACACCGAGGCCCTGGATACCTTCTCCGAGTTCAGCGTAGGCTACTACAACCGCATCATCGAGCTCTGCCAAAGCAAGGGCATTGAAGTTGTGGCTGTCACACCCCCGAAAATTCAGGATGCGGCGGTCTATGCCGCCAACGAAGAAAAAATGCGGGCCTATTTTGAGGCCAAGGAGATTCCCTACCTGAACTACTGCACCTACGCGCAGGTTCAGCGCCTGGGACTCACCTTCCAGGAACACTACTATGACCACAGCCATCTGAATGTGGAGGGCTCTCTGGTCTTCTCCAAAGCTCTGGCCCGGGACCTGCTGGAAATCTTCAACCTGGAGGACCACCGGGGCGATGAAGCCTATGCGGTGGAATGGGCGCAGCCCCTCGAAGAATTCCACCGGTACCTGGAGGATCTTTCCACCCGCAGAGCCGCCCAATAAGCCGCTTTCTGCATTACCCAAAAAAATGGCTCTGCTGACCGAAAAAAGCGTCAGCAGAGCCATTTTTCACCCCATCTTGATGAAATTTCCATTCAATGGTAAAATATTTTCAGTTTTCTGTCAGCGCAGTCCAGCAAAATGCGTCTAATATAGCAAAGGCCTTTTTACACAGATTGGAGGAATCCACCTATGAGCGACGAAGAGATCATTGCGCTGTACTTTGCCCGGGATGAACAGGCTCTGGCCCAGACGGATGCCAAATACGGCCCCTATTGCTTCTCCCTGGCCAATGCCATCCTGCCCAGCCGGGAGGACGCAGAGGAGGCCCTGAACGATACATACCTGAAAGCCTGGCAGTCCATGCCGCCCAAGAAGCCTGCGGTGCTGCGGCTGTTTCTGGCAAAGATCACCCGGAATCTCGCCTTCTCCCGCTGGCGCAATCTCACCGCCCAGAAGCGGGGCGGCGGGGAGCTGCCACTGGTATTGGAGGAGCTGGCGGAATGCATCGGCACCGGCGAAGAGGTTGGCGCGGCGCTGGAGGCCAAGGAGCTGACCCGCTCCATTGGCAAGCTTCTGGACACCCTTTCTCCGCTGGAACAGAACATCTTCCTGCGGCGGTATTTCTTCCTGGAGGACGCCGGAGCCATTGCCGCCCGCTACGGCCTGTGCCGGGATTCCGTCAACCAGAGCTTATGCCGCACACGGAAGAAGCTGAAAGCGCACCTGATTCAGGAGGGATATGCAGTATGAAACGATGTGAAGAATTGTTCCTTGCCATTGGCGGACTGGAATCTGGCAGACTGGCAAAAACCGAAGAAACGCCCCGTTCGGTCAAGCGCCCGAAACCGCGTCTTGTCCTGATTGCCGCCGTGATTGCCCTGGCCGCGCTGCTGGTGGGGTGCGCCGTGGCGGTCTACGCCAGAATCCATACAAAGCTCACCCAGTATGATGTTCCCACCGCCACGGTTTCTACAGATGGCAGCGTGGAGACCAAAAACGTTCTGACGGACTGCTATCCCCAGGCGCTTCCTGACGGATACCGGATGGTCGGCGGCTCCCCTATAGACCGGACGACCCAGAGCATCGAGTTTGCCAATGACGCCGGACAGACCATCACCTATATCGTCTCCACCGCAGAAAGAGACGACATCACGTTGGCTTCCGCGGAAAGTTCCGAAGTCGCCGTCTCCGGCCAGAGCGGAACCATGCATGTTTCGGATGAAGGCCAGACAATCGCCTGGCACAATGAGACGGAGGGCTACTACGCATGGCTCGATACCGAGGACATGACCGTCGATTTACAGGCCATGGCGGACAGCGTGGCCTTCGGCCAGCCGCTTCCCCTGAGCTTTTTGTGCAAAGATGGTGCCATCTGGGCCCCCTACTCCCCCCAGCAGCTTCCCGACGGCTACACGATAGATCGTGTTTCCTTTGCCTCGGACGTTGTGATCATTGACTATAGCAGCGAAGGCGAAGCAATCACCTATGTGGTTTCTCCGACCTATGACCTGCGCGACACCGTTTCCGACCCGCCCCACGATTCCTTCGTCTGGACGGACGAGACTGTGGGGGAGGATGCCGCCAGAATGATGACCACCAGCGGCGGCCTGCGAATTCTGCTCTGGGAAAACACCCGGGAGGGCTTTTACGCCTGCCTCTCCACCATGGACGAAAACGTGGATATCCTCGCCATGGCGGAAAGCACCGCCGCCGGAGAGCCCCTCAGCGAAACCCCGGATTACCTGGGACCGGATTATTCCATTGACCTTTCCCAGGATTCGGGAACCTACTATGGCTGGGAATCCATTTACCCCCAGTCCACGCCGGAGGGCTATCGCATTACCTTCGTCAGCGACAGAGCCTACGGCCAGCAGGAAATCCGCTACGAAAACGCCGCCGGAAATTTTCTGCACTACACCTTCTATTACCGTCTTGGCCCCTATGGCCGCAGCTTTGACGGAGCGGGCCAGCCGGAAACGGTGGATATTAACGGAAATACGGGGTATCTTAACGGCAACTCCCTTCTCTGGACGGACGAAACAAAGGGCTACGCCTACAGTCTTGCCACCGATGACAGCCTTGATCTTGCTTCCATTGCCAGAAGCGTGGGCCTTGGCCCGGAGCTGACCCCCACCAACGCCTCCAAGACCACCGAGGCCCTGGAAGAGCTGGGGGACTACCGCATCACCGCCCTGCCCGCCGGAATGGAGGAGGACAGTTTTACGGGCTGGCCATTGGAAAACGGCTGGTATGCCTACGTCCGCCGCTGGTACTTTGACAAGGAGACCGGCAAGGAACTCTTTTTCTCCTACGAGACCTATGTCTCCGACGACACCGTCACTCTGGAGGAACTGGCGCAGATGCATATCGGCAGCAGCGAACCGGCCCAGGCCTACACCATCCAGGGCTGCCCCGCCGCAGGGGCCGTAGTCGGCGAACTGGCCCCCCACTCGGATGTCGTCTGGATTCAGGGCACCCAGGAAAATGGCCTGAGCTTTCTCTTAAGCAGCGCGGACTATTCCGTAGAGGAGCTGGTACAGATTGCGGAAAGCGTGCGGAAGCAGTAACCCACAGCTTAAAACGCGTCTCGCCTTCCAGCAGTCTAGATTATTTTACTTGCAAAATTTAGCGTTAAATAAAGCGTTGAATTTAGCATCAAATCGTGGTATACTAGAAGTGAGCCCATGAAAGGGGGATTCTACTATGCCAAACATCAAGCCAATCTCGGACCTACGGAATTATGCCGCCGTTTTGGAGACAGTTCAGATTGGGAAACCGCTTTACCTCACAAAGAACGGTCGTGGCTGTTATACCGTTATGAACATCGACGAACAAGAGCTCCAGCAGGAGAAGGCGGAAAAGTATGACCGTATGTGTGCCCAGCTTCAGCTCATGTGCGCGCTGTCTGAGGGACGCCGATCTGGGGAAGAAGAGGGATATATCACATCGGAAGATGTGCGGAAGCACTTCCGGGAGCGTGCAAATGCCAAGTAAAATAGAATACACCCGAACGGCCTTGCAGGATTTGGACGCTATCTGGGATTATATCAGCAACAAGCTAGAGAATCCCATAGCTGCACAGCACACGGTCGATGGCATATTGGACGCAATTGAGCTTCTTGCCAGCTTCCCGGAGTCAGGGCAAAAATTAGTTTTCGAGGGTGGCCTTGAAAGTGGATATCGGTTTATTGTACATAAAAAATATATGGCATCTTATCGCATCAACGCAATGCAAGTAATTTCCATCGACCGCATTCTATATGGCAGCCAGGATTATATACGAATGCTGTTTCCTGATTTGCAATGATTTCAAACCATTCATTCCGCAACACCTTTTTAATGCACAAATAGAGCGAACCGGTCAATTCCGCCGGTTCGCTTCTTTTGTGTTATGGTATGAAATTCGCAATTTACGCACGCACTTGTGAAACCATCCACCAGATGATAAAATACCCACAAATCTTTTTCCACTCCCCATTTTTCTGCGTGTATAAGGGTGAACACACAAAAAGGAGGTTTTTCCCTTGGATGACAATGCAATACTGGACTTGTATTTCGCCCGGTCTGAGCAAGCCATTTCCGAGACGGACCGGAAATACGGCCGCTACTGCTACAGCATTGCAAACCACATTCTCTCCAGCCCCTCAGACGCCGAGGAAAGCGTCAACGATACCTATTTCGCCGCCTGGAAGCTGATCCCGCCCCGGCGGCCCCAGCGATTCGGCCCCTTTCTCGGAAAGCTCACCCGTAATCTCTCCATTGACCGCTGGCGGAAGAACACCGCAGAAAAGCGGGGCGGCGGGGAAATGCGGCTGCTATGACAGCGGCAATTTCTGGCTGGACATGGGCTTTACCTTCCCGGAAGACCAGGGCTACGAGGTCGTATATACCCCCGGCGTCCTGCGCTGGAATCGACTGGACAGCTTTAGCCGTGATTATGTAACCCTCGTAGACTCCGGCGACTGGGTGGAACGGAACTACACCACCGCCGCCGGGAGTACCGTCCTGATTCTCCAGTCCCCCAGTCAGGAGCTTGGCTACATTCTCTATGACCGGGGCGATGCATTGATGAGTCTCCAGCTCAACGTCAATATAGAACTTCTCAGCGAGGACGGCGGGGTGGTCTCCGCGGAATATCAGCACATGACCGACAGGCAGATTGAAATGGTGGCCGACAGCATCGATTTCACTGTCCAGCCCAAGCTTCCCACCCAGGCGGACGTGGACGCGCAGCCGGAGATTTCCCAGGAGGCAACCCAGGATGGCTATACCGTGCAACTCAAATCCGTAGAGACCGACGGCTACGCCGTCCGGATTCTCCTGGGCATCACAGCCCCCGAGGGCACTGCCCTTCCCGACATCCAGTTCTCCAACTGGTACAGCGCCTTGGCCCCCACAAGCGGCGCCGTTTCCGGCGGCGGCGGCACAAACCGAATCATGGACGACGGAGACGGCAAGGACAATACCGCCGATTGGCTGCTCATCGATTCCCCCATCATGGCAGATGGCAGCATGCCCTTCACCCCGGGGAGCACGTGGAACCTGCACCTTGTGGACATTGTTCACTCCGGCTGGGATTCCGTCAACAACCGTTCCTACAACGATACGCTTGCCGAGGGCGAATGGCTGTTTTCCATCCATTTTGACGAGCAAAACGGCGACTACCGGGAGCTGGAGCTTCTGTCCCAGCCCGTTTCCGCCCAGGCAAGCACCGGCTGGAGGGCAGACGGCACGGACGTATCGGAAACCTTCCGCATCACCTCCGTAAAGGTGCGCAGCATGAGCATCCGGCTTACCAGTGACGCGGGAGAAAACGCCGATTTCTTCCATTTTGGCGGTGGCTCCTCCTACGCCGTCATGAAGGACGGCAGTCAAATCGAAATCCTGAACAGCGAATTTGTGGAGCCCATCGATTTGGAGAAGCTGGACTATATCCTCCTGGCGGATGGGACGAGGCTTCCTGTACCAGGAAACTAAGTCATTTTCTATTTTATAAAAGGAGCGAACGGATGCACTCAGATCCGTTCGCTCCTTCTTTGTCTCTTTCCCGGTGACAAGCCCAGGCCCGCACGAACAGCTGGCAAAAAAACGAAAACCCTTGTCAAAGTGCCTCATTTCTGCTATAATTTCAGGTGCTTCTGGCTTATTGCGCAGCTCCTGTGCACCGGATGATTCTTTTCCGAAATGAGGACTTCTGTCATGAAGATTTTATCCATCATCATTCCCGCCTATAACAGTCAGGCGTTTCTGGACAAGTGCATCGGCTCCCTGCTGGTGCCGGAAATTCTGGACAGGCTGGAAATCATCGTTGTCAACGACGGTTCCACGGACGATACCCCGGCAGTGGCGGAAAAATACTGCGCTGCATACCCGGATTCCATCCGCTTAATCTCTCAAGAGAACAAGGGTCACGGCGGCGCGCTGAACACCGGATGTGCTGCTGCCTGCGGCAAATACCTGAAGGTCATTGACGCGGACGACTGGGTGGAAACGGAGAATCTGCCCCAATTTCTGAGCCTTCTGGAAAACTGCGGCAGCGATGTGGTCCTGACCCACCACCGCACCATTGACATCGGCACCGGCGAAATCAAGAATTGGCGCAGCTATCCCAAGGAATTCGGCAAGGCCTATTCCTTCGACCAGATTATGTCCGACTGGAAAAGCTTCGACCGGAGCCTGACCTTCCACGGCATCACCTACCGTACCGCCTTCTACCACAGCCACGGCATCCAGCTGTCAGAGCACGTGTTCTATGAAGATCACGAATACGCCACCTTCCCCTGCTGCTGCGCCGAAAGTGTCACCCCCTTGGACCTGTTCGTGTACGATTACCGCATCGGCGATGTGACTCAGAGCGTATCGGATACCAACCAGCTGAAGCGTCTCTCCCACACGGAAACAGTGCTGAAACGGATGATTCAGGAAGCCGGAGCGCTGACCTGTGGAGACGGCGGCAAGGCCTACGCCGCCATGAAAACCCAGGGACTGCTGCTGAGCTATCTGACCACAGCCCTGCTGGTAAACCCCGACCGAGCGGCTGGCCGGGCTCAGGCCTCCGCCCTGATGGACGCCTGCAAAAAAGGGCTTCCGGAGGTCTACACCCTCGCCCTTCGAAAATACCGGGTTTTCCTGCTGATGAATCATCTGCACATCACCAAGCAGGGTTGGGAAAAAATTCTGCATTCCAAGGCCTACAACGCCCTGAGAGGCAAACACGATTTTGCATGAAAAATGGCCCGCTGCCAAGAGCAGCGGGCCTTTGTTATGGAATTGCTTAGCCGCCGAAGACGCTCAGCAGGAAGCCTGCGGCGATGGCGGAGCCAATCACGCCGGCCACGTTGGGGCCCATGGCGTGCATCAGCAGGAAGTTGGAGGGGTTGGACTTCTGGCCTTCCTTATTGGCCACACGGGCAGCCATAGGAACGGCAGACACACCGGCAGAGCCGATGAGGGGGTTGACCTTGCCCTTGGTCGCCAGGCACATGACCTGGCCGCCCAGCAGGCCGCCGGCGGTGGAGATACCGAAAGCGACAACGCCCAGGACCACGATCTTCAGGGTCTGTGCGGTCAGGAAGGAGGAGCCAACCATGGTAGAGCCCACGGCGGTGGACAGCAGGATGGTGACGATGTTCATCAGAGCGTTCTGCACGGTGTCGGACAGACGGTCGGTGCAGCCGGTCTCCTTGAACAGGTTGCCCAGCATCAGGCAGCCGATCAGAGGCGCGGTATCGGGCAGCAGCAGAGCCACGAACAGGGTGACGATGATGGGGAAGATGATCTTCTCGGTCTTGGACACGTTCCGGGTCTGGACCATCTTGATCTTCCGCTGCTCGGAGGTGGTCAGCAGATTCATAATGGGGGGCTGAATCAGAGGAATCAGGGCCATGTAGGAATACGCAGCCACGGCGATGGCGCCCAGCAGATGGGGAGCCAGACGAGTGGTCAGGAAGATGGCGGTGGGGCCGTCAGCACCACCGATGATGCCGATGGAGGCAGCTTCCTTGCCGGTGAAGCCCATGCAGACAGCACCGAAGAAGGCCACGAACACGCCCAGCTGAGCGGCAGCGCCCAGCAGCAGGCTCTTGGGGTTGGAGATCAGGGGACCAAAGTCGGTCATAGCGCCAACGCCCATGAAGATCAGGCAGGGGTACAGGCTGGTCTTGACACCGATGTAGAAGATGTCAAGCAGGCCGCCTTCCCGCATGATCTGGCCGAAGCTGTGATACATGGGGCTGGAGGGGTCCATGAAGGCATCCCACAGCTCCTGATGATAAAGGCCTGCATTGGGCAGGTTGGTCAGCAGGCAGCCGAAGGCAATGCCCACCAGCAGCAGGGGCTCGAACTTCTTAACAATAGCCAGGTACAGCAGCACACAGGCAATGGCCAGCATCACCAGGTTCTGCCAGCCGTTATTGGAGACAAAGCCGGTAATAATTGCGGCAAAGCCGGAATTATTCCACAACTTGCCAAGGATAGCACCAACATTCATTGGGAGCCCTCCTTAACCGATCACGACCAGAGGCGCACCGGTGTCCACGTTGGCACCCTTGGAAACCAGGACCTGGGTAACGGTTCCGTCCTTGGGAGCCATGATCTCGTTCTCCATCTTCATAGCCTCCAGGACGCACAGCACGTCGCCGGCCTTGACAGCCTGACCGCTCGTCACATTGACCTTCAGGATGTTGCCGGGCATGGGGGCATTGACGGGCTCACCGGCGCCGGTCACAACGGGAGCGGCAGCAGGAGCGGGGGCAGCGGCAGCGGGCGCTGCGGCAGGAGCGGCTGCGGGGGCAGCGGCGGGAGCGGAAGGAGCAATGGCCTCGTACTCGTCCAGCAGGATGGCCTCGCCGGCTTCCACCTCGACCTCGTAAGTACGGCCCTTCAGAGTCACTTTGTATTTCATGATTATTTGACCTCCTTAATGGAAATGAAGCGCAGCTCGTTCAGAGGCTTGCCCATCTTGTCGGCCACGATGGCCATGAGCATTGCTGCGGTCTTGGGCTCCACATCATGGAGCGCCAGTTCACCGGCGGAGCCGGGAGCCACAGCCTTGGGCGCTGCGGCGGGAGCGACAGGTGCGGCAGCCTGGGCGGCGGAAGCGGCAGTGGCAGCCAGCTTGGCGTCCTTGGAAGCAAAATACTTGCCAAAGGCAGTGATCACAATCATCAACAGGACAATGCCGAAGAAAACGACGGAATAGCCCAGCAGTGCGTAAACACCGGCCTCGCCAACGGAAATATCAGAAGCAAGGATCATAGTTTGATACCCTCCTTAGGCTTCGACGATGGTATAGGTAGCCTTGTTCTCTTCCTTTGCCTTGCGGCCTTCCAGGTACTTTTCGGCCTGGGCAGGGAAGCAGATGTAGCTCATGACATCCTCTTCGGACTGAGCCAGATCGCCCAGAGCAGCCTTGGCGTCCTCAAATTCCTTACCGGTGCGCTTGCTGTCCTCCACGCGGCAGTCCAGAGGAGCGGACATACCGGCCTCGTCCAGGATGCGCTTCTCCAGGTCGGCGTTCACGGGAGCGGGGGCAATGCCGTACTCACCCTTGAAGTAGGCCTTGACTTCCTTGGAGATGTTCTTGTAGCGCTCGCCCACCAGGACGTTGGTAACGGCCTGGTTGCCAACCATCTGGGACAGAGGGGTGACCAGAGGAGGATAGCCCATGTCCTTCCGGACGGAGGGGATCTCAGCCAGAGCGGCGTCGAACTTATCCATGGCGTGCATATCGGTCAGGTTGGCGATCATGTTGGACAGCATACCGCCGGGGACCTTGTAGACCAGAGCCTGAGCGTCGGTGCCCATGGACTTGGGGTTGATGCGGCCGGAGTCGATGTACTTCTGCTTTACGGGCTTGAAGTAGTCGTTGACCTTGTTGATGACTTCCTCGTTCAGACCGGTCTCGATGCCCAGCTCGGACAGAGCATAGTAGATGGTCTCGGTAGCGGGCTGGGAAGTGCCGTTGGAGAAGCAGGAGGTAGCGGTGTCGATGATGTCCACACCGGCCTCCACGGCCTTCATAACGGTCATGTAAGCCATGCCGGTGGTGCAGTGGGTGTGCAGGATCAGGGGCAGGGTCACGCCTGCGTCCTTGATGCCCTTGAACAGCTGCTCAGCCTCGTTGGGGCTCATGGTACCGGCCATGTCCTTCAGGCAGATGGTATCGAAGCCCATGCTCTGCAGCTCCTTGCACATCTCGGCATACTTGGCGGGGGTGTGCACGGGGGACTGGGTGTAGGAAATGCAGCCGGAAGCCACGGTATTCTTGTTGGCGTACTTCTTGGTAGCCTCCAGAGCGGTGCGGATGTTGCGGAAATCGTTCAGTGCGTCGAAGATACGCAGCACGTCGATGCCGTTCTTGATGGACAGCTCCACGAACTTCTCCACAACGTCGTCGTGATAGTGCTTGTAACCCAGCAGGTTCTGGCCGCGCAGCAGCATCTGGAGCCGGGTGTTGGGCATAGCCTTGCGGAAAGCGCGCAGGCGCTCCCAGGGATCTTCGTCCAGGTAACGCAGGCAGCTGTCAAAGGTAGCGCCGCCCCAGCACTCAACGGAATAGTAGCCGGCCTTATCCATGGTGGACAGGATGCCCTCCATATCGGAAAAAGCCATACGGGTAGCCATCAGAGACTGGTTTGCATCACGAAGGACGGTTTCAGTGAATTGGACTTTCTGAGCCATTGGTTTTAACCTCCGTTAAAATGAATATTCTCGGCATATGGGGAAATCTCTGGGGACAAATTCTCCATTTATCCCCACAGATTCACCCCACTGCCGAACTTCAGATACCAGCAGGGGTTTCCCCCTGCCGGTACCGTGAATACGAACGAAATGCTAAGTTATGAACAGCTTAGGCCTTGGGGCCTGCAGCGACCAGAGCCTTGCCGGCCTCGTTGCCCTCGTACTTGGCGAAGTTCTTGACGAACCGGCCAGCCAGATCGGCAGCCTTGGCTTCCCAGTCGGCCACATTGGCGTAGGTGTCTCTGGGGTCAAGAATTGCGGGATCGACGCCGGGCAGCTCGGTGGGAACCTCGAAGCCGAAGACGGGGATGGTCTTGGTAGGCGCGGTGTTAATGGCGCCGGACAGGATAGCGTCGATGATGCCGCGGGTATCCTTGATGGAGATACGCTTGCCGGTGCCGTTCCAGCCGGTGTTGACCAGGTAAGCCTTGGCGCCGGAGGCCTTCATCTTCTTAACCAGCTCTTCTGCATACTTGGTGGGATGCAGCTCCAGGAAGGCCTGGCCGAAGCAGGCGGAGAAGGTGGGGGTGGGCTCGGTGATGCCGCGCTCGGTGCCGGCCAGCTT
>CAMFMO010000003.1:0-124927 GCA_945963595.1 uncultured Clostridia bacterium | reverse complement strand
CCCCGTGCCGGCCGGTGAGCAGGGCCTGGTCGGGCTGCCAGCAGGTGGGGAGGTTTTCCAAAGCCCTCCGGCGGAGCATGGCCATGGTCAGATTTTCCCGCAGCGCTGCCAGATTCAGCACCATCACGCCGGTGTTTACATAGGGCGTACCTGCCGGGACATTCAGGCGGCGGTCATTGAGCCGGGTCAGGGTCTCCCGGACATGGGTGCAGGCAATGTAATAATTGCCTGCAAACTCCATGGCGTACAGCTCCTTCAAGGGGTTGATCACCAGGGTATCCACATCCAGATAGAGAATTCTGTCCAGGTCCTCCGGCAGCAGCAGCGGCGCTGCCAGACGGTAGAAGATCTGCCTGGGGTAGCGGCTGCTCTCCGGGAAGCCCTCAAAGTCCTTGGCATTTACCACCACAAAGCGGCAATGCACCCGGTTACTCACCGCCTGAATTGCATCCATATCCTCCTGCGTCAGATCGGAGTGGAGAATATAGGCATCGTATTCCTTCTCGTCCCCGTTTTTCACAATGGAGCGCAGGCACTGGCAGAGCAGGGGGCGAAACTTCGGGTTGATGCAGAACAGCAGGTTCATTTGTTCAGCAGCTCCATGAATTCCTCGCCGGTAATGGTCTCCTTCCGGTAGAGGTACTGAGACAGAGTCTCCAGTTTGTCCCGGTTCTCCTTCAGCAGGTTCAGGGCCTTCTCATGCTGCTGCTTCACCGTCTCCACCACCAGAGCATCGATCTTGGTCTGGGTCTCGGCAGAGCAGGCCAGGCTGGTGTCGCCGCCCAGATATTGATTGGTAACGGTTTCCAGGGCCACCATATCGAAGCTGTCGCTCATGCCGTAGCGGGTGATCATGGCCCGGGCCAGCTTGGTAGCCTGCTCGATGTCGTTGGAAGCGCCGGTGGAAACGGTGCCCAGGGCCACCTCTTCTGCGGCACGGCCGCCGGTGAGGGTGGCGATCTTGTTCTCCAGCTCCTCCTTGGTCATCAGGTAGTGGTTGCCCTCCTCCACCTGCATGGTGTAGCCCAGTGCGCCGGAGGTTCTGGGAATGATAGTGATCTTCTGCACGGGGGCGGAGTGGGTCTGCAATGCCGCCACCAGGGCATGGCCGATCTCATGGTAGGAAACGGCCATTTTCTCCTTGTCGGTGAGAATGGCGTTCTTCTTCTGGTAGCCCGCAATGACGGTTTCAATGGATTCCTCCAAATCCGCTTCGCCCGCGGCCTTCCGGCCATCCCGGACAGCCCGCAGGGCAGCCTCGTTGATGATGTTGGCCAGCTCTGCGCCGCTGGCACCGGAGGCCATCCGGGCGATGGTCTCAAAATTCACGTCCTCCGCCAGCTTGACCTTCTTGGCGTGGACCTTCAAAATGGCCTCCCGGCCCTTCAGGTCCGGCAGCTCCACGGGAACCCGGCGGTCAAACCGGCCGGGGCGGGTCAGGGCAGGGTCAAGGGATTCTGGCCGGTTGGTGGCAGCCAGGATCATAACGCCGGAGTTGCCCTCAAAGCCGTCCATTTCGGTGAGCAGTTGGTTCAGGGTCTGCTCCCGCTCGTCATTGCCGCCGTAGGCCCCGCCGGAGCGCTTCTGGCCAATGGCATCGATCTCATCGATAAAAACAATGCAGGGTGCCTTCTCCTTGGCCTGCTTGAAGAGGTCCCGGACCTTGCTGGCGCCCATGCCCACGAACATCTCCACGAATTCCGAGCCGGAAATGGAGAAGAAGGGCACATCCGCCTCACCGGCCACGGCCTTTGCAAGCATGGTCTTGCCGGTGCCCGGAGGGCCTACCAACAGGACGCCCTTGGGCATGGTGGCGCCGATCTCCCGATACTTGGTGGGGTCGTGCAGATAATTGACGATCTCCGTCAGGCTCTCCTCAGCCTCTTCCACGCCCGCCACATCGGAGAAGCGAATGCCGTCGGAGGACTTGACGTAGACCTTGGCATTGGACTTGCCCATGTTGAAGGACATGGCATTGGGGCCGCCCATCTTGTCCATCAGCTTCCGGGACATGAACTGGCCCAGGGCGATGAAGAGCACCAGCGGCACAATAAAGGACAGCAGGAAGGTCAGCAGGGGCGAGGTCTCCTCCACGATTTCGCTGCTGAAGGTAGCCCCGGCATCATAGAGTCGCTGGACCAGATCAGGGTCTTGCATCACGCCCGTCTTATAGATCCGGGTCTCCCCCTTGTCGGTGAAGAGGATCTGGTTGTCCTCGATCTCTACCCGGCCGATGTTCTTCTGCTCGGTCATGGACATGAAGGTGCCATAGTCCACTTCCTTGATTTTGGCGTCGGTGATCAGGGGCATGACCAGCCAGTTGAACACCAGCAGCAGCAGGAGCACAATGCCATAGTAATAAGCAAGGGGCTTTTTCGGCTGTTTTACCTCATTCATAAAATACCTCCTGTTTTTATTTTACTGCTTTTGCAGCTTGTATTTTTCCAGCTTTTCCTTCATCTCTTCCCGCATTTCCTTCAGGCGCTCCTCCAGGGGATGCTCGTCATGGAAGGGACGGAAGAAATTGTATTTGAAGTGCCGGTTGCCGGTCTCGAAATTCTCCCGGATGTGCTTCTTGACGGCCTCGTAGCGGACCACCATGCGGTTCTCCTCTGCAAAGGCCTTGAGCTTGACCACCAGATTGGCGGAATGGCACACATCGATGAGAAAGACGCCGAAGAACATGCCGATGAAGAAGGAGAAGGCCAGATTCCTGGACAGCCAGTCCAGAGCCCCCAGCACATAGGGGTGCACAAAGAAATAGTACACCGCTCCCAACAGCGCCCAGAAGAAGGAGAACAGAGGGCAGATCAGGCCCTGAATGTTGCCCCAGAGGTTGGAATAGTCCCAGAGCATGACCTTGAAGTATTTCAGGCAGAACAGTCCGGCGATATACTCGATGAGGGTCATGCCAATGGCCATGGCAATGAAGAGCACAATTTTATTCCATATCGGGTCCGTAATCCAGCCATATTGCTCCAGATTGGCCAGCAGGTACAGCGTACACAGGCCGAAGCCATAGATCCGCAGAAAGGCACCCGTGCACAAGCCCGGATACACCCACTACAAATAGAGCTCAACAATATATCGAAACAGCAGCTCGATCACCCAGCCGGTGACGCTGCCGATGAAGAACAGGCAGGCCAGGGTCAGGAATACGTTCATAATAGATCCTCCTAACATTTCTTTCCATATTTTATAGTTTTATCATGGAAAATAGCCGCCGTCAACAACATTTTTCTTTTTCTTTCTGTTCATATTCTGTTCAAAGACAGTTGAGAAACAATTGAGGTTGGTCGAGTAATATACCGGGAAATTGTGACAGAAGGAGAACCGTCATGAGAAAGAGGAAACGGCTTGCCAAGGAAAAGGTCAAGCACTGGAAAAAGGCGCTGCGGGAGTATGACCAGGTCTCCGAGCAGGATATCGTAACCCCCGTGGAGCAGCAGGCCCGGGAAGCACTGGAAGCGCTGGATGCCGCTCAGCCGGACTTGCAGAGCCTGTATGAAAATCTGGCAGCCGCCGAAAATCCGGAGGACTATGGGGAGGCCGTCATGCACCGCCTGCGGTCTTACCGCCGGGCCTCCGTGGACTTGGGCAAGGCAAACAGCACCCTGCTTGAAAACTACGATGAGCTCTCCGCCCGCTGGGACGACCTGACCCGGCAGCACCATTCCAGACTGAAGGCACCGGCCAACTCCGTCATCGATCTGGAGGAGACCCGCAGCGACCATTTTGCCGCAGGCATGAATCTCTATAAACTGCTGCTGGTCTGCTTCATCGGCTGCTTTGGCGGCGTTGTCATCGAACTTGCATGGTGCCTGCTGACCAATGGCTATCTGCAGAGCCGTTCCGGCCTGGTATACGGCCCCTTCAACATGGTGTACGGCGCCGGTGCCCTGGTACTGACCGTTGCCCTGTACCGCTACCGGAACCGGGGCAAATGGCTATCCTTTCTGGGGGGCTTCCTGGTGGGCAGTGCCCTGGAATACTTCTGCTCCTGGGCGCAGGAAATGCTTTTCGGCTCCGTCAGCTGGGACTACAGCCATATGCCCTTCAATATCAACGGGCGGATCTGCCTGGTCTATTCCGTTTTCTGGGGCTTTCTGGGTGTCTTTTGGGTGAAAACCCTCTATCCCATGGTGGCACAGCTGATTCTGAAAATTCCCAGCCGCTTCGGCAAAATCCTCACCTGGGCACTGACGGCCTTCTTCGTCTTTGACTGCGCGGTTACCCTGCTGACCGTTTTCCGCTGGTCCCAGCGGGTAGACGGCATTGCCGCTTCCAACGCCTTCTGGGCCTTCATCGATGCCCGCTTCCCGGACAGCCGGATGCAGCGGATCTTCGCCAACATGGTTTTCCGATAAAATTTGGGCCCCGGGTGGGGCCCTTTTTCAGTTGTTTTCTCAGGAATTTTATGGTATAATCAGAGAAAATCAAAACTGCGGAGAGATATTATGAATCTGAACTTCCGTTCCTCCCTGCATGGGTTCAACCGGCAGGATGTGGCAAACTATCTGGAATACCTGAATAACCGCCACGCGGCCCAGGTGAATCAGCTGAACACAGACCTGGAGGCCCTGCGGCGGCAGGCGGAAGCCCCTGCGGAGGATCCCCAGCGCGCAGCCCTGGAGACCCGCTGTCAGGAGCTGGAACAGCAGCTGGCAGCAGCCCGGAAGGAACGGGACGAGGCCCTGGCGCAGAAGGAAGCGGTGGAGCAAAAGCTGGAAGCCGCCCAGCGGGACCGGGAGGAGGCCCTTCTCCGGTCCAGCGGCGAAAAGCTGGATGCCAACCGGGAGCTGGAAGCCTATCGCCGGGCCGAGCGCACGGAGCGGGTGGCCCGGGAGCGGGCAGAGCAGGTTTACAGCGAGACCGGCACCGTGCTGACCCAGGCGTCCAACCGCATTGAGGCCGCTCTGCGGCAGATGACCGGCATCTCCCAGCAGGTCACAGGCCAGCTGGACACCCTGCAAACCGCCATCGCCTCCAGCCGTCTGGCCCTGCAAGACGCCGCCCAGACCATCGAAAAGTTAAAACCCAGCCGATAAAGCAGCACCCCGAGACTTTCGTCCCGGGGCGCTTTTTCATGTCAATGGCAGCTGTCGCGGTTTTTGCAGGTCTTGCAGTCCCCGCAGCAGCCGCATTTGCTCTTCCTTTTGCCCTGGCGCAGGGCGAAGAAGAAACCAACCGCCACGGCAATCAAGACCAATATGCTTTGCAGGTTCATATTCTCACACCACTCCGAAAACCAGCCCGATGCAGCGCACCAGGAAGGCCACTACCCAGGCAATGGCGCACTGGGAGACCACCGTCAGCGCCGCAGCCCGGGCGCTGCCCATTTCCCGCTTCACCGTGGCAATGGCTGCCACACAGGGGGTATACAGCAGGGTAAACACCAGGAACACCACCGCCGTATAGGGGCTGAACATGGCGGTGATTTTCCCCGCATCGCCGCCTAAGAGCAGCGTCAGGGTGGAGACCATGCTCTCCTTGGCCGTAAAGCCGGTAATGAGGGCCGTGGATGCCCGCCAGTCACCGAAGCCCAGAGGCTTGAAAATAGGGGCGATCAGGCTGCCCAGCAGGGCCAGCAGGCTCACCTCCGGGGATGCCGCCACGTTCAGGCGGATATCGAAGGTTTGCAGCACCCAGATGATGACGGAGGCCGCGAAGATGATGGTGAAGGCCTTCTGCACAAAGCCCTTGGCCTTTTCCCAGATCAGCTGGCCCACGCTCTTGGCGCTGGGCAGGCGGTAGTTGGGCAACTCCATGACAAAGGGCACGGGCTCCCCGGAAAAGGCGGTGTGCTTGAGGATCAGGGCGTAGACCACGCCGCAGAGAATGCCCAGGGCGTACAGCCCAATCATCGCCACCGGTTGCCAGGGTCGGGGGAAGAAGGCGGAGATCAGCATGGTATAAATAGGCAGCTTGGCAGAGCAGCTCATGAAGGGGGTCAGCAAAATGGTCATCTTCCGGTCCCGCTCGCTGGAGAGCGTCCGGGTGGCCATGACCGCAGGAACGGAACAGCCGAAGCCAATGAGCATGGGCACGAAGCTGCGGCCCGAAAGGCCCAGCTTCCGAAGAGGCCGGTCCATGACGAAGGCCACACGGGCCATATAGCCCGTATCCTCCAGAATGGACAGGAAGAAGAACAGCGTCACAATGGTGGGCAAAAAGCTCAGCACACTGCCCACACCGGCGCAGATGCCGTCCACCACCAGGCCATGGACCACGGGGTTGATGTCCCAGGCGGTGAGGCCTGCGTCAATAAGGTCCGTCACCCAGCCCACGCCCAGCTCCATCAGATCGGACAGGGTGCCGCCGATGACGGTAAAGGTCAAAACGAATACCAGGGCCATGATCCCCAAGAAGCAGGGAATGGCTGTGAACCTGCCGGTGAGCACCCGGTCAATGGCCATGCTGCGCTTGTGCTCCTTGCTCTCGTGGGGCCGGACCACGGTCTTTCTGCACAGGGTCTCCAGGAAGCGGAAGCGCATATTGGCCATGGCCGCCTCCCGGTCCAGGCCCGTCTCCTGCTCCATGACAGACACGATCTGCCGGAAGGCCTGCTGCTTTTCCGGATTCAGGGGCAGCTTCTGCTCCATCAGGCTATCTTTTTCCACTAGCTTGGTGGTGGCGAACCGCACAGGCAGCCCTGCCCGGCGGATGTCCGCCTCCAAAAGGGTACCGGCGGCATGAATGCAGCGGTGCACCGCACCCACAGGGTCTTTGGGGTCGTCGCTTTCCAGGCAGAAGTCCACACGCTGGGGCTTCTGCTCTGCCCGGGCCACATACAGGGCGTGGTCGATGAGCTCGTCAATGCCCTCATTCCGGGCGGCGGAGATGGGGACCACGGGGATACCCAGGATCTCCTCCAGCTCGTTGATACGCACGGAGCCGCCGTTGGACCGGACCTCGTCCATCATGTTCAGGGCCAGGACCATGGGGATCTCCAGCTCCATCAACTGCATGGTTAAGTAAAGGTTGCGCTCAATGTTGGTGGCATCCACAATGTTGATGATACCGCTGGGGCGGTCGTTCATCAAAAAGTCCCGGGTGACGATCTCCTCATTGGAGTAGGGGGACAGAGAATAAATGCCTGGCAGGTCCGTCACCGTAGCTTCCGGGTGATTGCGGATGGTGCCGTCCTTCCGATCCACGGTGACCCCGGGGAAATTGCCCACGTGCTGATTGGCACCGGTGAGCTGGTTGAAGAGGGTGGTCTTGCCGCAGTTCTGGTTGCCTGCCAATGCAAAGGTCAGCTTTCCCTCTTTCAGATGTACCTCTCTGCCCTGCTTCTCGCCCACGCCGGGGTGGGGAATGGGCTGAATTCTGGGCTCCTTGCCATGGACGGGCACCGGGTCTGTATGGACATTCTCGATCTCGATCCACTTGGCTTCTTCCAGCCGCAATGTCAGCTCATACCCCCGCAGGGCGATCTGCACGGGGTCGCCCATGGGGGCCACCTTTTGCAGCATGACCTCGGTCTGGGGCGTCAGGCCCATATCCAGCAGATGGTGCCGCAGGGCTCCATCCCCGCCCACCGCCGAGATAAAGGCGGACTGGCCGGGCTTCAATTCATCCATCGTCATCGCGTGTCACCTCATAGAATTGCTTTTTCGCCATTATAGCACCCCATTCTGCGCCGCGCAAGGCGTTAGCATTGCCTAACTCGAAACATTTTCGGTTGCGCAATAGAATGGGGTGTGGTATACTTTTTTAAGAGCTTTCACCTACCTACAGGAGGAAAAACTATGTACACCCTAGCCCCTTCCATTCTTTCCGGGGACTTTGCTTACCTGGGAGAGGACCTGAAAACCATCAAAAGTGCCGGCTGCCGCTGGGTCCATGTGGATGTGATGGACGGCAATTTTGTGCCCAATATCACCATCGGCATGCCCACCGTGGCCGCGCTGCGGAAATATACGGACCTGGTGCTGGACGTGCACCTGATGATCGATCGGCCGCTGCGCTATGTGGAGGCCTTCTGCAAGGCAGGAGCAGACTACGTGACCATTCACATAGAAGCCGACACCACAGAAAACAACCTGCTGGCCCTGGACAAGATCCATGCCCTGGGGGCCAAGGCTGCCGTGTCCGTCAAGCCCAACACCCCGGCTTCGGCGGTGCTGCCGTTCCTTGACAAGGTGGACATGATCCTGGTCATGACCGTGGAGCCCGGCTTCGGCGGCCAGAGCTTTCTGGAAAACCAGATGGAAAAGCTCGCCGCCCTGCGGGCTCTCTGCGCCGAACGGAATCCGGAGTGTCTGCTGGAGGTGGACGGCGGCGTCAACGCCCAGACCGGCGCGCTGTGCAAGCAGAGCGGTGCCAACGTCCTTGTGGCCGGGTCTGCCTTCTTCAAGGCAAAGGACCGGGCCGCCTTTGTAAAGGAAATTGAGGCCGCGGTCTGATTCTAAGAAGCCCTTATAGCCAGCTATCTGTTTTCTTGTGTTGACTTATAGCCGATTTTCGCTATAATAACCCCGTCAGCAGCCCCCGAGGGCCGCGCGAAACGAATACAAACACTTCTGAATATAGATGGAAATGAGGAAATAATTATGAGCAACTACCATTTTGAGACCCTTCAGCTGCACGTCGGTCAGGAGCAGGCAGACCCTGCCAGCGATGCCCGGGCTGTACCCATTTACGCCACTACCTCTTACGTCTTCCACAACAGTCAGCACGCCGCCGACCGGTTCAGCCTGGCGGACTCCGGCAACATCTACGGCCGCCTGACCAACTCCACCCAGGATGTTTTCGAGAAGCGCATTGCAGCCCTGGAGGGCGGTACCGCCGGTCTGGCTGTGGCCTCCGGCGCTGCGGCCATTGTCTATTCCATCCAGGCCCTGGCCCGCCAGGGGGAGCACATTGTGGCGCAGAAGACCATCTACGGCGGCACCAGCAACCTGCTGGCCCACACCCTGCCCCAGTACGGCATCACCACCACCTTCGTGGATGCCCACAATCTGGAGGAGGTAGAAGCCGCCATCCAGCCCAACACCAAGGCCGTCTACATTGAGACCCTGGGCAACCCCAATTCCGACATTCCCGATATCGACGCCATTGCCGAGATCGCCCACCGTCACGGCCTGCCCCTGGTCATTGACAACACCTTCGGCACCCCCTACCTGATCCGCCCCATTGAGCACGGCGCGGACATCGTGGTCCACTCCGCAACCAAGTTCATCGGCGGCCACGGCACCACCCTGGGCGGCGTGATCGTAGACGCCGGTACCTTCGACTGGGCCAGCAGCGGCGCATACCCCTGGATCTCCGAGCCCAACCCCAGCTACCACGGCGTGCAGTTCACCAAGGCTGCCCCCGCCGCTCCCTTCGTCACCTACGTCCGGGCCATTTTGCTGCGGGACGAGGGTGCCTGCATCAGCCCCTTCGCCGCCTTCCTGCTGCTCCAGGGCACCGAGACCCTGAGCCTGCGCCTGGAGCGCCATGCAGAGAACACCAAGAAGGTTGTGGAATTTTTGGTGAAGCATCCCATGGTGGAATCCGTCAGCCATCCCAGCCTGCCGGATCACCCGGACCACGCTCTGTACGAGAAGTATTTCCCCAACGGCGGCGCGTCCATCTTCACCTTCCGCATTAAGGGCGGCCGGGAAGAGGCCTTCAAGTTCATCGACAGCCTGAAGATCTTCTCCCTGCTGGCCAATGTGGCAGATGTAAAGAGCCTGGTCATCCACCCCGCCTCCACCACCCATGCCCAGCTGACCGACGAGGAGCTGGCAAACGTGGGCATCTACCAGAACACCATCCGCCTGTCCATCGGCACCGAGCACATCGACGACATTCTGGCCGATCTGGACCAGGCGCTGAACGCAGTGATGTAAAGAAATCCTGGGAACCGGCAAGCCGGTTCCCAGCGTTGTTTTAAGGAGTACCCCATGACACTACAGCAGATCCGTTACTGCCTCACCATTGCCCAGACCGGGTCTATGAACCGGGCGGCAGAGCAGCTTTATGTGACCCAGCCGGCCCTCACCGGGGCCATTCAGGAGCTGGAGCAGGAGGTGGGCGTTACCATCTTCAACCGCACCAACCGGGGCGTGACCCTGACCAACGACGGGCGGCGGTTTTTGCACTATGCCCGGCAGGTTTACCAGCAATACGAGCTCATGGAGCAGGAGTATCTCCGACCCAAGAAGCGCATTTTCGGTGTTTCCACCCAGCACTACTCCTTCGTGACCAAGGCCTTCGTGGAAACCGTGCGGCAGTTTGACGCAACACGGTTTGAGTACGCCATCCGGGAGACCCGGACCATTGATGTGATTCACGATGTGGCCCAGCGCCGCAGCGACATTGGCATTCTCTTCCGTTCCAAGCACAATCGGACGGTGCTGAACAAGCTCTTTGCCGAAAACCGGCTGGAATTCCACCCGCTGGTGGAGTGCAGCGCCTATGTGTACCTGTGGAAGGGGCACCCCCTGGCGAAAAACGAGTCCATCACCATGGACGAACTATGCGCCTATCCCTGCCTGTGCTTCGAGCAGGGAGACCAGAGCTCCTCCTATTTTGCCGAGGAAATTCTCTCGGAACGGGAATATCCCCAGATGATCCGGGCCACGGACCGGGCCACTATGCTGAACCTGATGGTCGGCCTCAACGGCTTCACCCTCTGTTCCGGTATCATCTGCGAGGAGCTCAACGGCACGGATTACCTGGCCGTGCCCTACCAGGAGGACAAGGACAATCAGAACGCAAAGATGGAAATCGGCTACATCCAGCCAAAGAACACAGAGCTGGACGAGATCGGCGAAACCTTTCTGCGGGAAATGAAAGCCTACTTAGGACAGCAGAAATAAAAAACAAGGGCCTATTCAAAAATCCCGGAGCCGTGCGGCTTCCGGGATTTTTTAGACTTCAGATCACATCAGAGGCTCAAGGCCCAGGACGGGGTGACCCTTTTCGGTCAGCCAGTTCAGCAGCTCCTCGCAGTCGGTGGTGACGGTCTCGTCGGCCACCATGTCGGTGAAGTTGTCGATGCCGTACAGCTCTTTGGCAGTCCTGTTCAGCTTCTCAGCAACATCGTCCTTCAGCTCCTTGGGCATCCAAACGATCCGCTCAATGCCGCCCTCGGCAGCCACGAACTTCTTGGAGGAGATGAAGTGACGTCCGTGGCCCATGTAGCCGGGGGTCTGAACGCCGCCACCGGTGCAGGAGGCCAGCTCGCCGAAGGTCATACCGGCAGGGGTCATGCCCTTGTATTCCCGGTTGACAATGATCACGCCGTTGGACATAGGCTCAATGCCGCAGATGCACTCGAAGCAGCCGCAGGATGTCATGGGGTCCTCCAGCAGGGAGTACAGCGTAACATTCTCCACAGCGCCGTGGGTGGCATCGGCCACAGCCTTGTTGACGGACTCATACCGGCCGGTACGCTCGTCCAGGCAGCCCTCCTTGAAGATGGGCTGGCAGGGGCCGTTGGGGTTCAGCTCGTTGGTCGCCTTGGCATCCAGCCAGGACACGGCACCGCACAGGCCCAGACGCTCGGGGGTGACCACACAGCAGTGGGCGGGGGCGAAGGACTGGCACAGGATGCAAGTATAGTAGCGGTCCACGGACTCGTCGGTCATAGAGGCCAGACGGTCGTCACGGGCATTGTACCGGGGCATAGCCATCTCGTCACGGAACTTCTCCGCCTCAGCGGCATCGGTGATCAGGGTCACCTGACACTTATCCCCCACGGCATCGAACTCGTCCATAATCATGACGTACAGGACTTCGGCCAAGTCCTTCCGCCGCAGGCCCGCATCGTAGGCGGCGTTGCTCACACGGACACGGACCTGATTCCGCTGGCCGGTGTGCATGACACCTTCCATATAGTTGAACCAAGCGTGGAACTTCCGCTCGATGACGGACTCGAAGTCAGGCTGCATCTTCTTACCGGCAACCTCCACATAGGTTGCCAGAGCCAGATCCTTGGCCTGGTCAAAATCCGGTCCGATGATGTTGATCTTGTGGTCGGTAATTTCGTCCAGGTTCCGCATGACCACCAGCTCGGCCGTGGGGTTCTTGGAGGACCACATCTCATTGTGCATATCAGCCTTGCGGATGATCTCACCCTCGAAGGCAGCGGCAAAGGCCACGGGAATGGGCAGCTCCTTGACCTTGATCTTGATGCCCCGCAGCTCCAGGGACTTCTTGACGGTCTCATTGTGATCGGTAACGGATTCCAGCGCGCCGGGCACCTGGTTCTCGCCCAGGTCGATGTCCACAACCACGGGGAAGCCCAGAGCAATGGCACCGGCACCGGCAGAGACCACCACAGAGTCAATGGCACCGAAGGTGTTCACAAAGGCAGGCACACGCTCCTTGGTGTACTTCAGCAGCTCGGGCAGATTACCGGGCTGCACATTGCCGAAGATCAGAGCAGCACGGATGGCCACGGTGACCACGTGGATCACGGCGGTGACATCGTGGCCCAGAGGAATAACACGGAGCTCCAGGCCCATCTTCACACCGCCCTCGGCGCACTGCTCAATGCAGTCGCCCACCATAAAGGTCATAATGCCCTTGGACTGGTAGTCCTTAACCACCTTGACCACATCGGCGGGGTCGTCTGCCTTACCCAGGACCACGGCCACACCGGGGATATCGCCGGTGACCAGAGGCACGCCCAGGGAACGGATAATGGGATCGGGCACAAAGCCGATACCGGAATCATTCTCGTAGGGGTTGGTACCCTCCACGTATTTCAGGCCTTCAATAATTTCAGCGCCTACGGCGGTGGCAAGACCGGCGTTCAGGGCCTGGCCCAGATCCTCCTGATTGGTGATCAGGCTCTTCAGGACGCCCACACAGGCGGGCAGATCGCCCAGGGTCTTAACCTTCACGCCGGTAGCCGCGTAAATGGTCGGGAAGAAATAGGCAGTATCGGGGAATGCAATCTCCTTGTCTGCGCCATACTTGGCAATGGCATTGTTGACGGCATTCTCGGTCAGTCCGGCGACTGCATTGGAACCGCCATAAATCAGATCGGTTAATACACTCATAGAAATTCCCTCCTAAATCATCTGTGATTCTCCAAAATCACAGTGCGCGCGATAGAATGCTTTCTACCGTCCGCACCGGGGTCTTGCGTGACAAATCGCGGCACGCAGGAACACGAGTTGACAGTTGACAGTGTACAGTTTACAGTTGTGGTGTCCCTTCGGGACAATTTTTAAATCATCTTGATCCATTTCCGAAGGAAATTCCTTAACTGTCAACTGTCAATTGTCAACTGTCAACTCGTATACGGCTCCCCAACTGCAAAAACGCAAATGGCGGAGGAGGGAGAATCCCTCCCCCGCCGGGAAAGTCAGTGACGCATCACGCTGCGCTTACAGCTCCAGGTAGGAGTCGGAGTACAGAACGTGGTTCTTGAAGATGTCGCAGGACTTGATGGTTTCCATCAGGCGCAGGTCGCAAGGGTTGACGATGGCAGAGGTCAGGCCCTGCATCATAGCCATGGCAACCAGAGCGGAGTCCATGATGGGCCGCAGAGTCTTGGGTGCGCCGTTGGAGTTGTTGGACAGACCGCCGGTGGACTTCAGGCCCTCGTCGGCGAACATCTTGATGGCGTTCAGAACGTCCATCTGCTTGTCCTGCATACCCTTGACGACCAGGAACAGGGGGTCGAACCACAGGTCGGTAGCATCCATGCCCAGGCTCATGCCGCGCTCGAGCATATTGTGGCAGTGCTTCATGCGCTCCTCGTTGTCCTTTGCAATGCCGTCGGCAGAGCAAAGGGCGATACAGATTGCATCGTTGGCAGCAGCCAGGTCGATGTAGGAGATACGGGAACCGGCATCTGCGGAGTTGACGATGGGCTTGCCGTTGGCACGGTTGTAGACCTTGATACCGGCCTCGATGGCCTTCTTGTTGGCGGTATCCAGAGCCAGAGGCACATTGTCGAAGTTCTCCTGCAGCAGCTTGACAGCCCACATCATACGCTCGGGGCCATCCTTTTCGGCAGGTCCGATGTTGACGTCCAGGTAGGTAGCACCGGCAGCGATCTGCTCGGCAGCACGCTTCAGGATGGGAGCGGGATCCCGCTCGTCCATAGCCTTGCGGATAACGGGAGAGATGCAGTGGATCCGCTCACCGATGGTGACGAAGGTCTTGGACTCGGGGTTGTAGCCCTTGTACTTAACGCCCATGTCCACCTTCTCGATGGCGGGCACCTTGGTAGCCAGCAGCTCCTCGAAGGACAGCTCCTTGACCTCTTCCTTGGGGGCATTGGCAGCCTTGGCAGCGGCCTCGGCGGCAGCGGCAGCAGCAGCAGCCTCGTACTCCTTATCCTTCATGTACTTGGGCAGCTGAACGGCCTCGGTAGGACCGACGACCACGTTCCAGCCGGGCAGCTTCTCGGCGATCTCGCCCTTCATAACGGCGACCTTGCCGGGGATGATCAGGGTACGGTTCTTGATCTTGTTCTCGATGTCCAGGTCGGCGAAGGTCTTCTTCACAGAGGTGGAGGAGAACTTACCGGCAGCCCAGGCAGTCAGAACGGACATACCGGAGGCATCGGTGATGATCAGGTTCACGGGCTGGTTGGAACGCTCCAGCTCGCCGGAAACCAGGAAGTAGGTCAGAGCGAAGTCAACGGTCAGCGCGCAGGGGCTGTTCTCGTCGGCGCCGTTCAGAGGATAGATCTTGGACTCCACCTTCATGGGCTTCTGGGGATCGGTGAAGATGTTCTGACGCAGGCCGTACAGAGGCAGCGCCTGAGCATAGGTCATGTTGTCCAGAACGATGATGGAGGCGTACTTCTCGGTGAACATAGCAGCGTAAGCGGTCTCCAGGTGCATATCACCGCCGCAGAGCTTGGCCAGGTTCACAATGGAGGGATAACCGAAGGAACGGTCACCGTCCTTGATGGCGGTACGGCGGACCAGAACAGCATTGGCCAGGGTCTCCTTGGCGGTCTTGCCGGTGACATCCAGAACCAGGTTCTTGTTGCCGGCGGCTTCCAGCTTCTTCACGGTGTCGTACAGGTCGGAGATGCTCTCGGCCCAAACGCCCAGAACAACGCCATTCTCCTTGGCGACTTCGTTCATAGCCTCCCAGTTGGCAGGGGTAGCGCCGTCCAGGATGGGCTTGGAGTCCTTGCACACAGCCAGAGCGGCCTTGGCGCACTCCACATCCCAGCACTCCAGGATCAGGTCCCGGCCGGTGGCAGCGGCCTTCTCCACCAGAGCGGTGTAAGCGGCGGCATCGGTGCCGGCGTTGCGCACGAAGATGGTCTCCACGTACATCCGCTCGCCGATACGCTCGTAGTCGATCTTAGCAATGTCGGCCAGCTTCTTGTCAACCTCCTCCTCGGTCATGCAGGTGCACACGGGGACGGAGTACAGGTTCTTATTGACCAGGGTCTTCTCGTGACGGAACATAACGGTCTCGCCGCCCAGCTTGTGATCCTTACCGAAGGTAATGGTCTTCATAGCGGGGGCAGTGGCCTCGTTCAGCATTGCCTTTGCGTCCTCAGAGAAGTAAGGGCACTTATCAATAGAAATCGCGCCCTGGGCCACCTTCATGCAGAATGCCATACAGGTGGGGCTGCCGCACTCCTTACAGTTCTTCTTAGGAGACAGCTTAAAAATGTCCAGACCTTTCAAAGCCATGATATGTATCCTCCTTCCGCTTAAACAAGCTCGTTGATGAACTTCTTGATGGTGGCTACAGCGGCAGGATGACGCATAATGACAGCGTCGGCACCGCCGGTCAGGTCAGCAGCGGCGGTGGCAACTTCCATGCCGATCGCGCGCTCTTCCTGATCGCCCCAAGCGGGTTCATCTTCAGCGGAAGCAGTGGACTCCTTCACGCCCCAGCTGTCGGGAGACACGGGAGCGATGATGGGCATCTGCAGGTCAGCGTCGGACTGGTCCAGAGCGGCCAGACGGACGCGGTCCAGGGTGGAGGCCACGTACTCGTAGCCGTAGCCCACGGCTGCGGTACCGACGTTCATCACGATGGACTCAGTGGGAACGGTCAGGCCCTTGAGCATGATGTTCAGCTGCTTGGCCAGGTTGATGTCGTCAGCGGTCTCAGCGCCCACCTTCTGGCCGTAAGCCAGAGCGACGGAAGCGCCGACGGTCTTGTAGTCCTCGCTGCGGGCAGACAGAACCAGGATGTTCTTGCCCTGCAGGGCCTCGGCGACCTTGCTGAACAGCTCGCCGTCCTTCTCGATGTTCTTGCAGCCCATGATCACGATGGGCATGGACACGGCGTCGGCCACGGCCTTGGCATCGTTAACGCAGTCGGCAACGGAGCGGTTGGCGCCGTTGGGGTCTGCAGACTCGAAGTGCAGGCACAGGAAATCAGCGCCTTCCATGGTCTCTGCCTTCTTGGCATAGTCCACCATGGTGGTGCAGCCGGCGTAGAACTCGCTCAGGCCTGCGGACTTCCATTCGCCGGCCAGGTCGGAGATCTCGACACCGATCTTCGGTGCATGCTCAATGGGTGCATCGAAGGTGTAGAAGGGCAGCACGTTCTGGCCACCGATGACAATTGCCTTATCACCGGTGCCCAGGGTCACGGCATTGATCTTGCCGCGGTAGGGCTGCTTCTTAGGTTCGAAAGACATTACAATATCCCCCTTAATAGATTTATGAATGATAAAAGAAGCGTTTGCTTCGAGTATCCTTGGTTTACGGTTCCATTTACAGTCCCAGGTTCTCCATCAGGCGGCCCACAGCGGCCTTCATGGGAGAATCATCGGGAAGCTTGGCGGAAGGCTCGCCGTTGCAGTCGCAGCGGTACACGCCGTCATCCTGGGGCAGAACGCCGAACAGCTTCAGTCCGTGGCGCTGGATTTCCTCCTGAACGCCGGGCTCCAGCACACCGCCGGGTGCGCGGTTGACAATCAGGCCCATCTGCTTGGGATTCAGCTCCATGTCGTTGATCATTTCGGCGATTCGGGCCACGGCCTGAATGCCTCTGCGGGAGCAGTCGGAGACCAGCAGCATGGTGTCCACCTTGGGGAGCGTCCCCCGGGCCACGTGCTCCAGGCCTGCCTCGTTGTCCATCACGACATAAGCATAGTTCTTTGCGTATTTATCCACCTGGGTTTTCAGGACGCCGTTGACATAGCAATAGCAGCCCTTGCCCTGAGTGCGGCCCATGACCAGCATATCAAAGTCGTCCTCTTCGATGAGGGCATTGTTGAACTGCATCTCGGCATAGTCTGCCTTGGTCATACCGGCAGGAATGGAACCGGTCTGCTCAGCGTGGGCCATCTCTTCCCGGATCTGACCCAGGGTGACATCCGCCTCCACGCCCAGAACCTCATTGAGGTTGGAATTGGCATCGGCGTCCACCACCAGGATGGGGCCCTTCTTCTGACGGCAAAGATAGTCGATGATCATGCCGCAGGTCGTGGTCTTGCCGACGCCGCCTTTGCCGGCAACGGCAATGGTACGGGGTGTTGCCATAATTTTTGCTCCTTTTTGGGGAATGCCTCCCCGAAACTCTGGCCTTGGGTCACCCAAAAGCCATGCACTCCGCTCATTTTGCGAAGGGTATCTGTCGGGCACAATACGCCCATATCGATACAAAGATATCATATCACGCATGAACGCAGAATTCAACCTAATTTTTTGGAAAAGTGTAAATTTCCTGTCAAATTTTTTCAAGCCTCAGGGCGTGTTTTTCCGCTACTGTGCAATTCATAGAAAATTTCCCTTTTCTCCGTTGCGCCATTTGAAATTTCTGCTATAATGGAGGCAAGAAAAATGCCACGAAGGAGGGTTTTGTATGACAGAACAATTGCTGGATTATGAACGCCGCCACCTGGAGCAGGTTCGCTCTCTGGCTCCGGAATGCGCCCTGTTTTTGAAGCGCAGCGGCAAGCTTCCCCTGCCCGGGCCCTGCGACATCGCGCTGTACGGCAGCGGCGCACGGCACACGGTCCAGGGCGGCACCGGCTCCGGAGAAGTGAACTCCCGCTTTTCCGTCACCGTGGAGGAGGGC
This sequence comes from uncultured Clostridia bacterium, assembly GCA_945963595.1. Classification (GTDB taxonomy): domain Bacteria; phylum Bacillota; class Clostridia; order Oscillospirales; family Oscillospiraceae; genus Faecousia. The sequence goes on along the minus strand of CAMFMO010000003.1, from coordinate 106,966 downwards.
TTCCGGGAGGCAGGATTCCAGATTCTCACCACTGACTGGCTGGACCGGTATGACGCCGTCCGGAAGCAGGCCTATGCCGCCTTCATCAAAAAAGTCAAATCCGATGCCCGGAAGCACCACACCTCCGCCCTGGTGGAGGGCATGGGAGCCGTCATGCCGGAACCGGAATACGAGATTCCCCTGGAGCGCCGGTGCAGCACCGCAGTTTACGTTCTCTCCCGGATTTCCGGCGAGGGCAGCGACCGAAAAATTGTCCCCGGGGACTTTCTGCTGAGCGAAAGCGAACAGCGGGACATTCTGACATTGCAGGAGCTGTATCCCGTATTCCTGCTGGTGCTGAACGTGGGCGGTCCCGTGGACCTGAGCCCCGTTGTAAGGGATGTGGACGACATTCTGCTGCTGTCCCAGCTGGGTGCCCAGACCGGCACGGTACTGGCAGACATCCTTCTGGGCGCAGCCTATCCCAGTGGCAAGCTGACCACCTCCTGGGTGCGCAGCGAGGATCTGTGCCCCCAGGCGGAATTCGGTCAGAAAGAAGAAACCCACTATAAAGAGGGCATTTACGTGGGCTACCGGTACTACGACGCCGCCCATGTGAAGCCCCTGTTTCCCTTTGGCTTCGGCCTGGGCTATGGGGATTTCCGGATCGAGCCCGGCACCGTTGCTCTGGCCGGAGAGCAGGTCACCGTCAGTACCCAGGTCCGCAGTACCGGCGCCTTCCCCGGCAAGGAAGTGGTGCAGCTGTACCTTTCCAGCCCCTGGGGCGCTCTGGACCAGCCCGTCCAGGCCCTGGCGGCCTACGGCAAGACCCGGGAGCTGGCCCCCGGGGAAAGCTGCCGCATGGAGCTGAGCTTCCGTATGTCCGATCTCGCCTCTTTCGATGCCGCCAGAAGCGCGTATGTTTTGGCAAAAGGGGACTATGTGCTGCGCTGCGGCAGCTCCTCCCGGACTGCCAAGCCCATGGCGCTGCTGCGGCTGACCCAGGATGTGGTAACCGAAAAGGTACACTCCCTTTCCGGCGCCCCCGATTTTACGGACTGGGTTCCCGAAGGGCCGGAAGCCATTCCGGAGGGACTTCCCGTCTATGTGCTGGATGCCGCCTCCATTCCCTGCCGAACCCACACCTATGAGGAGCCCCTGCAGCCGGACCCCGCCGTGCAGGCGCTGACGGATGAGGAGCTGGTCTACCTGAATATCGGCGGTTTCCGGCTGAAGGACCGGGCCGGTGTGGTAGGCGACTCCGGTTCCGCCATTCCGGGAACCGCCGGAGAGACCGCCTCCTGTTTGAAAGAAAAGGGCATCCCCGCACTGGTCATGTCCGACGGTCCCGCTGGGATTCGTCTGGCCCGGGACTACTATGAGGACAAGAAGGGCGCCCACAGCCTGGGAAGCGCCATGCTGCCCACCATGATCGATCTGCTGCCCGCCCCCGCCCGAGCTGCCATGACAAGGCCTAAAAAGCTGCCCAAGGGCGTGGAAATCAAGCACCGCTACGCCACCGCCATTCCCATCGGCACCGCCATTGCCCAGAGCTTCAGCCTGTCCCTGGCGGAGAGCTGCGGCGACATCGTGGGCGATGAAATGGAGCGCTTCGGCATTCATCTGTGGCTGGCCCCTGCCCTGAATATCCACAGGAGCATTCTCTGCGGGCGCAACTTTGAATACTTCTCCGAGGACCCCCTGGTCAGCGGTCTGACGGCTGCGGCCATCACCCGGGGCGTGCAGAAGCACCCGGGCAGAGGCGTGACCATCAAGCATTTCGCCGCCAACAACCAGGAGACCAACCGCTACAATAACAACAGCAATGTGTCACAGCGGGCCCTGCGGGAAATCTACCTCCGGGGCTTCGGCCTGTGCATCCGGGAAAGTCAGCCCCGGGCGGTCATGACCTCCTACAATCTGATCAACGGCACCCACACCTCCGAGAGCCGGGAGCTGACCATGGGCATTCTCCGGGGCGAGTTTGGCTTCCGGGGAATCGTCATGACGGACTGGGTGGTAGGCGGCAGCCTGATGTACAACAGCAAGCGCTACCCCATGCCAAACGCCGGGAAGGTGGCTTTGGCCGGCGGCGACCTGTTCATGCCTGGCTCCCGGGCGGACTACAACCGGTGCCTTGCCATGCTGCGCCAGGGGATGCTACCCCGCTACCAGCTGGAGCTGAACGCCACCAGGGTTGTGCACATGGCCCGCAAACTCACGGAAGAAGAACAGAAAACGAAAGAATAAGGAGATTTTTCCTATGGAACCCACCCTTGCCTGGCTGGAAGACCCCACTGTATTCCGCGTAAACCGATTGGATGCCCACTCTGACCATGTGACCTACCTGGATATTCAGGAGCTGGCCGCAGGAAAAACCTCCCTGCGGCAGTCCCTGGACGGGCTCTGGCGCTTCCGCTGGAGCGAAAATCCGGAAAGCCGCCCCGCCGACTTCTGGAAGCCGGATTTTGACGACTCCGACTTTGACACCATTCAGGTTCCCGGCCACATGGAGACCCAGGGCTACGATCGGATCCAATACATCAACAAACTCTACGACTGGGACGGCCATGCGGAACTCCGGCCTCCTCACATCGACTGGCGGCACAATCCCGTAGGCAGCTATGTCACCTATTTTGACCTGGAGGAAACCCTTCTGGAGCACCCGGTGTGCATCAGCTTTCAGGGCGTGGAGCAGGCCATGTATGTGTGGCTCAACGGTCACTTTGTGGGCTACAGTGAGGACAGCTTCACCCCCTCGGAATTTGATCTGTCCCCCTACATTCATCCCACCGGCAACCGGCTGTGCGTAGAGGTCTACAAGCGCAGCAGCGCGGCCTGGCTGGAGGATCAGGATTTCTTCAGCTTCAGCGGCATTTTCCGCAGCGTCTATCTCTATGCCAAAACCAAGTGCTATGTAGAGGACCTGTGGCTGAATGCAGGTCTGGCCCCGGACAACCAGACGGGCACCCTGCAGCTGCGGCTGAAATTTGCGAAGACCGCCGTGCCCAAGGTCCATCTCTTCCTGGGACACCCCAAGGACGGCGAGATCTTCGACTGTGACCTGCCGCTGGAGGAAGCGGACGGATTTTACCGGTCCCGGAAGCTGGTGCTTCCCGGCATCCGGAAATGGGACCACGACACCCCAGAGCTGTACCGGGCGATTCTGGCCATGGAGGACGGCAGCTGCACCTCCTACAGCATCGGTTTCCGCCGCTTTGAATTAAAGGACAAGCTTCTGCTGCTCAACGGAGAGCGGCTTGTGCTGAACGGCGTTAACCGCCACGAGTGGAGCCCCACCGGCGGCCGCTGCATTACCCAAAAGGACATGGACGCCGCCATGGAAATGTTTCATGCCAACAACATCAACGCCGTGCGCACCTGCCACTATCCCAACCGGACGGAATGGTACGAGCTGTGCGACAAAAACGGCATTTACATGATGGACGAGACCAACATGGAGACCCACGGCTCCTGGCAGAAGGATGCCCTGGGCGGCACCGGCGTGGAGCCAAGCTGGAATGTGCCCGGCAGCCGCCCGGAGTGGCGGGACTGCGTGCTGGACCGAGCCAACTCCATGTTCCAGCGGGACAAGAACCATGTGTCCGTTCTCTTCTGGTCCTGCGGCAACGAGAGTTTCGGCGGGCAGGACATTCTGGACATGGCGAACTTTTTCCGGGCCCAGGACCCCAGCCGGGTTGTCCACTACGAGGGCTGCTACTGGTGTAAAGAGTGGGGTGACTGCTCCGATGTGGAGAGCCGGATGTACGCCACTCCCACGGAAGTCCGGGAATATCTGGAAAACGATCCGCAAAAGCCTTTCCTGCTCTGTGAATATATGCACAATATGGGCAACTCCCTGGGAGGCATGGAGAGTTATATCCGCCTGGGAGAGGAATTCCCCATGTACCAGGGCGGCTTCATCTGGGACTATATGGATCAGGCTCTCTGGCAGAAGAACGCCCTGGGCAGCGAATCCCTGGGCTACGGCGGCGACTTTGAGGAGCGCCAGAGCGACTACGGCTTCAGCGGCAACGGCATTGTCACCGCAGACGGCCGGGAAAAGCCCTGTATGCAGGAGGTGCGCTACTGGTACCTGCCAAAGGAGCAGCGGGACGCCTGGGACGCAGCCAATGCACAAACTCTGGCAGCCGTCCGGCCTCTGTCCACCCCCGGCTACACTCAGAGCCTCGTCATCACCGAAGGTGACGGAGCCTGGGGCGTAAGGGGAGAGAAATTCGAGATTCTCTTCTCCAAGCTCCAGGGCGGCCCCGTAAGCCTGGTGTCCGGCGGCCGGGAATGGCTGTGGCGGGCACCCCGTCCCGCACTCTGGCGGGCTCCCACGGAAAATGACTTAGGCTGCGGCTTCCCCATGCGCAGCGCTCCGTGGAGCGCCGCGGATGCCTGGCAGAAATGCACCGGCTGGGAAACCGAGCAGGGAGCGGATTTCTTCGCCATCACCTACCGCTTCGCCGCCGATGCGCTGCCGGGCTATGCCTCGGAGATTACATACCGGGTGGAGCGGGAAGGCGTTCTCACCATTCAGGCCCTCTACCATGGCTTTGCGGGAGCCCCGGAGCTGCCCCTGTTCGGTCTGCGGTTCTCCACTCCCCAGCCCATAGAGGAAACCGCCTGGGTGGGCTACTCCGGTGAGACCTACCCGGACCGGTATAAGGGCGGCGTTTTCGGCAGCCATAAAGAAACGCCCCAGGTGCCCAACTATCTGGTGCCCCAGGAGTGCGGCGGGCACAGCTTCACCTGCGGTGTGGCACTGCACATGGGCACAGGCACGCTGACCCTGGAAAAGGCAGAAAAGCCCTTCTTCTTCTCCGCCATCCCCTATACCCCTGCCCAGCTGGAGCAGGCCCAGCACGTCTGGGAGCTCCCGGGCCACTGCCGCACCACCGTAACCGTCGCCTCGGATATGCGGGGCGTAGGCGGCATCGACAGCTGGGGCACGGATGTGGAGTCGGCCTATCGGGTCTCCGGTGAGGAGGACCATTGCCTGCGGTTCCGGGTGATGCTGTAAAAAAGCTTCCCCTCCGGGCGGTGCGTCGCGCAGCGAATCTAATCTGGCATAGCTGCCGGTGGCAGCTATGCCATAAAAAGTGGAGCTGGCTCGCGTCAGCGAGACTGAGGAGGGGCGTTTTTAGCGAGAGCAGTTGGAAATTGCGCACCGCTCTCACATCCAACGCCCCTCTTCCACCGCCGCTTACGCGGCGGTCCCCCTTCCCACAGGGGAAGGTTTTTCAAGCCGTCCCGGCGTTTGCCGGGGCGGTTTCTTATATTCTCGCGGTTTTTCCAACATCTCAGATTTACCATTTTCGACACTGCCCGTGTCCTCCAAAAATATCAATTGTGCATCGTTAACAAAAAAATGCCAAGCAAATGCAGCTATTTCACGAAAATTCGGAGATGTCTTTACAAAAATGTTAAATAGTGCTATAGTTTTTATGTCACAGGAACAAGAAAATGTTCTCTTTTCCTGAGACAATTCACCCTTTCCCCGGAAATGGGAAGGGAATGCAGTTTTAGGAGGAACTATAATGAAAAAGTTCATCGCACTGGTCCTGGTTCTGACCATGGCCCTGAGCCTGGCTGCCTGCGGCGGCTCCGGCTCTTCCAGCAAAAAGGACGGCGAAGTCGCTGTGTTCTGGTACACCTTTGGTGATACCTACCTGTCCAGCGTTCGCGCCGCTCTGAACACTGCTCTGACCAACGCCGGTGTCAAGTATCAGGACTATGATGCCAACGGCAGCCAGACCACCCAGACCGAGCAGATCCAGACCGCCATTACCAAGGGCGCTTCCGTCCTGGTTGTCAACATCGTTGACGCCAGCTCCGACGACGCCACTCAGGCCATTGTCGACATGGCCAAGAACGCCAACACGCCCCTGGTGTTCTTCAACCGCTCCGTTTCCGAGGAGATCGTCTCCGCTTATGACAAGGCTGCTTACGTCGGCACCGACTACACCCAGGCCGGCCATATGCAGGGCGAGATGATCGGCAACTACCTGGTTGCCAACTACGATGCCATCGACCTGAACGGCGACGGCGTGATCTCCTACGTTATGTTCAAGGGCCAGGAAGGCAACGCCGAGGCCGATGCCCGTACCCAGTACGGTGTTGAGGATGCCGATGCTGTTCTGACCGGCGCCGGCAAGGCTCAGCTGAGCTTCTACGATGCCAACAACACCTCCAAGTACCTGGTTGACCAGAACGGCGCTTGGTCCGCTGCTCAGGGTCAGGACTACATGCAGACCATTCTGGCGCAGTACTCCGAGGCCAACAGCAACATGGTCGAGCTGGTCATCGCCAACAACGACGACATGGCTCTGGGCGCAATCGCTGCCCTGCAGGCTGCCGGCTACAACAACGGCACCGGCAAGACCATCCCCGTCTTCGGCGTTGACGCTACCGACGCTGCCAAGGAAAAGATCGCTGACGGCTCCATGACCGGCACCATCAAGCAGGATGCCGAGGGCATGGCCAACGCCATCTCCACCATCACCCAGAACCTGGCTTCCGGCAAGGCTACCTTCGAGGGTATCGACTCTGCCAACGTCGTGGGCACCTGGCGTGTAAACATCCCCTACTCTTCCTACACCGGCGAATAATTCTTCCATGCAGGCAGCCGCGCTTCGGCGCGGCTGCTTTTCTCAAATGGGCAGCGTTCGCGCGCTGCCCGAACGCGCCCACGAAGCCTTTCCCGGGCGCGTACCCCAACTCAGGAGGCGAACAATTTGGATAATAACAGCGAGACCGTCCTGCTGCGGATGGAGGGCATTACCAAGGAATTCCCCGGTGTCAAGGCTCTGGACGGTGTCAATCTGACCGTGCGGGCCGGTACGGTCCATGCCCTGATGGGCGAAAACGGCGCCGGTAAGTCCACCCTGATGAAATGCCTCTTTGGCGTTTACACCAAGGATGCCGGTCACATCTATCTGGAGGGCCAGGAGGTCAACTTCAAGAACTCCAAGGAAGCCCTGGAGCACGGCGTTGCCATGGTACACCAGGAACTGAACCAGGCGCTGAAGCGCAACGTCATGGACAATATGTGGCTTGGCCGCTTCCCCATGACAGGCCCCTTCACCAGCGAAAAGAAAATGTACGATGCCACCATGGAGGTCTTCAACGACCTGGGCATCAGCGTCAATCCGAAAACGATTATGAGCACCATGCCCGTGTCCCAGCGGCAGATGGTGGAGATTGCCAAGGCCGTCTCCTTCAACTCCAAGGTGATCGTATTTGACGAGCCCACCTCCTCCCTGACGGAGACCGAGGTGGAACACCTGTTCAAGATCATCAATATGCTCCGGGACCGCGGCTGCGGCATTATCTATATCTCTCACAAGATGGCGGAGATCAAGCGCATTTCCGACGACATCACCGTCATGCGTGACGGCAAGTGGGTGGCTACCAAGCCCGCCGCCGAGCTGGAAATGGGCGACATCATCAAGCTGATGGTTGGCCGTGAGCTGACCAACCAGTTCCCGCCCAAGACCAACCATCCCGGCGAGACCTATCTGAAGGTGGAGCACCTGACCGGCATGTACAACCAGCTGAAGGACGTTTCCTTCGAAGCCAAGCGGGGCGAGGTGCTGGGTCTGGCCGGTCTGGATTCCTCTGGCCGGACGGAGGTTCTGGAAAGCATCTTCGGCATTCGCACCCGGAAAGAGGGCACCATCACCCTGGGCGGCAAGCCCTGCAAGAACCGCAATTCCGGTGAATCCATCAAGAACGGCTTCGCCATGCTGACAGAAGAGCGCCGGGCCACCGGTATTTTCGGCGTTCGGAACATCCGGGAGAACACCGTTATTTCCAGCCTGAACCGGCATAAAAAATTCGGCCCCTTCCTGAGCTCCAAGAGCCAGGTTGAGGATACTCAGCACTACATCGATGCGATGCGCACCAAAACGCCTACCCAGGAAACCCAGATCCGCAGCCTGTCCGGCGGCAACCAGCAGAAGGTCATCATCGGCCGCTGGCTGCTGACAGAGCCGGAGGTTCTGCTGCTGGACGAGCCCACCCGCGGCATTGACGTGGGCGCAAAGTACGAGATCTACCAGCTGATTCTGAACCTGGCCAACGAGGGGAAAACGGTTCTGATGGTTTCCTCCGAAATGCCCGAGCTTCTGGGCGTCTGCGACCGGATTCTGGTTATGTCCGGCGGCAGGCTGGCCGGTGAAGTGGACGCGAAGAATACCACCCAGGAAGAAATCATGACCCTTGCCGCAAAGTACGTATAAGGAGGAACCCAACGTGACCAAACTGAAAGAACACAAGCCCTCTAAAATGGAGGCCTTGAAAGCCATGACCCCCGCTGACCGGAGACGGGCCATTTTCGATGGGATCATGAACAATGCCATGTTCATCATCATCGCTCTGGTAATTATTTACGTTGCCATCAAGAATCCCAGATTCCTGAGCATCCCCTCTCTTGAAAACTGCACTAGACTGACCGCGGCCAAGCTGCCCGTCGCTCTGGGTGGCGGCGGCTGTATCATTCTGGCCGGTACCGATATTTCCGCGGGCCGTCAGGTGGGCCTGGCAGCCTGTATCTCCGCCGGTCTGCAGCTGACCACCAATAAGCTGTTCCCCGGCCTGCAGATCCTGCCTATCCCCGTGGTTCTGCTGTGCGTGCTGGTGGCCTGCGCCATGGTCGGCTTTGTCAACGGCTTCTTCATGGCAAAGTTCAAGCTGCACCCCTTCATCGTCACATTGTCCACCCAGCTGATCGTCTACGGCCTGGTGCTGCTGTTCATGCAGCTGGGCACCAACGGCGGCCAGACCCTGTCCGGCATGAGTGAGGGCTATCGGGACTTCATTATCAAGCCCCTGTTCACTCTGAAGACCAGCAGTGGCCCCGTTACCGTCCCCCGCTATGTGCTGTACTCCGCCATTATCACCGCCATTGTCTGGGCGATTTGGAACAAGACCGCCTTCGGCAAGAATATGTATGCTGTGGGCTCCAACGAAGAGGCTGCCAACGTCTCCGGCGTCAATGTCTCCAAGACCATCATTCTGGTGTTCGTCATGGCCGGTATGCTCTACGGCATCACCGGTTTCATGGATGCCGCCCGTATCGCCTCCGTCAACGCCACCACCGGCCTGAACTATGAGGCTGACGCCATTGCGGCCTGTGTCATCGGCGGTATCTCCTTCGTCGGCGGCATCGGCAAGGTCAGCGGTGCCATCATCGGCGTTCTGCTGCTGCAGATCATCTTCGCCGGTCTGAACTTCCTGTCTGTGGATGCCAACTATCTGTATATCGTCAAGGGTCTGATCATCCTGATTGCCTGCTCCATCGATATGCGCAAGTACCTGGTCCGGAAGTAAGCAATGGACGAACCCCGCAAAGAGCCGCAACTTCGGGGCCTCTACGGCAAGGTGAAAATCCCCGTAAAGGTCCTGGACACGGTCATTATTGTTGGCTTCGTCGCTCTGGCGCTGGTTCTGCTGCTTGGTATGCAGAACCGGGGCTACACCGTCAGCTTCGATTCTCTGGGCGGTACCCCTGTAGAAGCCCAAAAGCATATGTATGCCGAGCTGGTAGACCCGCCGGAACCCCCAACCCGGGAAGGCTATACCTTCGCCGGATGGTATCAGGACAAGGATTGCATCTACGAATGGGACCTTGCCACAGCCCCCGTCCAGCAGTCCATGACCCTCTATGCCAAGTGGGAAGCCAAGAAATAGCATTTGAAGAAGCGCTCCCTGTGAACCCGATCCGTTCACAGGGAGCTTTTTGCTTCGACTTGTTTTTATGGAGGAAAGGCAGTATAATGGTCAGGCATATAAAGCTTCTCCCGGGAGAAGGGAAAAAACACTTTCCCGCAGGGGAAAATTCAAAATTTCGCACAAAGGAGGCGTTTCCGTGCCTACTCGTGAAAGTGAAATCGTTGCCAGCGTGCAGCAGATTCTGGACCAGGTCCGGCAGGTGATTGTCGGTAAGGACGAGGCCCTTTTATGGGCCTTGGCTGCCATTCTCTCCGGCGGACACATTCTTTTGGAGGATATCCCCGGCGTGGGAAAAACCACCATGGCCCTGTCCTTCGCCCGGGCGCTGGATCTGGAATACGGCCGCATCCAGTTCACGCCGGATGTGCTGCCCTCGGATGTCACCGGCTACTCCGTGCCGGATCCCCGGGGCGGCATGGAGTACCGCCCCGGCGGTATTCTATGCAACCTGTTTCTGGCAGACGAGCTGAACCGGGCCACATCCCGAACCCAGTCCGCCCTGCTGGAGGCCATGGAGGAGGGGCAGGTCACCGTAGACGGCATCAGCCATCCCCTGCCCAAGCCCTTTGTGGTCATTGCCACCCAGAATCCCACCGGCGCGGCAGGCACCCAGCTGCTGCCGGACAGTCAGGTGGACCGCTTTACCCTGCGGCTGACCCTGGGCTATCCTGCCCCCAAGGATGAGGCCGCCATGATCAAAAATCGGCAGGGCGGCAATCCCTTAGCACAGGTCCGGCCCATTCTCACACGGAACCACCTTCTGAATTTGCAGGCCATGGTGGCCGAGACCTACTTAAGCGACAGCGTCATCGCCTACCTGGTGTCTCTCTGCGCCGCTACCCGTAAAAGTGAAGATCTGAGCCGGGGTGCAAGCCCCCGGGCCAGCCTCTCCATGGCCTCCATGGCCAAGGCCATCGCCCAACTCCGGGGCCGGGACTTTGTGGTCCCCGGGGACGTGAAGGAGGTCTTTCTGCCCACCATTGCCCACCGGGTACAGCTGTCGCCCAAGGCGGAAAGCCAGGGGAAAACCGTCCAGCAGGTTTTGAAAGCCATTCTGGACGCCACCCCCGCCCCCAGACTGCGCTGATGCGGCGGGCCTGCTATCTGCTGGGACTGCTGGGCTGCGGATTGTGGTATCTGCTCAGCGGCAGCTGGCTGGGCTGGATTCTGCTGCTGGCTCTGGCGGCGCTGCCCTGGCTTTCCCTGCTTCTGACCGTTCCTGCCCTTTGCACCTTCTCCCTGACCCCCACCGGACCGGATAATCTCCAAGTGGGCGAAAACGGGACCTTCCTGCTGCTGGGCGCCTGCCAGATGCCCATGCCGCCTTTCCAGGGAAAGCTCCAGTTCCGGAATCTGCGCACCAATCAGATCACACCGTATGAGGAGGACCATGGCTTCGTCCCCGAATACTGTGCCGGATATGCGCTGACCATCCACAAAGCCCGAGTTTCAGATTATCTGGGGCTGTTCTCCCTGCCTGTGCTCCGCAAGGGCACTATGCGCCTTTGCGTCCGCCCCCGGGCAATTCCCATAGAGGATCTCCCCGGCCTGCCCTCGGAAAACTGCGTCAACTGGCAGCCCTGCCGTAGTGCCTACGGAGAGAGCTACGAACTGCGGCCCTATCGCCCCGGCGACAGCCTGAACCGGGTGCACTGGAAGCTCTCCGCCAAAACAGGAGCACTGACCGTCCGGGAAGCTCAGGCCCCCGTGAAACAAACCGCCGCCATCGCTCTGACGCTGTATGGCTCCGATCAGACCGTGGATGCAGTACTGGGCCAGCTTCTCTGGCTGGGACAGCTGCTTCTGGAACGGAACTTTCTTCTGGAAATACACGCCGCCGCAGGCAGCGGCACCGTGGTTCAGCGGGTGCAGGACAGCGCCGCCCTGGTCCGGGCAATCGATGCCCTGCTCTGCCTGGATGCCCCGGAAACCCCCGCCGTCCCGGACCCCGGCCTGGCGGGAATCCGCTTCCTATTGGGAGGAAACCCATGAAAAACCGCCTTTTAACCGCCCTGCTGGCCCTGCTGCTCTCCTGCTGCATCGCCATCGGGCCCACCGCCGCACTGGCAGGCGTATATGCCCTGCCCCTTTCCTGGGGGGCACCCGTCCTTTGCTGGGCCGTCAGCTTCCTGCTGGGGCTGCTGCTTCTGCCCCGGAAGTGGGGTGGTACCGCCACTCTGGGGCTTGTGAGCTTCTGCACCGGCTTCTTTCTCTGCTGGCCGGAATCCCGCGCACAGCTGCTGACCCTGCTGGAGCTCATCAGCAAGCAGCTCAACAGTATTTACCACCTGGGCTACCTGGAGTTTCCAAACCACGCCATAGGCACTGTGGAGCTGCCTGTGGCTCTGGGAGGCAGCTGCCTGATTCTGGCTGTATGCCGCAGCGTGCTGCGGCGGAAGAGCAGCGCCCTGCCCCTCTTTCTCAGCCTTCCGCCACTGCTGCTGTGCGCGCTGCTGCCCCAGTACCCTCCCAAGAGCTGGACCGTATTTGTGTGGCTGGCTGGGACGCTGGTGCTGCTGCTGAGCTCCGGAAGCCGGAAAAACAGCGCCCGACAGGGTCTGATTCTTGCCGCCATGGCGCTGATTCCCGTCAGCCTTCTGTGCGGCATTCTGTACCTTACCATTCCCCAGGAGGGCTATCAGGACCATGCTCAAGCCTTCCGGCAGCGCTGCATCCGCCTGTTTGAAGGCCACAGAGCTACAGCCCCCACGGCCATACCGGCCCCGGAATTACAGCGGGCGGTGGATCTTGCCGCCCTCCACGGCGCAAACCAGCCCTCCCTGCCTGTACTCATTGTCACAGCCCCCTTTTCCGGGGATCTCTATCTCCGGGGTCAGAGCTACGATCGGTACACGTGCAGCGGCTGGGAGATGTCCTCTGACGCGCCGGACAGCTTCGACGGCTGGGGCGAACCCCAGGGTGACATCCAGATTCGGACCTTTGCCCTGCAAAGCGTGCTGTATCTGCCCTATTACCCCGGCACCGGCACGGTACTCTCCGGCGGAGCCCTGAAAAACACAGGCAGCATTCTGTCCTACAACTTTCCCAAGTACCCCTACGGCAGCGCCGCTGCGGACCAGACCCTGGACGCCTGCCTGACCCTGCCGGACAGTACCCGGGCCTGGGCGGCTGGCTACACCTTCTCCGGGGACAGCACCCAGCAGATTGCCCAGGCCATTGGTGATTTCGTCCGGCAAAGCGCCGCCTATGACAAGGCCACCGGTGCCATGCCGGAAGGGCAGGACTTCGCCCGCTGGTTCCTGGAAAGCAGCGAAACAGGCTATTGCGTCCACTTTGCCACCGCCGCCACGGTGCTGCTGCGCGCCGCCGGGATTCCGGCCCGGTATGTAACGGGCTTCCGCTGCGAGGCCACCTCCGGTCAGCCTCTGGTTGTCACCACCGAGGAGGCCCACGCCTGGGCAGAATACTACGATGCCGACCAGGGCGATTGGCAAATTCTGGAGGCCACTGCCCCCGGCATTGCCCGGCCCGCGCCCGTGGCCACATTCCCCGCCGAGACGGCTGCCCAAACCGAGCCTACCCAAAACCCGCCCCCAGCCGCCGGTGCATCCACGGCCCCGGTTCCGGGCGAACCGGGCGACGGCGGTTTCCCGTGGGCCTGGCTTCTGGTGCTGGTTCCGCTTCTGCTGCCTCTGCGGCGGTGGACGGCACTGTTTCTGCGGCAGCAGCGGACCCGGCGCGCAAGCCTGAACCGCCGCTGCCTGCTGCTCTTTGCCAATGCGGAAGGGCTGAGCCGTGCTCTGGGCACCGCTCCGCCGGAATCGCTCCACGCCCTTGCGGAACGGGCCCGGTACAGTCAGCACCGGCTGACTCCCATGGAGCTGAAGCCTCTGGAGGACTATTGCCGAACTTGCCGGGAACAACTGGCGCAAAAGCCCCCACTAACCCGCTTTTGGAACAAATACATTCTGCTGCTCTATTAAGGAGGATATGCTATGGAAGAAAAATTCATTGCCGCCTGGGCCGCCAATCGGGAGAAGGCCCTGGCTCTGGGCGTTCGGATGCGCCCCATTGCCCCGGAGGATGCCCTGAAAACCGCCCGGTATCTGCTGGACCGCAACCGCTGCAGCGACGGCTTCGATGCTCTGGCAGCCAAGGGCCAGCTGGGGCTGAGTCTGGAGGCTCTGGCCACGGACAAGCGCTTCACCGCCCTGTTCACGGACGAGCAGGCCAATACCGCCCTGGGGCGGCTACTGGACGCGGGGTATTATCTGTAAAATTAAGCAAGCCTTAAAGTTCAAATAAACACTCTTTAAGGACTATTTCAGCATTCTGTGCTATAATCCTGTTATCAAAAAATACAGGAGGTTTTCGGAATGCTGCGCTACTGTCTTACTTACTCTTCTCTGCTGCCCATGCTGGCGGCTGTGTGTATTCTGGCGTATGTGCCCTACGGCGTATACGTCACCCGGCTCTATGGCAGACGTTCCGGCCTTTACCATCTGGCCAAATGTGCCCTGGGACTGTGTGTGGCCTCGCTGCTGTACCTCACCATTTTCTTTTTCTACCCCAACCTCACCTTCCACCCTGCCCAGCGCCACCTGAATCTGCACCCCTTCATCTGGGTCACGGAGTGCTACGATGCGGGCCCCGCCGTCATGGCTGCCCAGTTGCTGCTGAACATCACCATGTTCCTGCCTCTGGGCTTTCTGCTCCCCATCGCCGCCCACAAGCTGCGCACCCCTGTGGCCACCGCCGCCGTGGTGCTGCTGACCACCGCGGGCATTGAGACCTTCCAGTATTTCATTGGCCGCAGTGCAGATGTAGATGATGTGATTATGAACTTCCTGGGCGGCATTCTGGGCTATGGCTGCTATGTGCTGCTGAGCCGCTACCTTGCCGACACCCCCTGGTGGAACGCCATGCTGACAGGCGATCCCCTGACACCGGGAGCAACCCGCCTGAGCCTGCACACCGCCGCGTAAAATTCCATTTCATGCGAAAGCCCCGCCGGAAAAAGCGCAGTGTTCATAAGACGGTTAACAGCCACAGTAGTTTTCACTGCTGTGGTTGTTCTTGTATTTTATCCTGTTATGTGATAATATGGAATCAAACAGATCTACAAATCGGAATTTAGCGAGGAGAATAGGAATGAATAATGAATTATTAGATGCATTAAGAAGCAGTAGTCTCATCGTTAGATTATTATACCGAGAGGTTTATTGGTTAAGTTGACTGAACTGCCGTGTACCGAACGGTACGCACAGTGGTGTGAGAGGTCGGAATTTCTCAATTTTGAGATATTCCGCCTGCTTGATTTGTGTTATCATAAGATCAAGTAATCATAATTATGGAATTATCTTATGAAATTACAGAGGAGGAGTCTTGGATTATGGCTGGAAGACGAAGAACTAGAGGCTCTAAAGGGCTAGCAACGCTTACGCTGTTACTTGTTGGTTTGGCAGTCGTTGCTGCTAAAGCAGTAACAGAGTTTGTATCTAATAATACGGAGTCGTTGATAATGTTCGGAATTGTTATAGTTGTATTTGTTGTTATCTTATTAGTTACAAAGAGTATAGTTAACAATCAACGAAGAGAACTGCTTAGTGAAATATTGAGCGAACTTCATCTTGAAAAGATTGATTCGCAATTGGAGGAATATGATGACAGTATCATTGTAAAAAGTCGGCAGACTTTGAACAACTATTCTGATTTAAAATATTTTAAGGACAATGATGTTTTTGAAAGTGTTAGGAAAAAATCAGAGACTAGAAAACGCATTAAAGACTGTCTGTACTCTTTCCTGGGAGAAAATGATTATGAAAAAAGACCACAGTATGGTTATGTAAAAAATCAACTTATAAATTACATGCAGATGGCAGATGGTTATAGAGTATTGGTTACATATATTACTTCTGCTGGAGATAACAAGGGTGAAAGAATTCTCCACATTAATGCATCGCGAATTGACGAACTGGTTGCTCATCCAGAGTATTTAATGACAAAAGGAGAATATAATAAACTTCTCAAACAACAAGCTAAAGAGGAACTTGATGCGAAGAAGCATTCTCTATATGATCGAGTCAATGCAATTATTGATTTTGCAAATGAATCAAAAGAGATACTTATTGTAAAATCTCATGTAAAAATTCTTGATGAGCTAGTTCAAAAGTTATTTGATAAGACGGTTAACAGTATTCAAAAGGTGTCGAGAATTGATAGTGATGAGTGGGGTATGCTCGAAAGCTTCATTACTACGATTGATAATCAAATACGAGAAATTATTCAAGATGATAAAAGAATTAGTGATTATTATAGATCGAAAGCGTTTGCAAAGATCAAGGAAACTTGTAACTTGCTAACACAATCTCAGAGGGAATTTAATGAATATATCAATGAAAAAGCTCAATCAATAACACAGTTGTTTGGAACGAGAATCGTTAGAAATGAGACGCAAAACGAGGATGTCTACAACTATATCAGAGCTTACAAAAAGAGTATTACTCCATTTACAGCGGAGGTATCTTCAACTGTATTTGGAAGTGCTGAAAATAACCCTATTGGTTATATAGTAAAATACTTTTATCCAAACAAGAGCCAATATATAGTGCAAATTGAAAAATTAAGGGTACTGATTGAAGAACTGGAAACCTTGAAGGAAGCAAAAGTAATCATTGATAATTACAAGAAAGACTATAATCAGTATATTCAGGACGTACCAGAATATGTTTTGGATAACGATGAAGCGGGTTTTTATTCTAGGTTAGGATTAGCAATAATTGATGAAAGTGTTCTGAATGTCGAGTATAAATTTACTTATACAAGTAACGGTGGTATGGCACAACGTTCTTTTACTGTTCCGATGAACGAGGAAAATATAACTGAGTTGATTAATCAGTTGGAAAGCAAATTATCATTGGAGGCGCTTGCAAAAGAGCAAAGAGCATTGATGACAACTAAACTTAGAACACATATCAAAGAACGTGATAATTATACATGTTGCAAATGCGGAAATTCAGTTCATGCAGAGCCTAATCTGTTGCTTGAAATTGATCATATCATCCCTGTATCAAAAGGGGGACTGACTCAAGAAGATAATCTGCAAACTTTATGCTGGAAGTGCAATCGTAACAAAGGTGCAAAGCTCGGTTGATAATATAACCTCTAGAACGAGTGAAACCATTAAAAGTGAAAAGATAAAAGGTATAGTGTCGAAGCCGGTGAAGGTCTTACAATGAGTTCTGTGAATGCTCGCATAGAATAACAAATTCCAGTTTGTCGAACAAGTACAAGGGCGCACTTCTATACGGGGTAACCCTGTATGTGCGCTCTGCAAGGCAAAATACCCCGGGTACTGTCATATGTCCGGAGCGATTTGCGTCACTGCGTTCCGAACAAGGGCTGTTTCCCTTGCTCCGCTTTGGATAAGGTATAATAAATTGCGCAAATTAAAAAGAGCATAAAAAGTAGACACGGCTTGCCGGTCTCTGGTAGAATGAAGTTACCACACAAACATTCTGAAAGGAGACAGCAAACCATGTCCAACAACTTTGCGGCTATCCTCTTAAGGTAAAAGGCGTGACCACGAAAGTCACGCCTTCTGCATATTTTACTGTCTTACGAACATCCCGCTAACCGGCGGGGTGCTTTGTTATTTGGGGCAGGAGATTTCCATAATGCGCTCAATGGTCTCGTGGAGGGTCCGACACTGGGCGGTGTCGGCGGCCTTGTAATAGACCTCCTTGCCCTCCCGGCGGCTGACGATGAGCCCGGCGGACCGCAGAACCTTCAGATGGTGGGATACGGCGGGGCTGCTCATCTCCATCAGCGAGGACAAATTGATGACGCACTCCTCGCAGTGGCACAGCAGCCAGAAGATTTTCAGCCTGCTGGGGTCGTCCAGCTTTTTGAACACATCCGCAACAGTGGAAAATTCCTCCGTTCCGGGCATTTTTTCCTTTCCATGCTCAAACACACCCCCATGGTCGTGGGGCAGGCAGCAATCGCACATTTTCAAGGACCTCCTGTTTGGGCTTAAGCTATTATTCTTTTATTATAGTTCAAAACACCACCGGATGCAAGGAAAAAATCCCCTTATGGACTTGCAAAAGGGTCCGAAAGGCTTTACAATAAGCCTATCAACCACTTCATATAGAGAAAGGTGATTCCAATGCATTATGATTTTACCTCCCTTATGGACCGCCGTGGGAAGGATGCCATCGCTGTAGACGGTGTCGGCGGCCCCGGTGCACCGGGGGCACCCAAGGCGGGCTTCGACGTGATCCCCATGTGGATCGCGGACATGAATTTTCCCACCTGCCCCACCATTCAGCAGGCCATTATCGCCCGGACCCAGCACCCGGCCTTCGGCTACTTCAACCCCACAGAGGAATACTACGATTCCATCATCCGCTGGCAGGGCACCCGCAACGGCGTTCAAGGCCTTGCCAAAGAGCACATCGGCTATGAAAACGGGGTTCTGGGCGGCGTCATCAGCGCCCTGAACTG
Source organism: uncultured Clostridia bacterium (assembly GCA_945963595.1). Lineage (GTDB taxonomy): Bacteria > Bacillota > Clostridia > Oscillospirales > Oscillospiraceae > Faecousia. The sequence goes on along the minus strand of CAMFMO010000003.1, from coordinate 88,777 downwards.
TGTCTGTTCCCGGGGTGACAAGGTACTCCTCCACAGCCCCACCTACATCGGCTTTACCCGTTGCCTGGAAAACAACGGTTATAAGGTCATCCACTCTCCCCTGGTAAAAGACGAAGCAAATGTCTGGCGCATGGACTTTGCGGACATGGAGCGCCGCCTTCAGGAAGAGCACATCCACGCCGCCATTCTCTGCAATCCCCACAACCCCTGTGGAAGAGTCTGGGAGAAATGGGAGCTGGAAAAGGCCATGGAGCTGTTCCGGAAGTACGATGTGTACGTCATCTCCGATGAAATCTGGTCTGACATCATCCTCGACACCAATCACCACACCCCTACCCAGTCCATCAGTGACGACGCCAGGAACCGGGTATGTGCCTTCTACGCCCCCAGCAAGACCTTCAATCTGGCAGGCCTCATCGGCAGCTATCACATTTGCTACAACAGCTGGTGGCGAGACCGGCTGGAAAAGGAATCCTCTCTGAGCCACTACAACTCCATGAACGTGCTGTCCATGCACGCCCTCATCGGCGCTTATAAGCCCGAGGGCTATGTCTGGACGGACGAGCTGTGCCAGACGCTGACAGGGAACATTGACTTTGCCGTTGACTATATCGAAAAGCACTTCCCCGGCGTCAGCGTCAGCAAGCCCCAGGGCACCTATATGCTCTTCGTGGACTGCACCGACTGGTGCGCCGCCCACGGCAAGACCATTGACGACGTGGAGCAGGCCTGCTGGGACGTAGGTGTCGCCATCCAGGACGGCCGGATGTTCCACGGCAATTGCCACATCCGCATGAATCTTGCCCTCCCCTTCTCCCGCGTCCAGGAGGCCTTCCGGCGGATGGACAAATACGTTTTTAACGCATAAAGCTAAAGGAGCAACGATATGGAATATCGCATCGAGCACGACTCTATGGGCGAGGTCCGGGTGCCTGCGAACAAATACTGGGGTGCCCAGACCGAGCGGAGCCGGAACAATTTTCCCATCGGCGTGGGCCTGGAGACCATGCCCCGGGAGATTATCCACGCCTTTGGCATTCTGAAAAAGGCGGCGGCCCTGGCAAACCACGCCCTGAAGCCGGAGAAAATGACCGAGGAAAAGCTGGCCCTCATTTCCCAAGCGGCGGACGAGGTAATCTCCGGGGTACTGGCAGACAACTTTCCCCTGGTAGTCTGGCAGACCGGTTCCGGCACCCAGTCCAATATGAACGCCAATGAGGTCATTGCAGGCCGCGGCAACGCCTTGGCAGGGAAACGCCTGCTGCACCCCAATGACGACATCAATATGTCTCAGTCCTCCAACGACACCTTCCCTACCGCCATGCACATTGCAGCGGTACTGGCCATTGAGGACAGTCTTCTCCCCGCCCTGGATCCCCTGATTGAGACCTTCCGGGTTTTGGAAGCGAAAAACGAGGGCATTGTCAAGTCCGGCCGGACCCATTTGCAGGATGCCACCCCTATCAAGTTTTCCCAGGAGATTTCCGGCTGGCGGGCAAGTCTGGAAAGAGACCGGCAGCTGCTTGTCTCCTCTCTGCCTTACCTCAAGGAGCTGGCCCTGGGCGGCACCGCCGTGGGCACGGGTCTGAACGCCCCCAAGGGCTTCGACAGCGCCGTAGCCGAAGCCGTATCGGACCTGACCGGGAAGGACTTCGTCACCGCCCCCAACAAGTTCCACGCCCTGACCTCCAAGGATGAGCTGGTATTTGCCCACGGTGCTCTGAAAGCCCTGGCGGCGGACATGATGAAAATTGCCAACGATGTGCGCTGGCTGGCCTCCGGCCCCCGGGACGGCCTGGGAGAAATCCGCATCCCCGAAAATGAGCCCGGCTCCTCCATCATGCCCGGCAAGGTGAATCCCACCCAGTGCGAGCAGGTGACCATGGTGGCCGTGCAGGTTTTCGGCAACGACGCGGCGGTAGGCTTCGCCGCCAGCCAGGGCAACTTTGAGCTGAACGTATTCATGCCGGTGCTGGCCTACAATTTCCTGCAATCTGTCCGGCTGCTCAGTGACTCCATTCGCTCCTTCAACGATCACTGCGCTGTGGGCATCACCGCTGACCGGGAAAAAATGCGCCACAATCTCCACAACTCCCTGATGCTGGTAACCGCCCTGAATCCCTACATCGGCTACGAAAACGCAGCCAAAACCGCAAAAACCGCCTTTGCCGAAAACATCTCCCTGAAAGAAGCCTGCGTCAAGCTGGGCTTCCTGACCGCAGAACGCTTCGACGAGGTGTTCCACCCGGAGGAAATGGTATAATTCACGCCCCGCAGGCCCCCTGCGGGGCATTTTCCATTCCCATCGTTCACAGAATAAGGTTGCAATTTTCCTTCAATTGTATTATGATTGGGAACAGTTTGAGAATTCGGAGGAAAGATGCTTTGAAAAAGAAGAAAAGCAACACACTCGTGGTCGTTCTCGTGATTATCGCAATTCTTTCGGTAGCGGCGGCGGGCGGGACACTTGCCTATATCTATTATCAGAATACCCATGTTTTTGTGGAGGGGGCGGCCTATCCTCTGGACGCCACCTATCTGGACCTGCGGGAGGAGGATATTTCCTTTGCCCACTACAACGCCCTTCAAGGGGAGCTGCCGGGCTGTGAGATTGTCTGGAACGTCCCCTTCCAGGGAAAGACCGTTTCCAGTGATGCGACGGAAATCTCCATCACCAACCCCAGCGCGGAGGACATCTCCACTCTTGGGACCTATTTCCCCAAGCTGGAAGCCGTCAACGCGGCGGGCTGCGACAATTATGAAGCACTGGAGCAGCTGCAAAGCACGCTCCCCCAGGTGAAGGTCAGCTATCAGGTGGCTCTGGGTGGCTCCTTTGTGGACCCGACTGTGACAGAGCTGGATCTGGAGCCCGGGGATTACGACCTGGACACCTTGAAAGAGGCCCTGCTGTACCTGCACGAGGTGACGGATGTGACCATCCACAAGCTGGACCTGACCCTGGAGCAATTTGCCGCCATGCAGGAGGCCTTCCCCAATATAAACTTCCACTATACCGTGTACCTCTTGGACCAGGAGCAGGACAGCACCGTAACAGCGCTGGACCTGTCCGCCATGCAGGAGAGTGACCTGGACCAGGTGGCCCGGAAGCTGTCCCTGCTGCCGGAGCTGGAAACCGTAGAGCTCTGCGGCAGTGACGGTACCTCCAAGCTCACGGAGGAGGAGGCAAAGCTGCTGATTGCTGCCGCGCCCAATACCGTCTTCCACTATGCCTTTGACTTCTATGGACAGACCCTTTCCACGGATATGGAGGAGGTCGTCCTGAAAAATGTCAAAATCGGCGACGACGGAGAACAGGCCATCCGGGATGCCCTGGATCTGCTGTCCAATTGCAAGCGCTTTGTGCTGGACGGCTGCGGCGTGTCCAACGAGGTCATGGCCCAGCTGCGGGAGGACTACCGGGACAAGACCAAGGTCGTCTGGCGGGTATTCTTCGGCAATGGCAGCAGCCTGACGGATGCCCAGGTCATCCGCAGCGTCTACGACCTGAAGGACAGCAACTGCGCCGATCTGCGCTACTGTGAGGATGCGGTATACGCCGACTTCGGCCATGACGAATACCTGAACAATTCCAGCTTCCTGGAGGGTATGACCAGCCTGGAGGTGCTGATTCTCTCGGGCTCCCCCATCAAGGACCTGACCCCCTTGAAAAACTGCAAGAATCTACGTATCCTGGAGATCGCCAACTGCGGCTATATTACCGATTTGACCCCCCTTGCCCAGTGTGAAAGTCTGGAAATGCTGAACATCAGCTACACCAAGGCAGAGGACCTGTCCCCCCTGGAGGAACTGAATCTGACCCATCTGGTAGCCGTAGGCGGCACCGGCACCCGGCTGGGCACCGAGCAGCAGCAGGCCTTTGAAGCCGCCCACCCCGACTGCCAGAACCTCTGGCGGGGCACCCAGGAATACGGCGTTGGCTGGCGGTACGTCAACGACGAAACCAAGATGGACTGGTACGCCCAGGCCGCTGTAGCCTTCAAGTACCCCCACGCCCCCAACAACGCCGGGTGGTATCTGGAAACGGAGTAACGGCAGCGTTCTGCAAATTGCGTAGAACGCCCTCCCCTGCCGCTGGCACATTTTCCTTTTCTGCGCATAGACTATAGCGTGACATCATGCCGCCGGGGGCGGCGGAATGTGGAGGTGCGCTATGTCCATTGTGCAAACGGATGTGCCCATGACCTATAGGCTGTGTCATGAGACCATTGAGAAAATTGTGGAAACCTACCCGGTATGCAGCAGCCGCAGCATCGGGACCACGGCCTTTGGCCGGGAGATTGAGGCCATGGCCATCGGCAGCGGGGGACGAACGGTGCTCTTCACCGCCGCCCACCATGCCAATGAGTGGATCACGGCCACGGTGCTGCTGAAATTCGCCGAGGAGCTGTCCAGAGCCATTCTGGAAAAGGGACAGGTATACGGCATTCCCGCCAATTTATTCGAAGAGAACTGCCAGATCTTCCTGGTGCCCATGGTTGACCCGGACGGGGTGGATCTGGTGACGGGGGGCATTGCCCGGGGCAGCATTCAATGGGAGCAGGCAAAACGCCTGTCCAATAATTACCCCTCCATTCCCTTCCCGAATGGCTGGAAGGCCAACCTGCTGGGGGTGGACCTGAACCTCCAGTACCCCGCCGGATGGCTCCAGGCAAGAGAGATCAAATTCTCCCAGGGCTACACCAGGCCCGGCCCCCGGGACTATGTGGGCAAGGCCCCCCTGACCCAGCGGGAGAGCCGGGCTCTGGCCGATTTCACCAGCTACTTAGACCCCGCCCTGATCCTGGCCTACCACACCCAGGGGGAGCAGATCTACTGGAAGTATGACGACATCGACGTGCCCGGCGCGTTGGCGCTGGGGCAGGAATTCGCCAGGCTGTCCGGCTATTCCTTAGAGGAGACCCCCTACGCCTCCGGCTTTGCAGGCTACAAGGACTGGTTCATCAAGGTCTGGCGGCGGCCCGGCTTCACCATTGAGGCAGGGCTGGGCGAGAATCCCCTGCCCATTTCCCAGTTCGATACCATCTATGCGAAGAATCTGGGCATTCTGACCACCGCCGCCCTGGGGCTGCCCGCATAGAAGTCTTTTCACGCGATTCCACGAAAGAGAGAATCACCATGGTCGTATTTTTTGACATAGACGGAACCATCATTGACGAGAAAACCCAGGAAATCCCCTCTTCCGCCGTTCGTGCCGTGGCACGGCTGGCAGAAAATGGGCATATGCCGGTGATCAACACCGGCAGGCCCTATTCCCATATCGACCCCAGAGTCAAGGCTATGGCCTTCCGGGGCTATGTCTGCGGCTGCGGCATGGAGGTTCGGCTGGGAGACCGCTGGCTCTACCGGAAAAAGCCAGACGGTGCTCTCTGCGCCTATGTGGCCGAGACGGCCCGGAAATTTGACATTCTGCCCCTTTACGAGGGGGACGACGGCACCGTCATGTACGAGCCGGACTGCTGGGAGCTGCCCTTTATCCGCGAAGAGCTGGACCGGATGCGGAAGAAGGGCTTTCGGATCTATGCCCGGCGGGAGCACCCGGATTTCATGAAATTCATCAGCTTCTCCCGGTCGGAAGCGGCCCAGCAAGGCTTCTGCCGGGCCATGGCCCCCTACTTTGAGATCATCGATCGGGGCGGCAACCATTTCACGGAATACGTGCTCAAAGGCTGCTCCAAGGCAGGCGGGCTGCTGGCGTTGCTGGAAGCGCTGGGGGTGCCGAAGCGCGAAACCCTGGCCATCGGCGACAGCACCAACGATCTGCCCATGTTCCTCGTTGCGGCCCACACCGTCTGCCTGGGCGGCGGCATGGAAGAGGCAAAAGCGGTTGCCGAGTACGTCACCGCCCCGGTCATGGAGGACGGCATTGAAAAGGCCCTCGCGCACTTTGGGCTGATATGAAAAATCCCCCTGTCGCATTTTTGCGGCAGGGGAGATTTTTACTCTTCGATGTATTTTCCCTTATACACGAACTTCTTGTAGATGGCGTTCACGATCAGGTTGCCCAGGATTCCGAAGAGGATGCCCAGGACCACGGAGACCAGCACGTCGGTTGGATAGTGGACGTACAGGTACAGCCGGGAGAAGGCGATGAGGATGGCGAGGACGGTTGCGGGGATGCCCAGGCGCTTGTCGTGGAGCATGAGCACCGTGCAGGCCTCGAAGGAGGCGATGGTATGGCCGGAGGGGAAGGAATAATCGTTCAGGCCCTTGACGAGCAATGTGATCTCTCTCCCGTATTCCTGCAATTGAAAATTGTAAGGCCGGATGCGGGCTACCTGGGGTTTGAGGAAGATATTGCAGACCAGCAGGCCCAAAATCAGGGCCATACCCATGGAAAATCCGGTTTTTCGGTACTTTGCGAAGAACAGCAGGGCCACTGCCACCAGAATCCAGAACACGCCGCCGTCGCCGAAGAGGGTGACAATGGGCATGGCCTTATCCAGGAATGTACATTGCATATGGGCCTGAATCCAGTCCAGGATGGGCAGGTCGAAGGACACTGCCAGAGAGTTCAAAAGCGCTTGCAGTGCTGCAAACATGGGCATTCTCCTTTTCTGCGGAAACTCCGAACAAATCGTCGGCGGCTGACAAGCGGATCTTTTGCTCCCATGCCGCAGGATTGAAAATGGGAAATACATACAGTATTCCCTCATTTTCAATCCCTTGCCTGGAAGCAAAATCTCTCGCTGACAGCTCTTGCCGATTTATTCAGAGCTTCCTTTTTATTCCCTTCATGAAGGGTTTTTCTTTTTATTCCGCGTTTTCGAACAGAGCATAGAGCGTCATGGGCTCCAGGGTGGTGCCGGCGGGGACGGTTACCTGGCCGTTTTCATCGGGGGTGAAGACCACGGTGAGCTCCGTGCGGCCGTTGACGGTGGTCTCCTTGACCCAGCCGGAGAAGACCTTGCCCTCGGGGGCGGTGATGACGGGGGTCATCAGGGTTGCGGCGTCGGTTTCATAGAACTGGCTGGACAGGGTGATACCGTCGGTCAGGTCGCTGATAAAGGTGATGCGGACCTTGCCCACAGGCTTGGTCACGTCCTTATTGGTCATGCCGTAGCAGACCCAGTTGCCGTTCTTCAGGCGGAAGAACATGGATTCCTCCACGTCGTAGGAGGACAGGCTGCCGTCCTTCAAGGTGACCTGCATGGTCAGGCTGGCCTTGCAGGAGAACAGCTCATCGGTATACTTGACGTAATCGGTGATGGTCTCATCCAGGAACTTATGGCCCCGGTCGGTGTTCATCCACAGCTCGGCACCGATCTTCATAATGTTCTGGTAGGCATCGGAGTTGGAATCGAAATACTTGGCAACGTTCTGCCGTGCGCCGCTGGCATTGATCATATAGCCGGAGTAGGCCTCCAGAGCACCCATAACCGCCGTCTTTTCCGCATCGGAAATGGCCGTTGCCTCAGTCTGCTCCACGAACATGCCCTTCTCCTCGTCATAGACCACAGGCATCTCCGTGCCGGACTGGTCCTGAATGGTGACGGTGGGCCGCATCATCAGGCCCGTGATGCTCTGGACGTCGATCTTCGCGCCCACGGTGCCAACGGGCAGATACTCCTCGGCAGAGGTGGAGGTGGTCTGGATGGTGAAGCTGTCGTCCAGCTCCACGCCGTTGACGAAGGCTCTGTGGCCATCCACCTTCTGGATCAGGTAGCCGTCGGCCCGGTCGAAGATCAATTCCACCTTGCCCAGCTCCCAGTCGGGAATGTCGGTCTTCTTGGTGGCCTGGTTGGTCAGATAGAACGCACCGATGCGCTCATCGCCCAGCTTTACATAATACTTCTTGCCCTGGGACAGGCCGGCAGAGGTCTCGGTATAGGTCAGCTGGGTGTCCCCCACCTTCTGGGTCATGTAAGCTGCGAAGGCATCCTTGCCCTCATAAGCGGTGTCCTGGCAGCCTGCCTGTTCATAGAGGCTGGCCCAATCGGGATTTGCAAAGAGTCGGTTGAAGACCTCCTGGCTCTTGGCCGTGGGCTGGGCGGCTTCATAGTCCACCAGCCAACCGTTGAGCCAATTGACGCCGACAACCATGCCCAGGCAGAACACGGCGATCAGCAGGAAATACAGGGTATAGAAAATGATGCTGTCCAGGTGCGGTCCCTTCTTCGCAGGCGCGGGAGCCGGTGCGGGCCGCTGCTGGGGGCGGGCACCTTGAGGCCGGGCCTGCTGGGCGCCCTGGGGCCGAGCCTGCTGGGGCCGGGCCTGGGGCATCTGCTGCCGGGCGGCGTTGGCTGCGCTCTGGTGGGGCTTATAGGCCTGCCGGGTTTCCTCCCGGGTCTGCTCCGGCGTATAGCCGGGCTGGGCAGCGGGACGATTCTTTGCTTCAAATTTTCCTTGATACATCTTCGTCCCTCCTTACTTGACCATCCAGAAGTCCGGCATTCTTCTGGGCTCGGACTGCAGCACGGAATAGCTGTTGATCCGGCTGACGGTGCCGGTGGTATCCCGGTAGTACATAATGGTAGAAGAGCCGCCGTCCATATTGCAGGCGTTGTAAGCGCCGTATTCCTGCATGATGTCGATGATATCCTTATAGGTGGCACCGATGGAGCCTGCCTGACGGCCGTCGGCGCAGACGAAGATCACAGCGCCGTCCTGCCGCTGGCCGATGGCGGTACGGGGGTTGTAGCCGGAGTTGCCGGAGTAAACGCCCTGGTTGACCTCGCCGTTGATGATCAGCACGGGGCCGAACTCACAGCCGTCCCGGATGTTCTGCTCCATGGCCTGGGCAGAGGTCATGGACTGGGCGACCACCAGAACATCGTCGGTATTAAAGCCCGCGAAGCCCTTCTCGGGAACCAGATCCTTATACTGGTCGGAAACCACCTTGCCGCCGGAGACGGTCAGGCCCGCAGGCACGGAGCCAACGGTGGCGTTGGCGGTACCGTCATCGTTAAAGGCGCCGGCATTGATAACCGCCGTAACTTCCGGATAGTTATCCATAACCTGGTTCACCCGGACACCGGGATTGGAGGTGGAGAAGCCGGAGGCATTGGAGCCGTTGTAATTGTAGGAAGCTCCCAGGGATACCCGGGAGGGGTCTTTGATAACCATGATATGGGCGGTGAAGGTATTGCCCCTATACTCCTCGATGCGGATGCCGTCGGGGTAGTTGTCCCACTCGTGGCTGTTCTCGCTGGAGATGGAGCTGCCGCGGTTGATGACGATCTGGCTCAGGTCCGTAGCCTCATCGGCCAGCTGGTCCTTACCGGCATTCTGAATGGCATCCACCTCGCTCTGGTCCATGAAGAGCCCCGGAATCCACTTGGTGGCGCTGGGCTCCAGCAAGGTCATGGTCAGCACCTTCTTGGCCTCCTGGGAGGGGCCGTTGAAGACGGTATAGGCTGCCAGGGACAGGGCACAGACGATCATAAAGATCAGGGTGAACAGCAGCAGGAAGAACCGGCGGACGATCCTTCCGAAAACGCCGCCTTTTTTCTTCTTTTTCGGCGGCTGAACGGATACATTGGCCTGGGCCGAATAGCCGTTTGGCTGGCTTGGCCGGCGGGGCGCTTTGTCTTGCATAATTGTTACCTCACTGTTTGTCTTGCTCTTGGGAACCGTCGGCGGAATTGGCGGCTCCCTGCTTTACAAAGACCCAGCGCTGCTGGATCGTATAGCTGATGAAATACAGGCACACCATGACGATGACATACCACAATGTACGCAGGCCCCCTGCCGTCTCGCTGATGCCGAGCAGGCGGTAAACGCCGTTGGTCAGCAGCATCTGGGCCGCCATCTGGGGCACGGCCAGAAGATAATACTTGAGCATGGCCTTGCCGGTCTTCTCCTCGGACTGGAAGACCACCTTCTTATTCAGGAAGAAGTTCAGAAGAGAGGACACCACTCTGGCCCCCACATAGGGCACGGTATCGTGAACAGCCACGGATGCCGCCCGCAAAGCCCTGTCCAGAATGGCAAACATCCCCGCGTCCACGCAGGCGCTGACCAGAGAGGAAACGGTATAGCGGAAGAAATGGGCCAAAATCAGCTTATAGATCCGCCAGGAGTCCTTAATGGCGTGGAAGTGGGAGCTTTTGTTCTCCTCGATATAGACCGTGCGGATCTTGACCTCTTCATAGGGGATGCTCATGGTTTTCATAGCCAGGAGCATGTTGGTCTCGTACTCGAACCGGTCCCCGGAGACGGTGAGAAAGCGCTCCACCGCGCTGCGGGGAATGGCCCGCAGGCCGGTCTGGGTATCGGAAATGGTCATGCCGCAGAAGAGCTTCATCACCGCCGAAGTGGTATGGTTGCCGAAGCGGCTGCGCTTGGGCACATCCGGCTGATTGAAATCCCGGCAGCCTAAAATCACCTTGCCGGTTTCCAGCATCCGCTGGGTGCAGCGGCGGGTATCCTCGGGGTGATGCTGATTGTCGCCGTCCACGGTGACAACGCCCTTGCCATCGGGCCGGTTTTCCAGAAACCAGGCAAAGGCGGTTTTCAGGGCCGCGCCCTTACCGCGATTGACCTCGTGATGGAGCAGGTGGACCTCTTTATGGGTGTCCGCCGCACGCTGAAAACGGGGCAGATTTTCGGGCTTGGAGCCGTCGTTGACCAGAATGATATCGGTAAAGCCGTATTCCAGCAGGCCATCGATCACGGCGTCCAGCTTTTCGTCCGGGTCTAGGGACGGAAGAACCACGGAAACATCGGATAACTGCATACTCTCGCCTCTTCTATCTTTTGGATATAATGATCTCACGGTATTATAGCATATTCCAAGAGGTTTGCAAAGTGTTTTCAGGTCGTATTAAGAAATTTTTACGTTTTTCCGGACTATCATTCTAAGTTTGCCCGACAAAAAAAGTGCCATTCCAGCCTTTTTCTGTAAATGGCGGTTAAAAGCTTTCTATAAGCTTGCGAGGAAAAGCACCCGGCCTGGTGTGGCCGGGTGCTTCTGAATTGCCTGCTTCAAAAATAGAGCTCGCTTGCCAGGTTGCCGTGGACATAGAAGCACACGGCCTTGCGCATAAAGCTCTCCGTTACGCCGAAGAAGTCGGCCAGCTGCCACAGCTCCGTATAGCCCAGAGCAATGGCCTCGTCCAGCTGCTCCACGGGGATCAGGGCACGGATGGCCCATTTATCCGCATGGTTTTCATGGCGCTGGCGGCAGTCCACTGTGGCATAGATGTTGTAAAAGCTGCCGGTCATGCAGTGGCCCAGCTCGTGGCCCAGGTGCATCCGCTCCTGGATTCCGCCGTCCAGCACCCGGTCATCCATGCCGATATAGCAGGTCCCATCCGGCTCCATCAGGGACATGGAGCCGTTTTCCTTCATAGGGTACCGGAGTACGGCAATATTCTGCCTGGAAGCCAGGTCATACAATTCCGGCACCTGCGTCATAGCTACTCCTTTTTCGCCCGCTCGTTTTTTCGTTTTCTGGCTTCCCGCTGGCGGACGAAGGCGGCAAAGCTTAGAACCTCATCGTACATGGCATCGGTGATGTCGCCGCTGCCGCCGAAGAGGGCAAACTTAATGTCCTGCTGGGTCACCGGGCGCATATCCTCCTCCAGCTGGGACGCATCATTGGCACCCAGAAGCTCAGAGACAGAAATGCCGAAATAGTGGCAGAGCTTATCGATGACATTGCCGGAGGGCTTGGTATTGGGATCCTTTTTCCATTTGGTAACAGTGGATTTGCTGAGACCCGCGTCGATCGCAGCTTTGGAGGTGCTAACACCCCGCTGCTTGCAAAGCAGGACGAAACGCTCGTAGAACATACAGGGACACCCTTTCCTCGGAGCTCTCGGGAGTTGTCCACAATTTTCTACTTGTCCCACTTGACAAGTTCGAAAAAATGTTCTATAATGAGGACAGTTGAAAAACATGAACTTACCCGGATAGGGATATAGAATTGAACGGCGCTGCTTGTTGCCCATCAAAACGATATCTAGCTATATACTATCACATGTGTTTTCGATTTTCAACTGCCGGTCACATTTTTTTTGCAGAATCATTATAAGAAAGAATGTGTCCAATAAATCGGACAAATAGAGGAGCTGGGAAAATTATGGAAAAACTTTTGCTGCAAACCCCAAAGTATCATTCCAAAAATTGGGCACAGGACCGGAGCCGATGACAGAAGCCTGGGCTGAGGACCTGCAGCGGCAGAATCAGTGGGATCGTTTTTTGCAACGGCGGCCCAAATGTGCACTGTGCGGGGAGCCAATCCTGGAGGATGCGGCTCTCCTGCTGGAAGGAAAGTTCTACTGCTTGCCCTGCGTAAGCTGGAACACGGAGGAGGTGACGGAATTTGGCGCAGGACTGGAAGGGTATTCGCCTGGGTTATAACCAGGGCATGACCCAGGCAGAGCTGCAAAAGAAATATGGTGTGGCTGCTTCCACACTGCGCAGGCGCATCCGGTCAGAGGGCTGGGTCCGGAACGGGAAGGCGGAAGTTCAGAAAGGTGAACCCACCGGCGATGTTTTTTCGCCGTACACCAGAATTGACCCCCGTATGGAGCGGGTGGACGCTCTGGCGGATGCCATGCTGGCCTGCCTGGAGCGGGCCGTCAAGGAGCTGGATACGGTGACGCAGAATGTCCGGGAGAAGGCAAAGCTGGAGGATGGCGCAGAACTGGTTACAGATTTCGAACGGCTCCTCCCTGATGAAAAGGGGATCATCGACCGGGGCGGGCTGAAACAGCTCACCGGCGTTCTGAAAGACATCAAGGATGTGCTGACTCTGCGGTCTGATGCGGACGCCCGGGAGCAGGAGGCCAGAATTGCCAAGCTCCAGCGGGACCTGGAACGTGAAACCGAACGCGCCTGCGTCACGGTACAGCTGGAGGGGGAGAGCGAAAGCTATGCCGAATAGAATGCTTGTTATGCCCCGGCCCAACGAAAAGCAGCACCTGGCCCTGACGGAAAAGCACCGCTATGTGGGCTACGGCGGAGCCCGGGGCGGCGGCAAGAGCTGGTTTGTCCGCTGGAAGGCCACGCTGCTGTGCCTGCACTATCCGGGCATAAAAGTACTCATCACCAGAAGAACCTACAAAGAGCTGTTCAACAACCACATCGCCCCCTTGCAGCAGCTGCTCGCAGGGGTGGCCGAGTACAAAAGCACGGACAAGTTGATCAAATTTCCCAACGGCAGCACCATTTCCTTCGGCTACTGCGCAGCGGATGGGGATCTGGGACAATACCAGGGCGCAGAATACGACGTTTGGTTCGCCGATGAGGCAGGGCAGTTCCAGGAGGAATGGCTGGTGCAGATCGACGCCTGCGTCCGGGGCGTCAATCCATTCCCCAAAAGGACCTACTACACCCTGAATCCCGGCGGGCCTGCCCACGGCTACTTCAAACGGCTGTTCATCGACCGAAATTTTACGGAAGAGGAGCACCCTGAGGACTATGCCTTCATCCAGGCCCTGTGCACGGACAACAGGGCGCTGATGAAAAGCCAGCCGGAATATCTGCGTGCCCTGGAAAAGCTGCCCCCAAAGCTGCGGGAAGCCTGGCTCTATGGCCGGTGGGATGTGTACGAAGGGCAGTTCTTCGAGGAATTCCGGGACGACCCCAAGCACTATCGGGATCGCCGCTTCACCCACGTCATCGACCCCTTCGAGATTCCGAAGCACTGGACCGTCTACCGCAGCTTCGACTGGGGCTACCACAGGCCCTTCTCCTGCGGTTGGTGGGCCGTTGACCCGGACGGGGTGGCCTACCGAATTCTGGAATTCTACGGCTGTACGGGAGAGCCCAATGAGGGGCTCAAGTGGCCGCCCCAGCAGGTATTTGCAAAAATCCACGCCATTGAGCGGGAGCACCGGTATCTGACCGGAAAAAAAATCATCGGCATTGCAGACCCGGCCATCTGGGACGGCTCCACAGGAGAATCCATCGCCGACACGGCGGCAAAAAATCAGGTGTATTTCTCCCCGGGAGACAACAAGCGTATTCCCGGCTGGATGCAGCTGCACTACCGGCTGAGCTTTGACGAAGCGGGAATGTCCCGGCTCTATGTCTTCCGCAACTGCCGCCACTTTATCCGCACCCTCCCCCTGCTGCAATATGACAAGTCCAGCCCCGAGGATTTGGACACCCAGGGAGAGGACCACGCGGCGGACGAAGCCCGGTACTTCTGCATGGCCCGGCCCATTGCGCCCAGGGCGCGATTGGAAGTCAAAAACAAGAACAGCGCAGCGCTGTTTCTGGATATTGAAGAAGAAAATACGGTCCCAAGAAGACCGGGAATGGAGATCATCAATGAAGCAAGCAATACAGATCGGGCCGGAACAGGTCCGGGCCGCCCGGGTGATCCTGAACCGCTACCGGGAGGGCAAGGCCAACCTGGAGCGGCGGGTCATTGAGGACGAGCAGTGGTACCGGATGCGCCACTGGGAATGTATGCGCCGGGGGGCGGGAAGCACGGTGGAGCCCGCCTCGGGGTGGCTGTTCAATGCCATCGCCAACAAGCACGCCGAGGCCATGGACAATTTTCCCCGGCCCAATGTACTGCCCCGGGAGGAAGGAGACAAGGAGCTTGCCAAGATTCTGGGCAGCATCCTGCCGGTCATTTTGCAGCAGGAGGACTTTGAGGACACCTACGACCGGGTCATGGATGACAAGCTGAAAACCGGTACGGGTATCTACGGTGTCTTCTGGAACCCGGACAAGCTGGACGGCCTGGGAGACATCGGCATCCGGCGCATTGACGTGCTGAATCTCTACTGGGAGAGCGGCATTACGGACATCCAGCAGTCGAGAAACGTCTTTTATCTGCGGCTGTGGGACAACGACCTGCTTTTGGAGCAGTATCCTCAGCTGGAGGGCAAGCTGGGCGCCCAGGAGACGGGAAACCGCTATGTATTCGAAGACCGGGTGGATACCTCCGAGAAAACGGCGGTGATTGACTGGTACTACAAGAAGCGGCAGGGCTCCAAAACGGTGCTGCACTACTGCAAATTTGTAGGCGACACGGTGCTCTTTGCCACGGAAAACGAGGCGCGCTACCGGGACCGGGGCTGGTATAACCACGGACTCTACCCCTTTGTGTTTGACCCTCTGTTCCGCACGGCGGGAAGCCCCTGCGGCTTTGGCTACATCGATGTGGGCAAGTCCGCCCAGGAATATGTGGACCGGGGCAGCCAGGCCATTTTGCAGAATATGCTATCCAACGCCCGGCCCCGGCACTTCATCCGGGCAGATGGGGCCGTGAACGAAGAAGAATATGCGGACCTGAGCCGGGACTTTGTCCATGTGGACGGGGCGCTGGGCGACGACAGCATCAAGCCCATTGCCGGAAAGCCCCTGAGCGACATCTACGTAACGGTCATCGACAAGAAGATCGACGAATTGAAGGAGGTCACGGGCAACCGGGATGTATCCACCGGCGGCACCGTCTCCGGTGTCGTCGCCGCCTCCGCCATTGCAGCCATGCAGGAGGCGGGCACCAAGCTGAGCCGGGACAGCAACCAGGCCTCCTACCGGGCCTTCCGGAAGGTCTGTCTCATGGCGGTGGAGCTGATCCGGCAGTTCTATGAGCTGCCCCGGTGCTTCCGCATTCTGGGGGAGCAGGGCAGCCAGGAGTTCATCAGCTTCACCAATGCGGCCATGAGGCCCAGGAGTCAGGGCGTAGAGCTGGGGGTGGACATGGGCAGCCGCATTCCCCTGTTCGACATTGAGATCGGCGCAGAAAAGCAGAGCCCCTATTCCAGGCTCAGCCAGAACGAAATGGCCATGCAGTTCTTCAATGCGGGGCTTTTTGACCCCGCCCGGTGGGAGCAGGCATTGGCAGCATTGGAAATCATGGATTTTGACGGCAAAGGCGCCGTTGAACGGGCCGTCCGGGAAAACGGCCAGCGGTTCGCCGCCGGGCAGACACAGGAAAGGAGACAACTATGATTCACACGGTTTTTTATCAGAAGGATGGCACGGTCTGCATGCAGATGCAGGGCCACGCCAAAACGGCTCCCAAGGGGGAGGACCTGGTATGCGCAGCGGCCACCACGCTGGCCTACACCCTGGCCCAGGCGGTGCAGTTCCTGTATGAGCAGGGGCGGCTGGAGGAGAAGCCCAAAATTCAGATAGAAGACGGCTACGCCTTTGTTTCCGCAAGTCCCAACGGGGATTCCCTTGCGGAAACGCTGATGGTCTTCTGGGTTTCCCAGGTGGGAGCCTATGTGCTGGAGCACAACTACCCCCAGGCGGTTTGCCTGATGCCTATGGAGGTATCCGCATGACCGCATTTCCACTTTGTAACTCCCTGAACTGGCAGCTTTTCGCGGAAGATGCCGGTTCGGAGTCGGGCGTAACGGAGGCCAACGCCCAGCCTCAAGCCGAAGTTTCCCCCAATGGGCCGGAGGACTTCGAGAAACTGATCAAAGGCCCCTACAAGCAGGCCTACGATGCCAGAGTGAAGAGCATCCTTCAGCAGCGGCTGAAAAACAGCCGGGAGACCGCAGAAAAATACGCTGCGGCCCAGCCCGTCCTGGAACTGATGCGGCAAAGGCTCGGCATTGAAGGCGAGGACTACGGCGCCATGGAGCAGGCCCTTCGGGAGCGCCTGCCGGAAGCGCCACCTGCCGGGCAGCAGCGGCAGGAGGCGGAAATTCAGGCAGGGGCCGACCGAATGGTGGAAGCCTGGCAGCAGCGCAGCCGGGAGATTCGGGAAATCTATCCCGAATTTGACCTGGAAAAGGAAATGGCCCGCGCCGATTTCCGGCAGCTGCTCCGGGCCCGGGTGG
This sequence comes from uncultured Clostridia bacterium, assembly GCA_945963595.1. Lineage (GTDB taxonomy): Bacteria > Bacillota > Clostridia > Oscillospirales > Oscillospiraceae > Faecousia. The sequence continues at coordinate 72,056 of CAMFMO010000003.1, read as the reverse complement.
ATATGCAGACGGCCTATGAAATTCTCCACAAGGAGGAAATCATCCCCGCCGCCATGGCCTATGCCGCCCAGACCACAGAGCGCAAGCTGGCGGAAAAGCTCCGCACAGAGGGTATCCGCCCCGCCGAAAACGGGGTGAGCCAGGCCGGCGCCGTCAGCATTGGCTCCCGGGTGTCCCAGATGTCCCGAAAGGAAATCGCCGACCTCTGCCGCCGGGTGGAGCGAGGCGAGAAGGTAAGCTTTGGTTAAGAAAGGAAGTATTTTATGAACATCACATCTTTGCAGCACTTTGCGGACAATCCCACGGTGAATGTCACCACCGATTCCAAGCTGTCCGCGGAAAACAAGACCTTTTATGACCGCGCCCTGGTGGAGGAGGCAGGGCCTAACCTGATTCACGGCCAGTTTGGCCAGAAGCGGCCCATTCCCAAGAACGGCGGCAAGCGCATTCAGTTCCGGCGCTATGCTTCCCTCCCCAAGGCTCTGAAACCCCTGACCGAGGGCGTCACACCCGAGGGCCGGAAGCTCAGCGCCACTGCCGTGGAAGCGGAGGTAAACCAGTACGGCGACTTCGTATGCCTGTCCGATGTGCTGGACCTGACCGCCATTGACAATAACGTGCTGGAGGCCACCAAGGCCGTGGGCCGTCAGGCCGGTCTGACCCTGGACACCATTACGAGAAACGTTTTGCAGTCCGGCACCAACGTGTTCTACTGCCCCAAGGTTGGGGCCAACGGCGTTCAGACCCCGGTGACGGACCGCTCCGGCCTGGACAAGACCTGCACCCTCACCGTGGACGTGGTGAAGAAGGTGGCCGCCATGCTGAAAGCCGCCAACGCCCCCAAGATCGACGGCGACTATGTGTGCATCCTGCACCCCTATGTGGCCTATGACATTATGTCCGATCCCCGCTGGGAGGAAATGCACAAATACACCACCCCCGAAAATATGTACCAGGGGGAGATTGGCCGGATTGCCGGTGTGCGTTTTGTGGAAACCTCTGAGGCGGCGGTTTACAAGGGCACGGAAAACAGCTGTCCCACGGGCCTTGCCGTGTTCGGCTGCCTGTTTCTTGCCCAGGGCGCCTACGGTGTGACCGAGGTCACCGGCGGCGGACTGCAGACCATCATCAAGCAGCTGGGCTCTGCAGGCACGGCCGACCCTCTGGACCAGCGCAGCACCGTAGGCTGGAAGGCATTGCAGACGGCAGAGATCCTGATGGAGCCCTACATGGTCCGGGTGGAGTGCTGCTCCGCATTCAGCCCCACGGCAGAGGCCAACTAAGCGGCAATGGACATATGGCAGCCGACGCTATGCGTCGGCTGCCGGGAAAGGGAAAGGAGAACATATGGAAGCAGAGAAAACGGTTACCATCCGGATGCCCCTGACCCGGGAGCAGCGGGAGGATGTATTTGTGGGCATTAACGGCAAGACCTGGCTCATTAAGCGGGGCGAGGCGGTGGAGGTGCCCTGGAATGTGGCCCAGGTGCTGGCCCGGCGGGAGAAGAGTCTGGCCGACGCCATGGAATTCGAGGCCCAGGCGGCCCAGCCCCTGGAGCATCTGGAGGGCAGATAAATGACCGTAAGGGAAGTGATTGAGGCGGCGGACCGGCGCAAGCCCAACCTCTACAGCCGGGAGGAAAAGCTTCGGTGGCTGGAGGAGGCCGAGGGCATGGTCTGGGGGGCGCTGGAAGCCTTTCACGCAGTACGCGGCCCCTTTGAAGGCTTCTCCGCGGATGCATGGCCGGACAGACAGCTGGTGCTGCCAAAGCCCTTTACCGGGCTCTACTATCTCTGGCTGGAGGGCTCCGTTTCCTATGCGGATCAGGACTTCACCCTCTACAACAACGCCATGAGCCGGTTCAATGCCCTTTGGCGGGAATTTTTCGCCTGGTGCTGCCGGACCATCCCCCAGCCTCGGAAATCCTTCCGCTATCTATAGAGAAGGAGGCGGCAATATGGAAATGCCCACATTGCGGCGGCTCTGGACCAGCCGCCGGACGGTGGATGCCTTCGGCGGGCTGAACCGGAGCCCCCGGACCGGCGAGGGGGAATTTGCGCAGATGGAAAACCTCTCCTCCGATTTCTACCCGGTGCTGGCCCCCTGCCCGCCCAGAGAGCAGCTGGACATCACTGGGGTGACCTCTCTGGGAGCAGGGCAGCGTCTTTTCTACACCCAGGGCACAGAGCTGGTGCTGGGAGACCGGCGAATTGACCTGGGGCTCAGCCCGGACGGAAACAAGATTCTTGTGAAAATGGGGGCCTATGTGGTGGTGTTTCCGGACAAAAAGTACGCCAGCACCCTGGAAAATGGAGACTGTGGCAGCCTGGAAGCCCGATTTGAGGCTGCAAATGCGGTACTGACCCCCTGTACTCTGGAAGGTGCGGACCGGATTCCGGACTATATTCAATCCGCCGAGCCCCTTTCCCCCGAAAACGGCACCCTCTGGCTGGATACGGCAGCCTCCCCTGCCGTATTAAAAGAGTGGTCCGCTGCCTCCAATCTCTGGGCAGCGGTGGAGACGGCCTATGTGCGCATCGAGGCCCCGGGCATTGGGGTTCCCTTCCGGCAGTATGACGGCGTGACCCTCTCGGGCGCGGAAGCGCTGGACGGTGCCAACGTGATCTGGCAGGCGGGCAGCGATTTTGCGGTTGTTTCCGGGGTGCTGGAGGGACAGAAGCATATGCGCGGACTGGTTCTGTCCCGGACCGTGCCGGAAATGGACTATGTGATCGAGTGCGGCAACCGGCTGTGGGGCTGCCGGGCAGGGACGGACCGTCTGGGGAATCCCGTCAACGAAATCTATGCCTCCAAGCTGGGGGATTTCCGGAACTGGAACTGCTTCATGGGTCTGTCCACAGACAGCTACGCCGTCACCGTGGGCACCCAAGGTCCCTTCACCGGGGCAATCACCTACCTGGGCAATCCCCTGTTTTTCAAGGAGGACTGCCTGTACAAAATCTATGGCAGCTACCCCGCTGCCTTCCATGTCCAGTCCACAGCCTGCCGGGGCGTAGCCCAGGGCGGCGGCGAAAGTCTGGCCATTGTGGGGGAAACCCTCTTCTACAAGTCCCCCATGGGTGTGTGCGCCTACGATGGCTCCCTGCCCGCAGAGGTGGGCAGAAATCTGGGGTTTGACCCTCTGGAAGGGGGCGTAGGGGCAGGCTTTGGCGGGAAGTATTTTCTGAGTCTGCAAGAGCACACGGGTACAGACGCGCTGTATGTCTATGACAAGCTGCTGGGCCAATGGCACCGGGAGACGGGCTTTGGGGCCAGGCAAATGGTTTCCCATGCCGGAAAGCTCTATGGCCTGGATAAAAATGGCGGACTGTGGCTGCTGCGGGGCGGAAAAAGTCGGGCGCGGGTCAAATGGATGGCCCGCACCGGGCGGATTTCCGGCTGGGACGGCAAACGAATGGTGCTGAAAAGCCTGGAATTGCAGCTGCTTCTGGCAAATCGCGCCCGGATGGACATCTCCGTGCGCTATGACGACCGGGGTGCCTGGGAAAGGATCGGCACTCTGACCGGCTCGGACCGCCGCTTCCTGCTCCCCATCCGGCCAAAGCCATGCAGCCATTTAGAGCTGCTGCTGGAGGGGGAAGGGGACATAAGGCTCCTGTCCCTGACCCGGGTGCTTCGGCAGGGAGGTACAGCATGAACCTTTTGGAGCTTCGTCTGCCCAGCCTGACAGGCAGCGACCCGGAAACCCAGCTGCTGCAGCTGCGCAGCTACCTGTACCAGTTGACGGAGCAGCTACAGCTGGCTCTGGGCACCCGGGAGGAGACTGCAGTCACGCCGGATACCCAAAAGCTGCTCCGGGAGGCGGTAGCCCTGAGTGCAAAGCGGGGGGATGGACGGTATGCGGGGCTGGAAGCCCTGGAAGGTCCCTGGCGGCAGCTGCAAAGCGCACTGGATGCCCTCCAGGCCCAGCTTCCCCTGCTGAAAAAGCCTGGGTCTCCGGAGCTGCCCGCCGAAACCCTGTGCCGGGCAGGCACAGTGGGTATGCAGATTCAGCAGGCGGATACAGTCCGCTTTCTGCCCCTGCCGCCTTTCGTCCAAACCTCAGACGGGCACTGGCAAATTCCATAGAAGGGAAGGAGAAGACATGGAGGAAGAGAAGAAAAAATACACCGCGTCTGCTCAGGTAGAGCAGGCGCGGCAGGAGGCCAAGGCCAGTGATGAAAAAAAGCCCGGAGAATACGTCTCCAAATGGCAGCAGCAGCTGGACGCGGCCATGGAAAAAATCCTGAATCGGGAGAAGTTTTCCTACAACCTGAACGGCGACGCCCTGTACCGGCAGTACAAGGATCAGGCCATTCAGAACGGGCGGCTTGCCATGCAGGATACCCTGGGGCAGGCGGCGGCCATGACCGGAGGCTTCGGCAGCTCCTACGGCCAAACCGCTGCCCAGCAGGCCTACCGGCAGCAGATGGCAAATCTGGGTGACAAGGCCTCCGCTCTATACGACAAGGCCCGCTCGGAATACGACCGCCAGGGCACGGCGGACAAGCAGGCCTATGACCTGCTCTTGCAGCGGGAGAACAGCAGTCAGAACCAGTACAAGCAGAATCTGGCGGCCTGGGAAGCGGAAAATCAGCGACTCTGGAGCCGGTATGATCAGGCCCAGGCCGCAGACTACAACGCCTACCGGGACGAGATCAAGGACAGCCAGTGGCTCCAGGAATTCCAGCAGGCCCAGCAGCAGTTCTATGAAAAGCTGCGGCGGCAGTATGGCTACTAAGGAGGCAGCATGATTTTATCCAGTCTGCGCACACCTCTGACCGTTCAAGGGGACACTCTGGGATCTCCCTTAACCATTTCGCTGCCAAGCCTTGGGCGGCCTGTGGCGCTGCGCTACCGGTGCGGAGAAAAGGCCGGAAGCATTGCAGGCCCGGGCAGGCTCACCCGGGTAGAATGGGTCCCACCGCTGACGCTGGCGGAAGAATATCCGGACCGGGATCAAATCCCCCTCAAGCTGATTCTGGAAGCCTATGAAAACGGCAAAATCGGAGACAGCCGGGAGACCCAGGTGCTCCTCTCCATACCGGAAGCGGTGCTGCCCACGGTGACGCTGCGTGTGCTGCCGGAGTCTGGGGAACGCTTTCTCCAGGGCGGGCAGGCTCTGGTCGAAGCGACTGTTTCGGGAACCCTGGGTGCAGAGATCACAAGCTGCACCCTCCGCTGCGGCGGCCTGACCGGCCGGGGACAAAGGCTGCGCTTCGACCTGCCCCAGGCAGGGGAAATCCCGGTGACCGCCCGGGTGACGGACAGCCGGGGCAGGTCTTCCCAGGCGAGCACCACCGTCTCCGTGGAGCCGGGCGGCGCCGGCAGCGAGTCTCCCCTGGTGGATCTGAACCCGGCGGCCAAGGCCCTGGGCATCGGCTGCCGGGGAGATGCCCCCGGAACCCTTTCCATGGGGCTGAGGCTGGACATGCAGGGGAAGCCACTGACCGGCCTGTCTGAGGCAGCGAATGCGGAAGATGCCCTCCCCCTGGGGCAGGCAGACGGCCGGTTTCTGGGGCTGCGGAAGCTCTGGGAGAATCCGAGCCCCGAGCAGGAATTTCCCGCCCAGACCGTTGCTGCTGCCGGGGCGCTTCTGCTCATAGAAGCGGCGGTGCAGGCGGGCAGCACGCAGCGGGTCTGGGAGCTTGCCGGGTCTGCTGGGGCCATCAGGGTGCTCTCCGGCAGCACCCTGGCAGTCCGAACGCTCCGGCAGACCGAAGCCGGGCTGGAATTCGCCGCTGCCGCACCGGCAGACACCTGGGCGGTGCCTCTGGCAGTATACGCACTGAAAGGAGGGAGTATCGGATGAACGCAACGGTATTGGCATCCCTGATCACGGGGCTGCTGTCTCTGGCAGGGGTTATGCTGAGCAACCTCCTGTCGGACCGGCGGCGGGAAACGGCTCTGCGGACGGCCCAGGCCGTGACGGATGAGCAGCTGCGGCAGCTGACAAGGGAAGTCCGGGAGCACAACAATTTTGCCCGGCGAATGCCGGTAGTGGAAGAACAGATCAAGGTGATCAACCACAGATTAGAGGATTTGGAAAAGGGAGGTACGAAAGTATGATTAACTGGAAGGTTCGTTTGAAAAATGTGAATTTCTGGCTGGCGGCAATCCCCGCCGCTCTGCTGGTGGCCCAGAGCATCGCCGCTCTGTTTGGCTTTGCCCTGCCCGTACAGGCAGTTGAGGAAAAGCTGCTGGACCTGATCAATGCAGTGTTTGGACTGCTGACCATTCTCGGCATCGTCAATGACCCCACCACCCGCGGCCTGCGCGACAGCACCCGGGCACTGGAATATCAAACTCCCAACTAATACGCCATGGGGCGGCTGCAAAAGCAGCCGCCCCAGATTTTCTTATTCATTCTCTTCTTCCAGGTACTGGGCAAGCCACCGGAAATAGTGGGTGTTCTGAACCTGGGTACAATAGCTGAATTTGCTGCGAACCAGGGCGCATACATAGTCGATGTATTCCTGGTCTGCCTCTTGGCCATCGGCAGGGGTGAAGACGCCCTCGGCAGCATCATAGGTGCCCCGGTCGGTTTTCCAGCTGTAATTGGGCCAGAGCACCAGGGGCATCTCCTCGGAAAATACGTCCCGGCCCACCAGCAGGCGGGAATCGTAGGGAACGCTGAAAAGGTTGGAAAGGGTTGGCAGAATGTCCAGGCTGTATACGGGGGTATCCACCTGAAGGTCCATTCCTTCCAGGCAGCCGCTCCAGATGATCAGCGTATTGCTGTCCCGGTTGAAGGGCGTCAGCTTGTCCACATCCAGCAGCTCGCAGAGGTAATTCCGGTTCGTCTTCCAGGCGGCGCTGCGCTCCAGGCCATAGGGGTAGTGATCCGGGCTCAGGACAATCACCGTATCGTCCGCAATGCCTGCCTCCTCCAGCTGCTGCAGCAGAGAGGTCATGGCCTTTTCCAGCTCCAGCTGGGCAGCCAGATAGCACTTTACCGCCTCGCTGCAGTCCAAATCCTTCACCGCATCGTAATTTTTTCTGGACTGGGCATTTTCCTGCAGGCTGTAGCCGCAGTGGCCGGAGACCGTCATATAGTAGATGCTGAATGGCTGGCGGTCGATGTAATCCGGCACCGTGATGTCCATCATCTCCAGATCACTTTCCGGCCATTCCTCCGTCAGTCCCTCCAAGCCCTGGTAACGGGCAATGAAGCGGTCATAGCCCAGGTGGGTATGGGTGTGATTTCGGCTGTAGAAATCCGCATAATGGTTATGATAGGCGGCAGAGTAGTAGCCCTCCCGCTGCAGCTGGCTGCCGATGGTAAGAAACAATGGCTGCTCCACGGCCATGCTCATACACATGCCCTTTGTGCTGGGAATCAGGCCCACCACATTGGAGAATTCCCCTGTAGTGGTGCTGCCGCCCCAGGCTGGCTGATAGTAATCCGTAAAGCGAATGCCCTTGGTAGCCAGACGGTAGAGGGTTGGCGTCAGCTCCGGGTCGATTGTCTGGGTGGAAAAGGCCTCCGCAGTAATGAGGATCAGATTTTTGCCCCGGAACAGGCCCGTATATTGGTTCTCCTTGGCCGCGGGCAGGGAGGCCAGATAGGTATTGATGTCCCGGATGCTGCCGTAGGTTTTGTTCCCTGCCAGTGCCGCAAAATCCAGTCCCTCAATGGTGTGCGGCCCGTATTCCGTTGGCGCGGTGGGCTCTGTCTGCTCGGCTGGCTTCCCCGGTTCCGTGGCCTGTGTTTCCCGGGGCAGGGTCGGCGGCGGCGTCACAGGCACCAATGTCTCCAGCTGCTCCGGCACAGCACCGCTGCCATGAACCGCCTCCAGCGTCACACCCATATGCAGGCCAAAGGCGCGGATGGCGCCGTCGAAGGAATAGGATTTGTCCAGCTTGTCCCGGTCGACCTTCCCTGCCTGCACCAGTCCGTAGCCCAGGCCATAGCCTCCCAGGACTGCCGCCAGCAGCAGCGCCCGGGTTCTGCGGCCCACAGGCACAGGCCGGGCAAAAACGGCATAGAGCAGCACAGGCAGCAGCATCAGCAGTATCCGCCAGGCCCCTGCCCAGATCAGGCTGAACGCCACCCCCGCAAAGTCTGTGGCAACCCCCCTGGCGCCGCCCAGCATCATGCCTGGAGACATGAAATTCTTATAGGCATCCACGCAAAAGAATTCCGCCAGGTAGAAAACGCACAGCAGAAAATTCAGGGAGAACGTTACCCACTTCCCCCATTTTTTCCCGTCGAACAAGCTGTTCAGCAGCCCCGTCAGGCCGCCGAAGCCCAGGGCGAAGGCCAGCACAGCCCCGAAACGCAGAGGTTTCAGGTTCTCGGTAATCCACAGATGCAGCAGCAGCTCACAGTACACCGCCATACCCGCTGACAGCAGCCACCCCGGAAGCGCAACATTACCCACTTTTTTTCGCAGGCATGCAAACAAGTGCATAAAAATGCCCCCTTTTTTCTCTTGGCACAACTATACCACAGAGTGGAACAGCCAGCAAGAGGGACAGGGGACATTTGTTTACGTAATATGTCGGTCCTCAGAATGGATGGCGGCAGCCGTAGAGGAACACGGCGGTGGGAGCAATCAGGACAGGGGTTCCCGCGAACACCAGCAGCCAGTCCAGAGTCCCCAGGGCCACCCGGGAGACGGCCAGCCACAGCACAGCCCCCAGCAGCGCGCCAACAACGGCCAAAACCCACACGCAAACCTGATATTTGCGCTCTGCCATCCAGGAAGTACGGTCTACAAGATTCCACAGCTTTTTCATAACAATTCCTTCTTTCTGCCCTCACTCTACCCCCGGAAGGTAAAGGGCGCAACGGCAGAATCGTAAAGCATAGGTAAAATCCCGAAATTTTACACTGACTTTACATTCCGCCCCGTTTGGACTTTACGCAGCCAATTTAAGATAGGGCCAGAAACGTAAAGGAGCTGTAAAAAATGGATATTTTCGGGATCTTGAATTTGTTGGGCGGCCTGGCCCTGTTCTTATACGGCATGTCCGCCATGGGCGACGGGCTGGTGCAGCTGTCTGGCGGCCGCCTGGAAAAAATACTGGAAAAGCTGACCCAGAAGAAGATCATGGCCGTGCTGCTGGGTCTGCTGGTGACGGCGGTCATCCAGTCCTCCTCCGCCACCACGGTTATGGTGGTCGGCTTTGTAAACTCCGGCATTATGAACCTCAGTCAGGCCGTGGGCATCATCATGGGTGCCAACATCGGCACCACCGTCACCTCCTGGCTGCTATCCCTGACGGGCATTCAGGGCAGCAATCTGTTCCTGAAACTTTTGAAGCCCAGCTCCTTCTCCCCGGTTCTCGCCGCCATCGGTGTCATTCTCACCATGACCGCCAAGGAGGACGACAGGAAGAAAAACATCGGCACCATTTTCGTGGGCTTCGCCATTTTGATGTTCGGCATGGAGGCCATGAGCTCCTCCGTCTCGCCTCTTGCCAAGAATGAGAAGTTCACCGGCGTTCTCACCGCCTTCTCCAACCCCATCCTGGGTATGCTGGCCGGTGCGGCCCTGACCGCCATCATCCAGTCCTCCTCTGCCTCCGTGGGTATTTTGCAGGCCCTGTGCATGACCGGGGCCGTCAGCTTCGGCACCGCCATCCCCATCATCATGGGCCAGAACATCGGCACCTGTGTCACGGCCCTGCTCTCCGGCGTGGGTGCCAGCAAGAATGCCCGCCGGGCCTCTCTCATCCATCTTTATTTTAATTTAATTGGCACTTTGCTGTTTCTTGTGGTATTCTATACATTGAACAGCTTCCTGCACTTCTCCTTCCTGCTCACCCCCGCCAGCGCGGCAGACATCGCCGTCATTCACAGCCTCTTTAATATCGGCTGCACCATCGTGCTCTTCCCCTTCTCCAATGTGCTGGTGAAGCTGGCACAGCTCACCATCCCCGACGGCAAGGAGGCCGCCCAGGATACCCGCCCCGCAGCCTTGCAGGCTCTGGACGAGCGCTTTCTGGACCGGCCCGGCTTTGCCATGAACCTGTGCAAAGAGGCCGTGGACCACATGGCGGACCTGGCCCGGAACTCCTTCCAGCTGGCCATGGGGCTGCTGGACAACTTCTCCGAAAAGGATTTGCAGCGCGTCATCGCCATGGAGCAGGAATCCGACAGCTACGAAGACACTTTGGGCACCTATCTCGTCAAGCTCTCCGGCAAGGACCTGAGCAAAGCAGACAGCCGGACGCTGTCCATCCTGCTGCACTGCATCAATGACTTCGAGCGCATCTCGGACCACGCCATCAATGTGGCCGAATCCGCCCAGGAGCTGCGCGACAAAGGACTGGCTCTGTCCGAGGACAGCCGGAAGGAGCTGGCCGTCTACGGCAAGGCCGTCAGCGACATTCTGGATTTGACCGTCTCCGTCTTCGCTGCGGACGATACGGACCGTGCACGGTCCGTGGAGCCTCTGGAGGAGGTCATCGATACCCTGAGCATCGAGATGCGGCAGCGGCACATTATCCGGCTGCGCAAGGGTGCCTGCTCTTTGGAGGCAGGGCTCATTCTGGAGGACCTGCTCACCGGCTACGAGCGGGTATCGGACCACTGCTCCAATGTGGCCGTCTGCCTGATCGAGGTCCACGCCAACGAATACGACACCCACGAATATCTGAACCTGACCACCAAGGGCAGCGACCCCTGGTTCCGGCAGGAATACGGCAAGAAGCTGAAGGAATACCCCCTGCCCTGAATGACGAAAGGAATACACTATGGCACTGATCTATGTAGTAGAGGACGATGACAACATCCGGGAAATCGAGACCATCGCCCTGAAAAACAGCAATTATCTGGTAAAGGCCTTCGCCCGGGCCACGGACTTTTACCGGGCTCTGAACGACATTCTGCCGGACCTGGTGCTGATGGATGTAATGCTGCCGGACGAAAACGGCTGCGATATTGTGAGGCGGCTGCGCAGCCAGTCCGCCACCAAGCGGCTGCCCGTGATCATGGTCACCGCCAAAACCTCGGAAATGGACATGGTGAAGGGGCTGGACGACGGGGCCGACGACTATATCAAAAAGCCCTTCTCCGTACTGGAGCTGCTGTCCCGGGTGAAGGCCCTGCTGCGCCGCTCCACAGAGGAGACCGCCCAGCAGCTCCGGGTGGGGGACATCCAGCTGGACAACGCCCGCCGGATCGTACTGGCCCAGGGCAAAAACGTGGAGCTGACCTACAAGGAATATGAGCTCCTGCGGTATCTGATGATCAATGCGGAGATGGTCCTTTCCCGGGAATCCATTATGCGCTTCGTCTGGGGCACGGACTTTGAAGGCGAAACCCGCACCGTGGACATGCACATCAAGACCCTGCGGCAGAAGCTTGGCCCCTGCGGCCGCCAGATCGGCACCGTCCGCAATGTGGGCTATGTGCTGCAAAGCACCCCGGAAAGCTGAGGCCATCTCATGAAGCAGAAAATCAATCTGCGCCTGGGGCTCATCGCCCTGGTGGCCCTGATTCTCACCACTGTAGGCGTGACCAAGGTCTATTATGACCTGTTCCGTCAGCAGGTGGGCCGGGATCTGCGGCTGACGGCCCACCTGCTGGGCCAGAGCGGCGAATTCACCCGGGGCAATACCCCCGCACTGCAAGACCCCGAGGTCCGCATTACCTGGGTGGACGCCGACGGCACCGTGCTCTATGACGACGAGGCCGACGCCGGAGCCCTTCCCAACCACGCAGACCGGCCGGAAATCCGGCAAGCCATGGACGCCGGCGAGGGGGAGATCGTCCGCACCTCGGATACCTTCAATATGAACACCTTCTACTATGCCCTGCGGCTGGATGACGGCACGGTGCTGCGGCTGGCGGTGGACGCCCGGTCCATCAGCTCCGTATTTCTGGCGGCGGTGCCGGTGCTGCTGATCATCGCCGTGGTGATTTTCGCCGTGTGCCTGCTGCTGGGCCACCTGCTCACCTCCCAGCTGATCGCCCCCATTGACGATATGGCCGAGCACCTGGACGAGCCCGCCCGGGAGCCTGTCTATCAGGAGCTGGAGCCCTTCGCCCGGAAAATCCGCAGCCAGCACGAGAAGATTCTCTCCGCCGCCCAGAGCCGCCAGGATTTCACCGCCAACGTATCCCACGAGCTGAAAACCCCCCTGACGGCCATTTCCGGCTACGCCGAGCTCATCGAAAACAAGATGGTAGACGGGGAACAGCAGCTGCGCTTCGCCGGAGAAATCCGGAAGAACGCCGCACGGCTTCTAAGCCTGATCAACGACATCATCCAGCTCTCCGAGCTGGACAGTGCCCAGGCCCCCGCCCAGCCCCAGAGCGTGGAGCTGCTGAGCCTGGCCAAAGAGGTCTGCGGCGATCTGGAGGTCCCCGCCCGGCAGCGGCGCATCACCCTGCAATGCTTTGGCCGGGAGGCCACGGTCATGGGTGACCGGGAGCTCTTGAAAGAGCTCCTGGAAAACCTGGTGCAGAACGCCATCCGCTACAACCGGGAGGGTGGCTTCGTCCAGGTCACCGCCAAGGAAGAGGCCGGCCACGCCCAATGGATCGTGGAGGACAACGGCATCGGCATCCCCGAGGACGCCAAGGACCGGGTCTTCGAGCGGTTCTACCGGGTAGACAAAAGCCGCTCCCGGGAAACCGGCGGCACCGGCTTAGGCCTCGCCATCGTCAAGCACATCGCCCAGATTCACAACGCCACAGTCACCCTGGATTCCGCCCTGGGCAAAGGGACGAAAATCACGGTGACGTTCTGATAAAAAATCCACAGGCCTTCTCCCTTCCGGGAAACGGCCTGTGGATTTTTGTTCTGTTTTTCGCTGTTTGTCGAAATTGTTGCGAAAACAGGCGTTATTTTACTATAAAAGCCGGACACCCGTGTTTCCCACCTTGCAGAACTGGAATGCGGCGGGGTGCTTCCGGCGGGCCGGGGTATCCCCAATCGAAAAAGCGCATTCCCGGTCAGCGGGTCTGCTCAAGTCATCTCCTAAAAACAGAAACCACCACTTAACCAAGGGGCGGTTCCTGCTTTTTCGCCAAAAAAATCCACAGCTTCTTCCCATCTTGTGGAAAAGAGCTGTGGATTTTTATTCAATACTGCGCCGCCTCGGCACTCTTAAGCTGAAGCTGGAGCCTGTCCGCGATCAGAGCGATGAACTCCGAATTCGTAGGCTTGCCCTTGGTGTTGCTGACGGTGTAGCCAAAGAAGCTCTGCAGGGTGTCGAGATCGCCCCGGTCCCAGGCGACCTCGATGGCGTGGCGAATGGCCCGCTCTACCCGGCTTGGGGTGGTCTGGAAGGTTTTGGCTACCTGGGGGTAGAGGACCTTGGTGATGGCGTTGATGACATCCATATCGTCCACCGCCAGGATGATGGCCTCTCTGAGGTACTGGTAGCCCTTGATATGGGCGGGAACGCCGATCTCGTGAATGATGTTCGTGACCATGCTCTCAATGCCGGTCCGGTCCATCCGGCGGGGCGCGGGATACCGGGGGCTCTCCCCTCCCCGGATCTCCTCCATGCGCTCCACCAGGACATTCATATCGCAGGGCTTGAGCATGAGGTAGCGAACCCCCAGGCTGGCTGCCGCTGCGGAAACATAATCCGTCACAAAGGCCGAAGTCGCCAGGGTCACAGGCTTTCGGTCCAGATTGCTGATGGCTTTCAGCACACTGATGCCATCCTGCTTGCTGAGCATCAGGTCCAGTACCAGCACTTGGGGCTTCCGCTCATTGATCAGCCGGATGGCCTGCTCTCCATCGCCCGCCGTCCCCACTACCTGGAAGCCGTCCGCACGCTGCAGGGCCGCCGCCAGAGCGGTACAAAATTCCTCCGAACTATCCGCAATCAACACGGTTGTTTGATGATCCATACTAACCTCTCCTGTCCACTTGAAAATACCCCATAAGCGGCGTTGTCCGCCGTGCGACAAGAATAATTTAGCACAAAGGTTCCCGTTTTGCAAGGCTGTTTCCCAACATTCGCTCGTGCCGAATCGACTGATTCCAGAAAAATCCCGTAAAATCTCAAGTTTTTCTACGACAATCGACAAAAAGTCGTCAAAAATGCGCACATTGACGGAAAGGGAAAGCCGATGTAAAATAGTTTCGACAATTCCAGAGATAAGGAGGAAACACTATGCTTTCCCAAACAAAAGAACTCTGCGCCTTTTTGGACGCTTCCCACAGCCAATATCACGCCCGGGCCTACCTGACGGCCATTCTGGACAAGGCGGGCTATACCCCCCTGAAGGAATCCGAAAAATGGGAGCTGGTTCCCGGCGGAAAATATTATGTTAACCGTGGTGGCAGCGCCGTGCTGGCCTTCCGGGTGCCTGAGGGAGAAGCCCTGGGCTTTCTCATCAGCGCCGCCCACACGGACCGCCCCGCCTTCAAGCTGAAAGAGAACGGTGAGATCGAGGGCGTGTACCCCCGGCTGGCCGTGGAGCGCTACGGCGGGCAGATTCTGGCCCCCTGGCTGGACCGGCCCCTGAGCATTGCCGGCCGGGTGCTGGTGCAGACCGAGCACGGGGCCGAAAGCCGCCTGCTGGACATTGACCGGGACCTGCTGCTGATCCCCAACGTGGCCATTCACATGAACCGGCAGGCCAACGACGGCTACAAGTGGAATCCCGTCACCGATGTGCTGCCGCTGCTGGCCTCCCCCGAGAACAAGGGGCAGTTCGCAGCTATGCTGGAAAAGGAGGCCGGGGGCAAAATCCTGAGCCACGACCTGTTCCTCTACATCCGCCAGAAGGCCAGCGTATGGGGCCTGGACGAGAGCTTCCTGTCCAGCGCCGCGCTGGATGATCTGGAATGCGTCTGGGGCTGCTTCCAGGGCTTCCTGAACGCCGGCACCGGCCGGTCCATTCCCCTCTTCGCCGCCCTGGACAGCGAAGAGGTGGGCTCCTGCTCCCCCCAGGGTGCAGGCTCCACCCTGCTGCGCCAGACCGTCTCCCGGATTGCCCAGGCCCTTGCCCTGGATGAAAACCGGCTGCTGGCCCAGTCCTTCCTGGTCAGTGCCGACAACGCCCACGCCCAGCACCCCAACCACCCAGAGCTGGCCGACAGCGGCAACGCCCCCAAGATGGGCGGCGGCATCGTCATCAAGTTCAATTCCAACCTGCGCTACTGCACCGACGGCCTCAGCGCCGCCGTCATGCGCACGGTGTGCCAGAGAGCGGGGGTCAACAGCCAGAACTATTACAACCGCCCGGACATTCCCGGCGGCAGCACCCTGGGCTGCATCTCCATCGGCCAGGTCAGCGTGCCCACGGTGGACATTGGCCTCGCCCAGCTGGCCATGCACAGCTGCTACGAAACCGCCGCCGTCTCCGATGCAATCGACCTGGAGAAGGCCATGACCGTCTACTTCGGCTCCACCCTGCGCCGGACGGAGGACAGCTTTATTTTAGAATAAACAGAAATCAGAGCTTATCGCAAGTTGACAGTTGACAATTGACAGTTGACAGTTAAGGATACTCCCTTCGGGATTACAATGATCCTAAAAAATGTCCCGCAGGGACACCACAACTGTCAACTGTTCACTGTCAACTGTCAACTGATAAAGGAGGTCATTATGAAGAAACCCCCCATTTATATCACCGGCCACCAGCATCCGGATACCGACTCTGTGGCTTCGGCCATTGCTTATGCGTTCTTCAAGCGCTCTCTGGGAACCCCGGCGGTGCCCTGCTGCCTGGGGAAGCTGAACGAGGAGACCCGGTATCTGCTGAAACGCTTCCGCTTTCAGGAGCCTCAGCTGCTGACCGATGCCCGCATCACCGTAGGCGAGGTGACCATGGACGCCCCCACCTACATCAGCCCGGACACCACTATTTTTGAGTGCTTACAGCAGATGCAGCAGGGCAACCGGACCTACTGCGGCGTGGTGGACCAGGAGGAAAAGCTCATCGGCATGGTGACGAAATCCGACATCTCCGTCATCGGCCTGTACGACACCGCCCGTTCCATTGCCATCATGGCACAGACGCCCCTGGAAAACATCCGCAAGACCCTGGATGGCAAAGTCATCTATGACGACCCCGCTATGACCCTCAACGGCAAGGTAAGCGTCATTGCCATGACCGAAGGCAGCCGACTGGAGCACTACGATGTGGAGCACCGCATCGTCATCTGCGGCAGCGACCCGGAGGCTCAGAAGCAGGTCATTCGCCAGGGGGCGGGGCTGCTGGTTGTCGTCTGGGCAGACACCATCCGGGAGGATGTTGTTGCAGAGGCCAAGCTGCACCACTGCCCCATTGTGATCTCCGGCCACGGGGCTATGAACACCACCCGTTACATCTATTTCTCCCCCTCCGCCAGCCAAATCATGAAGCGGGAGCTGGTGAAGTTCACAAACACGGAGCTGGCCGAGGACGTCAGCCGAAAAATGCTCCAGAGCCGCTACCATGTCTACCCTGTGACGGACGCCGAAGGGCACCTGACGGGCTATGTATCCCGATATCACATCATGCAGGCGCCCAGCAAGAAGCTGATTCTTGTAGACCACAACGAGTTCTCCCAGTCGGTAAGGGCCATTGAAAAGGCCCAGGTACTGGAGGTCATCGACCACCACCGAATCAACGACTTCTCGTCTCAGTACCCGGTCCAGTTCCGGAATGAGATTGTGGGCTCCACCTGCACCATTGTGGCAACCATCTTCCGGGAAAACCAGATTCCCATCCCCGTGGACCTGGCTGGGCTCATGCTGGGAGCCATTCTTTCGGATACCCTGAACTTCCACTCCCCCACCACTACGGAAAAGGACCGGACCACCGCCAACATTCTGGCCGCCATTGCGGACCTGGATGTGGAGGACTTCGCCACGGAGATGTTCACCGCCACCGCCTCCAAGGTGGATTCCAGCCCTTCGGAGCTGATCAAAACCGACATGAAGATTTTCGAGGTCTATGGCTGCAAGCTGTCCATCTCCCAGGTAATTCTGGCCTCTCTTGGAGAGCTGCACCTGGAGACTGGGGACATCCAGACTGCGCTGGACAAATTCGCAGAGAAAAAAGACCTGGATTTGGCCGTTCTGGCCTTCACCAGCATTCAGGAGAACGGCTCTGTGCTCTATTTCGGCGGCAACCGCACCGCTTGGGGCAAGGAGGCCTTCCCCGACAGCCCCGAAGGAGAGCGCCCCTTCCACGAGGGTCTTCTCTCCCGGAAGCAGCAGCTGCTGCCCCAGCTGACCAAGGTCATCGAAAAGTACGCGTAAAGGAGGCATTCCCATGGCGGAATATGAGCTTGTGCATGAAATTCAGAATCTCTGCCGCAACAACCAGATGCGGGATGTATTCTTTGAGGAGATTACCTGTGACGACCCGGAACGCTACGTCCGCAGCCTGCTGAAGGGCAAGGACATCACGCTCTCCCTAGACCCCCACCCGGATGGGACCCTGACCATCCACACCGTCACCGACGGGCTGATGGAGAAGTTTGTGTTTACCAAAATCGAATAAAGGCTTCCCCTCCGGGGCAAGGAGTGAAATGTGCCCCCCGGCGGAATTCCCTTTACTTTCTGCCCGCTTTCGGGTATGATAGGGGGCACAACCAACGCAAAACCCAAGGGAGGATACCCAATGTTTGACAATCCCAAGAAGGAATTGGAAAGGCTTCAGCAGGAGCTGCTGGATGCGGAGAAGCAGCCGGAGGATTACTATACGGACGAAGAGCTGGAAGCCGATCTGGAAGACCCCAGCGAATGGGAGGGGGACGACCGTGCGCCCCTGTCCCAGAGCTATACCGGTGTCACCGACGACACCCAGCTCTGGAGCCTTGACCCAGAGCCGGAGGAACCTCCTCAGGCGCCGGAAAAGCCGGAGAAGCCCCGGTTCGTGGGCCTGAAATTTGCCATTGCCCTGGAGCTGCTGGGCATTGCGGCGCTGTTCTGGTGGTGGTACCTATGGATTCGGTGACGCCTACCGGCCGCTTTGCCCCCACACCCTCGGGACGAATGCACCTGGGCAACGTCTTTTCTGCAATGCTGGCCTGGCTGTCCGTCAAGTCCAGGGGCGGCGAAATGGTGCTGCGCATGGAGGACCTGGACACCCAGCGTACCAGTCCGGAATTTGCCCAAATTCTCCGGGAGGACCTAATCTGGCTGGGCCTGACCTGGGACCGGGAAACCCCCGCCCAGAACACCCGGGGGGCCGTGTACGACCGCTACTTTGACCTTTTGGAGCAGAAGGGGCTGCTGTATCCCTGCTACTGCACCCGCAGTCAGCTCCACAGCGTCAATGCCCCCCACCTAAGCGACGGCACCTATGTCTACCCCGGCACCTGCCGAAACCTGACAGCTGCCCAACAGGCCGCCTGCACCAGGCCCCCTGCCTGGCGGGTAAAGGTGCCGGACAGGCTGTGGCAGGTGGAGGACCTGGTGCAGGGCCACTTCGAAATGAACCTGGCCCGGGACTGCGGGGACATGGTGGTTCGGCGGGCAGACGGGATCTACGTCTACCAGCTGGCCGTCACAGTGGACGACGGAGAGGCCGGAGTCACAGAGGTTGTCCGGGGTTCGGACCTATTGAGCTCCGCCCCCAGGCAGATGTACCTGCAAGAGCTCTTCGGCTTTCCCCACCCGATCTACGCCCATGTGCCCATGCTGCTTGCCCCTGACGGCCGCCGCCTGAGCAAGCGGGACAGGGACCTGGACCTGGGATCACTCCGCAAAACGACGACCCCCGAGGCCATTCTCGGCACTCTGGCCTATGCCTGCGGCCTTCTGGACCGCAGAGGGCCCGCCTCCGCCAAGGAACTGGCAAGCATTTTCACCTGGGACAAAATAAAAAAGGCCGACATCTGCCTCCCGGCAGCGTCGGTACAGGTGTAACACCACGGCCCGCCCCCAGCGTCAAGGGGGCGGGCCGGTTGTATTCTCGTGGAGAAGCCCCTTTCCCACAGGCATCAAAACAGGGTCTCCTCATTTTCCTCAAACAGTTTGTCGTTCACCGCGAACAGGTCCATCCCATTTGCAATTCCGTAGAGGATGATGGCGTCCCGCCTGTTCTTGGGGTAGAGCCGGGCGTAGCCGCACTGCTTCAAAAGCTCCTGGCTCTCCTCCAATGTGGCGCCAAGGCCAAAGCACAGGCACAGCAATCGGCTGCGGGAGGGATTGCGCCGCCCAGAGAAGACCTGGTGCAGATAGACCTCGCTCATCCCGGACAGGCGGGCCAGCACCGCTTTGGACATCTTCCGCTTCTTCATAAGCTTTTCCAGCAGCTCACACACACTCTCCCGCGTGAAGTTATCCTGATTTTCGGATAGAAACTGGTCCAGAGTGGGAGCTTCCATCAGCTCCTGCTGCAGATTATCCGTGTTTTTCATATTTGGCCGCCCCTACTCTCGTTTTTTTTCATTATATCGCCTTTCAAGTCAAAATCAATATGCGCACTGCATAGTATTGTTTTTTCACCTTCTCCCCGCCTTTACAAGTGCACATTTTCTTTGTATAATTACTGTAAATTCTACAAAGAAAATTCACTATGTGCGCAGCACAGGCGGGAAGGTGAGGGCGATTTATTCCTATTTGTTATCAAGCATTGAGCAGGACTACAAAACCATAAGAACACTCAAAAGCAGCGAGCGCGGCTGTGTTTCGCTGCTGCAAAACAGGCAGAACGGGACACGGTTTATTTTTCGCCATTATCGTGGGAACGGGGAGGTCTATCGGAAGCTTCTGGGGATTTCCTGCCCGAATCTGCCGCAGATCATGGAGGCGGCAGAGCAGGACGGCATGGTGGCAGTGCTGGAGGAATACATACAGGGAGATTCCCTGGCCTATCTTCTGGAGGACGCGCTGTTCTCCCCCGCCGAGGCCCGGAAAATTGCCTTGCAGCTCTGCAACGCCCTGTGGGTGCTGCACAAATTGGGTGCGGTGCACCGGGACATCAAGCCGGAAAACGTGATTGTACGTGGCGGGGAAGCGGTGCTCATCGATTTTGACGCTTCCCGTATTTTCAAAAGCGAGACAAACCACGACACCCAGATTCTGGGCACCACGGGCTATGCCGCGCCGGAGCAATACGGCATTACCCAGACTGACGAGCGGGCGGATATCTATTCTCTTGGGGTGCTGCTGAACATCATGCTCACGGGAAAGCATCCGTCAAGAGAACTGGCAAGCGGCCGCCTGGGCCGCATTGTGCAGAAATGCACCATGGTGAACCCGGAAAAGCGATACAAAAGCGTGCTTTATCTGATGGAAGCACTTTAAGGAGAGAGCAGAATTGAGTAAGCAATGCAAAAGCTGCGGCACAGACCTGCCGGAGGATGCCTCCTTTTGCCCCCGCTGTGCCCAAAGCCAGATCGAGCGGCGAGAGGTAAAGCCCCCGCGTTTATGGCGAAAAAAGGCGCTGATCACGGCCGGATGCGCGCTGGTGCTGGCGGCGGTGGTACTGTGCCCGAGCCTTGCGGTTCGCGGCGGGGAGAAGGACGCTTCCATAAGCAGTGAGCCGCCCGTCAATACCGTTGTCGAGGAGAAAAACGACGTTTCCGTGAGCAGCGAGCCGCCCGCCAATATCGTTGTCGACGGGGAAGAAATCTCTGCCAAGGATTTTTTGATTGCCCATTTGAGCGCCTATATGCAAAGCGACGCATACTTGGCAAGAGCAGCAGAATTTGAAAAAGCATCCGCCCGGCAGGCCCAGCCCATTGCTGTAACATACGCATTTGAACTGAAACTGGACGGTTGGGGCAAAGAAAATCAGTCGCTGCACTTTTTTATGGTAAAAGCAAACTGCGACAGCTTTGTGGACGGCGTAATCTACGATTCCGTTACTATGGCGATCGACTATGATACCGGCGCGGTCTACGACCGATACAGTGTGGATGAAAGCTGGCTGGAAAAGAGCGAAAAAGAGCAGGCCATTTACATCGCTGCGGAAGGCGGATGCTTTCCGGACAATTACTATAGCGGCGAACCGATTTTTTCAGATTCCGAAACCCATATTTCGCTCTCCGACAGCGACATCGCGGAAATCAATCAGGCATTGCGCAAATAACACAACACATTTCGGAGCGGAGCACATGCCCCGCTCCTTTTCCTATACCGAAAAGGGCGAAAAAAGGGATTGCCAAAAAACGTTCTGTCCTTACGACACGCTTTTCGAGCGCTCCTCTTTTTAAGTTTACATAAATCAGTAAGATATAAAAAATTTGTCGATACTATGCAGCCAGTTAATTGTTTTTGGGTCGGTTTGCGTGTATGCTTTTCTTATCACTCGGAAAAAGAAAAGGAGAGTTTCATTGTGGAAGAAAAGAAAAAAACAGCAACCCTTGCGCTGATCGTGGGCGGCATGTTTTCACTTCGTGCATTATTGCAGCTCAACAATGTTTTTGCCAAGTTTTCGGTCCTTGCTTTATTGTGGGTTCTGGCATATGCCGCACTTGCCGCCGTATTTTTCCTGAAAAAAAGGGATGCCTCCATGATTGCTTCCTTCGCGCTTCTGACAGCGCTGCAATTGGTATCCTTCATTCAGGGCTTCGGTAATCACCTCTACACCACATGGGGCGGTTCGTTGGATATTTTCCGGATTCTCGGAGCTTTTTTGAGGGTCGTGACACCTTTTTATATCATATGCCTCGCCACGGCCAATTTCACATCAAAGCTGCAGCAGTACAAGGAAAATCTAAATAAGCTCTGGTTTCTTCCGGCTGTGTTCCTTGTATTGACCCTTATCTTTACCTCTTATTATTTTTTATATTTCCTTTTGGATGTTATCGCCTTCACTCTGTGTTCTCTTTGGATCGCCTATCCCGAGAATCTTCCAAAGCTCGAAAATCTTCCAAAATCCGAAGCGGCGCGCACAAGTATCAATGGTGGAAAAAAGGCCTATGCCACTGGCGCAGCCCCGGCCGTCAGTGAAGCCTATTGTGACCTTGTCAAGCACATCCTGCTTCTGCTGTTTACCTTTGGTATCTGGCATTACATCTGGGTTTACAGAATGACAAGATACACCAACGCTGTAGAAGATGAGGAGCCCCGCAACCCGACGAACAAGCTGCTGCTGTGCCTCTTTGTGCCCTTCTACCTCATCTACTGGACCTACAAAACCGCACAGCGCGTGGATAAAATGGCAACGGCAGCAGGCATCAGCTCGGATCTGTCTACGCTGTGCCTGATTCTGGAAATCTTCCTGCCCATTATCCCGCCCATTCTGCTGCAAGAAAAGATGAACAGCATTGTTTCCCCCGATGTCGAACAGGGCGCTCCCACGCAGGCTGCCCCCCGCAAAGCCGCCACGGCCCTCGGCACCGCAGAAGAGCTCAAAACCTACAAGGAGCTTCTGGACACCGGTGTCATTACCCAGGAGGAGTTTGACGCAAAGAAAAAGCAGCTGCTTGGCTTATAATTGCTATGCACTGCACTGTATATTCATCACAGAAAAAATGCGGTTATCGTCGAAGGTGTTTCTAATAATATTCGAATCGCCGTTGTGCGTTGCGATAGACGCAAAGAATACATAAAAATGAAAGAGGTAAAAAGACAATGAAAAAATGGATTGCGTTGCTTCTGGTGGCAGTTATGTGCCTGTCCCTGTGTGCTTGCGGCGGCGGAAGCACATCCGCACAACCCACAGGTGAAAAAATCGAGTTTGAGGATGTGGTTCTGGCAGAAGATGAAAATGTAAAAATCACTCTGGTGGAGTTTTATGAGGATACCTTGTTAAAGGCACAAAACAGTGACAGTGCAAAATGTGTTACATTCAAGGTCGAAAATAAAACTGATTCGGATATGGATTTCTATGTTACACCTTATCTGAATAACGAACGCTACGAAGCTGCTTATGTAAGTGGCAACACAGTTGAGGCTGGACGGATTGGCAGTGTTGGCATCTCTGTTACCTATGGTCATAACCATTCAGATGTGGAGTCTTTGGAAGAATTGTATAATTTGGAACTGACTTTTGAACTGACTACTGGCTCTGGTACAAATAACTATAATAATTACAAAATCCAGTGTTCTATTCAGGATGCTCTGAATGGTACTGCGAATGTCGAAACCGCCGCTCCTGAAGCAGCTGTGAATCAGGCCTATGCCGATGTTATTCAGTTGATGACCAACGGCATTTGGTTCTTCAATGGCGGTTCTGATGCTGCTTTGAATATGCTGTCCTTTACGGAGGATGCTGCTGTTATCACACAGTTTGTCTATGATGGAAATGGTCAGCACACCAATGGTGTTTCTAATTTCTCCTATCTGATGAGCGATACAGATATCACGGTGACGCTCGCGGACGGAAGCGAACTGGTTATCCCCTATACTGTAGACGGCGATATTTTCAATTTGGGAAATGGCGACTATTTGACCCCTGCGGAAGTGGATGCCGATTTGCAGGGATATTGGGGTCTTCGCAAAGCGGATAACTCCAACGAGTTTATTTACTATTACGACAATGGTACAGTGATTTACGAAAAGGCATCTAAGGCACAGGGCGGAAGCGATGGAGAGTATTACTATTACGGCCCTTATGAGGGAACCTATACCATCGATGAAAACGGTCTTACTGCAACAGCAAGAAATAGCTGGCAGTTTGGCTTCAATGTTATAGACGGCAAGGCTGTTATGGTTCGCTGCGGTGATGTTTGTTCTCCTGTATCCGGCTTCAAGGGACAATACGGTTATTCTTTCTAAGTAAGTTTTCAGGAGGTCGAAATCATGCTGCGAAAAACGGTTACGCTGTTTCTCGTATGTGTCCTTATTTCCGGCTTGTGTGCGGGCTGTACAAGCACGAAATCAGCAGAAACAACAGTTGCTACTACAGCCGCAATCCCATCGGATTCTAATACTGTAGCCGTTGAAGCACCAACGGTGGAGCAAACAGCCGCAGAAGGTTTTGAAACTCTGGATGACCTTTGGGCTATCAGAGGAATCTTTTACAAAAACAACCTAATCGATGTCCATGACAACGATGCACTACAGGATTTGTATGATTCGTATTATCTAACCTTTTCTGAGGATGGTACATTTCACTATATATCCTTTTACAATCATCGTGGAAAATACACGATGCAGAAAAACGGAACATTTCTCCTGAAAACAGAATCGGTATTTACCTATGATATTACAGCGGACGGACTGGTTGAAAAAGAAGTGGAAAACCCCACGCTAACGACCTATCTGCTTACCCTTCTGGATGACGATACATTCCTGTTGAATGAATATGACCCCATGATTGGAAAAGCCGCTGCGGATTCTACCGACTATATTTTTGTACGCAATGGTGAAGATAGCAATTATCTTATGGCTAATAAAACCCCAATAAACAATTCTTCCGATGGCTCAGGTACTTCGGAAACCCAAAATACGCCAAAAGAAACCGAAAAACCCACGGTATCGACAGGTTTTGTATCCTCTGGAATGAGAAACGCACTTCAACAGGCTAAAAATTACCTTGCCGTTATGCCGTTTTCTTATTCTGGTTTGGTTGAACAGTTAGAGTTTGAGGGATACAGCCATTCAGAGGCAGTTTATGGAGCGGAGAATTGTGGAGCGGATTGGTATGAACAAGCTGCGAAAAAAGCGGAACAGTATTTGGAAATCATGTCATTTTCCAGAAGCGGATTGATTGACCAATTAGAGTTCGATGGATTCACGCACGAAGAAGCTGTTTATGGCGTAGATAAGGTATACTAAAGCTAACAGGGAGCCAATTTCGGCTCCCTGTTATTTTTTATATCAACTGTGCATGATTTTGAATTGCTTGCTCAATTCGTTGCGGCTCAATGCCGATGTATCGCTGGGTGGTGGCTGCACTGCTGTGTTGCAGGAGCCGCTGTACCAACGCAATATCGAAGCCGTTGGCATTGTAGATTTCCGTAGCGTACCACTTGCGGAAGCTGTGGGTGCTGATACCCTCGTACCCTAAATAGTCGCAGACGATGTGAAACTGCGATAAGGTATAATAAATTGCGCAAATTGAAAAGAGCATAAAAAAGTAGACACGGCTTGCCGGTCTCTGGTAGAATGAAGTTACCACACAAACATTCTGAAAGGAGACAGCAAACCATGTCCAACAACATTGTACAATTCAACGAGGAAATAATCAAGGGGCAAATCAAGGAGTTAGTCCGCGGCAGTGTGGAGGAGACGCTCAACGAGCTGCTGGAAGCCACCCCACAAGGCCGCTTCATGCTGACCGATTCGGTGCGCTGGCAGAATTGGAGCGGACAGAGAAAATGATTTTCCACCAGACATTCCACGATTGGACGAAAAAAGAGGAGAAGGATTTCTCCCTCTCCTCTCAGCTTGTCAAAAAAGCCTCGCAGAGTTTGGCGGCGTAAGTCGCCAAATAAAATCAAAATCATTTTCTGTCGGGGCGTGTACCTGACAGAAAATACTTCTCAGGCTGCGGAGTGTAGAATTTGTGTGCCGCAGGCGCGCAAATTATGCGCGTAGCAGACTGCAAAAACTTGTCGGAAAAGCCCGTAAGGGGTTTTTCGACAGTCTGAGAGGAGAAGGATTTCTCCCTCTCCTCTCATTGACCTATTTACTCCGCAGGATAAAAGGCATCCTTGCCAAGTCCGCAGGTGGGGCAGACCCAATCCTCGGGAACGTCTTCCCAGGCGGTGCCGGGGGCTACGCCGTTGTCGGGGTCGCCCAGGGCGGGGTCATAGATATAGCCGCAGGGGCACTCGTACTTCATAGAGAGGTCTCCTCTTACTTGAAGTACCGATCCAGCAGGCCCTTCAGAGCCTTGCCGTGACGGGCCTCGTCCTTGGCCATTTCGTGGACGGTGTCGTGGATGGCATCCAGGCCGTTCTTCTTGGCGCAGGCGGCCAGGTCGAACTTGCCCTGGGTAGCGCCGAACTCGCAGTCAACACGCCATGCCAGGTTCTTCTTGGTGGAGGCGGTCATGTTGGGCTCCAGGGTAGAACCCAGCATCTCGGCGAACTTGGCAGCGTGCTCAGCCTCTTCGTAGGCGGCCTTCTCCCAGTACAGGCCAATCTCGGGATAGCCTTCCCGATGGGCAACGCGGGCCATGCACAGGTACATACCGACCTCGCTGCACTCGCCGGTGAAGTTGGCCTTCAGCTGCTCCAGGATATAAGCCTTGTCCTCGGCGGAAATGTCGGGGTTGTTGGCAACGGTCTTCTCGTAGATGCCCAGCTCGTGCTCGGCAGCCAGCTTGCCCTCTTCCATGACCTTGAACTTAGAACCGGGGACCTTGCAGACGGGGCAGACGAAGCCCTCGGGCATGGTTTCAGCTTCCAGAACATAACCGCAAACAGGGCAGACAAATTTCTTCATAACAATATCCTCCGTTTAATTTTTATTTGTTGTTTGTTACGCAATGCTTTAATTTATTACTTTCGGGGTTTCTTCCAGGGTGTTCAGGCACTCCCGGCAGAATCCCGTGAAAGTCAACTGGGTTTGATCGATGCGGCAGCCGAGAAACTTGGCGTAGCTGCTGTAATCCGGCTGGTCCACCTGGGTTACATCCAGTACCGCGCCGCATCCGCTGCAAATGAAATGCACATGGGGCTCGGTGTTGCCATCGAAGCGCTCCACACCGTCCACCATCACCATGCTGGCGATGAGGCCCTGGCTCTTGAAGAGCGCCAGGTTCCGGTAGACCGTTGCCAGGGAGATATCCGGGTGCTCCTGCTGGAGCATCTGGTAGAGCTTCTCGGCGCTGGGGTGGCATGTTGTCCCCCGAAGGCAGGCCAGGATGGCATTCCGTTTGCGAAACTGTTTGGTTGTTTCCACGTGATGTCCTCCTTCTGTCTTTTATATGCGAGTGATTATCATTTACGTTGTTATAGTAGCACGGAGCGGAATGTTTGTCAAGAGGTTTTTTGAAAATAAAACAGAATCGCGGCATCCTTGACATTTTGGCAGAGGTGGTCTATAATAGAAAAGCAAGGAAGTGTCTGCGGCTAACAGGCACCTCCCCGTAGTGGGAGCCCGACGGTTGCCACAAACATAAAACTTTGGATCAGGAGCGCTCGGCGCTCAAAACCGTGAGTCGTCTGTCAGCAGCAGACGGCTCACTTCTTTTTATCGTGCAGATACAGCACGAGAGACACGATGCCAGCATTCTGTCGATTTGTCTACCGCTTTTTCGCCTGCTCCCAGAGGTTATTCTCCTGGGTGCGGAAATCGGTGAGAGAAACGTTTGCTTTCAGGTAAGCGCCCAGGTATCGGGCGATTTTGGCCGCGCCGGTGCTGTTCAGGTGGCCGGTGTCGCTGAAATCGGCGGACGCATCCAGGCCCATTTCCTCTATGTGATCATACAGGTTAACATAACTGCATCCATAGAAGTCGGCAAAGTTTTGCAAATACTCTGCATAGAGATTCGTGCCCTGCCAGGGAATGGTGCAGAGCACCACCCGGATGTTTTCCTCCCGGCACAGCTCTACGATCTGCGTCAGCATCTGGGCTGCTTCGTCCTGGAGGGGCTGCTGCTCCAGAAGGGTCTGGTCCGGGATTTCCACAGGAGTTATAGAGTCCGAGGGGGAATAGCCCATGGTTTTGAGGTAGTCGTCCCCACTCTGGTCCGGGGTGCGGAAGGAGCCTTCCGAGAGGTTGACCCAGTTCTCGTGGAACGCGGCCAGGGGCATGAAGTAGGAAAGATACCGCTCTTTGTGATAGGGGCCGAAGCTCTGGCGCAGATAGGTCAGCTTGTCCTTCATCCAGGGGATGGCGGTGGTATAGTAGATCTCCCCGTCCATATTCATGTCCTGTTTCCAGGTGTTCACATTGAAGGTGTCGATGAGCACCACCTTGGGGTGCTGGGTGCGCAGAGCGTCCTTCAAAAACAGCAGGGTGGTATTTAGCTCCTGCCAGTTGCAGCCGTAATTATAGGCCCCAATGCCGTATTCATCATACATGGTCATGGTGTCCAAGCCCAGCCACATATGGCTGGAGCCAAAGCCCATAACCTCCACGGAATTTTCCGGCAGGGTGTGGAAGGTTTCAATGGCGGTCACCGGGGAATCCGTATCCACCGGCCGCAGCAGGACGTTCAGCCGGGCAATGCCCAGGGCCACCAGAACCAAAACGGCCAGGCAGCTCAGAATGTTTCTTTTCTTCATGGCCGCCCTCCTAGAACTGGAAATAGATAAAGCTGGCCTGATTGAAGCCAGGGCCCCATTTGCCGAAAACCAGCAGGGCCAGAATGGCGGCGGCAATCAGCACAATTCGTGCCCACCAGTCCTGCCCCAGCAGCACCCGGTGGAGCGCCACGCCCCGGCGCTTGCACAGGTCCGCCAAAAAAAGCAGGCCAATGCCCAGCAGCATCAGAGTGAAATTCTTCCGGTCCAGCCCGCAGCCATACAATGAGCCGTCGAAGAGCACCCAGGGGTTTGCTGCTGTGAAAATCGAACGGATAACGCTGACCGCCTGGGTGAAATCGGCAGCCCGAAAAAAGATCCAGGAGAAATCGATAAGCAGAAAGGTCACGATCCCCTGGGCGATTTTGTGGCACGCTTTCTCCCGGTGGAGCCCCAGGCGAATGCAGGCCTTGTCCCGGGCCGGGGCCAGCGCCTCGCCCAAAACCTGATAGAGGCCGTTCAGGCCGCCCCAGATGACGAAGGTTGCATCCGCTCCGTGCCACAGGCCGCTGACCAGGAAGACGATCATCTTATTGATGTACTTGCGCAGCTTGCCCTTTCGGCTGCCGCCCAAGGGAATATAGAGGTAGTCCTTGAACCAGGAGGTCAGAGAGATGTGCCACCGCCGCCAGAACTGAGAAACCGAGGTGGAGAGGTACGGCGCATCGAAATTCTCCATAAGCTCGATGCCCAGAATTTTGGCCGCACCCACGGCAATGGTGGAATAGCCGCCGAAGTCGCAGTAGATCTGCACGGCAAAGAGCACCGTAGCCGCGATGAGATACCAGCCGGGGAAGGCCGCGATATCCCCATAGACCGTATCCACAAGGATGGCGATCCGGTCCGCCAGGACGATTTTCAGGAAATAGCCCCAGAGCATCAGCACAAAGCCCTCTCTGGCCCGGTCAAAATCGAAGCTTTTGGGGGTATCCAACTGCTGCAAAAGGTTCTTGCTCCGCTCAATGGGCCCCGCCACCAGCTGGGGGAAGAAGGAGACAAAAAGGGCATAGCGCAGGAAGTTCTTCTCCGCGCCGATCTCCCCCCGGTACACGTCCACGGTATAGCTCAGAGCCTGGAAGGTGAAGAAAGAAATGCCAACGGGCAGCAGGATGTCGAATTTCGGAACGTTTAGGGTCAGCCCCACCAGAGAGGCCGCAGTCCCCAGGGTATCCAGGAAAAAATTGACATACTTGAAATGGAACAGAATGCCCAGATTCAGCAGGAAGGACACCGCCACCACCCATTTTTTCAGGGCGGTCTTTTTTGTTTCGGGCCGGTCACTGTCCTTGAGCCGCTCCAGCAGCAGGCCGCTGAGGTAGGTGATCAGGGTAGAGGTGAACAGCAACACCACATATTTGGCGTTCCAGCCCATGTAAAACACGTAGCTGGCAACCAGCAGCCACAGATTGCGCACCCTTTTGGGCAATACAAAATACAGCAGCACCACTGCCGGGAAGAAAATCAGGAATTTCAGGGAGTTGAAGAGCATTTACGCCTCCCGCTCCCAGGGGAAGCCCGAAAACACCGGCTTGCCTGTATAAGTATTGGCCTTCGCCTCTCCCCGCAGCACGGCCAGAACCGCATCGGCCATAGCCTCCTGCTCGCATTCGCCGGGATAGACCGATACGGGAGCAATCCAGCCGCAGCGCTGCTCCACGCCCTGGAGGATATCGTCATAGCGCATGAGCCCGCCGGTTAGGAGAATGCCGTCCACCTTGCCCTCCAGCACGGCGGCCATACCGCCGATGGACTTGCACAGCTGATAGATCACGGTATTCCAGATGGTGGTGGCCTTGGGGTCTCCGGCCTCTACCAGGGCGTGTACCTTGGAAGCATCCGAGGTACCAAAGTGGCTGACGAAGCCGCCGGAGCGGGACAGCATGGCCCGCATTTCAGCGGTGGTATGCCCCTCGTCCAGGTATTGCAGCACCTCCATAACGGGGATGGAGCCCAGGCGGGTGGGGGTGAAGGGACCGTCTCCGCCGGCGCCCTCGGTGCTGTCGATCATTCTGCCGTGGCTGTGGGCGGTGACGGTAATGCCGCCATCCACATGGCAGACGATGAGATTCAGGTCCTCATACCGCTTGCCCAGCTTCTTTGCGTGGATGGCCGCAATGCCCTTCTGATTGAGCACATGGGTCTGGGCCCGGCGGTACAGCCCCGCAATACCCGTGGGCCGGGCATAGTCGCAGAGCTCGTCCACATTGGTGGGGTTTACGGTGTACATTTTGCCGCCGTAGGTCCGGCACAGGTCATAGGCCAGCATCACGCCCAGCTTTGCCGGATGGTCGCTGCCGCCACAGTCCGCCGCAGTGTCCTCCACCAGTTTTTCATCGATGGTCATAACCCCCGCCTGCTGGGAATAGGCGCAGCCGCCCCGGCCTACGAAGACATCGATCTGCTTGGGGTCAATGCCGTGCTCCTTCAAAAAGTCCAGCAGTACCTGGCGGCGCATAGGCAGCTGGTCATTGGTGGTGGGGTATTTCAGCAGCTCCGGGGCATCATGAAAGATGCTCTCGGTGAACACATTTTTCTCGTTTTCAAAATAGCTTACCTTGGTGGAGGTAGAGCCGGGGTTAATGACCAGAAGCTTGTAGGTCATGATTTTTCTCCTTTGTTACGCCTAAAAAAATGTCATTGCGCGGCGGGCGCGCCGGTACGCAATGACATTTTTGTGGTTTTTTAGAACTTTACGGGCTTGATGTGCCAGATCTCGTCTGCGTACTGGCGGATGGTGCGGTCAGAGGAGAACTTGGAGCCGGAGGCCACGTTCTCCAGGCACTTGCGGCCAAAGGCCAGCCGGTCGGCATAGTCGCGGTTCACCCGCAGCTTGGCATCCATGTAGGAGGCATAGTCCATCAGGACGAAATAGTTGTCCGCCTTGTGCCAGGAAGCGCCATCCAGCAGTGCGTGGTACAGCTCTCTCTGGGCATCGTCCGTGGGCACGGTGCCGTCAACCAATGTGTCGATGGCGCGGTGCAGGTGGCTGTCGGTGTCGTAAATGCTCCGGGCGCAGTAGCTGTCCTTGGCATTGTTGATCTCCTGGACGGTATGGCCGAAGATATACTCGTTGTCCATACCGGCCTCCTGGGCAATCTCCACATTGGCCCCGTCCAGGGTGCCCAGGGTGACGGCACCGTTGAGCATCAGCTTCATGTTGCCGGTGCCGGAAGCCTCGGTGCCCGCAGGAGAGATCTGCTCGGAGATATCGGCAGCGGGGATGATAAGCTCGGCATAGGAGCAATTGTAGTTCTGAACAAAGACCACCTTCAGCTTGTCGGACACAGCGGGGTCGCTGTTGATCAGCTTGGCGATCCGGTTGATATAGCGGATAATGGCCTTGGCCCGGGCATAGCCGGGGGCAGACTTGGCGCCGAAGATATACACGGTGGGCTGGAAGTTGGGCAGCTCGCCGTTTTTCAGGCGGAAATAGATATCCACAATGGACAGGGCATTCATCAGCTGACGCTTGTACTCATGGAGCCGCTTTATCTGAACGTCAAAGATGAAGTCCGGGTTCAGCTGCACGCCTTCCTTCTCGGCGATGGCCTTGCACAGCTGCTCCTTCTTCTGGCGCTTGATGGCGTTGAACTGGCGGACCATGTCGTCATCGATCATGGGCTTCAGCTCGGAGAGCTTATCCAGGTCCTTCAGGAAGTCACCGCCGATGCGGTATTTCAGCATCTGGGTCAGCTCGGGGTTGCACAGGCCCATCCAGCGCCGGGGGGTGACGCCGTTGGTCTTGTTCTGGAAGCGATCGGGGTAGACCTGATACCAGTCGTGGAACAGGTCGTCCTTCAGAATCTGGCTGTGGATCTCGGCCACGCCGTTGACATAGCTGCTGACGTAGACAGACAGGTTTGCCATATGGGCGGTGTTGTCTTTGATGATAAACAGGCCCGGATGCTCCCGCTGGAGCTTTTCGTCAATGCGGCGGATGATGTCCACGATCTCGGGGACAACGGAGCCCAGCAGATCCAGGGGCCACTTTTCCAGGGCCTCGGACATGACGGTGTGGTTGGTGTAGGAGAAGGTGCGCTGGGCGATGGAGAAGCTCTGGTCGAAGTCCATGCCCTCATCCATCAGCAGACGGATGAGCTCGGGGATGGACATGGCGGGATGGGTATCGTTCAGCTGCACGGCATAGTAGTCGGCGAAGCGGCTCAGATCATTGCCATGGGCAGTCTTGAAGGTCCGCAGCATATCCTGCAGAGAGGCAGAGGACAGCACATACTGCTGCTTGATGCGCAGACGCTTGCCCTCCCAGGTGGAGTCATTGGGGTAGAGGACACGGGTGATATCCTCGGCCTTGTTCTTCTGGTCCAAAGCCCGCAGGTAATCCTGGTCGTTGAAAGCACTGAAATCCAGTTCTTCCTCGGCCTCGCACTGCCACAGGCGCAGGGTGTTGATATTGTGGGTGTCATAGCCGATGATGGGCACATCATAGGGCACAGCCAGGACGGTGTGCTCCGGGAACTTGACCTTCACGGTGTGGTTGTACCGGCGGTAGGACCAGGGGTCGCCGAACTTGGTCCAGTCGTCCGCGTTCTCCTTCTGGCTGCCCTGGTCATCGAAGCTCTGCTTGAACAGGCCGAACTTATACCGCAGGCCGTAGCCGGACAGGGGGATGTCGCAGGAGGCAGCGCTGTCCAGGAAGCAGGCAGCCAGTCTACCCAGGCCGCCGTTGCCCAGAGCGGCGTCCTCAATCTCTTCCAGCACGGCCAGGTCCACGCCCTGGGCGGCAAAGAGCTGCTTCATCTCGTCCAGAATGCCCAGATTGTACAAATTGGAATAGACCAGACGGCCGATCAGGTACTCGGCAGAAAAATAATAGGCCTTCCGCTGCTGCAGCCGGGCTTTCTTGCTGCTGCTCCAGTTGTCGGAAATGGCCATCATAACGGCCTCGCCCAGTGCCTCGTGGAGCTCCTGAGGGGTAGCCTCCTGGAGGGTGACATCGTAGGTGTATTTCAGCTGGGCTTCGGTCCATTTGAGAATATTTGTGCAGTTATAACTCATTTTCATGCTCCAATCCAAAGGCGGCGGCTGCCGCCCGAAGTAAAGATGATCTCTGCGCGGCTGAAACAAACCGCGCAGCCACTATATAGAGTAACCTTCCCGAATTCTTTTGTCAAGCAATTTCTGGAAAAGCGTTTTCTTTTTCGTGGAAAGTGCTACTTTTTCAAGCGAAATTTATACACATTGACGGGGATATTTTCATCCCCGCCGATCCAGCTCCCGCAGAAGCAGCGGGGTCATAAGGGGCCTTTCCATCAGGTTCACAAAGCGCTGGCACTTGACGAGAAAGGCATAATAGATATTCTTCCCGCAGCCAAGCAGGGTTTCCACATTGCCCATACCCTTGGAGAGGATCACATCCGCCTGCTCCATGGCCTGCCTGGCCTCATCGCTCAGCTGTTCCAGGACGGTGCCCGCCACCAGATTGCCATTGTCGATCACGGGAAAGGGCAGGCCCACCGCTGCGGCATCGGCCCGGGTGGCATCGTTGGCGGCGTTGCCGCCCCGGACGCAGAAGGTAATTTCCAAATGGGAGAATTTTCTTTTCAGCTGTTCCGCGAAAATCCGGTCGAAGCCGATCTCTCCGGCGTTGTCCGTCAGATACAATAGCTTTCTGCCCTTTTCCAGGTCGGCGCAGAGCTTTTCATAGGTACTTTGATCCACCCGGATGTCCCGGGCCTTTTCCAGCATCCCGGAAAGGGTATCGAAGCTGACCTTATCCCCCAGGGCGGAAAAATCCAGATAGTTGCCCAGGATTGCAAATTGCAGCCCTGCGTACACGCTGTCCGGGGCCTGCTCCGTCTCCCGGCGCACGTAGTCCATATTGGCCAGGGCGAAGGCATTGGAGGCCTCCTTTTCCGCTCTGTAGCGGTCCAGGTCCAGGCCATACATTTCGTGGAGCAGCTCATTGGTGGCAGGGCCTACGCAGGGCGATGGGGCCGTCACCGGCAGCGCCAGGGCAAGCGCCATCCAGCGGCGCAGAAACTCCGTTGCCTTTTCCTCACTGCCCAGGCTTCTGGCCAGAGCCGCATTCCGGCGGAGCTGGCACTCCATACAATAGGTATCAATGGAGATGCTCAAAGCCTTCCCTCCTGCTCCAGGGTCAATAGCTCTTCAAAGGAAGAGATCCTTGCATCGTATTTTTCCGGTGCACCGAAGCCGTAGTCCGCCCAGATGAAGGGCAGTCCGGCGGCATAGGTGGCCTCCATATCCCCCTGGGTATCGCCTACGTAGACGGCAGAGGAAATGCCGTATTTCTCCAAAAGAATGCGGATGGTGGTTCCCTTGTCCGTGCCGGTGTCGCCGAAGCACAGGTGGCCGGAGATGCAGCCCTCCAGGCCCATCTTCTGAATACACAGCTCCGGATAGCCCTGCTGGCTGTTGCTGACAATGAAGAGCCGGTGACGTTTTGCCAGGGCCTCCATAGTCTCCCGAACCTTGGGGTAGCCAATGTGGCAGGGGTTTTCGTGGAGATACCGATTCTCCGTAGCCATACACCGCTCCATAAGGGCATACCGGGGCTCCGGGGCAATATCCGGGAACAGGGCGTCGGCAATCTCCGTCATGACCTTGCCGAACAGAGGCCGCAGGGCCTCCGCCGTGACGCAGCGGTCTGCCATTCCTTCGCTGCGCAGCTGAATGTTATACCCCTCCGCAACCAGTGCCCGGGAATCCCAGAGGGTGCCGTCAATGTCAAAAATAATGCTTTCCAAGGTTGTTCTCCTTTTGCATACTAATGAAGCCGCCTTAGTCCTCTCTCAAATGTCTTCTCACCCGGCTTATGATCATATCCAGGGCCACCACGTTCTTGCCGCCCTCGGGGACCACCAGGTGGGCATACTTCTTGCTGGGCTCCACATAGCGCTCGTGCATGGGCTTGACGGTCTGCTGGTACTGGGTGAGCACGCTCTCCAGGGAGCGGCCCCGCTTCTCCACATCCCGCTTGATCCGGCGGCACAGACGGATGTCTGCATCGGAATCCACGAAGATGCGAATGTCCATCAGGTCCCGAAGCTCCTGATTCTCGAAAATCAGAATGCCCTCCACAATGATGACCTTCCGTGGCTCCAAATGGATGGTCTCCTCGCTGCGGTTGTGCACGGAGAAATCATACACCGGGCACTCCACCGCGTGACCGTGGCGCAGCTGGTCCAGGTGATAGACCATAAGGCTGGTATCGAAGGCATCAGGCTCGTCATAGTTCAGGCGGCTCCGCTCCTCCATGGTCAGCTCGTCATGGCGCTTGTAATAATTGTCGTGGCTCAGCACCGTGACCTCATCCTCGCAGTCCGCGATGAGGTTTTTCATCAGGGTCGTCTTTCCGCTGGCGCTGCCGCCTGCAATGCCGATGACCAGAATATTGTCATTTCCCATGGTTTTCTTCCTCCGTTCGACTTTTCCCCTCCAAAAGCCGCCAGGAAAGCCGCAGGATTTCCGGCGAGTTTCGGCTGTTCTCTATAATAACCTCTCCGGGACCGTCCCGCAGCAGCCCCGCTTCCTCCAGCCGCCGCCGGGTCTCCCGGGCGGTGCCGTCGCCGCCGTCCAGGATATCCACCTGACCGCCCAAAATGCGGGAGATGGTGTGGGAGGCGAAGGGGTAGTGGGTGCAGCCCAAAACCAGGGCGTCCAGCCGCCCCCGGTAGGGGGTGAAGAGCTTTTGCAGCATATCGATGGTCCGGCGGGTATCCACCTTTCCGGCCTCCACAATTTCCACCAGTCTGGGGGCTGGGATTTTATAGATGTCGCAGGTAATGTCGTAGCGGTGGAGCAGCCGGGCGAATTTCTCCTCGGAAAGCGTCATGGGCGTTGCCATAACGCCGATCCCGCCGCCGGGATACCGGTCCGCCGCCAGCTTTAACGCGGGCTCGATGCCCACAATGATCATATCCGGGTACTTCTCCCGCAGATCCTTTACGGCGGCAGAGGTAGCCGTATTGCAGGCGATGACCAGGGCCTTGAGTCCCCGGGCCATGAGCTTTTCCGCCACGGCAAAGCTCAAATCCCGGACCTCTGCCTTGGTGCGGATGCCGTAGGGAGCGTTGGCGGAATCGCCGTAATATAGAAATTTTTCATTGGGCATGACCCGCCGCAGATGCCGCAGCACGCTGATGCCGCCTACACCGGAATCGAAGACCCCAATATAATCCTCCTTGGTATTCAACTGCAACACCAGCTTTGTCTTGTAGATTTTCTTTCTGAACCGTGGAAAACGATTTGAGGTAATTATAGCAAAAAGCAAGGGAGAATGCAAGCCGGGAAGCGTTCTGCGAACCTTCCCCTGCGGGCAAAGAAAAAGCTTCCCCTCCGGGGAAGCTGGCTCGGCGCAGCCGAGACTGAAGAGGGGGCGTAATGGGTGAGAGCGGTGCAGCAAATGCGCACCGCTCTCTCGTAAGCCCCCTCTTCCACCGCCGCTTCGCGGCGGTCCCCTTTCCCCGTAGGGGAAGGAGAAAAGCCCGGGGTTTTCTCTACTTACTTCCGCTTCTTCAAGCCCATGGCTGCCAGGCCCACGGTGCTGAAGCTCAGCACGGCCAGGGCAAGACCCGGCAGGGCGGGGTCGGCAGTTTTGGGGTTGGTCTTATCGGCCACAGCGAACTTGGCATAGACGGTCTTGTTTCCGTCCATGCGCACATAGCCCACCCGGCTGGCCCGGGTCAGGTTCTTGTCGGTATACCAGCCTACGAAATAGTAGCCGGACTTGGTGGGCTTGTAGCTGCCGAGATACACCAGGCTTCCGTCCGGCGCCTCCACGCTGTCGATCTTGGTGCCGCCGTTGGTCTCGAAGGTCAGGGTGAACAGCTGGGTCCACTTGGCGTACAGGGTGGTGTTTGCGGTGACGGCCTTGTCGAAGTCATATCTTGCGGTGCACTTCTCGTCCGTGTACCAGCCGTCAAAGCGCCAGCCCTTTGCGGTGGGATTTTCCGGCTTGGTGGCCTTGCCGCCGTTTTCCACCTTCTGGGCAGCGGGAGCGGTGCCGTGGCCGCCTACATTGAATGTCACGGTGTAGATTTCATCCCACTTGGCATACAGGGTGGTGTCCGCAGCAATGGGGGTATTGAAATCGAATTCCGTTGTGCAGGCCGCCGTGGTGTACCAGCCCCGGAAGACGTAGCCCTCGGCAGTGGGGTCGGCAGGCTTGACAGCCTTGCCGTTCAGCTCCACGGTCTGGCTGGCAGGGGCGGCGCCGTGGCCGTTGGAATCGAAGGTCACGGTCCAGGTTTTTGCCCATTTGGCGTGGAGGGTGGTATTTTCCGTGATTGCCGTGGTGAAGTCAAAGGGCTCGCCGATGTAGTCGTCACTTATGTACCAGCCCTTGAACTTCCATCCGTCTTCTGTGGGGTCGGCGGGTCTGGCAGCCTTTGTACCGGACTCCACCTGCTGCGGCTGGGGCGTTGCACCGTGTCCCGTAACAAAGCCCACATTGTGATAGATAATTTCTTCCCACTCGGCCGTGTAGGTCAGGTTTTGGTTCATTTCCTTCGCTGCGAAGGAAATATCCTTCTGGGGCTCGGTTATGTCCTCGTCGGTCCAGCCGAGGAACCGGTAGCCATCCTTGGTGGGGTTTGGAATCGTGACCGTTCCGCTGTACTTGTTATAGCTTGTGGGCTGGCCGAAAATGGTGCCGCCGTCCAGGTTGTAGGTGATGGTGTAGGTGGGGTACAGCTCGTCAAGCTGGAAAACATAATAGCCGCCCTCCGCGTACTTCCCCGTTTTGCCGTCCAGGGTCACCACAGCATCAGGCGCCAGGCTATAGCCCGTGGCCGTTGTGAGCTGCAACCGGACCTCGTAGGCCTTTTCACCGAGCGTGACATCCTTGTTGCTGGTCTCCGGCTCGTAAATGGAAATGTTACTCGGGGTCACATGCGCATCAGCGCTTGTTACGGAGAAACCGCTTGCAGGCGCGCCGTAAGCATAGCCGGTGGAGGTCAGGGTGACGGTGGATATGCTTTGGCTGCGGACGATAATGAAATGCTCGATCCGTTGCGATGGATTCCACTCAGGGCCGCCCGTATACTGGCCACGAAAGTTGAATTGTTCATCTAAGTTCTCTTTGTGATATGATAAAATATCTGCCGCCTTGAACGCGGCTGTACCATCCTTTACATTTACGTTGAAGCTTGTACTAAGGCCCTGAAAACAGCCGGCCGTCACCGGCATATTGTCGGAACCTGTCAGGTAGAATGTCAGCATATCGTCATAATTCAGTTCAATTATGCCGGTAGTCGGATTTGGTGCCGGACTGACGGTAATGGAAACATCCTTCTTCTTGGTTTCCGGTTCTCCCTCCTCCGCCGCCACGGCAAAGGGCAGGGTCAGCAGCAGCGTCAAAACCAGCAGCAGACTCAAAATACGTCTTTTCATAAAAAGCTACCTCCTTATCCGTTCTCAAAGCATTATAAGTAACTTTCTCTTTACAAAGCCAATATAGCACAGGTTCTACTTTTCCGCAAGGGCGTTACGGAAATTTAAGAATTCCGTAAAGAAGCTGATTTTCTTTCAGATGGAATCGTTTTTCAGTTTCGGAAGCCAAAAAAATTTTAGTTTTTGAAACTGGGCCTATTGCATACACTATCGAGGGGGGCTATAATATATACAGTTTCAAAAATTAAAAAAATTTAAGTTTTTGAAAGTGGGTGGCTGAATTGAAAACGATTGAAAGGAAGCAATACCTGGAACGCATCATTGCTTTAAATGGAACGCCTGACATAAAAATCATTACCGGCATTCGGCGTTCCGGGAAATCCAAACTGATGCAGGCATATATCGAGTATCTGGAAAACCTTGAAAATATCAATATTATTTTTATTGATTTTATGGATCTGGAATTTGAAGAGATCAAGGAATACCACGCGCTCCATAAGTATGCAGAGGCGCATTACAAGAAAGGGAAAACCAATTACTTGTTTGTTGACGAAGTTCAAATGTGTCCGAAGTTTGAGCTGGCAATCAACAGTCTTTATTCCAAGGGAAAGTATGATATCTATATAACAGGCTCCAACGCTTTTCTGCTGAGTGCTGACCTGGCAACGCTATTTACAGGACGATATATTGAAATTCATGTATTTCCCTTCAGTTTTCAGGAGTATTGTCAGTATTATAGCAATATAAATAACAGGGATCAACTTTTCGAAGAATATTCCATTAAGGGTGGTTTGGCCGGGTCCTATGCCTATAATACCGAAAAAGATCGAACAAACTATATTAAAGAAGTCTATGAAACGATCGTCACAAGAGATCTTGTGCAGAAATACGCATTGCCTGATACGTTGGTTTTACAGCGATTAAGTGAATTTTTGATGGACAATATCAGCAACCTGACTTCGCCCAACAAAGTCAGTCAGCAATTAACGGCAAACGAAACGCCTACAAACCATGTGACAATAGGTAGATATATCAAGTATCTATGTAATGCTTTCATATTTTATGACATCCGACGCTATGATATCCGCGGGAAGAAATACCTTGAAAACTCCGAAAAGTTCTATCTGTGCGATACGGGTATCCGTTACGCAATTCTTGGCAGCAGAAATATCGATTACGGCAGAATCTACGAGAACATGGTCTGCATTGAGCTTCTTCGCCGTGGCTATGACGTTTACGTCGGAAAACTCTATCAAAAAAAAGTAGATTTTGTTGCGCAAAGAGGCAGCGAGAAAATCTATATTCAGGTAAGCGATAATATTTCCGGGCAGGAAACATTTGAAAGGGAGTGCGCTCCCCTGCTTCAAATCAGAGACGCCTATCCGAAAATGATTCTTGCAAGGACAAAGCATCCAAAATACAGCTATGAGGGCATTGAAATACTGGATATTGCCGATTGGCTGCTATCTGAATAACAAAAATATCCCCATCATTCTGTTTTTGATGATGGGGATATTCGTACTTTTCCGCTATTCTCGCTCAGGACACCCTTCCTCAGGTTCGGCTGCGCCGAGCCTGCTCCACTTTTTGTTGCATAGCTGCCACACCCGAGGGAGAAGCCTTTATCACTGTAACCTCTTCTATGCCGCAGCGGCAGAGGGCCTCCCGGGCGGCCTCGTCGATTTCCTCGCCGCACATGACGATGGGCACTGCAGGGGGGCAGCTGACATTGGCCAGGGCCAGAATCCGGCCAAGACTGTTTTCCACCGGAATCGTTTCCCGGGGGGCAAAGGCCGCCTGGCGGGGGGTACACGCAGCTTTTGGGCGGGCAAGGGCAATGGGCGGCTCCTCCTGCCGCACGCCCCGGGGCAGGGCGCAAAGGGCGGCGCGCAGGCGGTCCAGCTCCTCCGGGGTGTTCCGGGGGGTGAGCATGAAGACGAGGAAGTCTCTGTCCGCAAATTCGCAGAAAATGCCCTGCTTTTCCAGAATTTCCGCCATTTCCTCTCCGGAATAGCCGAATTTAGCAGCATGAACGGTGATTTTCAGGGGTTCCGCCCCCACCAAAGCAAAGCCGTGGGCCAGAAGCGCCCCTTTCAGGGCGGCAATGTGCGGAGCAAGGGCTGCAATGTCCCCGGGCAGGCGTTCCATGGCCGGATTGGCCCCATCCAGGGACTGCAAAATCAGCCAGGACGGACTGGTGGAGCCAAAGAGGGCCATGGCCGCCTTAGCGTCCTCTGCCGTATAGTCAGAAGTCATATGCAGATAGGCCCCGCCGGTGAGCACGGGCAGCGTCTTATGGGCGGAATCGCTGCACAGGTCCGCCCCCAGGTCCATAGGGTGCAGGGACCGGGGCAGGAATTTCAGGTAAGCCCCGTGGGCATTGTCCACCAGCAGGGGCACCCCATGCCGATGGCAAACGTTCGCGATTTCCCCCACGGGGGCCAGATTTCCCAGGTAGTCGGGGCTTGTCAGATAGACGGCGAAGGGCTTTTCTTTTTCTTCCAGAATGGCCGCTTCCACGGTTTCGGCGGTAACGGGGCAGCTCAGGTAGCTGTCCCCCGCCCAGAGCCAGGAAATGGGAAAATCCAGCAGCACCGCTGTATGGAGGAAACTCTTGTGGGCATTCCGCCCCGCAAGGCATCTCCCCTTGCAGCCGGAGCGGGTATAGGCCAGATACAGCATGGCCCGAATGGCCAGACTGGAACCCTCGGCGGAGTAGACCGTCCGGCAGCCGAAGAGCCGGGAGGCGTTCTCTTCGCTCCGGGCAAGGATGCCTTCCGGGTGGTACAGGTCGTCTGCCCCCCGAATCTCCGTAATGTCCAGGCTTTCGCAGCCCAGTATCCCCCGGCCCTTGTGGCCCGGCATATGGAGCCGGACAGGGGCGGATGCGGCGTAGGCCCGGACGAAATCACAGACCGGTGTGGAAATCACGCCTGATCTCCCAGCTTCTCCGCAACCTGCACCATAATGGCGCACTCCATGCGCTTGCGGAACAGCTTGCAGCCGTATTCGTAAACGCCCTTCACCGAGCCCGTGGCGTGGTAGGCGTTGGCAGCGCAGCCGCCGGAGCAGTAGAGCCGTGCCCAGCAGTCGTGGCAGTCGGGCCGGGCATAGACATTGCAGGAGGCGAATTCCTGCTGGATTTCTGTGTTGGTGACCCCATCCCAGATGTTGCCCAGCTTGAATTTTTCCTCGCCTACAAACTGATGGCAGGGGTACAGGTCGCCCCAGGGGGTCACGGCCATGTATTCCGTTCCGCTGCCGCAGCCGGAGATGCGCTTGTAGATGCAGGGGCCGCCGGTGAGGTCGATCATATAGTGGTAGAAGGTAAAGGGCCGGCCCTCTTTGTAGCGCTCCAGCTGGAGCTTGGCCAGGTCCTCATACTGCTGCATGAGAATGGGCAGGTCCTCCTCCGTCAGTCCGGAGGGGTCTCCCTTGGCGGTGACCACAGGCTCCATGGAGAGCTCCGTAAAGCCCAGGTCCAGCATGGTCTTGATGTCCTCCAGGAAGTCCGGGTTATGGTGGGTAAAGGTGCCCCGCATATAGTAGTTCTTACCGTCACGCTGGCGGACCAGCTCCCGGAACTTAGGGACGATCTTGTCGTAGCTGCCGTGGCCTGCGTAGTCCACCCGGAACCGGTCGTGGACCTCCTTCCGGCCGTCCAGGCTCAGGACAACATTGCTCATTTCCTTATTGCAGAAGTCGATGACATCCTGGTCAATAAGCATGCCGTTGGTGGTCAGGGTGAATCGGAAGTTCTTCCCCGCCTCCTTCTCGATGCTGCGGGCATAGGCCACCAGCTGCTTGACCACATCAAAATTCATCAGCGGCTCGCCGCCGAAGAAGTCCACTTCCAGATTCTTCCGGGTGCCGGAGTGGGCAATCAAAAAGTCCAGGGCCTGCTTGCCAACCTCAAAGGACATGAGGGCCCGGTCTCCATGGTACTTGCCCTGGGAGGCAAAGCAGTAGGAGCAGTTCAGGTTGCAGGTGTGGGCAATGTGCAGGCACAGGGCCTTGACCACGCCGGAGGTCCGGGCCTTCAGCTCTCCCGCCATGGGGGCGAAGGTATCCGGGGTGAAGAGCTTGCCCGCGTCCTTCAGGGAAGTGATATCGTCGTAGCACTCCTCCAGCTCTGCCCGGTCGAGGGCGGGGTACTTGGCGGAGACTTCGTCAATGGCCGCTTCCCGGGAATGGTCCTCGTAAAGGCCGATGAGGTCGTAGGCCGCCTCGTCCACCACATGGACGGAGCCGGAGCATACGTCCAGAACGATATTGTAGCCGTTTAACTGGTACTGATGGATCATATCTGTTCCTTTCTACATGAAAAATGCCGCCCAATCAGGCGGCATTCTCTTCAAAAATAAATTACTTATTCTTGTTCTCGCACTTCTGGTTGGCGATGCCGCTGCTGGTCTTGCAGGCAGACTGGCAGGAGGTCTGGCACTCGCCGCAGCCGCCGTTCTTGGCGCTCTGGCACAGATTGCGGGTCTCGATGGTCTGAATATGCTTCATGGAAGTTTCCTCCTTGTTATTTTTTCTATTCTCTCAGTTTACCATGGGGATGTGGAAATGTCAATGCGTTTTTTTGCTTTCCCCTTCTTCCGGACCGTTTCCATTTCTCCGCAGGTATTCTTTCCAAACAATTATCGTGGATATGCATCGGCAAGAATTGACATAGTACTCTATTTCTGCTAAAATCGGCTGTCCGAAAGGACGGGAAGAGCATTACCATAAAACGGGATAGGCGGTCTGCTACACTCCTTCCTAAGGGGGTGAGCTTTATGCCGATTACTTTGACTGTACATATTGGTTCTTTAACCATCACAATCACTGTAAAACGCAGAAACCGCCACTCTGCCAAGTGACGGTTTCTCTATCATGATTAACCTGTAACAAGAGCAGACCGCTTATCGGTAGTGCTCTTTTCATAGTGATTATACCACGACCGGCTTGAATCGTCAAGGCTGGCCGTCTTTTATTCACCCAGCCTTTTCACAAACCCTTCCAGCCGGTTCAGGCTCTCTTGCAGTTCCCAGTCGCTGTAGCAATAGGACAGGCGGATATAGCCCTCTGTCCCGAAGCACACGCCGGGCACGGCGGCAAGACCTGCCTCCCGGATCATGCGTTCGCAGAACTGCCAGGAGGGAATGCCAAATTGGGAGATATCCGGGAACACATAAAAGGCCCCTTCCGGCTGCGGGTAGGAAAGGCCCATACGGTCCAGGCGGGAAC
This sequence comes from uncultured Clostridia bacterium, assembly GCA_945963595.1. Taxonomy (GTDB): domain Bacteria; phylum Bacillota; class Clostridia; order Oscillospirales; family Oscillospiraceae; genus Faecousia. Next base: position 28,446 of record CAMFMO010000003.1, on the reverse strand, counting down.
AGACATAGTCCCTTCTTCTCCGGTACAGAAGCCGCACCGGCTCCGTATCAACTTCCAGCGCCGCTTCCGCTGCTGCCTGCAAGAAGGTGGGCACTGCGGCAATCTCCGCCGCGCTGAGCAGCAGCAGCCGGGAGAGCAATTCTTCCGGGCAGATGAGATAGCCCACCCGCCAGCCGGTCATGGCATAGGGCTTGGAGAAGCTCTGGCAGAGGATGGTCTGCGGGCGCAAGTCCTCCCGCCGCGTCAGGTCGCCGCAGGGGGCGTAGACCAGCTTGTCGTAGACATTGTCACAGATCAGGTAGATGCCTTTTCCCAGCACCGCCCGGGCGACGGTATCCAGGCTGCTCTCCCTCAAAATGACCCCCGTGGGATTGCAGGGGGAATTGAGGACGATGGCCTTTGTCTTCTCCGTCAGGCAGGCATTCAGGGCTTCCTCCGTAATCTGGAAGTCCGTTTTGCTCACATCCAGAAAGACCGGCTCGGCTCCTGCCGCCGTGACAATGGTGGCATACAGGGAGAAGGCGGGTGTTGGGATGATCACCTGGTCCCCGGGGTTCAGAATGCCGGTGAGGGCGGTATACAGGGCCTGGGTGGCCCCCACCGTCACCAGTACCTCTTCCGGGGCAGTGGGTCTTCCCCGGTTCGTTTCAAAGGCAGCAATGGCGGAGCGCAGAGAGGCCGTGCCCTGGTTTGGGGCATAGTGGGTTTCCCCCCGGGAAAGGGCTTCCAGCGCCGCCTGACGGATGGGCTCCGGGGTAGCCTGGTCCGGCTCGCCGATGGTGAGCATCCGGCAGTCCGGGGTGGCCTTGGCCAGATTGGTGAACACCCGAATGCCGCTGCGCTCCAAGGGGTCCAGATGGTGGTTGATCGGCATCATTGGAATTTTTCCGCCAATTCCTCGAAGAAATCGGCGCCTTTCACAAGAATCTCCTCATTGAAATTGAAGGTATCGGAGTGGAGGGCAGAGGTATCCCCCACGCCCAGGAAGAAGAACATGCCCGGCAGGGATTTCTGATACCAGGAGAAGTCTTCGGCGGTCATGGTGGGCTTGTCCAGCTCGAAGAAGCCAACGGTCTTGCGCACCCGGTTGTGCAGGTCCGCCGGGTTCATGACGGCGGGGTATCCTTCCGTCATATATACATTGACAGTGGCCCCATAGGCCCGCTCGATATCCTTGGCTATGGAGACAATGCCCGCTCGGATGGAATAGAACACCTCGTCCTGGAAGGCCCGGAGAGACCCCTCCATATGGGTGTGATCTGACAATGCATTGCACACGGTGCCGCTCTGGAATTTGCCGAATTTCAGCAGGCGGAAGATGTTCTTGGGCAGGGCTCCCTCCAGCTTCATGACCCGCTGGTAGAATTCCACACCGGCGGCCAGAGCGTCAATGCCCTCACTGGCCTTGGCGATGTGGGCGGTCTTGCCATAGACGTCCACCCGGACCTCGCAAGACCGGGCCATCATCTCGTTTTTCCGGCTGGCGATTATGCCCTCAGGCAGCTGGGGCCACAGGTGCAGGCCGAAAATCGCCTGGACCTTATGGGCCCGGAATACGCCGGTGGCGCAGATATCCTTGGCCCCGCCGGTGGTCTCCTCGGCGGGCTGGAACACCAGCAGCACATTGTGGGGCAGGCTCTTTTTCTCACTGAGACGGCGGGCCAGTTCCAAAAGAATTGCCATATGGCCGTCGTGGCCGCAGGCGTGCATACAGCCCTCGTGCTGGGAATGGTAGTCCACCTTGTTCCGCTCTTGGATGGGCAGCGCATCCGCATCTGCCCGGAAGGCGATGGCATCCTTCTGCCCAAAGTCAAAGAAGGCGCACAGGGCGCTTTCCATGGGGGAAAAGACCTTGCAGTTCAGCTTTTCCAGAGAAGCACGGAGATATGCCATGGTTTGGGGGAGCTGCCTGTCCAACTCGGGGATACGGTGCAGGGCACGGCGGTCTTCGATCAGTTGCATAGTAAACGCCTCCGGGTAGTTTTTCCCTATTATATTCCATTCCCGGGGCTGTGTCAATTTGCCCTTGTGCTTTTTCCGAAAAAGTGGTAGGATAAGGAGAAAAGAGACCCGTTGTAAAGGAGAATTTAACCATGATGAATGCAGAACAGATCATCGCCTATATCCGCGATGCGGAGAAGAAGACCCCTGTCAAGGTCTATGTGTGGGAAAAGGAGCCGGTTTCCTTCCCGGGCTGCCGGGAGTTCCCGGCAGGGGAGAAGTGCAAAATCGTTTTCGGTGACTGGAAGGACGTGGGCCCCATTCTGGAGAGCCACGAATTTGAGCACATCGAAATCGAAAACAACTGCCGCAACTCCGCCATTCCCATGCTGGACATGAAGAATATCCCCGCCCGCATTGAGCCCGGCGCCATCATCCGGGAGCAGGTGACCGTTGAGAAAAACGCCGTCATCATGATGGGCGCCATTCTGAACATCGGCGCGGTCGTCGGCGAAGGCACCATGATCGACATGGGCGCGGTGCTGGGGGGCCGGGCCACCGTGGGCAAGCACTGCCATGTGGGGGCCGGGGCCGTGCTGGCCGGTGTAGTGGAGCCCGCTTCCGCTACCCCCGTCATCGTGGAGGACAACGTGCTCATCGGAGCCAACGCCGTGGTCATTGAGGGCTGCCGCATCGGCCATGATGCGGTGGTTGCCGCCGGAGCCGTGGTGGTGGAGGATGTGGCCCCCAATACCGTGGTTGCCGGATGTCCCGCCCGGGTCATCAAGGTCAAGGATGACAAAACCGCCTCCAAAACCGCCCTGGTGGATGCCCTGCGGAAGCTGTAATTTACCAGTGCATTGTCAAATTGCCTAATTTTGTCCATTAAAAAACAGCAACCTGTACCATTGCGTCAATCTGCAAAGTATGGTATCATGGTAGCATTCCGGTGGAATGGTACTACTCCACAAAAATAGTTCCAATTCCGCTAAAATAAAGGAGGAACCCCCGTTAGACTCACGGTGCGGCAGTGTGGAGACCTGTCGTAATGCATCTGCTGTTTTACCCGGCAGATCGCGAGGGCATACATTGAGAATTCAGTATGTCCGGAGTCAGAAAACAATGGCAAGTGTAACCCTGAAGAACATCAAGAAAGTCTACCCCTTTAACGGCGACGACGCCAAGAAGAAAAAGAAGAAGAAAGGCGAAGAACCCGCTAAGAAGACCAATCTTCAGATCACCGAGGAAGGCGTTGTCGCTGTGCAGGCCTTCAATCTGGACATCAAGGACAAGGAATTCATCGTCCTGGTCGGCCCCTCCGGCTGCGGTAAGTCCACCACCCTGCGTATGATCGCCGGCCTGGAAGACATCACCGACGGTGAGCTGTACATCGGCGACCGTCTGGTCAACGACGTGGCTCCTAAGGACCGCGATATCGCCATGGTTTTCCAGAACTACGCTCTGTACCCCCACATGACCGTTTATGATAACATGGCTTTTGCTCTGAAGCTGCGCCATGCTTCCAAGGAAGAGATCGACAAGAAGGTCAAGGAAGCCGCTGAGATCCTGGACATCACCCAGTACCTGGGCCGTAAGCCCAAGGCTCTGTCCGGTGGTCAGCGTCAGCGTGTTGCCATCGGCCGTGCTATCGTTCGGAACCCCCAGGTCATGCTGATGGACGAGCCTCTGTCCAACCTGGACGCCAAGCTGCGTAACCAGATGCGTGCTGAGATCATCAAGCTGCGTCAGCGCATCAACACCACCTTCATCTACGTTACCCACGACCAGACCGAGGCTATGACCCTGGGCGATCGGATCGTCATCATGAAGGACGGCTTCATCCAGCAGATCGGCACCCCTCAGGAAGTCTTCAACCACCCCTACAACCTGTTCGTCGCCGGCTTCATTGGCACCCCTCAGATGAACCTGTTCGATGCCAAGCTGGTTAAGAATAACGGCAAGTACGCTGTCCAGGTGGGCGGCATCACCGTTGAGCTGGCCGAAGAGAAGCAGGCCAAGCTGGTCAAGAACAACGTTGCTCCGCAGGATGTGGTCCTGGGCGTTCGTCCCGAGCACATCGAGCTGAGCCAGGAAGGCATTGACGCCAAGGTCGATGTCTCCGAAATGATGGGTTCCAGCGTGCATCTGCACGTCACCGCTATGGGCCGCGATGTGGTCCTGGTGGTCTCCACCATGAATATGACCGGCGCTGAGGTTGCTGCCCTGACTGCCGGCGCTGCTGTGAAGTTCACCTTCGGCGGCCACGTCTGCCACGTCTTCAACAAGGAGACCGGCATCAACCTGGAAGCCTAAGTTTCCAAAATTTTACCGCCCTGTGGGAACCCACAGGGCGGTTCAGACTGTCGAAAAACCCCTTACGGGCTTTTCCGACAAGTTTTTGCAGTCTGCCGCGCGCACTCCTTGTTCGCCTATGGCGAACAACTCGCACACTTGCAGCCTGAGATGTATTTTCTGTCAGGTACACGCCCCGACAGAAAATGATTTGATTTTATTTGGCGGCTTACGCCGCCAAACTCTGCGAGGCTTTTGGGACAAGCTGTACCGCCCTGTGGGAACCCACAGGGCGGTTGTTTTTTGGCTCCCCTTTCAGAGGAGCCTTTTCGGAAAACGATTTACTTCTCCGCTTCTACCGGGATATCCCCTACCCCGTTCAGGATCATGGTGGGCTGGTAGGCAAAGGTCTTGGGGGTGTCCCGGTCGGAGACGCCGGAGAGGACCAGCACCGTGTCGATGCCGCTTTCCATACCGGCAATCACATCCGTATCCATCCGGTCACCCACAACAACCGCCTCATCCGAGTGGCAGCCCAGCAGCCGAAGGCCGGTGCGCATCATCAGCGGGTTTGGCTTTCCGCAGAAATAGGCCTGCTTGCCGGTGGCCATCTCCACCGGGGCGATCAGCGCCCGGCAGGCCGGGGCAATGCCCTTTTCAATATTGCCGGATACATCGGAGTTGGCACCGATGAGCTTGGCCCCCTGCAAAACCAGATTTACCGCCCGGGTCAGGGTGTCCAGGGAGTAGGTCCGGCCCTCGCCGATGACCACATAGTCCGGGTTCACATCGTTCATGGTGATGCCCGCATCATACAGGGCATTCAGCAGCCCCGCCTCGCCGATGACGAAGGCCGAGCAGCCCGGGGCCTGTGCCTTCAAAAAGGCCGCCGTGGCCAGTGCGCTGGTGTAAAAATGTTCCTCCGGCACCTCCAGTCCCATCCGGGCCAGCTTCTGCTGGAGCTCCTTTGGGGTCATGCCGCTGTTATTTGTCAAAAACAGGTATTCCTTGTTCTCCCGCTGGAGCCACTGCACAAACTCCGCAGCACCCGGCAGGATGCGATTCCCATGGTACAGAACGCCATCCATATCGCAGATAAAGCCCTTTTTGGCCTTAAAATCAATCTTCATCTTTCTCTCCCTCCTTCTATCTCCATATTACAGAGATACTATAGACCCAATACGTAAAGGCGGAAAGGAAAGCTGTGTAAAATATGTGTAAAAACTTTCGGTTCTTACTTTCCGTTTTCCTTCCAGCGGGTGAAGAGGCTCTCTGCACCGGACAGGAAGTCATAGGAGATGCGGACAGCCTCCTCGCTGTCCTCCCGATCCTCGGCAAAGATGGGGTAGGGGTTGCAGCCGCCGGAGAGGACGCCAACATCTTCCCTGCCGAAGGCATTACCGCAGTTCTGGCACACCACCTTGTCCCCTTGCTCCACGAAGTAAGCCTTCCGGGAACCGTTACACACCTGGCAGGTATTGAAGGCGGTGCGCACCGTGCCGTCGGCATCCTTGGCCGTCAAAACCTCCATGCTGAGCCCATCCAGCAGCTGTAGGCATAGACCCCGGGGGTGTTGGCAGTGAATTCCAGCAGGTTTTCACCGGGCGTAAAGGTCAGCTCCAGCCCCAGGTCCCGGCACAGCATCCGGTTGTTGCAGCCGTTGATCTCGTCTTCGTCCGCATGGGTGATCCACCGGACGGGTATCCCGGCAGTGACCCGGATATCCGCATAGCTGCCGGAGGAGAGAGTGCTCTCAACTACCTGGATATTTCCTTCCATCCGGGCCACATCCCCGATTTCCGATTTCGGGAGCAGCCTGGGAATGCACAGCATACAGGCAACCAGACCGCAGGCGGCCAGGGCCTTCTGCCAATTCTTCATAGGCAGTTTTCCAAGGAACAGCACCATGCACAGCCATCCGGATACAAGCAAAAGGGTTTTCGGGGGAAAAAGGGCTGCCTTGCGGCAGCCCCTTGGGGATTTGATTTACTTCCACAGTCCGTCAGGGTACAGGCCCTGTTCGGTCATTGTCTTCAGTGCAGCCACAACTACGGGCTTGTCGGCGGCGTAGGTGACGCCGTACCATTTGTCCGGGGAATAGAGCATCTTCACGGTTGCCTTGTCCTCGGCGAGCAGGGCAGAGACGGTGGAGGGCAGGAAGTACTCGCCCTTCATGGGATTCTCCGCCAGAGCCTTATCCAGGAATGCAGGGAACCTGGCCTCGCTCTCTGCGGCAAAGCTGGGGGTAAAGCCCCACATATTCATAGAGACGGTGGTCTTTTCCGGCAGACATATCCAGGTGCTGCCGTCCTCGGTGAAGCGAATGACGCCGTCTGCCTGCTTCTCAATCTTGGTACGCTCTACAACGCTTTCCAGGAAGCCCTCGCCGTTCACCTGGCACACACCCCGGGCCACGGAGCCGTTGTCCGTGACGGTCTTGCCCAGCTCGTAGCCCACCATGCAGTAGCGGTACTTGTCATCATCAGCGTGGGCGGAGAGGTAATTGTAGATTTCCTTGAAGGCAGCCTTGCCGTAGTAGTCATCGGCATTGATCACGGCAAAGGGCGCGTCGCCAATGGCCTCCCGGGCGCAGACCACCGCGTGGCAGGTGCCCCAGGGCTTGGTGCGTCCTTCGGGGACAGTGTAGGAAGTCGGGAGCTTCTCCAGCTCCTGATAGGCATAGCGGATTTCCATGGGTGCCTTTTGCAGACGGGCTCCCACGGTTCCCATAAAGTCCTTTTTGATCGCCTCTTTGATGATAATCACAGCGGTGTCAAAGCCCGCCTCGTGGGCATCGAACAGGGAATAGTCCAGAATGGCCTCTCCCTCGCATCCTACGGGGTCGATCTGCTTCAGGCCGCCATAGCGGCTGCCCATGCCCGCAGCCATCACAACCAGAATGGGTTTCTTCATTGTCTGCTTCTCCTTTGTTTTGACGAAAACGCACCGATATGCGCCTTTACCGTCCTATTTATTTGGTCTCTTCTTCCACAATCTTTTCCATCTCGTCCCAGTGCTTCTCCATTTCGGAGACCAGCTTGAACTGGGTCCTGGCCCGGTCCAGATTATGGTCGGGATAGTGAATGCCGAAATAGTGGTCGCCGTCTAAGTAGTCCGTCAGGAACCGAACACCGCACTCCAGGGTCATGGTCAGTGCGCCCATGGGCAGGGCCTTCCGCTCGGCCTCGGTAAGGCCCGGGCAGGCGGTCAGGAAGCCCCGGGTGAAAATCCGGTACAGCTCCAGATTGACGGTCATCTTGCTCAGGTCCTTCTCGTCCTCGGCAGCGGTGGCCGCGCCGAAGCGGATAGAGTCTCCGAAGTCATAGGCACTGAGGCCAGGCATGGTGGTGTCCAGGTCGATGACGCACAGGGGGGTCCGGGTAGCGGCATCCAGCATGACATTGTTCAGCTTGGTGTCGTTGTGGGTAACCCGCAGAGGCAGCTCTCCGGCACGAAGCATGGCCGTCAGCTTGCCACCCACGGCCTCGTGGGCCAATACAAAGTCGACCTCCGGCTGCACGGAAGCGGCCCGGCCCATGGTGTCCTTCTCCAGGGCTTCCCGGAACAGGCGGTAGCGGTCCGGAGTATTGTGGAAATTGTGAATGGTCTCGTGCAGGGTCTCCGCGGGGAAATCACTGAGCTGCTGCTGGAAGGTGCCGAAGGCAATGGCGCTCTGGTAGAAGTCCTCGGGGCACTCCGGGGCCTGGAGGCACAGGCTGTCCTCCACAAAGTCATACATCCGCCAGTCGCTGTTTTCGCCCATATGTACCCAGCTCTTGCCCTCATCGGTAGGGATCAGGGTCAGGGCCGCCCGGGGGTCAGAGGACTTGCTGTGCAGGTGGCGTGTCACCGCCTCCACATTTTCCTGCAGGCCTGCAATGTCCGGGAAAGCCCGGTTACTGAGCTTTTGCAGGATATACCGCCGCCCGGTATCCGTCACGGCGAGATAGGTCTCGTTGATGTGTCCGCAACCGTAGCGCTGGCAGGACTGAACCGCTCCCTCAGTCTGAAAATGAGAGAGGACTTCTTTCAAATTTGGTTCCATTTCTTTTCTCCCTTTCCGCTGGATAGTATACCAGCTTGTGTGTGGTGTGTAAAGGTTTATTTCGGGAAAAACGGGCTGTTAGAAAAGTATGTCGCTGCGAACCAGTGACCGACGTCACTACTTCGCGCTAAGAGCCGGCTTCGCCGGTTGCGCTATGTACGTGACTGCGGTCACAGTGGTGTGGCAGCCCCCCGGTTGAATGGAAACACCTTGGTTTTTTACCAAGATGTTTGAAAATCCGGGGGATTGTGCCCGAAGGAAATACCCTTGGGGTACCACACCAGCGTGCGCGCTGGTTCGCAATGACAGAGCGTTTTCTAACAGCCCCTTTCGGTTAGCCCTTTACGCCGCCTGCGGTGAGGCCGCTGGTCAGGTTCTTTTCGATGGACATGAACAATATTACCACGGGGATGATTGCAAAGATGGAGGCCGCAAACAGATACTGCCACTCGATCATATTATAGCCGTTGAAAATGTTAATGCCAACGGTCAGCGGCTTGAAGGTATCGGTGGAGATCAGGCACAGAGCCACGGTGTATTCATTCCAGGCGTTGATGAAGATGAAAATCAGGGTGGTGACAATACCGGGGGCTGCCACAGGCAGCAGAATCCGGAGCATGGCCTGGACCCGGTTGCAGCCATCAATGGTGGCCGCCTGCTCCATTTCGGCAGAGATGCTCATAAAGGTGCCCCGCAGGAGCCAAATGGTGAAGGCCTGATTAAAGGCCGCATTGATGAAAATCAGGCCAAGAATGGAGTTCGTCAGATTCAGAATCTGCATGACCTTGTAGATACCGATCAGCAGAACCACCGGGGCAAACATCTGGGACACAATGATGAAGCCCAGAAAAGCCGTCTGGCCCTTGAACTTCATGCGGGCCAAAGCATAGGCCGCCGGAATACCGCAGAGCATGGCGATGATGGTGGAGCCTCCGGCAATGAGGATGGAGTTCAGCATATACTTGGCCATGGGCGCTCTGGACCAGATGTCCACGAAGTTCGACCACATATATTTGATGGGGAACACGGTGCCGTTGATGCTGAAAATCTCCTCACGGCTTTTCAGAGCCGTGCAGAACATGACAAAATAGGGATAGAGAATAAACAGGCAGATGAGCACCACCACAAAGTAGAGGAGGATTCGGCTCAGGAGCTTCTTCCAGTTAACACGAACATCGTCCTTCATAGCTTAATCCTCTCCTTTCTTCAGCGTGGAGACCATGTAGCAGCTGGCGCAGACCAGCAGAATCAGGAAGCCGATGACGGAAACCGCGGCGGCCTCGCCCTGCTTGCCATTGTAGAAGGCCAGCTTGTAGAGGTAAGTAACCAGGGTATCGGTACGGCTGGCAGGGTCGCCCTTGGTGATGGTCCAGACAATGGGGAAGGAATTGAACACATAGATGATGTTCAGCACTGTGGCAACAGTGAGGCTGGGCTTTACCAGAGGCAGGGTGATGTGGAACAGCTTCTGCCAGTAGCTGGCGCCGTCCACAATGGCAGCCTCATAGAGGCTGCTGTCGATGCTCTGCAAGCCGGACAGCGCCGTAAAGCACACGAAGGGAATGGTTACGAAAATACCGCAGGCAATTTCCCAAGCGAAAAACGCATCGGGAGTGGGAGTCCAGTTGACATTGGTCTGGATGATGCCCAGGGTTTTCAGCAGGGTATTCAGTGCGCCGTAGTCCGTATTGATGATGAACTTCCAGGCGCTGGCCTGAATGACCAGGGTGGTGGCCCAGGGGAACACCACAATGGCCCGGGCAACCTTGCGGCCCTTGAACTGGTTGTTCAGGATCAGGGCCAGAATAAAGCCAAGCACCGTGGACAGAACAACCACCAGGACCGTCCAGACAACGGTGTTTTTCAGCACCATGGTAAATTTGCTGCTGCCAAGGACCTTGCTGAAGTTGTCAAAGCCCGCAAAGCCCTTAATAAGGCCGGCCTTTGTCACCTGGCTGAAGGCCATGCGGAATACGAATCCGATGGGGACAATGATGAAAATCGCCATGAGGATCACGCTGGGCAAAATCCAGATATAGGGCTCAACCGTGCTGCCCAGGCGACGGGGTGTGTTCTTCTTCACGAAGCAACCTCCTTCTGTTTGGTTCCTTGTCCCCTCAAATGCCCTGCCTGAAAGCATTTCAAAAAACAAGGGTCTGCCGCCTCTCCCCGGGGATGCACGTCCCGGAAAAGGGGGCGGGAAAAGCGGGCCGAGCCTCGCAGCTCGGCCCGCTCTGGGTTTACGTAGGATACGTAGGAATAGAGTGCTTAGCCTGCAACTTCAGACTGCAGCTCGTCCAGCAGCTGCTGTGCGTCGCCGCCCAGAAGCACCTGCTGCTCCACATCGATGACGCCCTGCTTCACATCTGCCCACTCAGCCTTGGCAGTGGGATAGAACTTGGAGGAACCGACAACGTCGATCCAAGCAGTCATGCCGGGGTTGGCCTTGGCACACAGCTCAGCACCGGTGGAGGTAGCGGGCAGGAAGTCTTCCATCAGGACCCAGTCAGCATAGGGCTCGTCATCATAGAAGGCATCGATCACAGTGGAGATCGCGGCCAGTTCGGCATCGGTGTAGCCATTGTCGAAGCACATGAAGCGGTCCATAACGCCGACAGAAGCGCCTTCCTTATCGCCGTTGGTGGGCAGAGAAGCAACGCCGTAGTTGATGCCGCCGTTCTCCTCGCAGTACTTGGAGATCTGGTTGGGTCCGATCATCATAGCCAGCTTGCCGGAGGCAAACATCTCCTGCAGGTCGTAGCGGGTCTCGTTGGTGGGGTCGGTGTTGGTCAGGCCGGACTTAATCAGGTCAACAACATAGTTGACAGCTTCCACGTTCTCAGCAGAATTCAGAGCCCAGTTGTTGTCGGCATCCACGAAGCCGCCGCCGTTGTTCCAGGCATAGTAAGCGAAGCAGGCCTGGCCTTCGTCGGTGGTCATGTCAACGCCCCAGGGGTAGACATCGGGGTTGGAAGCCTTGATGGCCTCGCAGGCAGCCTTCAGCTCTTCCCAGGTGGTGGGAACGTCTACGTTGGCAGCGTCCAGGATGTCCTTGTTGTAGTACAGAGCGCGGGCGGAAGCCAGATCGGGCACAGCCCAAACGGTGCCGTCAACAACGGACTGCTCCAGGAAAGAGGGATAGAACTTGGCGTAGGTTTCCTCGGAAACCCAGTCGGAGGCGGGCAGCAGCAGACCGTCAGCCTGGAAGTCGGCGAACACGTCGATGTTCAGCAGGTCGGGAGCCTCACCGTTGGCAACGCGGGTGTTGACCACGGTGTAGATGTCGTTCCAGGACACGCAGTCCACAACAACTTCAATGTTTTCGTGCTCGGCGTTGAACTTGGCGGCGAAGTCAGCCCACCACTGGGTGGTCTGCTTGCCGTACTGGGCGGTGATCATGGTGACGGTGACCTTCTCGCCGGTAGCGGCGGGGGCCTCGGTCTCGGCTGCCTTGGTGGTCTCGGCAGTGGGGGCAGCAGTTGTGGCGGTGGAGCCGGAAGAACCACAGGCGGCCAGAGCCAGAACCATGATCAGAACCAGCAGCAGGGAAATAAGCTTTTTCATTTGGTTTTCTCCTCCTAAATTTTCAGCTTTGTGCAAGCCCGATATGCAGCGGGTTTGCTTTGCACAAATAAATTATATCAGGTATGACAACAATGTCAAATGATTTTTTGCTCATTTTTGGCATTTTTGCCTATTTATGCACAAGTTTGTGATATAACAACAATTATGCAACACTGTTTTTGTGCATTATTTACATCATTCTTCCCTTGCTACCGTCCCATATCTATGGTATAATTTTTATGAAAAAGCTTGGAATTTGGCCTATTTTTATCATTTTGAATTCTATGTTTGTCCATATTCCGGTTTTTGGAAAAGTCCAACTTTATTTTATTTCTGCAATCAATGCTCTTTTGGAGGAATCGAACATGAATTATCTCGGCGTTACCTATTCCATCGGGGCCAAGCCCGAGCTGGACCCCGGCTTCATTCCCTTCGGCGTGTGGATGGATGCCTATCTGAAGGATGCCAAAAAGCCCATCGCCATCGCCATTGAGCGGGACCGGGGCCAGGTCTCCGTGCGCAAGACCTTCATCCACGGCACCCCCGACATGGCCAAGGCAGACTACCGCTATGTGGAGCGGCTGGTCAAGTTCCTGCTATGGTCCATCGGCGGCTTCAAGGTCTATGTCTGCGGCTGCGACCATATCGCCAAGCAGCTCCAGGCCGACTATTCCGAGAACGGCAAGCGGGCCTTCGACTACGACTTCTTCCACAAGCTGTATGAAGTAAATCTGGAGATCATCGATCTGCCTCTGGACAAGTGCCCCGCCCCCAATGAGTCCACCCAGCCTCTGGGCGGCCACATGGACGGCTGCCGCATCGGCTTCGATGCAGGCGGCTCCGACCGGAAGGTCTCCGCAGTCATCGACGGCGAGTGCGTCTATTCCGAAGAGGTCGTCTGGTTCCCCAAGCTGAACGAGGACCCCAACTATCAGTACAATGAGATCCTCACCGCCTTCCGCACCGCCGCCTCCAAGATGCCCCGGGTAGACGCCATCGGCGTTTCCTCCGCCGGCACCTTCATCGGCAACGCCCCCATGATTTCCAGCATCTTCTATAAGGTGCCCCGCAGCCGCTGGGACGAGGTCAAGACCTGCTTTGACCGGGCCGCTGCCGCAATCGGCGATGTGCCCATCGTGGTTGCCAACGATGGCGACGTGTCCGCCCTGGCCGGTGCCATGGGTCTGAACACCGGCAACATCATGGGCCTGGCTATGGGCACCTCCGAGGCCGTTGGCTACGTGGACGCAGACAAGAACGTACTGGGCTGGATTACCGAGTTGGCCTTTGCTCCCGTAGACCTGTCCGAGGACGCCATGCAGGACGAGTGGTCCACCGACTTCGGCGTGGGCTGCAAGTACTTCTCCCAGGACGCCGTCATCAAGCTGGCCCCCAGAGCGGGTATCGAGCTGGATCCCGCCCTGTCCCCCGCCGAGAAGCTGAAGGTCGTTCAGGCTCTCATGGCCGAGGATGATCCCAGAGCCGCCAAGATCTACCACGACATCGGCGTGTATCTGGCAAACGCCGTCGTTCTGTACTCCCACTTCTATGATATTGAGCACCTGATGCTCATGGGCCGGGTCATGTCCGGCAAGGGCGGTGACATCATTCTGGACGTGTGCCAGAAGGTCCTTGCCGCTGAGCATCCCGAGCTTGCCAAGCACTGCCAGGTCATGCTGCCCGACGAGAAGACCCGCCGGGTAGGCCAGTCCGTAGCCGCAGCCAGCCTGCCGGAGATTCGGAAATAAGAGAATACGTACAAAATACAGGGCCGCTTCATAACCGAAGCGGCCCTGCTGCCGTCTCTATGTGCCTTTCTTTTCAAGCAATTTCTCTTTTGTTTCCAGAATATTCAGTGAACTCTTCAAAACGCCGCGTTTTACAAGACTTAGGTAACGCATCGCCCTTTTGTGAATTGCTTTCTGAATGTTTCTATTTTGGATAACATAGGGAATCCCATCAATTGTAAATGCGCGAAGGATGTATTCTTCGGTAACCGGAAACATATCACAGATCAAAACAGCTCTATCTAATCCATGTATCGGGACAACGCAATACAAAATACAGCTGCCTGCGCCATGCACTTTTTCCGTTTTTTCGATTTTAACCCTGTATTTTTCAACCTTGGAGCTAAGCGGTATCATCCAGAATATGCCATCGTTATCCCTGATTGCATAATAATGGGGGCGCGATTCTTTTTTGTTGTCCATATATCTTTCGTTTGGAAAGTCTAAAAAATACTGATCGCTGATAATGTACAGCCCGCAAGGTTCTATGTCTTTCATATTTTCTCCTATAAAAGAGGCCGGATCCACGTAGGGGTGAATCCGGCTTTTCTGGCCTGTCTCTTTTATCCCGCCCCAGGCAGGCGGAAAGTGTAGCAAGTCGGACTTTTATGCGTCGCCGCCGACAAGCGACAATGACAAGCCCTTCGGCAGATGTCATCTCTCTTTACGCAGATTTACGAAGATTCTCGCAAACTCCTGCGTATTTGTATTATACACCAAAGTTTTTGGTGTATCCATCGTCAAAATAGCTAAAATTATTCTCTGATTTTTGTGCTATAAACAGCATGTAGCGACTGCAAATTTTGCAGCAATTTCTCAGGTCCGCAGCAGGCCCAAGGCCAAAAGCAGCAGACCCACAGGGAGCAGCAGGAAGAGACCCAGGCCCAGGAAGGCGCAGATACCGGCTAAGGGCAGGGCAACGGTCATCAGCACCACACCCGTCAGCTTTGCCAGTCCCCAGGTCATGCGCAGCGCCAGACCCACGCACTTTGAAAACAGCCAGAGAACAAATCCAACCAAAATTACAGAAATCAGCATTTTTTCTTCCTTTCCATCCGGGCCAATGCCGCCGAAACGGCTGTTCGTCCACACCAAGGCTCTCCGGCAAAGCCGCCGCAGCTTTCCTTGGAATGGCTATAGTATAGCACCGACAGTCCGAAACGGAAAGGGTTCCCTCAGGAAAATAGAGTTCCCTTTTTCCACTTTCCAGGAAGAATAAATCACTCCGCTTCCGAAAGAACTGTGCTCTGGACAAAGGTTTTCTCATTCAGAACGGTGCCGTTCCCGTCCAGAACCCTCAAGTGCAGCATCCCCGGCGTTTCCAGGGCCGAAGGCATCACACCCAGTTTTTCCAGCTGGCGCAGGATGGATGTATCGGAGAAGTCCTCTGAAACCGCTGCCTCCACCCGGAAGGGCTCCATGGCCGCCAGGCTTAACATCTGGTCCGCCATACCCAGCGTACCCATCTGCGCTTTCAGGAAGTTTACATAACTTTCATGATCCTGATTCCAGAGGTCATCGCAGCCATCGCCCCGGTGATCCTCCAGGCCGCACTGCTCCCGCAGGAAGGAGCCCAGACAGGCAGTGGTTTTCAGCGCCCCCGCCGGGTTCAGGTGGCTGCCGTCATCATACCAGTCTGTGGCATAATCAATCAAATCCATATACTGCATATTCAGAATTTTGGCACCCAGCTTTTCCCCCAAGGCCAGAGCTGCATTGCAGTCCCGCTGCCACTGCTCGGAAATCTGGCAGGGCAGATAGGTGAGCACCGGCACGATGTCATTTTCCATGCAGTAGGTCACGAATTTCTCCACATAGGTCAGAGCTATGGAGCTCTCTTCCCGGCGGCTGGTCACCGGGACCAGAGGCTCCTGAGCCAGGGGGTACAGCCCGGCGCGGATCTGCCCGCCCTTTTCCGGGGAATCGTCCTTTTCCCCCCAAAGGCCTCTGCGGACCATTTCCGAATCCAGGTCCTTCCACCGGCTGTGATACACAACCAGCGGGAACAGCATCTCCGCCCGGGTACCGCTTTCCTCGAACAGGTCCCTTACCGCCTCCACCTTCAGCCGGGACAGGGGGTAGCTATCCAGCATTTCGTGGGCAAGCCCTATGCTCATCTCCGTTGTCTGGGACCCGGCAAACAGCACATCCAGCACCGCCACCTTGGGCTTGTGGTACTGCACCGCCAGCCGCAGCTCCCAGAAGCTTGCAGCAAGGGAAGCGCCATGGCCTGCCAGATTGTAGGAGGTCAGTCCATAGTCCTTCCACAGCTCCATGGGAAACACACCGTTGATCATATGGCTGGAGCCGAAGAACAGCACATCATATTCCCGGTCATCCCGCAGAAAGGGGCCGTTCTTCCGGGGGCCATCCGCAACCGCCAGGGTCCTTCCCAAAAAGCCCAGGCCGGAGAGTACCATAGCCAGCAGCACCAGAACGCTGATTAGCCGCTTAGAAATTGAAATAAATGAAGCTGGACGCATCGTAGCCGTTCCCCCAAATTCCGAAAATGAAGATCATCAGGATGATCACCGTCAAAGCAATCTCCCGGAAAAGCCAGTTCTGGGAAGCGAACCAGGCTTTCAGGTCCTTTCCCCGGTATTGCAGGCCGTCCACCAGAATGAGCACCGCCGTGCACAGCAGCAGCGCCCAGAAGTCCTGCCGGTCCAGACCCATGGTATAGTAGGCCTGCCCCACAAGCTTCTCCGGATGCAGCTCCGTCACAATCCGTTTCACCATAGCCGCAGCCGTGCCCAGACCCTCTGCCCGGAAGAAAAGCCAGGCAAAATCCACCAGGGCAAAGGTGATTGCCATGCGGAAAAGCTTGTAGGATGCAGCCTGCCGATTCACATGGAGCCGGTCCAGAGCGCTTTCCCGCAGCGGCTTTGTCACGGCCCCAAAAATCTGATAGAAACCGTGAATGGCTCCCCACAGCACAAAGGTCCACAGTGCCCCGTGCCACAGGCCGCTGACCAGGAAGACAATGAGCACATTGCGGTACTTCTTCCAGGCGGCGCACCGGCTGCCCCCCAAAGGAATATAGACATAGTCCCGGAACCAGGAGCTCAGGGAGATATGCCACCGCCGCCAGAACTCCTGGACGGACTGGGAAAAATAGGGGGTATCGAAGTTTTTGGGCAGATGAATACCCAACATTTCCGCCCCGCCGATGGCCATATAGGAGTACCCCGCAAAGTCGCCATAGATTTGCAGGGCATACACCGCCGTGGCAAACACCAGGAAGATACCGGAATAGCTCTCGTAATTTTCATAGACCGTATTGGCCAGCACCGCCGCCCGGTCCGCAATGCAGAGCTTCAGGAAGAAACCCCAGGTCATCACCAAGAAGCCCCGGCGCAAAGCGTCAAAATCCGCCTTCTGAGGCTTTTCATACTGGGGAAGCAATTGGTCCCCCCTGCCGATGGGGCCGGAAAGGAGCTGGGGAAAGAAGGGCGCAAACCGCGCAACCCGCAAAATGGTCTTCTCCGGCTTGTATTTGCCCCGATACACATCGATGAGATACCCCGCCGCCTGGAAGGTAAAGAAGGAGATGCCCGCCGGCTGCAAAAGGCTCACCCGGGGCATGGGCTCCCCCAGCCCCAGGGCCCGGGTCAGGGCATTGACGGTGTAAAGGCCGAAGTCCAGGTATTTGTACACCAGCAGGGCCCCCAAGGTCCCGGCCAGCCCCAGCCAAAACAGCCACCGTCTTTTTTGCCGCCCCAGCAGCAGCCCGGCAGCATACACCAGCACCGTCAGCCCCAGCAGCAGCACGCAGAAGCGCTTGCCCCAGCTGGCATAGAACGCATAGCTCGCCAGGAGCAGCAGCCCATTGCGCCATTTTGTGGGTGCTAGCTGGGTCAGCACCAGTACAATGGGAAAAAACAGCAAAAAGCTGTAGGAATTGAAGACCATAGTCCCTCCTGCGGCGAAATCTCGCCTTTCCCGTCAGTATACCATAGAACCGGGTTTGGGGCAAGCAAATGTGTAAAAATCGCATCTTCCCTCTTGACTTTACAACGGTTGTAGCATTTATAATATAGGGAACGCGGATTCCGCAGTTCCACCGAAAAAGAGAGGCAAACCATCCATGGAAAAGAATCTCACCACCGGCAGCATCGGCCAGTCTGTGGGTGCAGGAAACCGGCGGCAGGCCGCCCGGGATATCGGAAACACCGTCACGCTGTTTATGGTGGCTGGTCGCTCCGCTGCTGGAGGAAAACGCGGTATCCCGGGAAGTGTATCTGCCGGAGGGAATGTGGTTTGACTTCTTTGACGGCACCGGGTATGTCGGCGGTCAGACCATTACCGCGGGAAAGGATGGTAAACTGCCCGTTTTCGTAAGGAATGGATTTACACTGTAAAATGAATGATATTTATGCGATTATTTTCGATCTGGACGGTGTCATCTGCAGCACCGACCGGTATCATTATCTGGCGTGGAAAGCCCTGGCAGACAGCTTGGGAATTCCTTTTGACGAACAGGTAAACAGGCAGCTTCGGGGCGTCAGTCGGATGGAAAGCCTTGAGATCATTCTGGGAAGCCACAGCGGCGAATATTCCGAGCAGGAAAAGCTGACGCTTGCGGAGAAAAAGAACGAGATTTACAGAAGCTACCTTTCTGCCATGACGCCCGGCGATCTTTCAAAGGAAGTTCGTATGACGCTCCATACCCTCCGCCAGCGGGGATACCTTCTGGCAATCGGCTCTTCCAGTAAGAATACCCGTCAAATATTGAAGCAGCTGGGTCTGGGAGATTTCTTTGATGCGGTTGCCGACGGTACACAAATCACCAAATCCAAGCCGGATCCCGAAGTATTCCTTTTGGCCTGCGCCATGCTGGGTGTCTCTCCGGAAAACGCGATTGTCATCGAAGATGCCGAATCCGGCATCAGGGCTGCCAAAGCAGGCAGGTTTCGGGCAATCGGAATCAGAACCGAGGAAAACGATCCGGATTCCGATATTTCAATCAGGCGCCTCGGGAATTTGACAGAAATCCTCTGATTCTCAACCACATATCAACAATTTGCCCGGCCTGCTCATGGTTGACATCAATCCAGCAGACATTACACCGGAAAGGATCGAGGCTAACTCCGTGCTATCTCCGCGTTTTCGTGGAAGCTCTGGGAATGACGTTGGATGTGGTGATGTAGGTCTGAATCTGCATATTCGGGTGCCGGATCATATCTACAAGGAACTTTGCCGCCTGGGCGCCCATGTCCCGGACGTTGATGTCCACAACCGTCAGCGGCGGTTCGATCATTTGAGAAAAGGGATAGTCGTCAAAGGCCATAACACCGATTTGCTCCGGAATTTTGATTCCCCGCTTGTGAAGCGCATCGACACAGCCCAGCGCAATGTAGTTGTTGGCGCAGACAATCGCGTCCGGCAGAGGCTTCTGATCCAGCATCTTGGAGGTCATTTGGAAGCCGTCGGCCCGGGTGGAATCTCCCAGCCAGATATACTGTTCTTCCATCTGGATTCCGGCGTTGGACAGCCCCTGTTTCACGCCCTGCAAGCGGTGGGCAGAACCGAGGTCGTAATGCTTGCCGCCGATAAAGGCGATCCTGCGGTACCCCTGGGACAGCAGATACGACGCGGCAACCGCGCCGGAGTAGGTGTTGCTGTTGTCAATCCAGCAGACCTGGCTTTCAAAATCGGGCATTCCCAGCACGATATGGGGAAAATGCCGCCGGGTCAGTACAGCGGACAGCGGATGGGACATAACGCCGACATGGATGGCAATGGCATCGGCACTGCGGCGGGAGATGATTTCCTCTGCCGCGCCGCAGGCGGAGGTTTCGTCCGTTCCCTGCAGGATCAGATGGTAGCCTCTTTTCTGCAGCGCCTCCTCCAGCCCGGCAATGATTTCAAACATATGGGGATTCCGGAAGGCCGTGTTGGGCGACATATTCGCCAGAAGCACCACCAGTCGATTGGTGCCGCTGGCAAAATTCTGGGCATTGGCGCTGGGATAGTAGTTCAGTTCCCGCATCACCTGCCGCACATGCTCCGCTGTCTTTTCCGAGATGCTGTAGTGGCCGTTGAGCACCTTGGAAACCGTGGAAATGGATACGCCCGCTGCCTTCGCCACATCCTGAATGGTTGTGCGCATGGGAAATCACCGCCTTTTTTGTTAGTATAGCACAGTTTCCCCCGACTTGGAAGGGTCGGGGGAAACTTTCATGCTTTATTGGTGAACACCGCAAAGCCGTCCGCGGAAAGACAGCTGCCGTGAAGCCCGTCAGACCAGAAAAAGCAGCCATCCATGGCGGGCAGCTCCGCGCTGACGCGCCCCGCGTTGATACAGACGGTAACGGCTTCATTCCTCAGCACACGGCGAAACACCAGCAGCCCGCTTCCCTGCTCTGCGGAAAGCACCCGGAAATCCCCCCGCCGCAGCGGCTCCAATGCCCTGCGCATAGCGATGGCTTTTCGGAAGAAGTCCCGCAGTCCGGTGTTGCCGTTGTTCCAGGGCATGGGGTGGCGGTATTCTTCTTCTGTTGCGCCCTGAAGGCCCAACTCGTCGCCATAGAAGATCGTGGGCATTCCCACAAAGGTCATCATAAAAAGCACCGCGAGATTGTATCTGGCGGTATCTCCGCCGCAGAGGGTCAGAAAACGGCTGACATCGTGGCTGTCCAGAAGATTCAGCTGCGCCGGAACCATCTGCAGCCGGTAACGCATCCGCATGTTGGTAATGCGCCCCGCAAAATCCGCCGCGTCGATGGCCTTCTCGGCAAAAAACAACTGGCAGTGCTTTCGGAAGTCATAGTTCATGGTGGAGTCGAACATATCGCCCTGAAGCCAGTGTCCGGCACTCTCCCAGACCTCGCCGATGAGCAGGGCCTCCGGGTTCACTTTCTTGACGGCTCTGCGGAAAGCCCGCCAGAAGCCGTCGTTCACCTCGCTGGCTACGTCCAGCCGCCATCCGTCGATGCCGAATTCCGTCACCCAGTAGCGCCCCACCCGGCAGAAGTAGTCCTGCACCTCCGGATTCCCGGTGTTGAGTTTGGGCATCATCCGTTCGTAAGCGAAACAGGCGTAGGATGGGTATTCCTCCGGGGTTCGGGGACGCTCCACTGGAAATTCCAGGTGGTAAAACCAGTCCCGGTATTTTGACGCTTCCTGATGCTTCACCACATCGTCAAAGGCAAAGAAATTCCAGCCGCAGTGGTTGAATACACCGTCAATGAGAATCCGGATACCGTTTGCGTGAAGGGTGTCCACCAGTTCCCGGAAGGCCTCGTCGCCGCCAAAGCAAGGGTCAACATGGAAGTAGTCCAGCAGATCGTATTTGTGGTATTCTCCCGCCGCGAAAATGGGATTGAGATATACGCAGTTGACACCCAAATCTTTGAGGTAGTCCACATTTTCCGCGATGCCCCGAAGGGTGCCCCCCAGTTTTCCTTTGACGGTTTGCCCCTGGTAGTCCATTTGGGTCGGCTCCCCGGAAAGAAAATCGCGGGACGTGGCAAAGCTGTCCGGAAAGATGTTGTAAACCACCGCGTCGTGCACCCAGTCGGGCACCCGGGCAATGTCCGCCCGGTGGTTGAAGGGCAGCTTAAAATACTGGGAGCGATCATCCACCAAATGGTCGGTGAAAACGTCGCCGTAATACAGCCTGGTCTCCGTGCCGTCGTCCAATTCAAAATAGTAATAGACCCGGTTGTAGGGACTGTCCACGACTGTCTGCCAGTAGTCGTGATACGGATCACTGGCAGTCAGTTCCATGGAAACCGGCGTAAACAGGATGGGCGTTACACGGCAGGCGGTATCGCCGTAACAAAGGGTTACCCGCTTCAGGTCGCCCCTGGCGCAGCGCAGACGGTAGACAATGTGGGTTTCATCCAGACCGAAGCAGTATTCCGACATAGGGATATGCAGCACTGCGTCCAGCTTCATCCCTTTACACCTCCCGCCGTCAGGCCGGAAGTCATGTACTTCTGGCACAGGAAGAAGATAACCAGCACCGGGATGGACACGGTAATGGACGCCGCCGCGAATACCGGCCAGGAGCCGGTCATTTCCGTTGCCTGCAGGGAGTTCAATCCGGCGGCCAGGGTATACTTGCTTTCCCCGGTGAGGAAGGTGGTGGCGTAGATGTACTCGTTCCAGACGTAAATCAGCACCTGCAGAGCTGTGGTAATGATGCTGGGCTTCGCCAGGGGCATCACGATTTTCACCACCACCTGCCAATCGCTGGCACCGTCCATCCGCGCCGCCTCCTCGATTTCTGCGGGAATCGTGTCGAAATAGCCCTTGGTGTTCCACAGGCTGAATACCGCCATGGTGCCGGTGTATACCAGAATCAATCCGGTGCGGGTATTGACCAGCCCCATTGGCCGCAGCAGCCGGTAGATGGCAAACATGGACAGAATCGCCGGGAAGGAATTGAGCAGCACCAGGCACTTGAGAATGGTTTTCCGCCCGGGGAATCGCCGCCGGGAAAAGCAATACGCGGCAGGCACAGCAGCCGTCAGAGAGAGGATCACCGTCACAACGGCGAGGAAAACGGTATTTTGGAACCAGATGGTGATGTCCTCCCCGAATAATACTTCCTTGTAGTTGTCCAGGGTAAAGTCCTTGGGGATGAAGGAAAAATCGGAGCTTAACAGGCTGTTGGAGCCGCTGAAGGACACGCTCAGTGCGTACAGTATGGGGATCAGGGTAACAATGCAGATAACGATAAAAAACAGGTTCAGGGCGGTCAGGCCTACGCTTTGCTTTACTTTTCGTTTGCTCATTAGGCGTCCTCCTTCAGCTGGAACCGGGCGGAGAACACAATCAGCAGGACGAAAATGATGATGGAAATGGCGGAGGAGTAGCCATAGTTATTGGTGATGAAGGCGTTCTCGTAGGCGTAGGTCAGAATGGTATGGAAGCCGGAGCCGGTCTTGGCCCCCGCCTGCTGTGTCAGCAGGTACACCACGTCAAACTGCTTGAAGGTGGTAAACACCGTGATAATCACCGCCGGCGCAATAATGGGCTTCATGGCGGGGATGGTGATGAACCTGGCCTGTGCCAGCGCCCCGGCGCCGTCCAGGCGGGCGCTTTCGTAGTAGCTCCGATCGATGCTCTGCAGCGCCCCGTCCATAATCATAATCATGAAGGGCAGCGCCAACCACAGATTTACCACCGTGCAGCTGAGAAACGCGGAGACATCCGAGGAAAGCCACCGCACGGCGGCAAGCCTCAGTTTTTCCATCCACTGGTTCAGCAGACCGAACTGGGTGTTGAACATACCGGTTTTCCACAGCAGAATGCCCACATACCCGGGCATCGCCCAGGGGAACATGAGAATGGTTTTGTAGAGCTTGCGAAACCGCAGCTTTTTCACGTTCAGCAGATTCGCCAGGGTAAAGGCAATCACCAGCTGCAGCGCCATGTTCACTGCTGTCCAGAGAATCGTCGCCAGCAGCGCGGACAGAAAGCCGGAATCAAAGACGAACAGCGCCCGGATATAGTTGTCCAGCCCGACGATGGTAAAGTCGAACCAGTGGTACACGTTCATGTTGGTCAGGCTGATGTACCCGGTGTAAAGAATGGGGAAAACCACCATCAGACCGATGAGAATCAGCGACGGAGCCGACCAGGCGTAGGATTTCAGGGTATCCCTGTGCTTTTTACTCATAGAAAAGCCCTCTTACCGCATACCGGCAATCAGATTGTCCGCCTGCTCCAGCGCCGACTGGAAGCTCCCGTCAATATCCTTGCCGGACAGGTTTACGTCGGTGAGCAGATTACTGACCACCGTCCACATGACGTCCATTTCCGGGATGTTGGGCATGGGAACGGCAATTTCCGCCGTGGCGCGCATGGCCTGAACCAGCTCGTCCCCTGCCACCTGAGGATCGTCATAGCAGGCAGAATTGGCCGGCGCGCAGCCGCTGGCCAATGCCAGAGCGGTGCCCACCGCCGGGTCTGTCAGCACGGCGAGCAGGGATTTCACTGCCTCCGTCTTGTTCTCTGCGGCGTATTTGAGGACGTGAATACCCTGCACGCCGGAATAGGGCGCCAGCGCCTGCCCGGTGGAATCCACCGTGGGCATAGGGGTAATTCCCAGATCAATTCCTGCTTCTCTGGCAGAGGGCACCATCCAGGGGCCGCCGATGGTGGCGTCCGCCTTGCCCTCCAGAAACAGGGTGTTGACCGTGTTGTACTCGGTTTCCCCGGGCATCAGCTTTACAAATTTCAGGTGGTAGGAAAGGGCGTCCTTTACCGCCTGAGGATTCGGGAAGGGCGTACCGCTTTCATCGATGATGGAGCCGCCGAAGCCGTGAATCCAGGCAGCGGAATAGTAGGCGGTACTGTGCTGCTCCACAAAGCCGTAGCGCCCCCGACCGGTGTTGTTCTCCATGTAAGCATAGAGTTCCTCGGTGGTGGAGGGCACCTCCCCATCCTGCATATAGCGGCGGTTGTACATAAACAGCAGCGTCTCAAAGTACAGCGGAAGCTGATACAGGGTGTCCTTGTAAGTGGCGGCGTCCAGAGTCATGGGCAGATACTGTGCCAAAGCCCCGTCCGCGAGCAGCGGTTCTATGGGCGCCAGAATGCCCATTTCGGCAAAAACACCGATTTTGTCATGGGCAAAGATAAATAAATCCGGGGCGGCGCCGGGATCGTTACCCACCAGCTTCAGAGAATCCGTCAGGCTGGTTTTCTTCTCAAATTCAATTTCCAGATTCGGTACCGCCTGGGAAAGATAGTCCTCCAGGGCTGCGATAACGGCATCTTCTTTGTCATGCCAGATTACCAGTTTGTTCGTATCCGCTGAATTACCCGTCTGCCCGCCGCAGGCCGTCAAACCCAGCAGGATACAGGCGCACAGAATCACTGCAATGAACCGTTTCATACAGGCTCCTCCTTTGGAGATTGGGAAGCGGGCACACGGCTGCCGTGTACCCGCTTTGGAATCATGGTATCACTTCTTTTTCTTCCTGGCAAGGATGATTGCCGCGCCGCCGCCCAGCACCGCAACCGCGGCGACAATACCGACGATTAGGCCGGTATGGCTGCCGGCTGCCTCCGGCGCAGCGGGGACTTCCGTGGCAGCGGTGGGCGCTTCGGTGGTTTCCGGCGTGGTTTCCACGGACGCGGCTTCGGCGGCAGGCGCTTCATAGCTCACCGCCGCATTTTCCGGGTCGGTCACGACAATCCAGACATCCTTGCCGGTTTCGACGGACAGGTCGGTGGTCTGAACCGTGCCCTCATTGCCGTTGATGATGACGGAGTTGATCCAGCCGGGCACCTGGATGGTGTACCAGTCGCCGTCCAAAGTCAGCGCTTCACCGGGCCAGGAAGAAAACGCGTTGGTACCGTCCGGCGCAGACCAGGCCCAGCAGCAGGGAGCTTCCCAGTCGGCGGGCACCTGGGCGTGAACGGTGATGTTGTCCACAGCCTTGTTGGGATCCTCGTAGCTCAGCTCGTAGGTCAAATCCTCGTAGACGGTGATCCAAAGCTCCTTGGCCTCGATGGAAATGTCCTCGGTCTGGACAGAGCCTTCGTTGCCGTTCACAATCAGGGAGTTGACCCAGACGGGCACCTTCCCGGTAAACCAGCCGTCCTCACCTTCGGTCATTTCGGCGCCGGGCCAGGCTTCAAAAGCGTTGGTGCCGTCGGGCGCCGACCATGCCCACAGGTTTACGGTTTTCCAGGACAGGGGAACGTAGACATGGACGACGAATTTCTCCACATACGCGGGAATTTCCCCCCGCAGCTGCGCCTCATAGGAAACGGAAGCGGTCGCGTCCTCCGCCACCGTGATCCACACTTCCTTGCCAGCCTCCACAACAATTCCATCGGTCTGGACGGCGGCATCGGTGCCCTGGTTGGCGTTTACGATGACATTCTGGACAAAGCCGGGGACGTAGATGTAATACCAGCCCTCTGCCAGAGGCTCCATCTCTTCCCCCGGCCAGGCGGCGAAGGCGTTGGTACCGTCGTCTGCCCAGGCCCAAGCGTGGGGCGCATCCCATCCCTCGGGCACCTGAACCACAACGGGTACCATTTCGTCATCTTCTGCGGCGAAGGCCGTCAAGGATAGCACGGACATCATGAGCAAAACGGAAACAAGAATTGCGATTGCCTTTTTCATGTTTTTCCCTCCTGTTTATTGGTTTCTGAACTCAATATAACACCGACATTTTATCCGGTCAACCGTTATTCACGAAAGCAATTTCCTTCTATTTTACAGCAAAATGACCAATTCAATATTCGCTAATTTGGGCATTTACACTGTATAAGCCTGGAATTATGACAGCAGATTTCCGCCAGTCTTTTCATGCAGTCCTAATGGATAGGGAAAGTAATTTCGCATTTTGTTTCTCTGGCTCAAAGATTTTTCCTCCGAACCGAAATGGGTAAATCACAGCAAAACATGGCACTAAATCGTTCGCCAATCTTTTTTAGAACGTTCATGTACTTGCCCTCCTGCGCGGCAGCGATAAGGAAAAACAAGCCACCTAGCAAATCACTTGGCTAGGCGGCTTGTCCGGTCTCGTTTTTGTCCGGCTTAATCTTGTAAGCCATGCTTTCCATGCCCCTTCAGATACGCTTTTGCATTCCCTGTTAGAACTAGCTGAGTGTAAGTCAACGGTTCGTTGTATACCAGTCAATCCAAGCCTGAAGGCAGGCATCTGTTCTCTGCCGCTCCATCCTCAACTGCCGAGCAATGAATCGTAATTAGGCACCCGTCTGTGAACCGTTCAGATCATGGCAAAGTATTTCAGTGCATCCCTTATAGCTGCTTCTTTTTCAGGTGGTACCTGGGGCTGTGGTCTGCCGTTTGGAGAGGGAAGATTATAGTGCTCACCAACCTCCAGGCCGCATTTTCGCTTGACCTGGGCGATATAGAGGCTGGAAACTTTCAGACCATGGTGATTCAGAACGTAGTCCTTGATCTCAGGGTAGGTCGCCTTTGCCTCTGCTGCGGTAATATCCAGCTCGTCCAGTTCAAAGTCGATCTCTATCACGTCATCCGGCCTTTTTCTGGACAGTGTAACAACCGTCTCCACATGGCTGCACCTGGGGAATAGATCCGCTGCTATGGTCTTTTCCAGGCGGAAGCCCCTTTCTTTCAGGAGAGCGGTGTCCCGGGCCAGAGTGGCCGGATCACAGGAGATGTAGACCAGGCGCTTAGGATTCATCCGGTCGACGGCCTCGATGGCGTCGCTGTTCAGGCCCTTTCTCGGCGGGTCTACGGTGATGATATCCGGGCGGATGCCCTTTTGCTCTAATTCCAGAGCGGCGGCGCCGGCATCAGCACAGAAAAACTCAGCGTTTACAATGCCGTTGCGCCTGGCATTGTCCCTGGCATCCTCAATGGCCTGGGGAACCACCTCCACACCCATAACCTTTCCGGCGGCGGAGGCCATGGCCAGAGTGATGGTGCCCACGCCGCAATAGAGGTCCAGCACCAGATCATTTTTCGTAATGCCCGCCATGGCAATGGCGGTTTCATAGAGCCGCTGGGCCTGGGCGTGGTTCACCTGGTAGAAAGACCGGGCGGACAAGCGGAAATTCAGGCCGCAGAGGGTATCCTCAATATAGCCCGGGCCATAAAGGGTGACGAATTTGTCCCCCAGCACCGCATTGCCCTTTCGGGTGTTCACACTGAGCACCAGGGTGGTGAAGCCGGGAACGGCCTTCAGCGCCTCGATCAGGGCAGGGAGCTTGGGCAGGCCGTCCCCATTGACCACCAGGCAGGCCAAAATCTGCCCGGACACGGCCCCCCGGCGGACATAGATATGCCGCAGCAGCCCCCGGTGGGTGGCCTCATCATAGACGCTTACCTTGTTTTTGTTTACATAATCCATCACGATTGCCTTGACCCAGTCCGTTTCCTGGGGCAGAATCCGGCAGCGGTCCATCTGCACGACCTCGTGGGTGCCCTCTTTGAAGAAGCCCGCGTAAGCCCGCCCTTTTTCCCAGGCCACGGGGTACTGGGCCTTGTTCCGGTACCCCTCGCAGGTGGGCGCCGCCAGAATGGGGACCTCTTCCAGGTTTTCCCCGCCGATGCGGTTCAGGCAATTCTTCACCCGCTCCGCTTTCAGGCGGCACTCCTCTTCATAGTCCATATGCCAGAAGGTGCAGCCACCGCAGAGCTTGGCCACCGGGCAGGCCCGGTTCACCCGATGGGGGGACTTTTCCAGAATCTCCGTAATTTTCCCCGCCGCCCAGGTCTTCCGCACCAGGGTAACGCGGACCTTCACCCGCTCCCCCGCCACAGCATTGGGCACAAACACCGCGCAGCCCTCAATATGGGCCACGCCCTGTCCCTCGGTGGTATAGTCCGTAATCACGGTTTCATAAATCTGATTTTTGGTCAGCATAGTGTCTCCTTTGGTTGGTGGGGGTCAAAAAATAAAACCGGCAGGGCGCAGCCCTGCCTGATGAGGGAATACAGTTAGAACTTGCACACCCCTCAAACGGATTTCCGCTGCACAGTTAAAAATAGCATCTCTGCAAATTTACACAACTCTCAAACAGCGTTGTTGGTGTTGACATTGCCGCTGGGGGAAATAATACCTCTACGAAATTACACAACTCTCAAACCAGGCTTCTGCTTGATTTCCTGCACGTCCAGAATAATACCTCTACGAAATTACACAACTCTCAAACTACGGATTCTACGGGGAAAAGACCATATTGGAATAATACCTCTACGAAATTACACAACTCTCAAACGCAGCCGGGGGCAGGCAGAAGGGGCGCGTCGAATAATACCTCTACGAAATTACACAACTCTCAAACCTTGCAGTAGGTACAGCACTCGGCGGAAATGAATAATACCTCTACGAAATTACACAACTCTCAAAC
>CAMFMO010000002.1:0-129700 GCA_945963595.1 uncultured Clostridia bacterium | reverse complement strand
GGGAAAAGGTGGAAAGCGGTGCTGGCGCACCGCTCAGACCTTACCTATCGCTATCGTGGCGTCCTTCTGACCTCGCCCAGCGTTTGGGCAGAATCGTCCGGCAGGGCAATCAGAATCCAGAGGTGGAGATCTTCCGTTATGTCACGGAAAGCACATTCGATTCGTACCTCTACCAGCTTGTGGAGAATAAGCAGAAGTTCATTGCCCAGATTATGACCAGCAAGGCTCCCGCCCGAATTGCGGATGATGTGGATGAAACCGCTCTAAGCTATTCAGAGATCAAGGCGCTGGCTACCGGTAACCCGCTGATTATTGAGAAGTGCAATCTGGATATGGAGGTTAGTAAGCTGAATATGCTGAAAGCGAACCACCTGAATCAGCGGTTCGCTCTGGAAAATCTGGTGCTGCGGAAGTACCCAGCTGATATTGCCAAACTCACCGAGGCCATTGCAGGCTACGCAAAGGATGTGGCAACGGCGCAGGCGCACCCCAAACCGACAGAGGGGTTCATTGGTATGGATATTAAGGGAACCCACTATTCCGAAAAAGAAGCCGCTGGCAAGGCAATTATCAACGCCTGCACCGAACTTCAAAGCTCCGATCCTGTTCCACTGGGACAGTACCGGGGCTTTTCCATGTCTCTCCAGTACGATGCAGCACACACGGACTATAAGCTCACCATGAAGGGAGCCATGTCCCATACCATCAGCCTGGGCGCTGACATTTTCGGAAATATTACCCGTATGGACAACCTGGTGGACGGTCTGGCAAAGGAGCTGGCAGAATATCAGGCAGCATTGCACGACACCCGAACTCAGCTCGCCAACGCCAAGGCAGAAATGGAAACTCCCTTTGCCAGAGAAGCAGAGCTGGCAGAGAAGTCTGCACGGCTGAAAGAACTGAATATCCTGTTGAATATGGATCAGAAAGATAAGGCTCTGCTGGATGAAGCGCCGGAGGAGGATTCCCCCGACAAGGAGAAACCCCGGAGTGTTGAACGCTAAGAATATCTTAAGTATTCTGTTGCAATTTGTTTGAATGTTGTTTATACTCCCGTCATAATCCAAGATTATCCTATTATCAAGAAAGGCGGCGGAAGCCGTGAGCCGCAGCTTTTCTTACTCCGTAGATCCTCTTTTCTACCTCTCTTCTTTCTATTTTGGAACAGCCCACTGTATAACGCAGTGGGCTGTTTCCATTACTCCATATAGACACCGTTTTTCTGCATATAATCTTCAAAATTATATGCAGATAATGATTCTTTAGACCCATTGCAAAAGGGTTCCCTTTACGGTATGATAGTAAAAACTGGTATGTCGGAATTCTGGGAGGTATCACATGAAGGCTCATTCCATTGGCATCATTGGTGGTGCAGATGGCCCCACCGCAATCTTTGTCACATCTACGGTATCACCTGCATGGGTTGCTGGTATCGTTGCTGCTGTTGTTATCGTGGCATGTATTGTCATAATCAAAATGCGAAAAAAGCAAAAACAAACTGATAAATCGGAAGTTGACAGCTTCGTATACTATTTCATCAGCTCCGGCACCAGATTGCTGTAATACTCCGTTTTACCGGACAGCACATCATCATAGAACCCTTGCTTCCAGTCAATGAATGCCACTGCCTTTTGCAGCTGCGCAATGGATTGGAGCAGGTCTTCTTTTTTCTTTGCAAGGATCACCTTGCGTTCGGGAATCGTACCTTCGCCCTCCATACAGAGTGCCAGATATGTTTTCATTTCCGCAAGGCTCATGCCACAGCTTTTCAGGCAGTTCAGGCTCTGAATCCATTTGATGTCATGCTCGTAAAATACACGATAGTTTCGGCTATCGCGCTTGACATTGGGAACAAGTCCTTCGTTGCAGTAGAATTTCAGATTTTCATAGGTCATATCAGTGAGAGAGCAAGCCTCTTTCATGGAGTACATTAAAAAAACCTCCTGTTTTTTGAAAAAAGTTCTTGACCGGTAGTAACTACCGACTGATACGATGATAGCACAAGATAAAATTCAAATCAACAGGGAGGTTTTCATCATGGAATATATCACTTTGAGCAATGGCGTGAAAATGCCGCAGTTAGGCTACGGCGTGTTTCAGGTAACGCAGGAGGAATGCGAACGCTGTGTACTGGACGCACTGAAGGTGGGCTATCGTTCCATTGACACGGCCCAGAGCTATTTCAACGAGGAGCAGGTTGGTGCGGCCATCGAAAAGTCCGGCATTGAGCGCAAGGACCTTTTTCTGACCACCAAGGTCTGGATCGAGCATTACGGTTACGATGCAGCTAAGGCATCCATTCTGGACTCTATGAAAAAACTGCGCACCGACTACCTTGACCTCTGCCTGCTGCATCAGCCGTATGCGGATTACTACGGCGCATGGCGGGCATTGGAAGAGTTGTACGAGGAGGGCAAGATTCGCGCTATCGGAGTATCCAACTTCTACCCGGACCGTCTGGTGGACATCTGCTCCTTTGCCCGCATCAAACCAATGGTCGATCAGGTTGAGGTACACCCCTTCCATCAGCAGGCCGAGGCAAAGATGTGGATGGACAAATACGGCGTACAGATCGAGGCATGGGCACCCTTCGGAGAGGGGCGGGGCGATATGTTCCAGAATCCCGTGCTGAACGAGATCGGTGCCAAGTACGGCAAGAGTGCGGCGCAGGTCATTCTCCGCTGGCATTTACAGCGGGGCGTGGTGGTGATTCCGAAATCCGCCCATATCGAGCGGATGCAGGAAAACCTAAATGTGTTTGACTTTACCCTCTCCGAAGAGGATATGGCGAATATCGCAGCACTGGACACCAAAACAAGCGCATTCTTCTCCCACTATGACCCTGCCATGGTCGAATGGTTTGTGAATATGGTAGAAGAACGCAAAAAGAATTGACGAGGTGAGGAACATGAACAAAAAAGTATTGATTTTATCCGGCAGTCCGAGAAAGGGCGGTAATTCAGACCTTCTGTGCGATGAGTTTATGCGTGGTGCGTTGGAATCGGGAAATGAAGTTGAAAAGATTCGCATAACGCAGAAGAATGTTTCCCCTTGCTCCGCCTGCTACTACTGCCGCGACCATGGCGGCGTGTGCGTCCATAAAGATGACATGGCGGACATTCTGCAAAAGATGGTCGATGCGGATGTGCTGGTGCTGGCAAGTCCAGTCTACTTCTATTCCATCAACGCCCAGCTCAAGGCGGTCATTGACCGCACCGTTGCCCGTTGGCTTGAGGTGAGAAACAAGGAATTCTACTATATCGTCACCATGGCTGACGAAGCGCACGCTTCCGCTGATACCACCCTTGCCTGTTTCCGTGGCTACGCAGACTGCGTGGAAGGTGCGGTAGAAAAGGGAGTTATTATTGGCAAGGTGAAAAACACCTCCGCCATGAAAAGGGCCTATCAAATGGGCAAGCAAGTTTAATGGAGAGACGGGCGAAAAACGATGCGTACCATCTTTATTGTCGGATCATCCTCAGGTATCGGTAAGGAAGCAGGAAAAAGTAAATAATGTCCATTACATAGCCGATTGGTTTTCCTTGCGAGAACCAATCGGCTAATTTCATTTTCGAGGAGTTGATACCATGACCCAAGCAGTGCTGAACACCCAGCTATACCAGAAGATGTTTGCCGAGCAGGAGCAGTTCAAAGCAGAACTGATGCAGCTGCCGCCCGGGGAGATTTTGAAGCAGGCATACGAATATGTCTGCCGTGAGGATATTTTGTTATCGCTGGAATACAACGACCTTTCTCCCCGGCAGGCAAAAGCCCTTCTGAGATCTCCCACACCGCTGGCGGATGTGTTCAAGAAATGGGAAGCTACAGAGGACAATCACCACATGGAAAATATCTGGAATGCCGTGGAAGCTCGTGCCAATGAAGTGGTACGGGCTGATTTTATTGCCCAGAAAGATGCGAGGTGATGCACCGTGGCGTTTATCCCACCGGAAACCATTGAGAAGGCAAGGCAGGTGGACTTGCTGACCTATCTTCAAACCTGCGAACCCGGCGAACTGGTGCATCTGAGCGGCAACCACTACTGCACCCGTGAGCATGATTCCCTGAAAATCTCCAACGGGAAATGGTACTGGTTTTCCCGTGGCTTCGGTGGCTACAATGCGCTGGATTATCTCATTAAGGTGAAAGAAGTCCCCTTCATGGAAGCTGTGGAGCGGATCACCGGGCAGGTGGCATACCAACCGCAGCAGTCCCATTCCCCCAAACCAGAGAAGCCCAAGGTGCTGTTGCTGCCCCAAGCCAACCGAAGCACATGCCGTGTCCATGCCTATCTTCGCAGCCGTGGAATTGATTCTGAACTGATCGATTTCTGTGTTCAGACAGGACGGCTGTACGAAAGTAACCCTCACCACAATGCGGTGTTCGTCGGGCTGGACAAGTATAGCAAGCCCCGGTACGCCAACCTGAGAGGGCTGGGGACGGACTTTGTGGGTGATGCCACCGGAAGTGACAAGCGGTTCTCTTTCAGCATCCCCGCACCGGGCAGCGATACCGTCCACCTCTTTGAGAGTGCCATCGATCTTCTGTCCTACGCAACTCTCGTGAAGATGAATGGCGGCAACTGGAACCGGGAGCATCTGGTGTCTCTGGCAGGCGTCTATAAGCCAAAGGAGGAGTTGCAGGAAAGCTCCATGCCGCTGGCACTGAAACGCTATCTGTCCGAGAATCCCAACATCCGCTTCATCACACTTCGCCTGGACAATGATGCCGCCGGTGGACGGGCGGCAAAGGCGTTGGTTTCCATGCTGTCAGATCGGTATGAGGTATCTGTTCAGCCGCCGCCCTACGGTAAGGATTACAACGACTATTTGTGTATGCGTCTGGGGCTTCCCATTACCCACCGGAAGGGGAAAACACAGGAGCGCTGACCGTTTATTTTCAGACAGTCCCACCGTTCGACCCAGTGGGAGAACGAATCTGCAATATACCAGCAAGCATCGCCTTTTGGGGACAAAAGGCAGCTTGTCAGGGGCTTCCCCCCTGAAACCCCTCTCAAAGAAAGGACTACTATGATGGAAAAAAGAAATATTGAAATCAAAGTTCGGCTGAACCGCAAGGAGGCGGACAATCTTTTCAAACGGGTTAAGCGATCCCGCCTTTCCAGAGAAGCGTATCTGCGCCATCTCATCAATGATCTGGTGCCGCAGGATGCTCCGCCCCCGGATTACTATGCCATGATGCAGCAGCTCTACCGCATTGGCAACAATCTGAACCAGATTGCCCAGAAAGCCCACACCCTGAATGTCATTGATGTCCAGCGGTACGATGCCGCTGTTGCTCAGTTTGAAGCAACGGTTAAGAAGATCACCGAAGCTGTGGTATGTCCCCGCCCCATCAAGCAGTAAGCCATGGCAGTCACATCCATCTGGCGGATCCATGGCTGGTTGGGCAAGGTGGTGGTCTATGTCGAGAATCCAGACAAGACCACCAACCCGAAATGCTATGAAAACGGAGATATGACGGAGCGGGATTGTCAGGGGCTGGACGATGTTATCGCTTATGCCGTCAGCAGCCACAAGACACAGCAAGTTAATGAGGAACTGGGTGCCCTTGAGCGCTTTGTGTCCGGGATCAACTGCAATCCCAGCACAGCGCGGGAAGAAATGATAGCAATCAAAAAGCGTTTCGGGAAAGAGGATGGAACCATAGCCTACCACGGCTACCAGTCCTTTGCCCCCGGAGAAGCCACCCCGGAGATAGCGCACAAGATCGGTGTGGAGCTTGCGCAGAGGTTATGGGGTGACCGGTATCAGGTGGTGGTTGCCACCCATCTGGATAAGGCGAACCATCTGCACAACCACTTTGTGCTGAACACAGTTTCTTTTGTGGACGGCATCAAGTATCACCGCACTACCAAAGACTACCACGACCTGCAGGCAGCCTCGGATGCCCTCTGCCGGGAATATGGTCTGTCTGTCATTGAGAATCCCCAGCCCGGAAAAGGAAAGCACTACGGAGAATGGCGGGCAGAGCAGGAACAGCGTCCCACATGGCGAGGCATTGTCCGTTCTGACATTGATGAGGTTATACGCCAGTCCATGACGGAGCGGCAGTTTTTTGAGAATCTCCACTGCAAGGGGTACGAGGTAAAAGTGGGAAGGAATATTTCCGTCAGACCACCGGGGAAGGAGCGGTTTGTCCGCCTTGCTCGGAACTTTGGCGAGGCTTACACGCTGGAGGGTATCCGCAGACGGATTCTGGAACAGTCCAGAGCGGCACGACCTATGCCGGAGCCTGCCACAAAACGCAAACACTATCGTCTGTCCGGGAACTGGCAGGCATGCAAAAAGGTGACCGGATTCCGGGCATTGTATTTCCACTACTGCTATCTGCTGGGGATATTCCCAAAAGGGAAACAGCAGAATCGAAAACGGCTCCACTTTCTTCTCCGGGAAGATCTCATAAAGCTGGATGCCATCACACAGGAAGCAAGGCTGCTGGCGGAGCATCGGATTGATACTGCTGAGCAGCTTTCTTCATATCAAAGCGAATTGGAAAACCAGATAGTAGATGTGACTTCTCAGCGGAAGCAGCTCTACCGAAAACAGCGTACTGTTGCTGTGAAATCGGATGAAGTGGCTTCTGCGGAGGTCAGTACCGCCATTTCCACACTTTCCAAGGAGCTGAGTCAATTACGCCGGGAGGTGAAATTATGTAGTGATATAGCCATCCGTTCCGGCGTTATGCTGGAACACATTCAGATTGTCCGTGAGGATGAGAACTTGCAGCGAAAGGAGAAAACCGAACATGACCAATTCAGGCGATGCGGCAGAGCAAATCGTTAGAATGAGTTTGGAAGGTACAGAGGTTGCCTTGAAACTTTCTGGCTCTGCGGCAAAAAATATCGCAGCAGCACTCTACACCATTGCGAAGAACGCCGACAGGAACAAGACCAAGGGCCACCAGCGGCTCAGCGCCATGCTGAAAAGCGGCAAGGAGCTGAAGGTGTTCACCATCAGCGAGGAGCATCTGAAACGCTTTGCTCAGGAGGCAAAGCGTTATGGTGTGGTTTACTGCGCCCTTCGGGGAAAAGAACGCTCTACGGATGGCATGGTGGATGTAATGGTCCGGGCAGAGGATGCGTCCAAGATCAATCGCATTGTGGAACGCTTCAAGCTGGCTACCGTGGATACTGCTTCCATCAAGCATCATATTGAAAAGACCCGTCAGGAGAAGGGATCTGCCCCCGCTGTCCCTGAGCAGTCTGCTCCCCAGAAGGATGCGGAGGATATTCTGCTGGACGACATGATGGGCGCACCCATCCAGAAGGAGCAGCCGTCCCCGGAAAACCCTACGGCGGCAAAGACGGAAAAAAGCCCTCCGTCCGCGCCTACCTCCGGGATGCAAAGGAAAACCGCCGAGGGTACTGCTAAGGAATCCCGCCCCTCCGTCCGGGAGGAACTGCGGGAGATTAAGGCAGCACGGCAGGAAAAGGCTGTGCCTCCCAAGGTGCAGGACATCACAAGTCCTGTGAAGCAGCCTGAAATTCAGCCCCATATCCATCCGGGCAAGAAGCCCAAAGTGAAAGTGAGGTAATCCATGAGCAGTTTTGATGATCTCTTTGGCGGCAAGTTCGGCAAAGAGGATGCAGCCTTTGATAAGGAAGCCTGGGCGGCAAAAAAGCAGGAGAAACGAAATGAACTCTATTCTCTTGCTGACCAGACTGCAGCCGAAATCAGCAAGGATGGGGACAAATTCAAGCAATTCTTGGATGTACAGTCCCGGTTTGACCGTTACAGTTCCACCAACGCCCTACTGATTCTGGCGCAGATGCCGGAAGCCACCCAGCTAAAGGACTTCGATGGCTGGAAGGATGCTGGGGTGTCCGTCCAACGCAAGCCCCGAAGTGTGAAGATTCTGGAACCGGGAAAGGAATATACCCGTGAGGACGGCACCCGTGGGACTTCCTTTGAGGTCAAACGGGTATATGACGTGTCCCAGACCAGAGGTCGCCTGCGATCCTCTCCCAACAAAAAGCCTGATGACCGGACGCTTCTGAAAGCCCTGATTAACCGCTCCCCCGTTCCTATCCAGACAGTCGATAGTCTGCCCAACAATATGGGTGCCCTGTATGACCACGATCAGCAGGTAATTTTCGTCTGCCGGGGTATGGGTGCGGAGGATATTTTCCGCAGCGTTTCCAAGGAGCTGGCTCATGCAGAAATCGCCGGAATGCGCGAGGACTACAACCGAAATGATGCCGCATTCCAGGCATACAGTGCATCCTATCTTCTGTGCAAGCGGTATGGGGTGGATGTGTCGGATTACAATTTCAGCCGCCTGCCTGCATCCTTCCGGGAGTGTAGCCCCCAGCAGGTGCGGGAGACCCTGACGGAAATCCGGGACACCGCCAACCAGATTTCCACCAGAATGTACCGCGCTTTGGAGCAGAATCGCGCACCCAAAGCCAAGGAACAGGAGCGGTGATCTATGGCAAAGGAAGAAAAGCGCGTTCTGGAACTGGACAGGTACGAGCATGGGGTGGTCATCAACGCCCTGAACGAAATGCGCAATGACCTGATCGGGGAGGAACGCCCCACGGATATTGTGGACGAGGTGCTCCTGAAAGCCATTGATGCTCCCACCAAAAAGGTAAGGGGTAAGTCCCGTGAAGAACGATGAACAGCGCACCATAAAAATCCTGTGCATCCTTGGTATCATCCCGGCGGTGTGGCTGGCTCTGCTGATTGCACCCTTTGTATCCGGTGGGTTGATTGGGATTGTAGAGCAGTTTCCGGCAGCAATGGAGCATCCTTTCCAAATTGAGTTATGTGAGGACAGCAAGAAAACTGTCCTTATTTTTCTGCTCATTTATGGATTGGGAATCGGTGTAGCACTATCTTCACGCCACAACTATCGCCGTGGCGAGGAACACGGCTCCGCCAAATGGGGCAGCGCTACCACCGTCAATAAGAAGTATCAGGCAAAGGACCCGGAGGCCAACAAGGTGTTCACCAAGCATGTCCGCATGGGTTTGGACGGCAGAAAGCACCGCCGTAATCTGAACACAGTGGTGGTTGGCGGCAGCGGTTCCGGTAAGAGCCGTTTCTACGCTCTTATCAATCTGCTGCAAGCCTGTTCTTCCTATTTTGTGCTGGACTGCAAGGGGGAGCTGCTGCGGATGACCGGCACCTTCCTGAAAATGCGGGGTTATGAAATCAAGGTATTGGATCTGCTCAGTATGGAAAAAAGCCACTGCTTCAATCCCTTTGCCTACTTGCAAACGGATAACGATGTGCAAAAGCTGGTGACCAGCCTGTTCAAAGCCACTACACCAAAAGGAAGCCAGTCCAATGACCCCTTCTGGGACACGGCGGCGTCCATGCTGCTGTCTGCCATCATTTTCTATCTTCTCTATGAAGCACCGGAGGAGGAACAGAATTTCCCCATGGTTATGGAAATGCTTCGCGCGGGAGAAGTCCGGGAGGATGACGACACCTATCAATCCCCGCTGGACGAGCTGTTTGAGCGGCTGGAAATGCGCAATCCCGACCATATCGCCGTGAAGTATTACAAGGACTACCATTCCGGTTCTGCCAAAACCCTAAAATCCATTCAGATCACTTTGGCGGCACGATTGGAGAAATTTAACCTTGCCAGCGTTGCGGCGCTGACAGCCACCGATGAATTGGAACTGGCATCTCTGGGCGAGAAAAAAGTTGCCCTGTTCGCCCTGATCCCCGACCATGATGTGAGTTTCAATTTCCTTGTGAGCATGGTCTATAGCTGCACCTTTGAGCAGTTATTCCGTCTGGCGGATGATAAGTACAAGGGTGCGCTGCCGGTTCCTGTCCATTTTCTGATGGACGAGTTTGCCAATGTGAGCCTGCCGGATGATTTTGACAAGTTGTTGGCAACTATGCGCTCCCGGAATGTGTTTGTGTCCATCATCATCCAGAATATTGCCCAGCTCAAGAACCTATTTGAAAAGCAATGGGAGTCCATACTGGGCAACTGCGACGAGTTTCTGTATCTCGGCGGCAATGAAACCGGCACCCACAAAATGATTGCAGAATCCTACCTGGGCAAGCAGACCATCGATATGAACACCTACGGAAAAAGCTCTGGGCGCAGCGGTAACTACTCCACCAACTGGCAGATCACCGGGCGGGAGCTGCTGGATGCTGCGGAGGTGCGTATGCTGGATAACCGCTATGCACTGCTGTTCATCCGGGGCGAAATGCCGGTGATGGATGAAAAGTACGACCTTCTGAACCACCCCAATGTCAAGTTCACCCCGGAGAAAGGCGGTGCGCCCTATGTCCACGGCGGCACAGAGCTGTCCGTGGGAAGCCTGTCCCTGTCCACCGTTTCCGGAAAGGAAACGAAATTTATCAACCTGTCCGAAATCGAATTTGAGCTTCTTTCTGATGAAGAAATAGAGGCGGAATTATTATCTGGAGGAAATAACAATGAAGTTCTTTAAGAAATCTGAGAAGAAAACCGAAAAGCTGCCCATGCCTTCCAATGTGAAAAATGGCTTCCGTCGCTACTGCGTAACGGTACTGGCGCTGGCACTGTGTTCCACTCTGGTGCTGCCTGCATCTGCAACCGGCGGCGACCCCCTCACCGTTGTCAACAATCTGTCTGACTTCATCTTCGGCATGATCCGGGCGGTGGGCATGATCCTGCTGGGCTGGGGCATTGTGCAGGTGGGTCTGTCTTTTCAGTCCCATGATCCTTCCCAGCGTTCCAACGGTTTCTTGACTCTTGCCGGTGGCGTTATCATCACTTTTGCCAAGGAGATTCTGACCCTGATTACCGGCTAACCCATAAAAAGAATCTTCTCCGGGCCATCTGGCTCGGAGAAGGAAAGGAGGAATCCGAATTGTCAGATAATTGGGTTGTCCAGAACCTTGAAAATGCGCTGGAAACATGGAATGAAAAGCTGGCAGAAATCTGGACATTGGTAACGCAATCGCCCCAGGCATTCAAGGGCGGCAGCATTTGGAATGTCATGGTTGGCATCAACGGTGCTGTGCAGGCTGTGGGCCTTGCTCTGATCGTGCTGTTCTTTGTTATGGGCGTGATGAAAACCTGTGGCAGCTTTGCAGATTTGAAGCGTCCGGAGGTGGCAATCAAGGTGTTCGTCCGTTTTGCCATTGCAAAGGCGGCAGTTACCTATGGATTGGAGCTGATGAACGCCCTGTTCTCCATTGCCCAGGGGCTGGTATCCACCATTATGTCTGCAGCCGGGTTTGGTTCCGTACAAACCGCCGTCCTGCCAACGGAAATTATCACCGCCGTGGAGGACTGCGGTTTCTTTGAATCCATCCCGTTGTGGGCGGTAACGCTGATCGGCGGCTTGCTGATTACCGTCCTGTCTTTCGTGATGATTATGACGGTGTACGGACGCTTCTTCAAGCTGTACCTATACACCGCCATCGCTCCGGTGCCGCTGTCTGCCTTTGCCGGGGAGCCGACCCAGAGCATTGGCATCTCCTTTATCAAGTCCTATGCAGCGGTTTGTTTGGAGGGAGCCATTATCGTACTTGGCTGCATCATTTTCTCTCTATTCGCCGCTTCACCCCCGGTGGTCGATCCCAACGCCGCTGCTGTGAGTATGGTCTGGAGCTATGTGGGAGAGCTGGTGTTCAATATGCTGATTCTGGTTGGTACGGTGAAGATGGCTGACCGGGTGGTACGGGAAATGATGGGCTTATAAGGAGGAAACAATGGAAATCAAAATCAATCGAGAGATTCGTGACTACCACGAATCCATGTTCATGGGTCTGTCCCTGCGGCAGACCC
Source organism: uncultured Clostridia bacterium (assembly GCA_945963595.1). Taxonomy (GTDB): domain Bacteria; phylum Bacillota; class Clostridia; order Oscillospirales; family Oscillospiraceae; genus Faecousia. Next base: position 117,928 of record CAMFMO010000002.1, on the reverse strand, counting down.
TTTGTTCGTTATTGGCAGTCGGTGCGGCGGTGGGCCTGTATTTCTGGCTGAACCCCATTCTGGGTACGGAAGCAGTATCCTGGGCCTGTATGTTGGGTGCCGCTCCCTTTGCAGCGCTGGGGTTTCTTTCCTACCACGGAATGCCCGCAGAGAAATTCCTGTGGGTCTGGTTCCGCTCGGAGATTCTGGAACCGAAGGTCATTCGCTTTCAGCCCACCAATCTCTATTATGAGATTATGAAAGACACCATCGCAAAACACGAAAAGGAGGCAAGAAAACAGCATGAAAGCAATTAAGCAGGTACTGCGGCAGGATAGGGAAAGCTACCGTGTTCCTCGCCGGGTGCAGGATGTGATTCCCATTCGGCGGATTTGGAGCGACGGCATCTTCCTTGTGGGAAACCGTTTTGCCAAGACCTTCAAGTTCACCGACATCAATTACATGGTTGCCTCTCAGGAATCCCAGAAGAATCTGTTCCTGACCTATGCGGCGCTCATCAACAGCCTGGATTGCAGCGCCACCACGAAAATCACCCTGAACAACCACCATCTGAACCGGAAGAATTTTGAAAGCACAGTTCTCATGAAGCTGCGAGGCGATGCTCTGGATGGCTACCGTCAGGAATACAACGATGTCATTATGGAGAAAGGCACCGGCGGCAGCGGCATTGTACAGGAGAAGTATGTGACGGTTTCTGTATGCAAGAAATCTGTTGAGGATGCCCGCGCTTATTTCACTCGCGCCGGTGCGGAGTTGACCGCCCGGTTCTCCGCCCTGGGAGCCAGAGTGACAGAACTGGACGCCACGGAAAAGCTGCGGCTTCTCCACGATTTCTACCGCAGCGACGAGGAAGTGTACTTCCACTTCGATATGCAGGACATGATGCGCAAGGGCCATGACTTCCGGGATTACATCTGCCCGGATTCCATTGAGAAGCACAGTGACTATCTGATGTTGGGCGGCAAGTATGCCAGAGTAATCTACCTCAAGGACTATGCCTCTTTCATCTCCGACCAACTTGTGACGAAGCTGACCGACCAGAGCCGGAGCATGATGCTGTCCATTGACATCATCCCCGTTGCCACCGATGAAGCGGTGCGGGAGGTGGAGCGGAAGATGCTGGGGGTGGAAACCAATATCACCAACTGGCAGCGTCGGCAGAATGCCAACAATAACTTCTCCGCCATCGTGCCCTACGATATGGAGCAGCAGCGCCGGGAGACCAAGGAATATATGACCGATTTGACCTCCCGTGACCAGAGAATGATGCTGTCGGTGCTGACCATTGTTCATCTTGCGGATACCAAGGCGGAACTGGATGCTGACACCGATGCGCTGCTGAAGGTTGCGGCAGACCATATGTGCCAGATGGCGGTGCTGCGGTATCAGCAGCTGGATGGACTGAATACTGCTCTGCCCATCGGCACTAGAAAAATCGATACTTTCCGCACTCTGACCACGGAAAGCCTTGCGGTGTTCATGCCCTTCAAGGTGCAGGAGATTCAAGAGCCGGGTGGCATCTATTTTGGGGAGAACGCGATCTCCCACAATCTGATTCTCTGCAATATGAACAACCTGCTGAACCAGTCCATGATGCTTTTGGGCATTCCCGGTTCCGGCAAATCCTTCTTTGCCAAGCTGCTGATCATTGCCATCGCCCTGTCCACCGACGATGACATCATCATTCTGGACCCGGAGGGAGAATACACGCCGCTGGTCAAGGCATTGGGCGGCTCTGTGATCCGCTATGCCGTGGGCGGCTCCGATTGGGTCAACGCTATGGACATGGAAAACGGCTATGGTGAAGGTAGTCCCGTGGCGTTCAAGTCCCAGTTCATCATGTCCCTGCTGAAACAGGTGGACCCGGACGGCATTGGGGCGCACCAGAAGTCCATCATTGACCGGTGTGTCGCCCAGGTGTTCCGGGAGCAGAAGCAGACCGGTGGTGTACCCACCCTCTGTACTGTGCGGGAGAAGCTGCTGGAACAGCCGGAGCCAGAAGCACGGGGGCTGGCGCTGACCATGGAGCTGTATACCTCCGGCTCTCTGGATATCTTTGCCCACGAAACCAATGTGGACACGCAGAACCGGATTACCTCCCACGATATTCACGCCCTCAGCGAAGATCTGAAGCAGCCCGGTTTTGTGACTATCACCGATGCCATGCTGAACCGGGTCAACCGCAACTGGGCGCAGGGTAGGAAAACCCATGTGTTTATCGATGAATTCCACATCGCCTACGAGAACGAGTACAGCGGCAACTTCTTCACCTCCGCATGGCGGCAGTTCCGTAAGCGGAATGCGGCCCCCTGTGCCATTACCCAGAATGTGGAGTATCTGCTGGATTCCATTCAGGCCAGCACTATGCTCAGCAATTCCGAGTTCATCGTCATGCTGAATCAGGCGGAATCCGATCAGGAGCGGCTGTCCCGGCTGCTGAACATTTCCCCGGAGCAGATGAGCTATGTCAACGGCGCGGAGGCAGGCTGTGGTCTGATGCGCTACGGCAATGCGCTGGTGCCCTTTGTGAATCGGTTCCCCGCAGATACGGAGCTTTACAAGCTGATCACCACAAAACCCGGTGAAGGGATGTTTGCTAAAGGTCAGGTAGATTTCTATGCCTGATATCAAAACCAGGGATGTGGTATCCGGCACCATTAAGACCCTTGACCGCAGTACCCTCGCAGGACAGCGGATGAAGGATGCCTATGTGCAAGCCAAGGACAAGGCAGAACACAGTGTGTATTCTTCAGCGCGCAGCAGCGAGGAATACGCCTCTGATCGGATTACGGATGGTGTTTCCACCGTTGCCCGCGAAGCGATTCATCAGGTAGATGTACAGGGGCACCGTATCATTCAGGGCGCACAGAGGAAATTCACCCAATGGCAGGAGAATCCCCAGCCCCAGCAATCCCCACCGCAGTCAGCATCGAGCAGTCCACAATCTTCTCCCAACACACCAGCATCCATCTCTCCTCAGCCGGTGCAGAACGGCTCCGGCACAGAGAACATCCACCATGCACAGCAGCCCCACCGGGTATCCCCCGATGGGGCTGTTTTCTCTGGTGTGGGCGGGCACTCTGAAGTTGGCTCCGGTACTTCGATTCCAAAGCAGGAAGCGGTTCACCATCAACAGATAGCTTCTGCCAAGGCGGAACTAAGATCGAAACGGGCATCCCGGCAGACGGTATCTTCTGTTCCACACGCTCCCAGTGAAGGAAAGGCATTCCATAGCCGCCATGTCCCAATAGCAAGGACTACTGCAACCGGGCGGACTGTGAAATCTGTAGAGAACGTCACGATCAAGGCACCCGAACGCACCATAAAAACAGCAAATTCCCCGGTGAAAACCGTGGAGCATATAGGCGGTACTGCCATAAAATCCACACAGGCCGCAGCCGAGGCAGCACAGAAAGCCGCCGTGATTGCCGCTAAAACCGCACATTGCCGTCATGTGGCAACGAAAGCGGCGGTTACGGTTGCGAGGAAAGCGGCTGACTATACTACCAGAGCCGCCAAAGCAATCGCACAAGCCATGCAGGAGCTGATTTCCCTTGTTGCCGCTGGCGGTGGCACTGTCCTGATACTGGTGATTGTATTGATTGTCATGTGCTTTGCCGGGATGATGCTTGCAAGTGACCAGGATGACACGGAGATTCTGCCGGTCAGCGAGGAGGTAAAAGCCTATGAGCCAATCATCCAGAAGTACGCCAAAGAACACGGCATCCCAGACTATGTGCTTCTGATTGAAGCAGTGATGATGCAGGAATCTGGTGGCCGGGGCACCGATCCTATGCAGTGTTCCGAGAGTAGTTTTAACACTCTCTATCCCCACACCCCTGGTTCCATTACCGACCCAGAGTATTCTATCAATGTGGGGATTCAGAATCTTGCCGACTGCCTGCAAATTGCTGAGTGCGAAAGTCCGGTGGATATGGATGCCATAAAGCTGGCGCTACAAGGGTATAACTACGGTCAGGGGTACATCACCTGGGCGATGAACAAATACGGAGAATACTCCAAAGTAAATGCCGTAGAGTTTTCTCTGAAAATGGCTGAGCAATGCGGATGGGTCAGCTATGGCGATATGGACTATGTCCCCCATGTGCTGCGCTACTATCCATTGGGACAGATCTTCTATGACCCAGATACTGTTCCTCTAATCGTAGAAGTTGCCGCTTCTCAAATCGGCAATGTGGGAGGGGAACCATATTGGCGCTGGTACGGCTTTACGGAGCGTGTGGGGTGGTGTGCCTGTTTCGTAAGTTGGTGTGCCAATGAATGCGGGTACATTGATGCAGGTACATTCCCAAAGTTCTCAGGTCCGGAATGGGGTGTCTACTGGTTCAGACAGCACGGGCAATGGGTAGGACGGCAAACCGTACCAAGCCCCGGCATGATTATTTTTTACGACTGGGATGACCCGGATACAGGTGGACAGGATGGTGTAACAGACCATGTTGGTATCGTGAGCCGTGTAGAAAACGGCATCGTGTATACCATTGAGGGAAACACTATTGGAGATAGCTGTCGGGAACGCAGCCACCAGGTAGGCGATTATCAGATTTTCGGCTATGGCGTTCCAGCATATTAAAAGTGCCGCCCAATTTGGGCGGCACAACTCTAGGTTGTTCAGTCGTCCCACAGATGCCGTTCTACATACTTTCGCATAGCGCTGTCGTAGCGGAAGCGGATATCGGCAATGTTTTCACCCTTTAGGATGGATAAATAAGCGCTTTGATTGATTTCGCACTGTTCCCGATCATGCCCCACCAAATTATCTGCTATCATCAGAGCAAAAACGGCATCCGGGTATTTTTCTTCCAGCTTCTCCCGTTCGGCAGGGCTGGAGCCAAGAATCATTTCCAAGCCGGGGATTGCGCTGTAGGCAATGCGCTCCTTCTCCCGGTAGTACGCCATTGTGTGAGTTGCTGTTCCCATGTTTCTTTCTCCTCTCTGACACACTGCGGTGTATTGTATCACAAAACTACGAGTTGGGCAAATGAAAAAACACTCTCTACTTCTTCCCTCAGCTTCCCTCAGCACTTTCCTCAGCATAATGCTACCAGAAAAATAGTCCAATAAAACGGGAACGATTCCTCATTGGCAGGTTTTGCCGCTTGACTTTCTCCATTTTCTTTCTATAATAGAACATAAGTTCTATTATAGATTTGGGAGGTGCGCTGTATGGCAGTCAGGCAATATCTGTGCATTGATCAAAAGAGCTTCTACGCCACAGTAGAGTGTGTCGCGCGGGGACTTGACCCCATGACCACTGATCTGGTGGTTGCCGACCCGGAGCGAAGTGAGAATACCATCTGCCTTGCTGTTTCTCCCTCATTGAAAGCAAAAGGCGTGTCCAATCGCTGCCGGATTAAGGAAATTCCCAAATACCTCAAATACATCGTAGCAACGCCGAGGATGCAGCTTTACATCGACTGCGCTGCGGAAATTTACGGTGTGTTCCTGAAATATGTTGCCCCAGAAGATATTCATGTGTACAGCATTGACGAGTCCTTTCTGGATGTGACCCCCTATCTGACCCTGTACCGCAAGACGGCGCGGGAACTGGCGAAAACCATCATAGAGGATATTCGGAATACTGTGGGCACCGTATCCACCTGTGGAATCGGGACGAATCTCTACCTTGCGAAAATCGCCCTGGACATCCATGCCAAGCACGCACAAGATTTCATTGCGGAGCTGGATGAAGAAAGCTACCGGGCAACCCTGTGGGATCACCGTCCTATCACGGATTTCTGGCGGATTTCTACCGGCACAGAAGCAAGGCTAAGAAATCACGGCATTTCCACCATGCGTGAGATTGCCATGATGCAGGAGGACTATCTCTATGACTGGTTCGGCATTGACGCCGAACTGCTCATCGACCACGCATGGGGGCGGGAATCCACCACCATTGCGGACATAAAAGCCTACCGCTCCAAATCCAAAAGCCTATCCAGCGGTCAGGTTCTCATGCGGGACTACAGGTTTGACGAGGGGCTTGTGATTGCCAAGGAGATGATGTATCAGCTCTGTCTGGACATGGTTTCAAAGAAACTGGCAACGGAATCCGTATCCCTGTATGTGGGCTACTCCCATACTCAGGGTGTGGGCGGGGCGAAAGGGACGGCAAAACTGGCATCGGAAACCAATGCGGATTCTCTGATCGTTCCGGCAATCGCCACCCTCTACAAGCGGATTGTGAATCCCTCCTACCCGATTCGGCGGATATGTCTGTGCTGCAATAATGTGGTGGAAGATCGGGGCGTGTATCAGCTCAATATGTTCGACGATATTACCGCCCAGCTCCGAACCAGAGCCATTCAGGAAACTATGCTGGGTATCAAGGCGAAGTATGGAAAAAACGCCATTCTCAAAGGCATGAATTACGATCCCGCTGCTACCGGCAGGGAACGAAACCTTCAGATTGGAGGGCACAAAAGCAATGGTTAAGTCAACGCCAAGAGTACCCATGCCGCCATCCAGGAGGGCAAAGCAGTTTGCACCCTTTGATGCTTTGAAGGGGCTGAAAGAAGCGATTGCCCGGAAAGAACGAATCTCCACCCCGCGCCGGATTCTGTCTGAGGATGCCATTGCGGAAATCAATGCCCAGCTTACAGCTCTGAAACCCGGCAATATAGCAACCGTGGTGTACTACTGTGATTATGCGCAGGAGTATCACCAGATCACCGGGGCTGTTCGGAAGGTTGACGCATACTGGAAGCTCCTGCAAATTGGAAATATGTCCATTGATTTCTGTGAGATTGCGGAAATTGAGAAAGTTGCAACCCCCGTTTGAGTCATAATCAGACGGGGGCTGTGTTGTAGGGTGCTATTTCATTAGCTTTGCCAACTGCGCCAGTGCTTTATCGATAGAACGCTTTACTGGCATGACAGTACATCCCTCCATCTCTGCAATCTGTGCGTAGGTGTAGTTTCGGAAATAGTAGAGGATCAGCCTCTCACGCTGCTTGTCCGGGAGTGTTTGAATCGCTGTATAGAGTTGGGCGTATTGCAGTTTTCGGAAAACGGCATCTTCTATGGGCTCCTGTGGAAGAAAAGCCCTCTCATTGATTGCCTGCTCGGTCAGTTCCGAAAACTCGTAATGGCGGCTCACTGTATTAAGATAGGAGATATCTTCCAATTCAAAATCATTAAACTGTGAAAACAGAACATGCGTGACTTCAATCTTACGATATGTTCCCTCAGTATCATGAAAAGAGATATACTCTTTCCCATTTTCGATAGAAAGGGTATAGGGGTTCTGCTTGTCTTTTTTACGTTTCGGATGCTTTACATCCATTGTTATGTCCTCCTGTCAATCTAAATCTGAAAATCAGATTGACAGGGCGGACTTCTGCAATGGTGCGGAAGTGTTGATTCATGATTTACACGAACACAGAGTTCATGTAAAATGCTGTGTGCTTCCAAAGATACCCAGAGCATCCTGAAGCGAATATATCTGGCTTCTCTATACTGCAAACAATTCCATATCCAGCGTGATATGAACTGCAATTCATGCGTTACATTCTGATACTCCCATGGCAAACATTGGAGTTCAGTTCCAAAATGACTCTGTTACGCTCCGGGGATATCTCCAAGGTGTAGCCTCCTTCGCTCAAACCGTGTACTACAGTTCATACAAGAGGTGAAACAGGACGAATTCCATCGAAATAGAGTGTATTGTAGAATATATCCGAGGTGAATTGTCATGTCGGAATATTCCCGAATACTAGGTGATGTTGTAAAAGTTGCTCGTGAAAAAGCTGGTCTTACTCAAGCAGAGGTTGCAGCTTCCATTGACAGGGATTCCCGTACCGTCTTAAATATTGAGAACTATAAGGGAAACCCCAAGCTGGAAGTCCTATACCCCCTAGTGCGTGCACTGAAAATTGATTCCAGGGAAATCTTCAACCCTGAAATGCAGCTTGAGTCCCCAGCCCTGCGCCAACTTCAGCTAATGGTTGCTGAATGTAGTGAAGCAGAAGCGGATGCAATCATTCCTGTTGTGAAAGCAGCCATCGATTTGGTACGCAATCGCAGCAAACTACGGATATAGCAAAAAAGAGCCCGCCTCCCTGTTAACAGGAAAGCAGGCTCTGCGTTTTTTTACGTCTGGCTCACTTGCTGATTGCCATTTTCAGTTCCATCACATCGATTTTGGTTTCTTTCTTACACTTAGGACAGTAAAGCGGAAAGTTAAACATCACCGTATCTGCATATACCTTCGTTCGCGTCTTGTTGCCGCAGACGGGACAATGTATCCACCTCGGTTCATTTCTTTGACTATTCATTTTTTCCTCCAATCGTGGCTGGCTCTGCATTTATTGTCTGGCTCAAAGCATCGGCAAGTTGTCATCAGCGGACTTTAGAAGCTAACATATTGTGCCGGATTCACATAGACACCATTATAGGAAATACCAAAATGAAGGTGGTTGCCGGTTGCGATCCCCGTTTTGCCAACATAACCGATCAACTGTCCGGCTGAAACTGTTTGTCCGGCAGAGACCACATAACTGGTCATGTGCATATATATGGAAGCAAAACCATCCATATGGTTAATTGAAACATAGTTACCCGCGGAGTTGCTATATCTGGCAGTTGTAACCTGCCCCGCTCTGGTTGCGTAAATCGGCGTCATTGCCGGAGCAGCCAGGTCAACAGCCTGATGGTAGGTAGACGCGCCGGATGTCGGCGATTGCCGGTAACCAAATGGACTGCTCATGTAGGTATAGCTGCAAGGACGGAGCCATGTACCACCGGAGGGAGCGGTGACTGGCGTACTGTTATTGGTGGTGGAACCAGAATTTGCGGCGGAGGTTTCAGGTGGAACTGTGGTATAGGTCGCCATATAGGCTGCCCATTCGGCGGCTTTTGCCTGTGTGTATTCTTTTTCCTTTGCCGCAATCTCTGTCAGAAAGGCTTCTTCCTGTTCCTGAAATTCTGCCTGCAATGCCTCCAGATCTTCTGCTTTCTCCAGCAATTCCTGAATTAGGGAATCCGCTTCGGCTCGTTTTGTATCCAGTTCTGTCTGTGTGGCATCCATATCCAGTTTGATTGCTTCCAAATCCGCCTTTTCGTTTTCCAGTTCAATTTTTGCATTTTCCACTTTTTGGGCAGCTTCGGATAATTCCACCAGCCGCCGTTTATCGGCAGCGGCAATTTCTTCAACCATATTCAGGCGATCCAGCAGGTCGGTAAAACTATTTGCCTGAAAAAGCACCTCCCAGTAAGAAACGGCACCTTCTTCCTCCATTGTCCGAACCCTGAGTGTGTTTTCCTCGCACAGTTCTTCGTAACGGTTCTGGGCACTGTCCAGTTCGTCCTGCTTATCCGCAATCAGCGTGTTGAAACTGGTAATCTGTTCATTGATATTGGCTATTTCAGCGGAAAGCAGGCCAATTTCCTGATCGATGACATTTTTCTTTGCGATAATGTCTGCAATTTCATCTTCATTCGCTTGATACTGCGCCTGAACCTCCTTGATCCGATCCTCAATCTCGGATTTTTGTTCTTTCAGTACATTGATCTGTTTTCGGATTTCACTGGAGGATGCCGCATCTGTCTGAATTGGAATAATCCCGATAACAGAGATCAGGAATATCACGGAAGCGGTTAGAAAGGAAATAATGCGTTTGTTCTTTCTCTTTTTTTCTGTCATGAGAACTCCTGGGAAAAGTTTGTCAGCAATCGTCACAATGATGCCGCAGTCTGGAACCATTGTGACTATGCTGACACATAATTTTTTAGCCTATACCGGAAATGGTAGAGTCGAACAGTTTCACATCTACACGCCCGTCGGAGGAATCCACGATATACAGTTTTACAACAGGAAGGATTTCGTCAAGGGTTTCCAGCAGCAGTCTATACTTGGTTGTATCTTCTGTGTAAATTGCGGAGTTGTTCTGGTACTCTGCCAGCATGCTCAGGAACTTTTCCGTATCGCCGGTAGCAACGGCGATTTGTTCTTCCTTATAGGCTTCCGCGGCCGCAATCTTCTTGTTTGCTTCCGCGCGGGCCTGAGGGATAAGGCTGTTATAGTAACCGTTGGCTTCGTTGATAGCGGTTTCCTTTTCCTCCTTTGCTGTAGTCACATCCAGAAACGCATTGGATACCGCATCGGGAGGCGTAATTGCCTGAATATTGAATGCACTGATCTGAATACCTGCATCGTAAGTGTCCAGCATATCCTGTGCCAGTGCAATAGCATCATTCTGGACGGCAACCTTTTCTGTGCTTAGAACATCATCCACAGCCACATTCGCCATCAACTCAACCAGAGCAGACTCAATGCAATACCGTACCAGCTGCTCACTGTTTCCATCGATATTGTAAAGGAACTTAGTAGCATCACTGACCTTATAGTGGACGATGGCTTGTACAGTAATGATATTTTCATCACCGGTCAAAAGCTGGATGGCTTCCGGTTCTTCGTTGGGCTGGTGGATATGCTCAGGCAGGGACATACCCACATCCGCACGCCGCACTTCGGAAACATTGACCTTCTGAACCTGGTCAATGGGAGATGGCAGACGATAATGCAGGCCCTCTGTTATCGTCTGATTCTGAAGGACACCAAAACGGCGGATGACTGCTTGTTCACCGGGGTTCACAACATAAACACCTGTCAGCATGTAGATGGCAAAGATGGAAAGTGCCAGAATCAGCAGCGCCTTTTTGGGATTTATATGTCCGAAGGCGTTTTTCAGATCGTTCATGGTACTGCTGTTCTTTACTGAGGAAGCCTCCGGCTTTTTCATCCACAGTCTGACAATCCAGATTTGCAGCTTTTTAATCAAGCTGGGTTTTCCACCATTGGGTGGTGACGGCTGATTGATTTCGCTCATATGATTGGACCTCCTTTATCAACCGCCGTTCAGATTGGTATTTCCGCTTAAGTATTTCAGAATCTCAGCGGTAGACGGCAGAATCAGAGTTGTGTTTCCATCAATCGTCTTTTCATAAGTTTCCAGTGTTCTGATAAACTCATAGAATTCGGGATCGCGCTGGAAGGCTTCTCCATAAATACGGATGGCCTCGGCATCGCCCTCGCCCATAATCTGCTGTGCCTGCTTGTAGGCTTCTGCCAGAATAATCTGCTGCTCCTTCTCTGCGTCAGCACGGATTTTAGATGCTTCCTCACTACCCTCCGCCCGGTACTTCTGCGCCATCTGTTCACGCTCTGCACTCATGCGGTCATAGACGCTCTGCTTATTCGCATTAGGGAAATTCAAAACACGAATCTGCGCATCCACGACCTCAATACCGTATTCCGAGGCCCGGTCCTTAGCGTAGGTTACGGTATCTGCCACCATCTGATCAAGCCTGAGCATTTCGTCATCGGTGTTGACAAGCTGATCCAGGTTATATTTGCCAAGCTGCACGCCAAGGCTGGATGAAAATACGTCCAGCAGACGTGCCTCTGCCCCAGACTGGTTCTTGACGGTTTTCAAATACAGAACAGGATCGACGATCTTCCATGTTCCATAGTAGTCAAGGGAAATGCTCTTTTTATCCAAAGTCAGCAGTTCAATTGATGTGGTCTGGTACACTTGAAGCCGCTTGTCTACACGCTGTACGGACTGAATGGGATCAGGCAGCTTGACCTTCAGACCGGGATTATCATAAACGGCAACCGGATCGCCGAACTGAGTAACCACGGCGTATTCGGTCACATCGACAGTGTATACCATCAAGGTTGCCACGAAAATAACTGCCACCAGAACGATTCCTACGATCAGATTTCTGTTCTTGGGCGCATTCTGTTTTACGGATGCCATGTTAATCCTCCATTTTTTGATTCTAGTATCGTTTACTTCTGCGGATTTTTGAGCCACAGCTCTGCGTTATCAATGCTGATACCATTGCCTAGCAGCAGCTTTTGCACATTGGGTAGAATTTTATCCATTGCCTCCATATACAGGCGGAAAGTAGTCACATCCTTGGAATCCGCATAGGCGGACTGACGCATCGTGAACAATTCCGCATCACCCGTGGCCGTCTGGATTTTATCCTCACGATAGGCCTGTGCTTCCGCGACCTTTTTGTACGCTTCCGCATTGGCACGGGGGATGATGGTATTCTGATAGGCGATTGCTTCGTTGATATAAATGCTCTTGTCCTGTCTGGCGGTTGCCAGATCCTGGAAGCTGGTCATAACGCTGGCAGGAGGATCGGCGCGAATCAGTTGAACGCTGACGATTTCAATGCCGGTTTTGTTCTTTTCCATTGTATCGCTCAGCAAAGCAAACGCAGAGCGTTCAATTTCCTCTTTTCCCTCAGTCAAGACATAATCAATGGTGTTTTCACCAATGATCTGACGAATGCTGGTGGTTGCGCTGGAGCTTATGAGCAGATTGGTATCCGTCATGTTCAGAACAAAGTCGCCTGCGTCTTTAATTCGATAATGCACTGAGAGATTCACATTGACCAAATTGGTGTCGCCGGTCAATAGCTCCTGTGTGCCCGTTTCCACCTTCTGAACATTTCCTGTTTTCACCAGCGTTACTTCCTCGATTGGAGAAGGAAACCGATAATGTATTCCAGGAGAAACATCATCCCGGATAACGCTGCCAAATCTGCGAACAACACCTGTTTCGTCCATCTGAACAAAATACACTCCGGATAACAGGTAGGCTACGCATAAAACCAGGGAACCGTACAGAACCATTTTTCTGTTCCAATGGAAGTGATGGTGGTGTTCCTCGCTGTGCTCTTCTTCCGGGTGCAGAAGCATTCGCAGATTAGATGTAAAAATCTCATAACCGGAAATCATCAGCAGAACCATCGCGACGATTGCTGCGACCTTATCCAAATCGGGCATGTCGAACAAAGAGCCGACGATGCCTACCAGCACAGCAATGGAACAGTACATATCCATCTTGGAGTGGTAGCCATCCGCGATCATGCTCTGGGAGCCTGTCTGTTCTCCAACATAGATTTTATACCGAGCCATGAAGTAATTGATCACAACGCCCAAAAATGCGCCCGCCGCTACGAAGGGGACATATCGCAGTTCAGTTACTTCGCCGCTCAGCGCATCGGACAGGATCTCCAGGCCCATATCAAAAATGAAAATGGATACGAAGATTGCCACGATATGCTCCAGCTTCTTGCTGGCGGTCTGGAATCGCGATGCCCCATATCGCGAAATCAGCAGACCAATAAATACAATGCTGGTGACAAACACATCTGCAAAGGAATGCCATGCATTTGCTTTCAGTCCGATGCTTCCCGACAAATCGGCAAGGAAGAATCTCAGGATGATTAATATGATGTTAGCGACAATGGTGATGAGTATGGTTTTTTCTTTTCGCCCCATAATTACGCTCCTTTTCCCATGTTATTTTGCTGCGCTTTCATGATTCCACGCAGCGTTTTGTCATAGATCGTAAACCCGGCTTCCTTCAAAAGCTGCTGTTCCATCTGCTGGGTACGAGTTTCATGTTCCATTTCTTTTAAGTAGTCGCTGATGGTGTGAGAAACTTCTTCCAGTTCAGGAAGCCGAGCCTCTGTTCGGCTGCGAACCTGAATGATATAGTAGCCGGAACGGTAATCGATGATTTTACTTACCTGACCGACCTTCAAGGAGAAGATTGGTCCCGCCAGTTCCGCTGCCAGGTGACTTTCGTAAAGCGGCCCGGATATCACGCCGCCATCTTCCGCAGAGGAATCCTCGGAGTACATTTTGGCGACCTCCGCAAAAGATGTACCGGAGTTAAGCAGAGACATTGCTTCCTCCGCTTTTGCCTTTGCCTGTTCCTTTTTTTCCGTATTTGCGCCCTGATCAATCCAGATCAGGCTGATTTCCGCAGAAGCTGGTGTCATTAACTTTGCCGGGTTTTTCTCATAGAAGTCTCTGATTTCTTCCTCGGTAGGTTCATCCAGATCATCATCCACTTCTTCCTGATGCAGTATTTGCCACAGATATTGGACACGAAGTTCCTCCATATCATGAGCATCTGAATCGTTAGTGGCAGATTTGTCCCCGCTTTCTTCCAAAAGCAGCTCCATGACGATCATCTGCTCAACAAACTGCTTTTTTGCTTCATAGGTGCTGAGCGCTTCCTGGTAGACCTCCGAAAGCTCCCGGTACTCTGTATAGAATTCTCCCAAGGTGTATCGCCGGGAGTGAACACTGAACAGCATTTCGCTTTTTCTGATGGTATATTCTTCATCCATGATTTGTCGCAGAAGGATGCTTTCGATGCTGGTCTCGACCTCGGACAGTGGCTGGTAACCCGCAGGCTCCTTAGAAAGTAGTTTAATGATACTGACAGAGCCGTTGGAATCGGTAAGGGGGTCGCTGACCTCATTTGGCTGCATTTTCCAGAGTACATCCTCAATTGCGGATTCTCCGCCGCCCTTTTCCATGGTAACGGTCTGTGCGGTTCCATCCTTGCCATACATTGCCGCGACACTTTCAAAGGATTCACCAGACCGCAGCTTGCGGGCTGCATCCGTGGATTCTGACGCATTACGCAAACGGATTTCGCTGTAGGTTATGGTTTCCGGTGTCCGATACCGCTCCAAATTCTTGGTGTAGTAGGCGTTGATTTCCGCTTTTGAGGGAGCTGCTGTTTTCAGTACCTCAAAATTCACCTGTAGTCCGGCCGTTTTTTTGAGTTCCTCAATGTAATCACTGAAAAAGGATTTGTCTTTTTCCGCAGCCAGAATCTGCCGGATTTCCGCTTCCGCTTCAGCAAGGGTCTGCCCTTGAAACTGTTCCTGATTTTCGGAGTAGTATTGCTGCACATCCCAGCTCGATATAGACTCGGTGGTGATATTCGTTTCATGCAACTGAGAAATGTATTGTTCTACCGCCGCATCGTTCAGCAGATCCTCCATTTCGTGCCGAACATCATCCCGCTGGGTGATTCCCTGTGTATCCGCCCAGTCCAGAATCATCTGCTCTACGGCCAAACGAGTGACCATCGCCTGATATCCTTCCAGGCTGTCAATCGGATGTGCCTCACACGCTTCTTCTGGCATGCATTTGCTGTGATCGTAGCCATGGTTCGGACAAAGCAAATGCTCACGTTCTTTGCTGCCTTCAACGGCGATAAAATCCATCAATTCCTTTGTGGTTATATTTTTCCCGTTGTAGGTAGCGACTACATCCTCTGCTGGTGGGTTTGGCTCCCGCACCCAATCAAAATTGCGGTAAATGGATAAGCCACCTGCCAAAAGGACAGCGCAGATCAACAAGAAGAGCATGTAATGGCTCCACATGTTCCTCTTGTTCAATTCATCCGGCACAGGCACCAACTCTGCTGGCCCTGCGCTAAATACTGCTTCCGTATCGGGATAGCGGTTTATGGGTTCCCCTCCAATCACGGAATTGCAGCTCTGATTCTCCCGTTCTATCTGGTTCGTATCTTCCACCTGAGAAGTCTGCTCTCTCGTTACGGTGTTGCGACTTGTTGGTTGAAACCCAAGAACATGGAGAATGTCCGCGATCACAGAGCCAGAATCCGCTTCCGGGGAGGAAAGATTTTCCGAATCAGCTTCTGTTTCCGATATCGTATCAATTTTCTTCTCAGTTTCGTTGTTCTCCATCGAATGCCCTCCTTATCGTTATCATCACAAGCAATATATGTGGGAATTGTGGTGAAATTATGGAGAGCAGAGACATATAAAAAAGAACCACAATTACGACACGCATCATGCCATAATTGTGGTTCCTATTGTAATGCTTGATATTGTCTTTGCAGGGAGCATTCTTACCTCGACAGAGGAATTTCAGATGATGTCACATCCTCCAGCAGAACGCGCATGGTTCCGCCGCAGACCATGCCCTCGCTTTCGGCAACTTCATTGGTCATATCGATCTTTACAACGCAGGAGGTGCCGGTTCCCATGATTTTTCTGGCCCTGACCATAATGGCCGCTTCGCTGCAGCCGCCGCCGATGGTGCCGTAGCCGTTGCCAAGGGCGTCAATTCCCATCATCGCGCCGGACTTGACCGGCGTGGAGCCGGTGGAGGAAAGCACCAATGCGCAGGCCTTTGGCTGGGTGCTTTGTGCCAGAAACCGCAGCAAGGTATAGTCGGTATTGGTCTGATCCAGGCAGATGCGGGAATCCTTTCGGACATATTTCCGCCTGTGAGCGATCATTTCTCCGCAGATCGACACGGCGATTTCTGCCGGGGTTTGGGCGTTGATTTTCAGACCGATGGGAGCGTGGATGCGGTCAAGGGCTTCCGGGTCGAAGCCCTCCTCCGCAAGCAGGCTAAGCAGGCCCTCCACCCGGCGTTTGGAACCGATCATGCCGAGGTATGTGGGGAGCGTGCCGGACAGAATCTGCCGCAGACATTCCCCGTCCCACCGGTGCCCCCTAGTGATGACGCAGACATAGTCCGTGGCACGAATATGCAGGCTCTCAATCCCGGCGGCGAAGGAATTGCAGATCACCTGAGCTGCCTGTGGGGAGCGCTCTGAATTGGCAAAGCTGATGCGGTCATCCAAAACGGTGACAGCAAAGTCCAGCATGGAAGCCATGGCGCACAGCGGCACCGCAATGTGACCGCCCCCCAGCAGAATCAGCCTGTTTTCCGGGAGAAAAACTCTGGTATAGGTCTGACCCTCTACGACTTTGGTAAGCTCCGGCGTCATGCCCTGTTCCAGCTTGCGAAGGATTTCCTGAAATTCCAAATTGGTCATGGCAGTTTCCTCAAGTCAATACGGTGATGGTATCGCCGGCACGGATGGTTCCTTCTTCCAGCACGATGGTAAATATCCCTTCACGGGGCATCACGCAGTCACCCACCTGCTGGCGGATGGCGCAGTGGGCGTGACATTCTTTACCGATCTGGGTCACCTCCAGTAGAACTTCCCCAACCCGTAGCCGGGTGCCCACCGGGAGGGTGAAAAGGGTCAGCCCCTCCGTTAGGATATTCTCCGCAAAGGCTCCCACGGGAATGTCCGGGAAAACGGCTTTCATTTTCTCCACGCTCTCCTGGGCCAGCAGGCTCACCTGCCGGTGCCAGTTCCCCGCGTGGGCATCGCCTACAATTCCATGGTCGATCTTCAACTGGATTTCCGGAACCTCGTGTTTTTGTGTCCCTTTTTGTTCACTGATACAAACTGCTACAACGCTTGCCATGGGCTTCCTCCTATTCTATTAATCATTCTCACGATATACAAGTAGGGGCTGCTGCATTGTGCAGCAGCCCCTGAAGTCCAGTCTAACCCGCAAATAGCGGGTTGGAGAGCGGTGTCTGGCAGTGCCAGAATACTTTTGCTTATTCTATCGGCTAGTCAATAACGATTATAGTTGCAAAGAAAGGTTATGTCAATAGCTCCGGGAAATAAATCCCTACCATCATACTTCTTTTGTTCTTAGCTTTATGAAATATGTTTTCTCTATATAAACCAATTTATCAGAGCTGAGAATTTACACAAAATTTACATATTTGGGAACTATGCTGATAAAAACACGAGACTGCACCGGATTGACGCTTCCTTTGTGTACAGTGTTTTATCCGTCAACAAGCATTCCTGTGTTTTGAAATTCAAAAGTTGCAGATTTAAGGGAGTGATCGGATGTTTGATTTTTTGGAAGAGGAAAACATCGACCCTGAGCTACTGAGGGAACTCAGAGCCTTTCGAGAGGCCAATCCTCTGACGGAGGAGCTGCGCCAGAGAATCCCAGCACCCCGTTTCCACTATTACGGGAAAGACATCTGGGAGTATGCCGCTGCCGCCCTGCTGTGTGGTAAGAACCTGCTGCTTACTGGCGGAAAGGCTACCGGCAAAAATGTCCTGGCAGAAAACCTGGCAATGGTGTTTGGCCGCCCTGCCTGGAACGTTTCCTTTCATGTGAATGTGGACGCCGCAGGACTGATCGGAATGGACACCTTTGAAGATGGGCAGGTGCGCTTCCGCCCCGGCCCCATCTACCAGTGCGCAAGATTCGGCGGCTTTGGCATTCTGGATGAGATCAACATGGCAAAAAACGAGGCGCTGGCGGTACTGCACTCGGCGCTGGATTTCCGCCGGGTCATCGATGTGCCGGGTTATAACCGCATCCCCATGGAAGCGCCTACCCGGTTCATCGCCACCATGAACTACGGCTACGCCGGGACCCGGGAGCTGAACGAGGCCCTGACCTCCCGGTTTGTGGTCATCCAGATGCCCACCATCAGTCAGGAGAATCTGGAAAAGCTGCTGTCCACCCATTTCCCCAGCCTGAAAAAGAAGTACCGCAGCCAGTTCGCCCAGCTTTTCTTTGAACTGCAAAAGAAGTGCGACAGCGCGGAAATTTCCACGAAAGCTCTGGATCTGCGGGGTTTGCTGGATGCTCTGGACCTGATCCGCTCTGGGGTTCCCGCAGGGGCAGCCTTGGACATGGGTATTACCAACAAGGCTTTCGACAGCTATGAGCAGAGCCTGATCCGGGATGTTGCTGCCATGCGTATCTCTCCCAGGCTCACCCGGCGCGAACTGTTTGAGGACTGAACAATGCTGACGCAGCATTATACCGCCCAGCAGCGGCGGGCGCTGAATCAGATCTGGACCGCCGCAGGGGAATATGGCTTCGACCCCCTGTTTCTGGCCATGGGCAGCGACGGCGTACCAGATAGTTACATGAACTGCATCGTAGGCTGTGTCCGCAAATGGTACGGCGCTGAAATGCCCCGAAAGCTCTTCGCCGCCTGGGAATTGGACCGGCGGCAGGCCATGCTGGACGATCTGGCCTGGCTGGCGTTGGAAAACGCCGCCTTTCAGCGGGAGCTTCCCCACCGCCCTGTTCTGGAGGAAGCCAGGAAAGCCCACGCGGCAGACTTTTTTGGTCAGGAATACAAGCTGTCCCGGCAGGAGTGGTGGGCAAAAAATCAGTTGGTTTACACCATGCAGTCTGCCCGGTGGAAAAGCGTTCTGGGAAAGCGCGCTCCGGTGATGACGTCTTATGAACGCAAGCTGTCCGATGCGCTGCTATGTAGCGGGGAACTGGATGCGGAAGAACTTGCTGCCGCCATTCTGCGCACCTTTGCCCAGGCGGGACTGTTCGATGGAACCGCCCGGTCCAAAGCGCCACTACGGCTGCATTTTGACGGAAAATGGGCTCTGGCAATGACAAAATTCCTTCCCACTCAGATCGTCCATACCGATGTGCTGACACTGGGACAGGCCGAAGGCTCTGGCGGCGACAAAGCGAAGCTGGACCTTCGCCGGGGAAAGCTTCGCCTGAATGAGAATGCGGAGACTGACCGGCTATATATCGAAACCTGTTTTGGCCGATCCTTTTACACGCCGGAGCAGCTGGCAGCGGCAGAGCAGGCGCTTTGTACCGCGAACCACCTGGGCTGCCATTTGTGGTTTACATCTGGAATCCCGGACCCGGAACACGCCCGCAGCAGCGAGGCCCGCCGCATGGCTCAGGAAGCGGCTCTGCAATGCAAGCGAAACCGGGATGCCTATGCCAAAGACAGCGGTCTCTATCAAAATACCATTTTGCGGCTTTCGGAGCAAATCCGAAGCTGCATCCAGGTACACAGCCAGACTGAGACGGAACGCTCCCGCAGCGGTCGCCTGGACAGCCCCCGTGTGTGGCGAGCAGCGGTGCTGGAGGACGGAAATGTGTTTCTCCGGGATGTCGCTACCTGCAAGCCGGGATTCTCTGTAGACCTCCTGCTGGACGGCTCCGCTTCCCGCATGCACTGTCAGGAGGCCATTGCCGCCCAAGGCTATATCCTGGCGGAGAGTCTGGGCCGGTGCGGCGTCCCGGTACGGGTGACCAGCTTCTGCAGTCTCCGGGGCTATACGGTGCTGCGGGTGCTGAAAGGCTTTGCGGACAAGAACGAGAATCAGAAAATATTCAACTACTTTGCCGCCGGATGGAACCGGGACGGTTTGGCCCTCCGAGCTGCGGGAGACCTGATCAAAAGCGCCCCGGAAGGACGACATCTGCTTCTGCTTCTGACCGATGCCAGTCCCAACGACAGCCACCGCATTCCACCGGGAGAGGGAAATCCCTTCGGCAGAGAGTATGCGGAGCAGGCCGCTGTGAAGGACACCACCCAGGAGGTCCGGGCATTGCAACGCCGAGGAATCCGGGTAGCGGCGGTGTTCATGGGCAACAACTACAGCGCACCGGATGCGGCGGCCATCTACGAAAAAAGCATGGTCCGGATTCAGGGCATTGACCAGTTGGCCACAGCGGCAGGAGCGCTGATCCGGCAAGAGATTCAGGAGCTTACAGATTGAAGGAACAGAATATTGACCCGCCCAGCATCCGTTTTGTCGGATGCTGGGCGGCTGTATTGTTGGGATTATAAACCCTATGAATTTCCTTTCCGATAGTCTTTCGGAAGCCTACCGGTTACGTCTTTGAAAGCCTGCGTAAACTTGCTTTGGTTTTCATACCCGACTTCGCAGGCAACTTCGGCGACTGTTTTGTCACTGTGGGAAAGCAGGGCCTTTGCCTGCTTAATTCGATAATCTTTCATGTATGCCGCAATGGGCTTGCCAAACACAGTCTTAAAGGTGGTCTTGAGCGTAGTCTGGTTGATATGGAATTTTACCGACAGTTCCTCAATCGAATAGCGGGTTTTCATATTTGAGATGAGAAAATCATGGATTTCATTGACTGCCTGAACATTGGAATTGTAATTACCGCTATCCTCAAAAGATTCTTCAGCAGGACAGGCCACTTCCACGATTCTCTCAATCATCTCATGAAGAACTTGGGTACGCTGGGTTTTGGCGGCAGTGTAGTACACCTCTTTACCTTCTCTGCGGCTGACAATCAGACCGGACGTCTTCAGAAGCTTCAAATGATGGGATACTGCCGGACTGCTCATATCCAGCAGGGCGGAAATATTGACAACACACTCTTCACAATGGCATAGCAGCCAGAAAACCTGAATCCGTGTACTGTCGCTCATCATCTTGAAAATATCGGAAACGATCTCGAAGGTCTCCCCCTTTGGCATGCTGATCTGCACACCTTTGGGAAGATGTCCATGATCGTGCGGCAATATCTTGTTCCCCATATGAAAAAGCCCCCTTTCTTTTTGTGAAATTATACCATTAAGTCAGGGAAAATACAAACACAATTTTCAAAATACTCCATTTAGGCATTCTAATAGCCCAAAAGGCAAGGTTTTATCCAAAATGATTGACAAGCGTTTAATCGTCCGTTATACTAATATCAATGATTAAGCAGTCGTTTAATCAATAATAAAAAGGAGCAAATTATTATGAAAAAGACCTACAAAATCGAAGTGGATTGCGCCAACTGTGCCAACCTGATGGAAGATGCCGCCAAGAAGACCGCCGGTGTCAAAACCGCTACCGTCAACTTTATGACGCAGAAGATGATCGTTGAGTTTGAAGATGGCCAGGAGCCGGGCACTGTCATGCAGGAAGTGTACAAAAACTGCAAGAAGGTCGAAGATGACTGCGTAATTTATCTGTAAGCTGTTCATCAGGGCGTTCTGCTCTCAGTCTGATGTGGGCAGGATGCCCTGTTTCATAATTATTATCAAAAGATTTCATACTAAGTGAAATGGAGGGCTGTATATGACCAAAAAACAAAAGAAGATGCTGTACAGGATCATCATTTCAGCAGTCCTGATGATCGCTTTCAAATTTGTTCCTGTGGACGGCATCGTTCGCTTCCTGCTATACTTGATTCCTTATCTTGTGATTGGCTATGATATTCTGTTGAAAGCATGGAAAGGTATAAAACACAAGCAGGTCTTTGATGAAAACTTCCTGATGGCGATTGCGACAATCGGCGCAATGATCGTGGGATTAGTCCAAAGCGGTGACTATGTGGAAGGTATCGCCGTCATGCTGTTCTACCAAATCGGTGAACTGTTCCAGAGCTACGCCGTGGGTAAGAGCCGTAAGAACATCAGCGAGCTGATGGACATTCGTCCGGACTATGCCAACATTGAGGTGGACGGCAAGCTGGAGCAGGTTGATCCTGACGAGGTTGCCGTGGGCACCATCATTGTGGTTCAGCCCGGTGAAAAGGTTCCCATCGACGGAATTGTTGTGGAGGGAATTTCCAGCCTGAACACCAGCGCCCTGACCGGTGAAAGTCTGCCCCGCGATGTGAAGAACGGGGACGAAATTATCAGCGGCTGCATCAACATGACCGGTGTGTTGAAAATCCAGACCACTAAGGAGTTTGGGGAATCCACAGTATCCAAGGTTCTGGATTTGGTAGAAAATGCCAGCTCCCGCAAGTCCAAGTCTGAGGATTTCATTTCCAAATTCGCAAAGGTCTACACTCCCGCCGTCTGCTACAGTGCGTTGGCCCTGGCGATTATTCCTCCGCTGGTCAGCCAGTTTGCTCTGGGAAGCAACCCTAACTGGGGTGAATGGATCTATCGTGCTCTGACTTTCCTGGTAGCGAGCTGCCCCTGCGCGCTGGTGATCAGCATTCCCCTCAGCTTCTTCGCTGGTATTGGCGGTGCCAGCACCCAGGGCGTTCTGGTCAAGGGTTCCAACTATCTGGAAGCCCTGTCAAAGACCGGTTATGTGGTATTTGACAAAACCGGCACCCTGACCCAGGGCGTTTTTGAGGTCAGCGCTATTCATCAGGAAGGGAAATCCTATACGGACGCAGAACTGATCGAGTACGCCGCGCTGGCGGAGAGTTCTTCCTCTCACCCCATCAGTAAGAGCCTTCAGCGGGCATACGGTGCGGAGATCGACCGAAATCGGGTTACGGACATTCAAGAGATCAGCGGCAACGGTGTGATTGCCAAGGTGGATGGCGTTGAAGTTGCTGCCGGTAATGCCAAGCTGATGAAGCGTCTGAATATCCAGTATTCCGGCTGCGATTTAGTAGGCACAATTATCCACATGGCAATCGGCGGCGAATATGCAGGCCATATTGTGATCTCTGATCTTGTAAAACCCACCTCCAAGGATGCTATTGCTGCTCTGAAATCCGCAGGCGTGAAGAAGACCGTCATGCTTACCGGTGACGCAAAGGCTGTTGCAGAGCAGGTTGCGAAGGATTTGGGCGTAGATGCCGTCCGGGCGGAACTACTGCCCGGCGATAAGG
The DNA here is from genome assembly GCA_945963595.1 of uncultured Clostridia bacterium. Classification (GTDB taxonomy): domain Bacteria; phylum Bacillota; class Clostridia; order Oscillospirales; family Oscillospiraceae; genus Faecousia. The sequence continues at coordinate 94,900 of CAMFMO010000002.1, read as the reverse complement.
TTTCTCAGGTGGAGGAGCTGCTGGAGGAAAAACCCGCAAAGCTGAATCTGGCCTTTGTCGGTGACGGTATCAACGATGCGCCGGTTCTTTCCAGAGCGGATATCGGAATTGCCATGGGCGCTATGGGTTCAGACGCAGCCATCGAGGCGGCGGATGTTGTCCTGATGGACGATGACCCCATGAAGATTGCCAAGGCAATTAAAATCTCCCGCAAATGTCTGCGGATTGTTCACCAGAATACCGTTTTTGCCATTGCCGTAAAGCTGTTGGCGCTGGTGTTTGTGGCTTTCGGTGCGGCCAATATGTGGATGGCTATTTTCGCAGATGTTGGCGTCATGGTTCTGGCAATTCTGAATGCGGTCCGCGCCCTTTTCGTGAAAAAGCTATGATGGAAGCAACGCAGATTTGCGAACTGTTTCGGATATTGGGTGACCCTACAAGGCTCAGTATCCTACTCATGCTGATGGATGGGGAAAGGTGCGTCACAGATGTGGCCGCATCCCTTGGCATGTCTAAGTGTGCCATTTCACACCAGCTCAGGACACTGAAAGGGAATCATCTGATACGGCGGCGAAAAGCAGGAAAATTTGTATTTTACTCCCTGTCGGATGGGTATATTCAAGAAATCATAGAAAAAGCGCAGGAACATCTTGCAAAAGTATAGCATGCGGAAATCGGCTCCCCGAAAAAACGATGGAATGGGTTGAGGTGCAATATCTGGAACGCCGGAATATTTCAAAAAACCGACACCCACAGCCACGACTTGCAGCATAATGAGTTGCTGGCTTTCCGCCCGCAGCCATGGGTGCAGGAGGGCACACAGCGCTACGGAGTGATAAAGGAGGAAGACATACCATGGAACGAAATCAGAAGAAATATGATCAGTTGCTCCGGAAAATCCGGCCAATATTGGTCAGGCATTACGGAGCCGAGCTGGCAGAGTCGATGATCCGGGATGCCGCTGTGATCTATGAGCAGTTCCTGACCGAAACACCCTCCATCGGCGGCAGAAAGAATCCTTTGAACAAAAATATGGATATGGCACTTCCGTTTTTTGCTCTGTACGAAGCGTCTGGACGCACACTGTCGAAGGACATTGTGGAAGAAATGACTGACCAGATCATAGTCGCCAAGTACCGCAAAATTGGGCGATGGATCGACCTGAACAAGCTGGACAGACCGTGGTTCCGGCGACTGATGTATTCCATGGTTCAGAAAGTAGCCGACAAAGTAAATGCCCATAAGGGTAAGGACTGGAACAATACCTGGGGCGTTGAAATTAACCCGGAGGGTTACGATCATGGGCTGGCGATGACACTGGTGGGCTGCCCTCTGGCGGACTTTGCAAAAAGCCACGGCTATCTGGAAATTCTGCCGTATTTGTGCCGCTCAGACATTAAGGCGGCTTCCGCTCTCCATGCCCGCCTGATTCGACACCATACAGTATCCGAAGGATATGCGTCCTGCGACTATTGGTATGTGGGAGATCAGGAAGCACCGGCAGAAAGTTATGGAAGATAGTTTTTTATTTTCCATGTAGCGATCAGTTCTCGAACTGTTTCGGATATTGGGCAGTCCAAAAGCATCTGGCAAAAGATAACAATATCCCCGGAAACTGTTTTCCGGGGATATATCCCATAAAGGAGATGGATAAAATGAAAGATATGCTTCTTTTCGTGCTGGCAGGATTTGCAACGGCTGCTTTTGCTGTCGGACATATCGTATGGAAGAAGCGGGAGCAGAAAGGCCAGGAGACTGGCTGTTCCTGTAACTGTGCAGAGTGTTCCGAAAAGTGCAGCAATTCCATGGAGAATCCATGAGGAGGTCATTTTATGGGGGAGCAGCGAGACATGAGAATCTTAATATACGGTGCGGGAGTAATTGGCAGTTTGTATGGAGCCTATCTATCCCGGAGCGGTTGCGATGTTGCTGTACTTGCCAGAGGCCAAAGTCTTGCAGAGCTTATGGAAAATGGCTTGTTGTACAAGCAAGGTAATGCCATTCTCCGTGCAAATGTTTCTATTCTGGAAACACTGGAATCCTCTGACCAATATGACTACATATTTCTCACCGTCCGGTCAGGACAAATACAGCCAGCACTTGAGGCCTTGCGCGAGAATATCAGCCCAACGATTGTCACGATGGTCAACACCTTGGAAGCCTATTCTGATTGGGAAGATATCTGCGGAAAAGGGAGAATCCTTCCCGCCTTTCCGGGTGCAGGCGGCAGCATAAAAGAAGGTATTCTGGATGCCGGATTAACACCAAGAATCATTCAGCTAACGACTTTTTCAGAAATCAGTGGAGAAAAAACGGAGCGTGTACAAGTGCTGAAAAGGGTACTGTCCCAAGCCGGAATCCCATGCCAGATCGTTCCTGATATGCATGCATGGCAGGTATGTCACCTGGCAATGGTAGTTCCGTTGGCAGATGCCTACTATACGGAAAATGATCCCAGACTGGTGTATAGGAACTGGCAAGTGATGCGAATAACCGCTCAATCACTGCATGATAATTTCCAACGTCTGAAAGAACGAGGGAATGCGATTTCCCCGCCCAAGCTGAACTTTTTTCGGTTGTGCCCGATTTCCTTGATGGCGGCTGTTTTGCCGTTGGTTTACAACAGTTCTTTTGGGGATCGGTTCATGTACCAGCATGCGGTTAAGGCAAAATCGGAAATGACTGAGCTTCACCGGAACTTCTACAACTATTTGGGCTGATTACGCAACGGTAAATATCGATTCTTCTATGGGGGGAGGAAAACCAATGAAGAAAACACACGCCATTCTGCTTGTAGACGATGAAGTCAAAATCACGCAGATTCTTAGCGCCTACCTGCGCAAAGAAGGTTATCGTACCTTTACCGCCTTCACTGGTCAACAGGCTCTGGAGTTGATTTCTCAGAATGAAATATCCCTGGTTGTGCTGGATCTGATGCTGCCGGATATTTCGGGGGAGGAAGTTTGTCAAAAAATCCGCCTGCAGTCCCGCGTTCCGGTCATTATGCTGACGGCAAAGGACGATGAATCCGCATTGGTCAATGGCATTAAAGTTGGAGCAGACGATTACATTTCAAAACCCTTCAGTCCCAGAATCGTAGTTGCAAAAATCGAAGCTGTTCTGCGCAGAGCCCAGGGAGATGAATTGGTCAGCGTTCCTGTTGTATACCGCAACGGTTATCTCAGTATCGATTTTCAGACCAATCAAGTGCGTGTTCAGGGAGAGGAAATCACCCTGACGCCTACGGAGTATAAGCTGCTTAGAACTCTGGCAAAAGCTCCCGGACGCATCTTTACCAGAGATCAGTTAATCTCCTTCGCACTGGGGGATGACTATGCCGGTTATGATCGTGGGATTGACACCTATATCAAAACCATTCGCAGTAAAATCGAGCCGGATCGCAAACATCCCCTCTTTATTCTCACGGTGCATGGTATCGGATATAAATTTGCAGTTGAAAAGGATGCCTAACTATGTTGAAATCTCTCAAGCACAGACTGGCTCTGCTGTTAGCAGCATTTCTGCTGGTATCCATTGCGCTGTTTTTTCTGATCGCAAACCGCGAAATAGAAAGCTTGTTTATAACCCATGCCAACGATCAGCAAGAGCAACGGATTCAGCAAATCATATTCCAGGTCAATGACCTGTTTCAGAATCCTAACGGCACAGTCAGTCTGGATGGATTGGAAACCATCGGCAACGCTGCGCTGCAAAATGGTATTCTCCTCCATGTTACAACGCTGAATCGTGAAATTGACTGGGACATTACCACCCACAAATCCGATGAATGTAATCTGATCTTGCAGCACCGAGAAATGAATATGCACAGCCGCTACCCAACCTTTGAGGGAGGGTATGAGCAGCGTATTGAGGAAATAACCTACAATGGTATTGTAATCGGTGAAATCACACTGGGGTATTACGGTCCCTTTACATTTGATGATGCCGAGCTGGAACTGGTCGATGCACTGAACCGGCTTTTGATAATTTTGGGCACTACATTCATTGTCATAGCGGCTGTGCTGGGTTTGGTCATTGCAGCTAGCATTTCCAAGCCAATCAGCAGCGCATCCACTGCCGCGCGCCGGATTTCCCAAGGTGAGTATGGTGTGCAGATTGCAGAGCGGTACACAACGGCTGAGCTTCAATCCCTTGTGGATTCCATCAATGAAATGTCCAGTATTCTAAAGGCCAAGGAAGAGCAAAAACACCGCCTGACTGCGGATGTTGCCCATGAATTGCGAACCCCGCTTACCAACCTTCAGGGTTTTATTGAAGCAGTCATCGACGGCATCTGGGAGCCAACCACAGAAATGATGGTAAGCTGTCATGAAGAGATTGAGCGGCTGACCAGAATCGTCAATCTGCTTCTTGAACTGGACAAGTATGAAGATAAACGGATCACATTGCAGTACAGCAGTTTTTCCGCCATGGAGCTGTGCGCATCGGTAGTCAACATGTTCTTACTTCCAGCCCAGGAGAAAAACATACGGCTGCAATATTCGACTGACGCATTTGCGGATATCTGCTATGCCGATGAAGGGCGGCTGAAGCAGTGCATGGTGAATCTGGTGTCTAACGCCTTGCGCTATACACCGGAAGGCGGCTCCATTGACGTATCCTACCAAAACGAAGAATGGTATCATGTCTTTGCAGTCCGTGACACCGGCATTGGAATCTCTGAAGAAAATCTGGAGCAAATCTTTGAACGCTTCTTCCGGGCAGATAAATCCAGGAATCAGAAAACCGGCGGGATTGGTATCGGTCTGACCATCACCAAAGCAATCGTCGATATGCACGGCGGTATCATCTCCGTAAACAGCGAACCGGGAAAAGGCTCTTGTTTTACGATCAAAATTCCAAAGGCAGATGTGTCACAGCTTGACAGGAATGAAACCGAAAGAGAGGAATGAATTGTGAGAATAATCGACTATTTCTGCTCTCAGTTTGGAAAACCCAGAGGCTATATTGGCAGGCTTTGCTGTGTGGCTATGAATATGTTCAACCAGAAATTATACAGGGGCGTTCTGAATGCCATTGCCGTTGAGGACGATGCCAATGTATTGGAAATCGGGTATGGAAATGGCTATCTCATTCAGCAGATGTGCAAACGCTATCGTGTCATCATCCACGGAGTCGATATTTCGGAGGACATGAAAGAAACAGCAACGCGCCGCAATCAAGGTGCTGTTTCCGCTGGAAGGGTATATTTGACGATTGGCGATTGCTGTAACCTTCCGTATGGCGATGCCTCTTTTGACTGTGCCGTCAGTGTGAACTCACTATATTTTTGGAAGGATACGCTGCAAGGCTTGAAAGAAGTCAATCGGGTTCTCAAACAAGGTGCTTGTTTCTGTACTTCCATTTACACCAAAGCATGGTTTGAAAGATCGAAAGTAGACATGAAAGGATACCGTTTTTTCGAGCGGGATGAATACATCAATCTGGGGCTGCAAGCCGGATTCTCAGAAGTCAGGTTCCTTGATATTAAAAAAGGTGATAGCTTTGTTATCATCTTTCAAAAGCCCTAAAACAGCCAATCACTCTGAATATCATAACTCAAAAGCGCCTGTATTCCAAATGGACAGGAACTAATCTATCTGTTACGCTATGGTGCACGTTAATCCCGCACAGCCAACTCTGGGTACGAATGAAGAAGGAGAACCTCAGATATGACAGTAAGACTTCTCAATGATTTTCTACTGCTTCTCAGCAGCGGAAGCCTGATTGCGGAAAAAGGGGAAGAGTTTTTCTCCCTTTTCAGTAAGAATGTCCGTCAGGAGCTGCGGGCAATCCTCCCGGAGGTTCCCAAAATCGGTGACAGCATTTTCAAGTCAAGCTATTTGATTGGTGTTTGCTTCATTGCATGGTATCGGGTATTCGTGAAACTGGGGCTGACCAGTGATGAAGCAAACCAGTGGATTTGGCGGGTGCTGGAAAACGCATTGAAAAAGATTCCGTCATTCCTCGTTCCTCTGGCGAAAAAAATCTACATCGGCGGTATGCTGAGAAAAGCAGTTAGCCATACAGAAAAATCCAAAGCTGGAACCCTACCGGAATATGACTGGACGATTGCCTATACCCCTGTGGACAGCAACTGCTTCCGGCTGGATGTCCATGAATGCGGAATTCAGAAACTGTGCAGTAAATTCCACACGGAAGAAATGCTCCCATCACTGTGCCGGACGGATTATATGGTAGCTCATTATCTTCGCGCGGGCTTTGAGAGAACGCAGACCCTTGGGGACGGCAACTGCGTTTGCAATAACACATTCCGCTTTCACGGGGAATGCCAGTGGATGCCAGAAAAAGGCTTCGTCGATAGAAAGTAACGGAAATGCTGTCCGCTCAGTCCGTATTGTGACACTATATAACTGAGCAGCTATGCAAAACAGAAGTTACAGAGGAGTTTTTCCACGAAATTCGAGATTGATGGAAAAGAGTTTACAAAAGTAGCGTTAATATGTGAATAGTATATTCGAATGCAAGCCCAGTCGATCAGATTTCTGCATATGTCGGCGAAACCACTACTTCCTCACTGACCGTATATCGCCAAACCTGCCGGTGGTTCCTTCTATAAGTTGAAACAGCCATATCCGAAAAAGTCGGATATGGCTGTTTTGCGTGTGCGCCTAAGTTTTATTTGCAATTTTTACAAGTGTCAGCATAACAGGTACTTCTGTTAATACGCCAACAGTAGTTGCCAGTGCGGCAGGACTTGTTGTTCCAAACAGGGCAACCGCAACGGCAACGGCCAGTTCAAAGAAGTTGGATGCACCTATCATACCAGCCGGGGCAGAAATATCGTGTGGCAGCTTCAAAAGATTGCAAGTTCCATAGGCGATAAAGAAAATCAGGAAGGTCTGTAAAATGAGCGGCACAGCAATCAATACGATGTGCAACGGATTTTCCAAAATGGTCTTACTTTGTCCCATGAAGATCAGCACCAGGGTGAGCAGCAGCCCAACTGTGGTGACGGAATCAAATCTATGGAGGAACACATTTTCAAAATACGCCGTTCCCTTGCTGCGGGTCACAAAGATGCGGGTCAAGATGCCACCTGCAAGCGGGATGACCACAAACAGTACCACGCTTAGAATCAGTGTATCATACGGGACACTGACATTGGATACACCCAACAAGAATTTCACAATAGGGGCAAAGGCAACCAAAATAATCAAGTCGTTGGTCGCCACCTGAACGACGGTATAAGCGGGATTTCCCTTTGTCAGTGTACTCCACACAAATACCATCGCTGTGCAGGGAGCAGCTCCCAACAGAACCGCACCAGCCAGATACTCCGTCGCCAGTTCTGGTGTGATGAAACTCTTAAAAATCACGAAGAAAAACAGCGAAGCAATTCCATACATCGTGAATGGTTTAATCAGCCAATTCACAATCCATGTAACAAAAAGCCCCTTCGGGTTTTTCCCGACATTTCGGACGCTCTGAAAATCCACTTTCAGCATCATTGGGTATATCATTACCCAAATCAGAATAGCCATCGGAATCGATATGCGGGCAAATTCTAAGCGTGCCAGCAACGCAGGGAGCGTTGGGAGAAAATGCCCCAAGAGCACACCTACCACCATGCATAGGAACACCCATACCGTCAGATACCGCTGAAAGAAATTGATGCCTGGATCAGTTGCTTTTTTCATGGAAAATACCTCCTTTGATTTGTTTCATAATCATATTGAATAATAGAAATATTTCTATTATTTTACGATATAAAAACCAATGCCGGAATGTTCCATTATCACAAGCATTGGTCTCATTTTTTTATTCACAGCATTCTCCAGAATGGCAAATGCAGTTTGCCTTCGGTGTTGTAATTTCATGTAAAGTGTTTTCAAATTCAGCCAGACGATCCCTGTTGAGCGAATAAAAAATGTTCTTGCCTTCACGCCGGTCATTCACAATCCCAGCCTGAATCAATACACGGATATCATGGGACAATGTTGGCTGAGTAATACAAAAAGCTTCGAGTATTTTGTTGGCACACAGTTCCCCGCAAGACAGCATATCGACAATACGCAGGCGTTTCGGATCAGAAATTGCTTTCAGAATTTTTGCAGTTTCAATGTATATCTGTTCCAATTCGCTTACCTCCGTCACATAGAATAATTTCTATTTGTTATTATATGGTGTGATAACCATGTTGTCAACATCAGTTTGCCATCGCAAAATTTTTTCAAAGAAAAAAAGAAAAAGGGGGGCTATATTTTGCCTACAAGTGAGCAAACAGGTGAAGGGGTTATTTTCCTTCACCTGTTTCTGCTTTTGGGAATGGGTCTGTATCTTGAAAACTGCATACCCATTCGTCAAACACATTCCCATTGCTATTGTGATGAGCATAAGCCACTTTAGAAGCTGCGCCGGGATGTGTCGGGGAAAAGCATCAGGACATCACTTTCCTTTTTCGGTCTGTTAGGCTTTCTTCCCCGGCACGGAGCGAGAAACAGCCTTCTATGACTTCTGGGCAGCACCCAGAAGGGCGATGACAGGCAGTGGGGACAATGATACTCCCGTCCAGTCACAGCTAGGAACGCAATGAGGGCGGTCACATGAGAACCATGCGAGGGCGCTAAAAGACCCGTGGAGCTGGTACGCTGCCAGCCGTTTGATGACTTCCCATAATAGCCGGGGTGTCGAGGACAAATAGGCTTCTTCAAACAACAAATCCGCCAGCAACCAGAAATGGGCGCTGGCGGTGTTTACATAGGCATTCTGCCTATATCTTTTGAGGAGGTCAAACACATATGAAAAACACATATCTCAGAGGAGAACTGTACTACGCAGACCTGGGCACAGGGATTGGCTCCGAGCAGAACGGCTACCGCCCGGTGGTGATTATCCAGAACGATGTTGGAAACAAACACAGCCCCACCACCATCGTGGCAGCGATTTCCACGCAGATCAGGACGAAAGCCAATCTGCCCACCCACTACCATCTGAAGCCGGGGAGTGGGCTTGTGCAGCCCTCCATGGTCATGCTGGAGCAAATCAGAACCGTGGACAAGACTCGACTGGCTCAGTACATCGGTAAACTGTCCGACGAGGAAATCAATGGTCTCAACCATGCACTGGCAATCAGCATCGGCTTAATCCCTCCTCCCCCATCCAAGCTAACTTTATGCCTTTGTAAAGCCTGTGCCAGCAACTTTTATGGTGCAGGCTCTTACTATGTACGGCGTGTTGATCCGCTGCAAACGGAGCAGCAGATTTGTACCTACTGCGGCCAGCGCAGGGGGTTCGACTACAGCCTGAGTCCAAAATCAGATCGCAGAAAGGAGTAATGACTTAGCATGGAGAAATTGATTACACGCAAGGAAGCAGCCAAATTACTGGGAATCAGCCTTACTACGCTGGATGAAGCCAGAAACAGCGGTCTGATTTCCTATGTGCAATATGTGCCAAACGGCTGCGTCTATTTCACGGATGCCAGTTTGCAGGAATACATTGCGAAATGTACTATTCGCGCGAAGCCATCCGAAAAGAAAAACACCTATCGAAATGTGCGAAAGCAAAAATAACCATCCGTTCGCACATTTGCTGAATCGCGCCAATTCTGATAAAACAGTGATAACAGCGCTGATTTCTTTCCTATGGAGGTAACCGAAATGGCCGGAAAGCGAAAACATATTCCCCGATATGGGACAGTCCAAATCAAAGGAAACACATATTATCGTACTAGCATCACAGAACTTGAAGGCAACCGAATCTCCCTCTATGCCAAAACCCGGGAAGAATTGTACGATAAAGAAATGGACGCTCTGGAGCAGATCGACAATGCAGCATTTCGTAAAAAATCCCCCACCGTTGCGGAGTATTGCGAAAAGTGGCTGACAATGCAATCCGTTCATATACGAGCAACGACGCTGATCGATTATACTTCCAAAGTCCGGCGGCACATCATTGCCCCGTTGGGTGATAGGAATATCGCAGATGTTACTCTGGACGATATTCAACTGGCCCTTGTTCCGGTCTCGGAGAAATCTGCTTCCGTGTACAAGTCCGTTATTATCCTTTATAAATCCATCTTCCGGGCTGCCAAGGAAAGTCATGTTATTGAGGACAATCCTACGGTCTATCTGAGTGCCAAAGGAGGCGGTATTCCACAGGCAGAAAAACAAGCTCTGACAGATACTCAAGCCGAGCAGCTCATCAACACCGTTCGTGGCTTACCCCCGTATGTTTTTGTGATGATCGGTTTATACGCCGGATTGCGGCGGGAGGAAATCCTGGGTTTGCAGTGGGACAGCGTATATCTGGACACCGACACGCCATATCTGACTGTACGGCGGGCGTGGCACACCGAGCATAATCGTCCTGTCATCATGACAGAATTGAAAACAAAAGCCGCTGCCCGAAATGTCCCTCTCCCTGAATGTCTCGCGGAATGCCTCAGAGAAGCGAAAGCCAAATCCAAATCAGACTTTGTTGTTGCAAACCGCGACGGAGGTCCTCTCAGCTATACTCAGTTTAAGAGGCTATGGCAATACATTGTCACAAGAACCGCAAAAGAGCGCAGTTACTACCGTTATGAAAATGGAGAGCGCGTAAAGCACACCATCTCTCCTACCCTTGGTGAGAAAGCAGCGCACAATGGGAATGTCATATATAGTCTGGATTTTGATGTCACTCCCCATATGCTCCGCCACACATACATTACAAATCTGATTCACGCAGCAGTCGATCCCAAAACCGTTCAGTATCTGGCAGGTCATGAAAACAGCAAAATCACGATGGACATATACGCAAAAGTGAAATATCACCAACCCGACGATGTAGTGAAAACCATGAGCAGTGCCTTTGCTCTATGGAATAACACATAACTTTATTTTCACCCCAACAGAATCTTCAAAAGCGAGGAACAAATCAGTTCCCCGCTTTTTTACATATTTCGCACCTTTGATGGTTTTCCTGTTTTCTGGTAAAAAGGAGGTGGCTACATTACATACTCTGTGAAAGGATGATTTTTCATGTCCAAGAAAAAAGAATTGATTCCACAATATGGTACAGCCACAATTAACGGCATCCAATATTACAGAACCCGTATTACTGACGCTGATGGGAAACAGGTTCTTCTCTATGGATTAACCCGTGAGGAGCTGTTTCAAAAGGAGTGCGAAGCGCGAAAAAAGGTTGCGGAAATCGTCTTCCGGAAGACGAATCCCACTGTTGCGGATTACTGTGAAAAATGGCTGCTCATGAAGTCCGCAAATGTCTCTCCTGCTACATTGAAGGGCTACGAATCCAAGGTGAGGAACTACATAGTCAAACCATTGGGCGATATGTATATGTCCGATGTGACAGCGGATGATATTCGTCTGGCCCTTGTGCCGGTTGCAGGTAAATCCTCCGGTATGTACGATACAGTCAATATGCTTTTCAAGAGCATTTTTCAATCTGCCGAACACAGCAATGTGATTGACGAAGATCCTTCCACCAATATCTCTGTGAAGGGTGGACATCCTTCAAAGAAGAAAGACGCTCTGACAGATGCACAGGCAAAAACACTTCTGGATGCTGTCCGTGGACTTCCACCCTATGTATTCACCATGATCGGACTCTATACCGGTATGCGCAGAGAGGAGATTCTGGGGCTTCAGTGGGATTGTGTCCATCTGGATGCATCCACACCATACATTTCAGTAAGGAGAGCCTGGAGAAGCGAAAAGAACCGTCCCCAGGTAACAACCATACTGAAATCCAATGCTGCAAGACGGGATATTCCTATTCCACAATGCCTTGTTGAATGCCTTCAGGAAGCCAAGGCAAGCAGCAAATCCGATCATGTGATTGCTGACAGCAAAGGGCAGCCCCTCTCCTATTCCCAGTTTCAAAGGCTCTGGCAGTATATTGTCGTTCGTTCTACCAAAGAACGAATCTATCGCAAGTATGTGAATGGGCAATGCATTAAGCAAACCATATCTCCTGTCCTGGGACAGCATAAGCTAAAGAATCCCAAGATCGTTTATTGCATTGATTTCGATGTTACACCCCATATTCTGCGCTACACCTATATCACCAATCTTTTATACGCAGGCGTCGATCCCAAAACCGTTCAGTACCTGGCAGGTCATGAGAACAGCAAAACAACTATGGACATCTACGCCCGAATCAAGTATAATAAACCGCAGGAGCTATATGCCACTGTAAACGCCGCTTTCCCCAAACAACAGTCTGTGGAAGCCCCCGTTTCTTTGTGTTAACACATAGGTTAAAACAGGGCAGACGGTCAAAAAGTGCTTGAATACCAATGACTTTTTGGTTAGAAGAATGTTCAGTACGGCTTGAAGGCCGCCCGTCGCGCTCCTCAGTTCTCCAAGAGATAACTGTCCATCGCGATTTTCACAATCGAAAAAGCTTCAAAGGCCCCGGAAATACACCATTTCCGGGGCCTTTTCCTTTGGTACGTGCTGCAAGCTGTAAGGCAGCTTAAATTACATAGAAAAGAGTATAGAACATGGAACAAATGCTTTATGATGCCTATGTGAATATTCTTCGGGAAGAATTGATTCCTGCAATGGGCTGCACAGAGCCCATTGCCATCGCTTATGCCGCTGCATTGGCGAGGGAAACTTTGGCTCAGCTTCCGGAAAAAGTGGACATTCAGGTCAGCGCAAACATTATTAAGAACGTTAAGAGTGTCGTTGTGCCTCACACCGGCGGCTTGCGGGGCATCGAGGCTGCGGCAGCTGCCGGAATCGTTGCAGGCGATTCCAAAGCAGAGCTGGAGGTTATCTCCCATGTCAGCGAGGCGCAAATTTCCCAGATCGCACAATACATGCGCACTTCCCAATTCCATGTGGAGCAGTCCAACAGTGGGTATATATTTGATATTCAAATCACCCTTATTGCCGGGCAGGAAGAAGCCTTCGTGCAGATTGCAGGAGGCCATACCAACGTAATTGGATTGCGCCTGAATGATAAAGTGCTGATTGACAAGGAATACACCCAGGGTTGTCAGGTGGAGCACACGGATCACTCTCTGCTGACCGTGGAGAATATCATTGACTTCGCCGACTGCGTCCGGATTGAGGATGTAAAAGAAACCCTGGACCGGCAGATCGCCTGCAATACAGCAATTGCTGAGGAAGGTCTCTCCGGCAAATGGGGAGCCAACATCGGCTCTGTGCTGTTGGCAGCCTACGGGAGCGACGTGCATAACCGTGCGAAGGCATGGGCAGCAGCCGGTTCCGATGCCAGAATGAGCGGCTGTGAAAAGCCCGTGGTCATCAACTCCGGCAGCGGCAACCAGGGAATGACCGCTTCCCTTCCTGTCATCATCTATGCACAGGAGTTGGGTGCAACCCAGGAAATGTTATACCGGGCTTTGGTGGTATCCAATCTGGTCACAGTCCACCTAAAAACCGGCATTGGTAGGCTGTCCGCCTACTGCGGCGCAACCTCCGCCGGCTGCGGGGCCGGTGCGGGCATCACCTATCTCTACGGTGGGAAGTTCCGAGAAATCGCCCACACCATTGTCAACGCAGTAGCCATCAACTCCGGCATGATCTGTGACGGTGCCAAGGCGAGTTGCGCAGCCAAAATCGCCTCCGCCGTAGAGGCCGGGCTGCTGGGTATGCAGATGCAGATGCAGAACGAACAGTTCTATGGCGGTGACGGCATTGTTGCCAAAGGCGTGGAAAACACCATCTCCAATGTGGGCCGACTTGCCAGTATGGGTATGCGTCAGACCGACCAGGAAATCGTCCATATTATGATTGAGGGTTGTTAAATGAAACTACTTTTAACCGCATTTGAACCTTTTGGCGGAGAGACCATCAACCCCGCCCAGGAAGCCGTAAAGCTGCTGCCTGAGCAGCTTGGCAGCGTCACAATTGTAAAATGCGATGTACCAACTGTTTTTGGGAAATCCGTAGAGATTGTGACGGACGCAATCGCCCTGCACCGCCCGGATGCCGTGCTCTGCATCGGGCAGGCCGGTGGTCGCGGGAGCCTGACCCCTGAACGGGTGGCCATCAATCTGGATGATGCGTCAATCCCAGACAACGCAGGCAATCAGCCGGTAGATCGCATCATCTGTTCCAATGGGCCGAGTGCCTACTTCTCCACCTTACCGGTAAAGGCAATGGTTTCCGCCATTCGGGATGCCGGACTTCCTGCAAATATCAGCTACACCGCCGGCACATATGTCTGCAACCATCTGATGTACAGTGTACTCTATACGCTGGAAAAGAACTATCCCGGTGTTCGTGGCGGCTTTCTGCACGTCCCGTTCATCCCCTCCCAGGTAAAGGAGGGAACAAGTATTCCATCTATGCCATTAGGGGATATTGTAAAAGGCATAGAAGCCGCAATCAGGGCAATTGAAAGCCATGAAACAGCCTCCGTACATGGGGCATCTGCTGACCATGAGTAGAATCTTCCAAAAACGCGCCTGCATAGTACTCCGATTCGACTTATAATGAATGCAGCCCAAAAGGTGGAAAAGGTCCGTACCGCAATGCCGCAGATCATGAGCCTGTACGACCAGAACGGCTGGAAAATGGGCATGTTTTGTTTGGAAAACGGTCATGCAGAAATTCGCGGCATGCTGGACCTAAAGGAAGAATTCGACGTATAACCCCTTCTCCTATCGGCACGTTCCGGCGCAACTCTTGCTTTTCACAATTGCCGGGATGTCCATTGCATAAGCAATCCCGAAGGCAGTGAGGCGTGAAAGGCCCCCGGAAAACGTATAAATTTAGGCGGCGGTCTCTTTTTGCGAGGCCGTCGCCTTTCTATCTATTTCACCTGGTTGTCAGCAGCCTTTGCAGCAACATCAAGTCCAGCAAATCCACGCAGCCGTCACCGTTCAAATCTGCGTTTCCGGTCTCTGCGGTCACGTTTTGTCCGGCAAGATACCGGCGCAGCCGCAGCAAATCGGCAGATGTAACATCTCCGTCCCCGTTGATGTCTCCGGGCACGCCCAGGACGATGGTAATGCCACCGGCATTACCGGCAACACGGACGCTGTTCGCCTGGTCGTCCACGCCCGCAATATCCGTCAGTGCCACTTCTATGTCTCCCGTACCGGCATCAGAGGCCACCCGGAAGGTCAGTGTCAGGATTTCACCCTCCGCCTCCGTCAGGTCCGGCTGAAGCCAGACGGCCCGCTCCTCCTGGCCGACACCCAGCATCCAGTCCCCTTGGACAAAGTCCTTATTGGGGCAGTTGTAGTCCTCCAGCGTCAGCTTGCCGTGGTCATAATCTATGCCGAAATACAAGCCGCACAGGCCGGGATTCTCCGACAGAGATATGGTGAGCTTCACCGTCTGCCCCGGCTGTGCCGTCACGGTCTCTACAGTAAGCACAGGCTCCTTTTCCGGCTCTGTCTCCGTCGGCATGGCAGATTCCTGCTCTGCCGGTTCCGTTTCGCCCGGTTCCGCCTTCTCCCCTGCCTCCGTTCCCGTTGGTTCCGGCTCTTCCGCTGCCTCAGTGGGTGCGGCTTCCGTTGCTTCCGGTTCGGTCTTCCCTGCCGTCTCAGTGGGTGCAGTTTCTTCCCCGGCTTTCATTTCAGTTAAAGCACCTTCGGAGTTTTCGGTTTCCTCTGGAGCTGGCGCTTCCGTTGCCTCGGTCTCTGCCGCAATGGTTTCCGTCTCCCCCGTTTCCTCCGCGGTCTCAACGGCCGTAAAGCTCAGGCCCCGATTCTGTGCAAAGGTCTCTGCGGCAGTTCCGGTAAACCCGACAACCTCCACCCGGCCATCCAACGCACTGTCGGCTATGTCCTCAATGGATTTGGGAAAACTGAGCTTTACAAGCTTTCTGCACAGAGCAAAGGCATCCTTGCCCAGCTCCGTAATCCCCTCTCCCAGCTCGACGGTCTGAATGTCCGCCCGATAGGCATCCCAGGGATAACGTCCGTCTGTGCCGCAGACAATCGCGCCGCTGCCGGAGAGGACCAGGGCGCCATTTTCCAGCATCCAGGTTCCCGCATCTCCCCAGGTACCCTTGGCAGAGGCCAGTGTATGCGTACCCGTCTGCCGGTATGTACCACCGTTGTCCGCCACATAATCCTGTCCGGCAGACCCGGCGTAGCAGTTCAGCACGGCTGAGACATCAAAGGCGCGGTCCCCAATCCAGGCCACGCTCTCCGGCAAATACACCGGAGCAAGCTTGGTGCAGCCTGCAAAGGCCTTTTCACCAATGCCCACCAGGCCATCCGGCATTCTGACCCAGCGCAGCAGGGCGCAATTCTCAAAGGCGCTGCTACCGATATAGCGAAGGGTCTTGGGGATGGTCACATACTGCAGAGCCAAAAAATTCTGGAAAGCGCCTGCCGGAATCTCCGTGACCCCCTCGCTGATGCGCAGAGTGGTCACGCTGTCCGCAGCATCCGCCCAGGGGTAAACCTCTTGCGTCTCTATTTCCCCGGAAATGCACAGCACATTACCCTCCAGCGACCAGGAAAAATCCGTCTCTTCCTCCGCGCTGACAGCCAGAGGCAGCCCCAGCAGCAGTGCGGCACAAAGCAGAACACAAAGCGCCTTTTTCATCATTCAGACACCGCTCTCTTTCTCGATTTACTGATTTTCCGTTTCTTCCGTTTTCTTTTCTTCTTCAGCGGGCTTTTCCTCGTTTTCCGCGTTCACATAGGCCATGAGTTCCTCACCGCTAATGGTCTCCTTGACCAGCAGATACTCGGAGATCTCATCCAGCAGCGCCCGGTGGTCCCGCAAAATCTTCGTTGCGTCGGCGAAAGCGCCATCCAGAAGCTTCTGGACCTCCTTGTCCACCTGGGCTGCCGTATCCTGAGAGCAGTCCATATAGGCCTGGCCGTCCAGATAGCTGTTCTGCACAGAGGCGGTGGTCATCAGGCCCAGTTCCTTGCTCATGCCGTACTGGCTGACCATGTTCCGGGCCAGAGAGGTGGCCCGCTGCAGATCGTTGGCAGCGCCGGTGGTCTGGGCACCGAAGACCAGCTGCTCGGCAGCACGGCCGCCCACCAGGCTCTTCAGCTCCACCTCCAGCTCCTCCCGGGTGGAGAGGAACTTCTCCTCCTCAGGCAGGTACATGGTATAGCCCAGCGCGCCGGAGGTGTGGGGCACGATGGTGATCTTGGAAACAGGCTGGGCGTGCTTCTCCAGAGCGGAAACCAGGGCATGCCCCACCTCGTGGTAGGCAACCAGCCGCTTCTCCGTCTCGGTGAGCACGGTATTCTTCTTTTCGGAGCCTGCTATGACCGTCTCAAAGGAAACCAGCAGGTCCTCCTGATTGACGGCCTTCCGGCCCATCCGCACAGCCCGCAGAGCCGCTTCATTGACCAGGTTTGCCAGGTCCGCACCGACGGCACCGGCAGTCGCCTGGGCGATCTTCTTCAAATCCACATCCTCGGAAAGCTTGATCTTCCGGGTATGGACCTTCAGC
This sequence comes from uncultured Clostridia bacterium, assembly GCA_945963595.1. Classification (GTDB taxonomy): domain Bacteria; phylum Bacillota; class Clostridia; order Oscillospirales; family Oscillospiraceae; genus Faecousia. Next base: position 77,521 of record CAMFMO010000002.1, on the reverse strand, counting down.
GTATCCAGACGCCCCTGGTAATTGGGCCGGTCCACAATGATTCGGCGGTCAAAACGGCCGGGACGCAGCAGGGCCTTGTCCAGGATCTCGGGCCGGTTGGTGGCAGCCAGGCAGACAATGCCCTTGGAGGGTTCAAAGCCATCGATCTCGCTGAGCAGCTGATTCAATGTCTGCTCCTGCTCGGAATTGTTGCCGTACCGGTTGTCACGGGCACGGCCAACCGCATCGATCTCATCAATGAAAATGATGCACGGCGCCACCTTGGCCGCCTGTTGGAACAGGTCCCGGACGCGGCTTGCACCCATGCCAACAAACATCTCCACAAAGTCGGAGCCGGAGATGGAGAAGAAAGGCACATCCGCTTCACCGGCCACAGCCTTGGCAAGCAATGTCTTGCCGGTACCGGGAGAGCCCACCAACAGTGCACCCTTGGGCAGACGTGCGCCGATTTCGGCATACTTCTGGGGGTTGTGCAGGAAGTCGATGATCTCCTTCAAAGATTCCTTGGCTTCATCCTGACCGGCCACATCCTTAAAGGTGACGCCGGTCTGCTTCTCCATATAAACCTTGGCCTTGCTCTTGCCAAAACCGCCCATCATGCCGTCGCCGCCCATTCGCTTGGTCAGGGTGCGCATAAACAGGAACAGAATGGCAAAGGTAATGCCATAGTACAGGATCATCATGATCATGGAGTTGTCTTCCTGGACCTGCCAATCGGAAATGACGCCCTGGGCCACAAGCTCATTATACATAGACAGCCAGTCGCCGGATGGCATGCCGGTATAGCAGGCCTTCTGTTCGGTGGCCGGCTTGGCTGCCTCTTCCTTGGTCAGGTAATAGATGCGGCTGCCCCGGCGCTGGACCTCGGCCAGCTGATGATTCTCCATGGCAGTGTAAAAATCCGCATAGGTCGTCTCCGTATACTGGCTGTCGGACACCATATTATAGATCCAGCCAAACAGCAGTACCAGCGCCAGCGCAATGATCAGCGGCGTCCAGAAATTCTTCTTGGGATTGTTCCCACCGGGCTTTTTTTCGTTGGGCCCGTCCTTTTGTTCATAACTCATTCGATTCTATGCCTCCTCAAGGCTGTTCTTATAGGGTATCATATCACATTTTTGCACTGTACGCAACGAATGATTCCCGTCTTTGGGGTAAATTTTCTGTGAATATGCCCCATTCCCCGTCCATTTTGAAAAATAAGAGTTGTGGAACGGGAAAAAATCTGCTATAATACAGGATATTGTTTCAAATACTTATGAAATGTAACGGGAGATGAACCGATATGTATGATAGAAATGACCGCGCAAATCGCCGCGCGCAGCGAAGCGAAGCCCAGCAGCCCGCAGAGGAAACCGAGGGCCAGCTGGAAGGCCGCAATGCCATTGCTGAGGCCCTGAAAAGCGGGCGGACCATTGACAAGCTCTTCATCGCCTCCGGCGATACGGACAAAAGTTTGCAGCGTCTGGCCGCCCAGGCCAAGGAGGCCGGTGCCGTCATTGTACCTGTAGACCGCCGGAAGCTGGACGCTATGTCCTTCACCCGGTCTCACCAGGGTGTGATTGCTCTGGCTGCCGCCCACGAATACTATTCCATTGACGACATTCTGGAAGAAGCCGCCAGCCGCGGAGAAGCCCCGCTGATCGTCATCTGCGACGAGCTGTCCGACCCCCACAACTTAGGTGCCATTCTCCGGTCCGCCGAATGCGCCGGGGCCCACGGTGTGATTATTCCCAAGCGCCGCAGCGTCGGCCTGACCGCAACGGTCGCCAAAGCCTCTGCCGGTGCCATGGAGTACATGAAGGTGGCAAGAGTCAGCAACATCAACGCTGCCATGCAGGAATTGAAGGACAAGGGCGTGTGGATTTTCGGGACCGCAGCCGAGGAGGCCATCCCCATGTATAAGGCCGATCTGAAGGGCCCTGCGGCCATCGTCATCGGCAATGAAGGCGTGGGCATGAGTCAACTTGTCCGGAAGAACTGCGATGTCATCGTCTCCATTCCCATGGCCGGAAGGATCAGCTCTCTGAACGCCTCCGCCGCCGCTTCCATTCTATTGTATGAGGCCGTGCGTCAGCGCCTCGGATGACCCATTTGGAGGACCCTATGGACAACGAAGAAAAACGCGACCAGGAAGGACTGGACAAGCTCCAGGATTTTGACCTGGACGCCATTCTGAACGAATTTCATACCGACCCTGAGGATGCCCCTCCGGAAGACGCCTCCGCGATTGCCCCGGAGACCGGGGACAGTGAGGCTTTTGACCAAGAGCTGAGCCAGATCCTTCAGGATTTCGGCGAAGAGCCGGGCGAAGAGCAGCCCTCTTCCCTTTCCGAAACGAGGATCTTTTCCCCAGCCCCGTCAGACGCGGAAAAGGCAGCGGCAGCACCCGGCACAGAGCAGACCATACGCATTGAGGAGCCTCTTGCAGCCGCAGCCGAGGAAGCTGCAGAACCGGAGACGGCTGCTCCCGCCCAGGAGCCCATTCCCTTCCGCAGCGATCTGCGGGAGCTAAAGCGGAAACTCATTGCCGGTCCGGAAAAACGGTATTACGAGCTTTCCGATCAGGGCGTATTCAGCCTGCAGATCGCCATTGTACTGAATCTGCTGGTAGTGGCCTTCTGCGCCGGATCTGCCGTCATGTTCTCTATGGGCATGGTTCCGGACAACCGGCTGCGATTTGTGATTTTTACGCAGGTGCTGGCAATGTTTATATCCGCTCTGCTTGGCTGCCATCAGCTTCTGGACGGCCTGGGCGAACTTCTCCACGGCCGCTTTACCATAAACACCTTCCTGAGCTTCACCCTGATTGCCTGCTGCGTGGATGCTTACTACTGCCTCCAGGAGCTGCGGGTGCCCTGCTGCTCCGGATTTGCCCTGCAAATGACCTTCGCACTGTTCGGCCGGTATCACCGCCGTTCCACGGAGACCCTGCAAATGGACACGCTGCGCAAAGCCACCCATCTGCGCAGCATTGTCAAAGAAAAGGACTATATCGACGGAAAGCCCGTCTTGCTGCGGGGGGAAGGCGATGTAGACGACTTCACAAATACCTATACCAAAACTTCTACACCCGAAACGATTCAGAGTATTTACTGCCTGCTGGCTATGGCCGCCTGTATTGGTCTGGCCGTTCTTGCGGGGATGCGCTATAATGTGAGTCTGGCCTTTCAGGTTTTGTCCATCTCGCTGTTTGCCGCCGTACCTGCCAGCTTCTTTGTTTCGCTGACCCGTCCCGCCGCCATTCTGGAGAACCGGCTGCACATGGTCGGTTCCGTGCTCTGCGGCTGGCAGGGCGTTGTGGGGCTGCGGGGCAGGGCCTGCTTCCCGCTAAAGGACGAAGACCTGTTCCCCCTGGGCTCCACCAAGCTCAACGGCGTCAAGTTCTATGGGGACCGGGAGCCTGAGCAGATCCTCTCCTATGCCTCCTCCCTCATTGGTGCTTCCGGTGGTGGTCTGGTACCTCTGTTCCGGAATATGCTGAAAAATCGGGGTGGAAGCGAGTACCCCGTCACCGAATTTCGGGATTACGGTGTCGGCGGTGTCGGCGGCATCATCCGCGGGGAAGCCGTGCTGCTGGGGAGTCTGGATTTCCTGCAGAGTATGGACGTTGATATCCCCCAGGGCACAACCGTTGCCCAGGCCGTCTATATGGCCATCAACGGAGAGCTCAGCGCAGTTGTGGCCATTTCCTATGCCAAGATGCGCTCCACCTCCGCCGGTCTCACCTCCCTCAACGGCTCCCGGAAGCTCCAGCCCGTCATGCTGGCCGATGACTTTATGCTGACCGCGGAATTCCTGCACAGCAAGTTCTCCGTCAACACCCGGCGGATGATCTTCCCGGACCAGGCAACCAAAGCGGCCCTGTCTCAGCGTCATCCGGACCCGGAGGATAAAGTTCTGGCTCTGGCTACAAGAGACGAGCTGGTCAGTCTGGTCTATCCCGTCACCGGTGCCAACGCGCTGAGGAAAGCCTGCACCTTGGGCCTGATCGTTCACATTCTGGGGGGCATTGTGGGGCTTCTCATCATGTTCGCCCTGGCCTTCCAGGGCAGCGTAGAGATCCTGACCCCTGAAAAGGTTTTGCTCTATCAGCTCATTTGGATGGTTCCCGGCCTGCTGGTCACAGAGTGGGCAAGAACCGTATAAAAACACAGACCATTTGAAAACCGCCGCCGCAGAAGGCGGAATGATCATAAACAAAACGAATCCGACCGGTGTGATCACCGGTCGGATTTTTATGTCTATTCGTTTTTCATTCTGGCAAACCGCGCGTTACCAGCGTTTCATATTTCTTTCGAATTTGGTCGTATAGGCTTCCTTCAGTTCTTCTTCGCTGATTCCGTAACAAAGAAGAACATCGTTGTAATACATCAGAACGTCTGCCATTTCTTCTACAAGATGCTTTCGCAAATCCTTATTTTCCAGCGGTTCCACATCGCCGTTCTTCTTAACGATATCTACGACTTCGCCTATTTCCCCAACCATCCATAGCAATTTATGTTTCCCTGCTTCCGGACGAATTGCTTCCCATTTATCCTTATATTTTTCCTGCAATGTACGCTGCATGGCAAGCATTTCTTGAATGCTGAAGTCGCTCATAATTTCCTCCGCAAATTCTGATTTATTTCGTAACTTCCCGAAATGACATTCTATTGGATATCCGACTTGAAAAGCAGTTTATGCTTCTTCTACAGTCATTTTCGCCTGACGCTCACATTTGCGGAACACAACCACAAAGGCGATCATCTGGACAATGAAGGTCAGCACCCAGGACAGCGGGTAGGAAATATAAAGGCACTGCTGGGTATGGTATGCAGGGATGCGGAAGATGGTGTAGATCCACAGAATACGAATGCCGCAGATGCCCAGCACCGTAATGATCATGGACAGGAAGGAGGCCCCCAATCCCCGCAGAATGCCGGTGACCACATCCTGCATGCCGAACAGGAAGTAAGGCAGCACCGTGATGACCATACGGGTCACACCAATGGCAATGGCCTCCTCAGAATCCGTAATGTACAGGCCCAGCAGCTGTCTGGAGAACAGGTTCATGCCCACGCCTGTGATGATGCCTGCGATCACTGCATAGAGGATGCACAGCCCAGAGATTTTCTTCACCCGGTCGAACTGACCGGCTGCACTGTTCTGGCCCACATAGTTCACTGCCGTCTGGTGGAAGGAATTCTCAATAACATAGGCAAACCCCTCCAGATTTGCAACGGCTGCATTGCCGGAGACGGCAACGGCACCGAAGGAGTTCACCGCAGACTGGATCACCACATTGGAGGCGGAGAACATAGAGCTCTGGATACCTGCCGGAATGCCGATGCGCAGCATCTTCAGCAAGGGCTCTTTATAAACATGGAGCTTTTTCAGGTGCAGCCGGACCATATCGGTCCGTCTGGTCATCACATAAACAACGGCCACAGCAGACAGGCCCTGGGCGATAATGGTTGCCCAGGCCACACCGTCTACGTTCATGCCACAGCCCTTGACAAACACGATGTTCAGGATCACGTTCAAAACACCTGCCACAGACAGAATGAGCAAGGGCGTCTGCGTGTCCCCTGCGGCACGGACCATGGATGCGCAGAAGGTATAGACCAGATTCAAGGTCATGCCCAGGAAATAGATCTGCATATACTTGGTAGCCAGAGGCAGCACATCCTCAGGCGTGGACATTGCCTCCAGGATGTCCGCAGCAAACGGAACACCTATGGCCGTCAGGAACAGGCCGCTGAGCACCGCCGTTGGCAGTGCGGTATGCACGGTGCGGAACACTGTCTCCTCTTCCCGACTGCCGATGCCATGGGCCACGGCAACGCCCGCGCCAACGGAAAGGCCGAAAAACAGATTGATGATCAGGTTGATGATGGCGCCGGTGGAGCCAACCGCTGCCACGGCAATGCTGCCGCAGTATCTGCCCACAACGATCAGGTCGGCGGCATTGAACAGCAGCTGCAGCACACTGGTCAGCATAATGGGAACGGCATAGGAGACGATCGGCAGAGCCAGGGGCCCATGCAGCATATCCCGTTGAATTCTACGCATCTTTACAGCTTCCTCTCAAAAAACAATAGTCTGAGGTATTATACATCCGGATATATCAAATGTCAAAGCCCCGCTCTCACGAAAAAAGAGCGCCCGGAGGCGCTCTTTTTATCAAAATTTCCCGGTCCTTCCGGAATGGCTTCCGGTGGAATGGCTGGTTGTAACGCTGCCGCCGCCACTGCCGGAGGAACGGTTCTCCGTTGGCTTCGGCTGCCTGCTAACGGTTCTGCGAAGGAAGTGGTCAGACTGGCGGGTCAGGCGCATGGACCCGGGAACTGCATAGTCGTCTGCCTGACTCTTGACCCCTGCCGAACGCATAGGTGCAACCAGGCACACCGCTGCAACGCCCGCCGCGAAAAGCCCCGGCAGGAAGAACAGGATGGAAAAGCCCTTTCTCTTTTGTGCATCGTTGCGGCTGGGCTGTCCCTGGGCAATGGGGGTTCCGTTTTCCGCCGCTTCCAGGTACTCCTGGCAGGCGTTCAGGTATTCATTGAAGGCACCATAATAGTCATTGTCTTGGAGATAGGTAATGACGCGATCCTCAATGGCATCCCGGCCTGCCTCGGAAAAAACATAGTTCGCCCGGTCCGAATTAAAGTGCAGACAAAAATCCCGCTCCGCCATGCTGATCATGAAGGAAGCGCCTGCCTTCTCCGTGCCCCAGCCCAGATCGTAGGTCTCGTAAATATCCACATTGGCGTCCCAGAAATCCGATTCTCTGGAATAATCGGTATAGTCATTGACTGCGATGATGTAAATGCCGAAGGAATAGGTCTGGCTGATCTCCTCCGCCCGGGCTTCCAATGCCATATGCTGCTCATCCGTTAAGAGGTTGGCCGCATCGGTCACATAGGGCAGCTTGCCGCCGGATTCGGCGGAAGCGGCCACCGTCACGGAAATCAGCAGCAGAATTCCCAGGAGGACTGCCCAAAAACGTCTCTGCTTCATGATGCTTCCTCCTTATAAGAACAGCCAGCCCAGCAGGGCTGTGCCTGCGGCGAAGGCAATGGCGATATAGCTCCAGAGCCGCTTGGCATCAATGGGCAGGTCACCGATGAGCTTTCCCGTCTGCCCATTCATGGCAAACAGATAATTCTTCCCCTTCCACTGGGTGGACAGCAGCCACACCGGCAGCAGGGCATACTTCACTTCCCCGGGGTGGACCTGAATGCGTTTGCCCGTGGTGACGCAGCCCTCATAGCCCAGCACCGTATTGCGGATGGCATTTTCCGTGCTGCGCTCGCAGCGAAGCTTGGCACGCTTGATGCTGTCTTCCTTAGACACATCGTATTTGTCCGCAAAGAAGCCCGGCAAATAGGACAGCTGGAAGGGCTTCAATTCTTTATATTCATAGGGCTCAATGGCATCCATATGGCTGTCCGGCATTTTGGAGGCACCGTCCACAGGGATTTTCTCGAACTCCAGACTGCCCTGGCGGTGGACCAGGAAATGGTCTGTCTCCGTAATGATCTCATTGCTGGTGGTATGGCTGTGGGTCCGGGTGGCATCGAAGCGCATATCCGCATCCACCTTGGCATCAAACAGCCAGAAGGGAACATAGACGCCCTTAACCTCCTCCAAGTGGTTTTCATTGGCAAAGGTCTTGGGCAGGATCGGCCTGTGGCGATAGTGCCGCTTCAGCGCCGCCACGGCATCCTCCTTGCTTTTGGCAAAGGGGATGATATAGTCCGGCTTTTTGGCACCGGCCAGCTGGCCCGGGATCACCGTAGGATTGCCGCAGTAGGGACAGGAGGTGGCCGCCGTGGTCTGCTCGCAGAGCAATTCCGCACCGCACTGGGGGCAGCTGTAGGAGCGCAGCTTCTCGGCATCCTCGCCCCACTCCGATCCTGCCTGAGACAGGTCCCAGCTTTCGTTCTGGTCCTGCCGGATCTGCTCCTCCGCCTCGGCAAAAGCCTTTTCCGCATCCTCCGCATTGGCAGACTGCAGGGCTTCGATCTCCTCCAGGGTATAGGAGCTGCCGCAGTAATCGCACTCCAGCTTTCCGGACGTTTCGCCAAAGTGCAGCGGACCGGTACAGGCCGGGCATTTGTAATTGATAACTTCGCTGGGCATGAAACCCCTCCCTTTCTTTTGAACGCGGGGGCCGGGACAGCCCGACCCCCGCAGATCTTAAATCACAATATCCTCGTCATTGAAAGGATCGCCGCATTCCGGGCAGAATTTGGGCGGATGCTTGGGGTCCTCGGGCTCCCAGCCGCACCTATCACACTTGTACAGGGGCTCCCCTGCCGGCTTTTTAGCGCCGCATTGGGTGCAGAACTTGCCCTTGTTCACTGCGCCGCATTTGCAGGTCCAGCCGTCAGCGGGTTTCTTAGCACCGCACTCCGGGCAGAAGTTCCCTGTGGCCTCCGTGCCGCAGCTGGGGCACTTCCAGCCCTGGGCCGCAGGAGCCGCCTTGGCGGCGGGGGTCTGGTAAGGCGTGCCGCCGCCCTGCTGGAACAAGCCCTGCATATTGGCCGCACCGCCAGAGCCCGCCATATTCATGCCTGCAAAGGCCATCATGGGGCCTGTCGCCGTGTTCTTGGCTGCAGCTTCCATGGCGTTGGCCGTAGCATCCACCATTCTGCCGGCCGCCGCGTTGCCGCCGCCCAGGAAGACGGACTGCTGCATATCCTTCAGTCGCTTCTCGTCCGCCTCGGTGGCGCTGACAGAGGAAACGCCGAAGGAGACGACCTCCAATCCCCGCTTGCCCCGCCACTGCTCGGACAGGACTTCATTCAGTGCATTGGCAATGTCCATGGTATGCAGAGGCAGCTCCGTATAGCTGATGCCCATGGCAGACATCTTCCCGAAGGCAGGCTGCAGCGCCGTCATCAGCTCGGATTTCAGCATACTGTCCAGACGGTCCCGCTTGAACTCATCGGTGATATTGCTGCACACATTCTTATAGAAGAGGATCGGATCGCAGATCCGGTAGGAATACTCGCCGAAGCAGCGGATGGAGATCTGGGTACGGAAGCCGATATCCTGATCCACGACCCGGAAAGGCACCGGGGTAGCCGTGCCGTATTTGTTGCCGAAGAGCTCTTTGGTATTGATGTAGTAGACCCGCTGGTCCTTGCCCGCATCTCCGCCGAAGGTAAAGCGGCGGCCCATAGCGGCAAAGCTGTCCTTCACGGACTGGCCCAGTGCGCCGGAGAAAACGCTGGGCTCTGTAGAAGCGTCATAAACAAATTCACCTGGCTCGGCGCAGACCTCCGCGATCTTGCCCTGATCCACGATCAGCATGCACTGGCCATCCGCCACCGCAATAACGGAGCCGGAGGAAATAACATTGTCGCTGCCCTTGGTATTGGAGGAACGGGAGGAGACCCGCTTCTTGCCCCTTACCGCCAGCACCGTCTCCGGAAGTGCGTCACAATAAAAATACTCCTTCCACTGGTCAGCCAGGACACCGCCGGCTGCGCCCAATGCAGCTTTGATAAGACCCATAGCGATCTCTCATTATACATTTCATACTTTGTTAGGGTTCATTCCCGATCGTTTGGTATTTTACCAAATCCGAGCATTGAAATAAAGAGTATCCTTGTGAAAAAGTGCTGCCATCTGGGCATTTTGCCGTATTGGGGAATTCGTTGACTTTGGAAGCCCCATAGACTATAATAAATCCATATCGCTTCACGGAGGCATTTATGAATTTGAAACCCAACTCCATTCTCTTTTCCCCAAAGCGGGCCTTCCCAAAATGGCTCTGGGATGCCTGTCTTCTGGCCCTGCTCATCCCGGTCTATCTGGGGCACTTTCCCCCCGAAACCGTCAATGCGCTGCAGCCGCTCATACTCGCAACCTCTCTTAGCGCCTATAGCGTTCTGGCGCTGAAGATCTACATTTGGGACAGCCATACCCTGCGGGAACTGCTGGGCATCAGTGTGATCCTGCTGCTTGTGGGTCTTGGTACTGTTTTCAGCGGAAATCGCTGCTTTTTAAGCTGCTTTTTGCTGGTATTCAGTGCAAAAGATCAGGATTATGACAAACTGTGTAGATTTTTCTTCTGGTTCTTTTTCGCTACCCTGCTTCTGAATCTTCTGCTTGTGGGAGCCGGTGTTCTGGAAGACACCCTCTCAACGCGCTGGGAAGCCATCAACTTTGGAGCAACGCGGCACAGCTATGGCTTTGGACACCCCAATACCCTTGGCTTCTGGACACTGCTCTTGATTTTTTCGGGTCTGCTGTACATTCCGAGAAAAGGCCACCGGGCGCTATCCTGTCTGAATTCCATGCTGCTTGCGTTCTGCGTTTTTCGGGTGACGGACTCCAAGGCGGCGCTGCTCTCCTCTCTTGCCGCAATCGCGCTGTGCCTGATCGCGTTCCGAGTCGGCCCCTGGCTCTCCTCAAAAAAATGGAGTGTCCCTCTCTGTCTGGGGCTATACCTGCTGGGGATCGCCGCATTTCTTTCTCTGGCGCTGCTCTATCAGGAAGACAATGGCTTTTTCTCCACCTGTAATGCGCTGCTGTCCGACCGGCTGGCCTACTCCTCGGCGGCCTTCCGCAGCTTTGGCGTGAAGCTGTTCGGCGCGCAGGTTCATTTCCGCTGGGACCCTGTGGACAGTCTGTATGCCTATGCCCCCATCTGCATGGGGCTGATCCCCACCGTGCTGTACTTCGGGCTGAACCTTGTTTCCCTATACCGCGCCGCCAGGGCCGGACGGTGGGACATTGTCGCGGTTGCCTTCGCCGGGGCGCTCTACAGCACTATGGAGTATGGTCTGATGAACCCGGTCCACCTGCCCATCTTCGCAGCATTTGCCCGGTTGAAAGTCGAAAAAGATAGAAAATCGTCGGTTTGACAGAAGGGTCCCAAAGGGCGCTTTGGAATTTTGGATGTTTTTTCGATGGTTTCTCTATTGAAAAAGCGGACAGGATAATGCTATAATAGGCTTGAACCTTGTCCGGGAGCCGGATGAAAAAATAGAATATATTAAGCGAGGTAAATCATTGATGATTACGTACGGAGAGAACATCAAGATTTTCTGCGGCAACTCCAACCCGGAGTTTGCCAAGAACATCTGCAAGGATCTGGGGGTAGACCTCGGCAAGGCAGAGGTGAAGACCTTTGCCGACGGCGAAGCCTCCGTCAGCCTGCTGGAAACCGTCCGCGGAGCAGACGTTTTCCTGGTTCAGTCCACCTGTAAGCCTGTCAACGATCATCTGATGGAGCTGCTGGTCATGTGCGACGCCTGCCGCCGTGCTTCCGCCGGCAGAATCACTGCCGTGATCCCCTACTTCGGCTATGCCCGTCAGGACCGCAAGGCCAAGAGCCGCGACCCCATCTCTGCCAAGCTGGTTGCCAACATGATCACTGCCGCCGGTGCAGACCGTGTGCTGACCATGGACCTGCACGCCGCCCAGATTCAGGGCTTCTTCGATATTCCTCTGGATCACCTGCTGGGCAACCCCACTTTTGTTGATTACTACCTCGCAAAGTTCCCCGAAACCGAGTACAACCACGATGATTTTGTGGTCGTATCCCCCGACGTTGGCTCTGTGGGCCGCGCCCGTGCCTTTGCTGCCAAGGTCCACATGGGCCTGGCTATCGTGGACAAGCGCCGCCAGAAGGCCAATGTCTGCGAAGTCATGAACGTCATCGGCGATGTCAAGGGCAAGACCTGCATCCTGTTTGACGACATGGTGGATACCGCCGGTTCCCTGTGCAACGCCGCCAAGGCGCTGACCGAGCAGGGTGCCAAGGAGGTCTACGCCTGCGCTACCCACGGCGTGCTGTCCGGCCCCGCTTACGACCGCATTGAGGAAAGCCCCATCAAGGAGATGGTCTTCCTGAATACCATCCCCGAGGTGCGCAATACTGCCAGCGGCAAGCTGAAATTCCTGGATGTTTCCCATGTGTTCGCCCGTGCCATTGAGCACATCCACGGCGGCACCTCCATTGCTGATCTGTTCTGATGTCCTCTGAAAACACATGGCTCATTGTAGGGCTGGGCAACCCCGGCCCTGAATACGCCAGAACCCGGCACAACATCGGCTTTCGCTGTCTGGATATTGTGGCTGATAAGCTGAACTGCACCATTGACAAGGGCAAGTTCCAGGGACTCTATGGCATGACCACCTATCACGGAAATAAGGTCTACCTTCTCAAGCCCCTTACCTATATGAACCTGTCCGGCAAATCGGTACTCCAGCTCAGTGCCTATTTTCAGATCCCTCCCCAGCGGATCATCGTCCTTTTTGACGACATCTCCCTGGAGCCCGGGCGGCTGCGGGTTCGTCCCAGCGGCTCCGCCGGAGGGCATAACGGCATCAAATCCATCATTCAGGAATTGGGCAGTCAGGACTTCCCCCGGGTAAAAATCGGCGTGGGTGCAAAGCCTCACCCGGATTTCGACCTGGCGGACTGGGTGCTGTCCAGCTTCTCCGCTTCCGAAGAGAAGGCCCTTGCCGTCTCTCTGGAGAACGGCGCAAAGGCTGCACTGACCATTCTGGATGCAGGCGTCAGCGAAGCTGCAAACAGCTACAACGGCAGCCATCCTTAAACACACATTTTTCCTCCAGGGTATCCCCCTGGAGGAAACTGTCATTCACACGGAGAGGGAAAATTTCCCTTTCCGCTTTGCCGCGTTGCGACATTTTATCCCAAATGAGGTGCATTATGGAACAACCCCTGCTTTTTCTGCTGAAGACAATCCCGGAGTACGCCTCCCTCATTGAGGCTGTTAAAAATGACCGGAATGCCGCCGTCACCGGCATCGGGCAAATCAATCGGAGCCATATGATTGCCGGGCTGCACAAGGATACCGCCCGGCCCATTGTGGTGCTCTGCCAGGACGATATGGCTGCCCGCCGGACCCAAGAGGAGCTGCAATGCTTTCTGGGGCTGACCGCCCCCATCCTGCCAAGCCGGGACCTGACCTTTTATGACGCGGCGGTTGTCTCCCGCAGCTGGGAGCAGAAGCGTCTGCGGCAGCTCTATGATCTGGCCGCCGGTGCGACCCCCATTCAGATCATGACCTGGGAGTCCATGAGTCTGCGGACCCTGCCGCCCCATGTTCTGAACGAGGCCAGCTTCACTCTGGAAATCGGCAAGGAGTATCCTCTGGACGAGCTGAGCGCGCGTCTGGTTGCTGCAGGCTACAGCCGCTGCGGCATTGTGGAGGGCGTGGGACAGTTCGCCATCCGCGGCGGCATCGTGGATATCTACTCTCCCGGAGAGAACAATCCCGTCCGGCTGGAATTCTTCGGCGACGAGCTGGACACCATGGGCTATTTTGACATTGATACCCAGCGCCGCAGCGATAATCTGACCGCCATGCGCATTCTCCCCACCCGAGAAACCCTGGCAGGGCTGCATCCTAAGGGAAAGGAAGGGCTGCTCCATGACCTGACAAGCCTTCTTTCTCGCCAAAAGCGGCGGAAAAACCTGAATGTGCCGCTGATCGACACCCTGACAAAGGATATCGAAAAGCTGGAAAATGACGTTCATTCTCTAACTGCGGACCGGTATATGGCCCTCATCTATCCGGAAATGGCCACGGCAGCGGACTATGCCCCCCAAAATGCCCTCTGGGTTCTGTGCGACCACGCCAATTTGCAGCGAGCCGCCAAAATCAGGACCGAAGAAATGGGGCTGCAGCTGGACAGCCTGCTGCAAACAGGGCTGGTGGCCGGAGAGCTGTGTGATTACGTTGCCCAGTGGGAGGACTTCACTGCCGGGCTGCGGGGCCGCACCGCCGTCTACTTTGACGCCTTCGGCGGCAGCGCCTATCCGGAGGACGCAGCCCCCTCTCTGCTGCTGCCGGTAACAGCCAAGCAGCTGCCAAGCTATGGCGGCAACCTGGATGCCGCCGTCAGCGATATGACCCACTATCAGAAAATGGAGTTTGGCACCCTGGTGCTCTGCGGCACCCGCCACAGGGCGGAGCTGATGCAGCAGCTGCTGCGGGAAAAGAATCTCTCCGCCTTTCTGGCCATTCCGCTAAACACCCTGCCGAAGTCCGGACAAATCCTGCTGGCAGACGGCACCCTGCCCTACGGTATGGAGTATCCGCTCAGCAAGCTGGCTGTGCTGACCGAGGGGCAGCTTATCGCAAAGACGGAGCCCAAGCGCCGCTCCTCTGCCAAGAAGACCGCCACCAACCGGCAAAAGCTGAACTCCTTCACGGACCTGACTCCCGGTGACCTGGTGGTCCACGAAAACTACGGTATTGGCCGCTTCGTGGCCATGGAGCAGATCAAGGTCGATAACGCGGTAAAGGATTATATCAAAATCGCCTACCAGGGCTCTGACACGCTGTTTGTCCCGGCAACCCAGCTGGACCTGGTGAGCAAGTATATCGGCGGCGGCGCAGAAAACGCCAATGTCAAGCTGAACAAAATCGGTTCCGACGCCTGGCAGAAAACCAAGGCCAAGGCCCGAAAGGCCGCCAAGGATATGGCCGGGGAGCTGATTCAGCTATACGCCGCCCGGAAGCGGCAATCCGGCTATGCCTTCTCCGCCGATGCCCCCTGGCAGAAGGAATTCGAGGACAACTTCCCCTATCCCGAAACCGACGACCAGCTGCGCTGCATTGCGGACATCAAAAAAGATATGGAGTCCCCCATTCCCATGGACCGGCTGCTCTGCGGTGACGTGGGCTTCGGCAAAACAGAAGTCGCCCTGCGGGCCGTGATGAAGGCGGTCATGGACGGCAAGCAGGTGGCCATTCTGGTGCCCACCACGGTGCTTGCCCAGCAGCACTACCAGACCGCCGTGTCCCGGTTCCGGGGCTTCCCGGTGACCATTGACGTGCTCAGCCGATTCCGCACGCCAAAGCAGCAGCAGCGAACCTTGCAGGAACTGCGCAGCGGCAATGTGGATTTGATCATCGGCACCCACAAGCTTCTGCAAAAAAGCGTTGAATTCAAGGATCTGGGGCTGCTGGTGGTGGACGAGGAGCAGCGCTTCGGTGTAACCCACAAGGAGCGGCTGAAAGAGATCTCCAAGGGTGTGGACGTGCTGACGCTGTCCGCCACCCCCATTCCCCGTACCCTCAATATGGCCCTGTCCGGCATTCGGGATATGTCCACCATCGAAGAACCTCCAGCGGACCGGTACCCCGTCCAGACCTATGTCATGGAATACTCCACCGCCATTATTGACGATGCCATCCGCCGGGAGATCGAACGGGGCGGGCAGGTCTTCTACCTGCACAATCGGACGGAGACCATCGACCAGTGCGCCAGTGCCCTGCAAAAGCGCATTCCCGGCCTGACGGTGGGCGTGGCCCATGGACAGATGAGCGAGGACGCTCTGGGAGAGGTCATGACCGCCATGGCCGAGGGAGACATTCAGGTTCTTGTGTGCACCACCATTATTGAAACCGGTCTGGACATTCCCAATGCCAATACCCTGATCATTGAAAATGCAGACCGCTTCGGCCTGAGCCAGCTCCACCAGCTCCGGGGCCGGGTAGGCCGCTCCACACGCCACGCCTATGCCTACTTCACCTACCGCCCGGACAAGAACCTGACGGAGATCGCCGAGAAACGACTTTCCGCCATCCGGGACTTTGCCGAGTTCGGCTCCGGCTTCAAAATCGCCATGCGGGATCTGGAAATTCGGGGTGCAGGCAATCTGCTGGGTGCCGAGCAGTCCGGCCACATGATGAGCGTCGGCTACGATATGTATCTGAAGCTGCTGGACGAAGCTGTTCTGGAGGAGAAGGGCGAGGCCCCCAAGGCACCGGAATGCACCGCCGACCTGACCGTCACCGCCAACGTGGACAAGGACTATGTGTCCCGGGGCGAGGAGAGGATGGACCTGTACCGCCGTATGGCCGCCATTCGCTGTCAGGAGGATGCGGACGATCTTCTGGACGAAATTGTGGACCGCTACGGTGAGCCGCCCAAGGGCGTGCTGAACCTCATCGACATTGCTCTGCTGCGGGCCCAGGCCATGAAGCTGGGCATTAAGGACATCAAGCAGAAGGGCGGAGACATTCTCTTTGTACTCACCAACCTGAATTTCGATGCCGTAGGCAGCCTGTGCTCCGATGCGGACTACAAGACCCGAGTAGTCTTCCTGGCCAACGCCAAGGAGCCCACGCTGAAGCTGAAGCTCTCCGTCGGCCCCGACAGTCTGAAGCAGGCCAAGGCCTTCGTCGCCAAATACCAAAGCTGCTGCAACAGCTGATATCTTTCTGTCTTAAAGAAATATTAGGTTGTGTCCCCGGAAAAACCATGCTATAATTATGGTAACTTATGGAACCTACAGGAGGATTTTCCATGGAGAAAGAACCCCATGTTTTTGAAGAGGACGACGAGGCCTTTCTGCGCTCCCTGAATGCACTGCTGGAGGAACCGGAGCCCCAGGAAACGCAGGCCCCCCAGGATGCTCCAATGCCCAAAAAGCCGCAAGTCGGCAAAAAGAAAATGCCGCCAAAAACAGGCGGCTTCTGGAAAAAGCTGGGCATTGGAGTTGCCATTGCCGCCGCTGTGGCCCTGGCCTGTGCCCTGGGCATTCCGGCCGTTACCCGTATTATGGACCCATACAATGGGCAAATCGTCTCCGATGTGTCCGTCGGCGGCGTGGAAATCGGCGGTCTGACAAAAGGGGAAGCAAAGAAGGCCCTGCAAGCCGCCTTTGGCCAGCAATTTTCGCAGAAGACTATGGAGATCCGCTTTTCGGAAGCGGGAACCGTGCTGGAAAAGCTGAACATCCGCTACCCCGCCAATTCCCTGCTCATCTCGCCGGAGGAATCCCATGCAAAGCTGGATGCCGCTGCTGCCGTGAAGGCCGCCTATGCCTTGGGCCGGACGGATTTGGACGGCTCCCGCACCATGTCGATGCTCCCTTATCTGGGTCTGGATGAAAGTGCTATTCGGGCCGTTGTGGACAGCTATGCCCAGCAGCTCTCTCAGCTCTACCAGGACAGCAGCTATACCGTTACCGGCGATGCGCCGGATGTAACCCATTTCGATGAAAGCATCCCCTGCCAGACGGTAACCCTTTTCCGGGGCTATCCCGGCATTGAAATCGATGCGGATGCCTTATATGACCAAATTCTGGCAGGGTATAATACCGGCAGCTTTTCTCTGAACTATCAGGGTTCCGTCTCCGCCCTGACGCCTGTCTCCGTGGACCTGGACGGCCTCTGGAAGCAGACCCGGCTGGCTCCGGAAAACCCCGGCGTGGACCTGGAAACCTACACGGTAATCCCCGGCATTCACGGCTACGAATTCGACTTGCAGGAAGCCAAGCAGCAGTTTCAAAATCTGGCCTACGGCGAGGATACGCTCGTTCCCCTGCACTACACCGATCCCGAAATTGCCGATGAGGATGCCTATTTCCAGGATGTCCTGGGCCACTGCGAGACCCCCCACGGAGACAACGAAAACCGAAATGCCAATCTGCGCAAGGCCTGCGGAATGCTGGATGGCCTGGTTCTAAAGCCCGGAGAAGAGCTTTCCTACAATCAGGTTCTTGGCGAACGGACAAAGGAGCTGGGCTGGCTGCCTGCCCCTGCCTATTCCGGGACCCGGCTGATCGACTCTCCGGGCGGCGGCATCTGTCAGGTCTCCTCCACGCTGTACCTGGCCAGCGTCTATTCCGAGCTGACCATCGTAGAACGGCGGAACCACGGCTATCCCGTCAGCTACATTCCCCTGGGCATGGACGCGACTGTCAGCTGGGGCTTCACTGACCTAAAAATCCGCAACGACTCCCCCATGCCCGTGAAGATCCAGGCAGAGGAATCCGACGGTTATGTCCGCGTCTCCATTCTTGGAACGGAGACCCGGGACTACGATGTAGAAATGTCCTACACCGTCGGCGGTCGATATGTGCGGACCTATATGAGCAAGATCGACAAGGAAACCGGCGAAGTGATCTCCAAAGAGCCTTACGCTTTGTCTTCGTATATTGACGACGTTTATTGATATTTTGAAAGGGGGGTTGCCCATGGGCAGCCCCCCTTTTCTGGATTTTCTACAGGTATACTGCAGAAACTGCAGAAGAAATTTTTTCAGAAGTCTGATCGTATGCAAATTATTATGAGTATTGGCTGTTACATCTCAATTGAGAAATGTCAATGTTCCAAAGCTCCCCACTCGAAATGTTCTACAACACCGGCAGCAGAAATTGCCGTTTTCGCCTCTTTTGTATACAGTCCATACTCATGTTCCTTTACGCACTCCATAAAGCTGCTATCGGTGTGTTTATTTCGAGGCAGCGGAACATCTTGTTCACACGCGAGAATATCCTGCACCTTACGTATATTGACTTCCCGCAATGTTGTGCCGTCCGCAATTGCAACGGCCGCAGCAACGCCTGCCGCCTGGCCCGTTCCAACGCACTGCGGAATCAGGTTCAGACTGTCAATCGCCATACTGTCCGCAGACATGTGCCGGCCCGGCGCCGTGATATTGTTAACTCCTTTCTGCATAATTGCGCGTAAAGGAATTTCTACCGGTGCATGGTCATTCAGCGCACACATGGTAGAATGCCACGCAATGACATCATCATGTTCTCTCTTGAACAGAAAATCGTTGTATGTCATTGTGTAATCTCCTACCAGGCGATGAGAGCCTCTGGCCCCCAATTGGGGGGCCACATCCACAAGATATGCATCAGCAAATACATAAGGACAGGTTCTTTTCAAATATGCAATTCCCTCGCGAAGGTGGTTCCTGCCTTCCAGCTCTGTCGCAGTACAGCCTTCCACCGTTGAACAATCCCGGTTTCCGTGCCAATTGTTAGCCCAGGAAATCTGGTCCATAGGTGTTGGGAAAAAGGCCGTGCGAATACCGGTGATTCTGTTGTAATTAGCCTTCAGTGCTGCAGCTGCAGCAGGATTTGCCGCAGTCCACTCGCAGTATTTCTGGTAAGAAAATCCACCAATTCGGTATGTCAGCGCCGTATGAGAACTTCTTGCATTTTCGCTTGCCAAAGAGGATGTTTTACCACCGGTCTGTCTGCACAAATCCAGATCCCCCGTAGCATCAATAACTTGCTTAGCAATAATTGCTTTTCTTCCTTCTTTTGATTCGAAAACCACACCTGTGCAGGTACTCCCCTCCATAATAGGTTTTGTTCCCCAGCAGTGGTACAGAATGCGGATAGCGTCACTATGCTCAAGCAGCATCTTGTCCATTTCAATTTTCAACTGCTGAGGGTCTACCTGAGCGGCTCTGTTGACACGTTCTCTTGTATACCCATAAACAGTACCCGGAAACCGCTTCCAATACTGGAGCATGGCCGCATCATCTTCTCGCCCCATATCCTCCAAAGGAGAAGCGATCACACCATTCGGCACCTTTTCGAGACGATCAATCCACTCCTGTTGTAGCCCCCGAACATAGTTTTTGTCATACCAGGAGAGACACGGAAGCATAAGGACATAACTTCCAGTTACATCTCCGCCGCAGTATCCATAGCGTTCCATAAGAATGATATTCTTGCAACCCGCTCTGGCTGCCGCAACCGCTGCAGAATGTCCCGCAGCACCACCGCCAACAATTAAAAGCTCGCATTCAGCGTAGACAGGAAGTACAGTCTGTGGTTCAATATATGTCTTTGCGTTCATTCTTTTTCCTTTCTGCTTTTCTATACAGGACTTACACTGCGTGTCTGAAAGTTTGCAAAACCATTATTACATATTTTTCGAATTTTGGTTATTCCGTTTTATCATAAGCAAATGCCATTGTGTATTCATAAACCGTCATAATACAATTCCAATTAAGAATCAAAAAAATGTCGAAACGATGATAGAATAGTGACATGGGTGTATGAAAGTTTGCAAATTTCAAATACTTATGAGTCAACCGGAAGGAGTTAAAAAAACAATGTCAGAAACAAAGAATATTAGCAGGACGCAGGCCGCAATTCGCTTTGTTGTGTGCTCTCTTATAGGCGTATGCGTGTTTTTTATTAAATTCCCCATTGGCGG
Source organism: uncultured Clostridia bacterium (assembly GCA_945963595.1). Lineage (GTDB taxonomy): Bacteria > Bacillota > Clostridia > Oscillospirales > Oscillospiraceae > Faecousia. The sequence goes on along the minus strand of CAMFMO010000002.1, from coordinate 57,569 downwards.
CAAGGCAACTTTACCCATTGACGCAATCAACAATCTCATCACTACACTGTTGGCTGGCCACAAGTATTTGGAAGTCAGTCTTCTGGCAGGCGCAATTTTTGCCTATTTCACCATCGTCAAAAAGAAGTTCTGGAAAAAAGCAAAGAACAACTTTGTGAGTTTTTTCTTTGATCTCCTTGGTGTGATTGGCTTCGTTCTTGTGGTGCTTGCCGCATTAGGTATCTGTCCCGCATTTTTTGACACCAGTAACACTTTGACAGGTGCTTATTCTCTTATGGGAAAAATGTTTGTACAGATTATGATCATTATGTTCTTCATCCCATTCCTGACTGACTACGGTCTCCCGGAAGCCATCGGCGTTTTCGTTCGTCCCGTGTGTCGTGCAATTTGGTGCGTGCCCGGCCGTGTTGCTGTTATTATCGTCAGCGCATTTCTTGGCAATTTTACTGTTGGCCATATGCAAGCAAATATGTATTATACCCAAGGAAAGGTCTCGCACAAGGAAGCGCTCATTATGTGCACCGGCTTTGCCACCCCATCCATCGGCCTGATTCTCTCCCTTACCAGTGCCGCAGGAGCAATGGAGTATTTTACGCTGATTACCGGCTTGATTCTGCTTTGTGTTTTGGTCGTGACCTCCATTACCGCACACATTCCTCCTCTGTCCAAATATCCCGATGAAGGATATGAAGGAATGACTGTGGAAGATGAAGATTATGAGAAGGGCAATGTTTTTGTTGCCGCCTGGAATACCGGCATCGAAACATGCATCAAGAACTCTGCCTCAACTCCCATCGTTACCAATGCGAAGACCTTCGTGAAATCGGCCTCTACTGTTGCCAACATTTCCTTGATTGGCATTGGCTCTATTGTTTTCTTTGGTCTGATCAATGTCTATACACCACTGTTCCGGCTGCTCGGTTATGTATACTGGCCCGTGTTAAAACTCATGGGCATGCAGGCAGACATTATCGCCCCGATGATGGGACTTGGTACAGTTTCCACCATTGCTTCTCAAACTGCCATCATCACTGCTGAAGGCGCAACCATGGCTACCAAAATCTTTGGTGTCGGCTATGTCATGGTCATTCTGGTATTCTTCGGAAGCTTTTTGTCTTCCCTGTATTCCACCAAAATCTCCATGAAATTGAGAGACTTCTTCATCGTCTACTTTGAAAGAGCCTATCTGACAATTCTGATTTACGGCGGACTGTGCAGACTGTTGTTCCGTTAAATCCATAAAAAGGAACTTTCCAATGTTCAAATTACAAAAAAGGACTCACTTTCCCGGAAGCAATGACCTTCAGAGAAAAAGGCCAAAACCATCCGTGGCTGATACCATACGTGAGGAATTTAACAAAACCGGCAATATTCCGGATCCGGATGCAGAAAGCGGTATCAATGGTGTATCAACCACCGCATTTTTAAGCTCCGCTTTCCTTATTACCATCGGTTTTTGCCTGAAAGACGGTTTCTTCAAAAAATACAACGCATTTTCTCTCTTTCAGGGATTCGTTTTCTTTTTCCTGCGGTTTCTGATGACATTACTCCTGCTCGTCTTGGGTATTGTTATTTTTCAAACCATCCTGGATAGCAAAAACCCCGGAAGGAATCAAAGTATCTACTGGTGTATTCTGACTGTCACGGTGGTTCTGCTGATTGTACTTCTATAAACGAGATTAGCCGGAAACATGCGAGTGTTTCCGGCTTTTCAATATTTGCTGGATATACTTCTTACTTTCAAATACTTCAGAAGTTCCTGTTCAAAAAGTACTGCAGATTCGTTAGATGGGGACGCCTTTACAAACAAATCTGTACCAACGCAATCAAGACAATTTACCACGATACTGTTGACCTTTTCCGAATTGATAATTGTGTAGGATTCTCCCAGCACACAGACTCCCTGATTTGCTTCAACATAAAGCTTCATTGCCTGCAAAGTGTCTACATAAACAACATTTCGGAAAGTCAAACCTGCGCTTTTCAGTCTAGGAAGCGTCTTACTGAACCGATTACGCAAAGCAATATAGGTCTCGTCAGAAAAATCCTCCGGTCTCAAATCCGCTTTTCTGGCTTTCCTGTTATCTTTAGAATAATAAAGCCGCGGAGTCGCTCGATTGATCGTTACCGTACGCAAATCCGGAAGATCTTGGCCAACAGCAGACATGCAGGGGCCAAAAGCTACATCCAAGCTGCCAAACAAAATCATATTCGGCAAATCTCTGTAAGAATGTATAAGAATACTGATCTCAATGTCAGGAAATTGCATGGAAAATCGGTTCAAAAAGCCCGGAAGCAATCCATTCAAGTCCAGTTCCTCACTGACTCCAATTCGAAGAAACCCATGCTTGCCGGCAGCAATCTGTTTAACCCGCTCAGCAGCGATTGTCATCTCTTCAACAACTCTCTGTGCTTCCCTGGCAAAATACACACCGGCTTTGGTTGGTACCACATTATGGCGTGACCGCTCCAGTAGGGAAACTCCGAGTTCCTGCTCAAGGGCAGCAATATTCTTACTGATTGAGGATTGTGACAGAAACAGTACATTGGCTGCACGGGTAAAGCTATTATACTTATACACCTGAATAAAGCACTCCAACTGCTGAATATCCATATCTACGCTCCTCCTAAATGAAATATCGGAATACTACTTACCCTGTTAGTATATCACAAGACTCAGCCTCTGTCTATTGCTCATTTGTAATGCTTGCACAATATTCCAATATCATAACATACTTAACATGTTTTCGATTCACAAACAAAACCTTGCACCTGTCTACCAAAAATCCTGACGGACTTTTCTGTCCGGAGTTGTTCTTTCCAGATGTTGTCTATATTAAAATATCCTTAATTCCATCGTTCACTCTTGACAAGCTGGTCTATTCACGATAGACTTACAACAGGTCGATAAGCAATAGACCATTGTAGAAAGGATGATTTCTTATGGAAGAACGCAAGCTCGGTCCCGTAGAGCTTCGGTTTGCAGAGCTCATCTGGGAAAATGCCCCCATTTCCTCCGGGGAACTGGTAAAGCTCTGTGCCCGGGAGCTGGAATGGAAAAAATCCACCACCTATACGGTGCTGAAAAAGCTCTGCGAGCAGGGCCTTTTTCAGAATCAGGGAGGCACCGTCACCGTACTGGTGTCCCGTCAGGACTACCAGGCAAGGCAGAGTAAGCAGTTCGTGGCAGACACCTTCTCCGGCTCCCTCCCCGCCTTCCTCGCAGCCTTTGCCCAGGGAGCACCGCTGTCGCAAAAGGATATTGCCGACATCCGTGCCCTGATCGACCGGTTTGAACAGGAGGGGCAGACATGACAAAGGTATTCCTGTATCTTGCCAACCGCAGCATTAGCGCCGGTTTTCTCATTCTGGCGGTCATTGGGCTTCGTTTTCTTTTCCGAAAGCTGCCAAAAGGGCCTCAACTGCTGCTCTGGGCGGTGGTGGCGCTGCGGCTTGCGGTTCCCTTCTCTCCGGAAAGTCCATGGAGCCTGCTTCCAAGCGCTGAACCATTTTCGTCTCAGGCCACAATAAACACACCTCTGCAACGCTATCCCTCGATTTTACAGGCTGAAAACGAAATTCCTGTACCAGCGACCACGGAAGCGCCCCACGTGGTCACCGGCGCGGCTCCTACCACAGCCACCCAGCCGCAGACGGGCAGTTCCGCTTCCCCGGGTGCAACACTTACAGTCTCCGGCCTCGGTAATCCGGATGTCTTTTTCCTTATCTGCACCGCTGTCTGGCTTCTGGGCATGGCGGCTATGATTGCCTATAGTCTTATCAGCTATTTGCGTCTGCGAAAAAAGCTCTCCGTCAGCCTGCGGCAGGATGGGTGCATATACATCTGCGATGAGATTTCCTCCCCCTTTGTCCTTGGGCTGTTCCGCCCGCGCATCTATCTGCCCTCGGACCTAAGCCAAGCGGCAAAACCCTATGTATTGGCCCATGAGCAGGCCCACCTTCGCCATAGGGACGCCTGGTGGAAGTTTTTCGGATTTCTGCTGCTCAGTGTTTATTGGTTCCACCCTCTGGTCTGGGCTGCCTACGTTCTCTTCTGCCGGGACCTGGAAATGGCCTGTGACGAGCGGGCCGTCAAGGGAATGGATGCCCGGCAGCGGAAGGACTACGCCTGCACCCTGCTTCTGTGCGCCGCACCGAAGGGCAGCTTTTCGGTATGCCCGGTAGCATTCAGCCAGAACAGCATCAAGGCACGAATCAAGAACCTCCTGCAAAAGAAAAATGCCAGACTATGGGCAGGGCTTCTCGCACTCATAGCAGCGCTGGTTGTCATCCTGTGCTTCGCCACGAATCCAAAAAGCAACGAGCCTGCAATCCCGGATGACAATAGCAGCATTTCAGAAACAGAGACTGTAAGCATAACCATGGAGGATCAGGCTGCCGCCGATTTCATGCAGAAATATCTGGATGTCTGTCAGCACGGCAGTTTTGAGGACTATGCCAAGCTCGTCTACTTTCCAAACACCGCCGTCTATGTCCAGCAGCAGGAACTCTTTTACGCTTCTGTCCATGACCCGGCAGCCATGGATTCCTGGCGACGCATCAACGACAAACTGTGGGCCTTTGCCATCTTGTACGACGGCATTGCAGAGCCCAATTATCTCTTCGTTGGAGAATTGGATGGTGCGCTGAAGGTGATCCAAGCCGTGGAGGATATTCCGGAGTCTCTGCGGGAGAATCTCCGGGAAACAGACTTTCACAGTGACACTTTTATGCACGAATCCTCCGAATTTTTGCAAAGCCTGTACGATCTGCGTTTCTTCGCCGTTCCAAAACAGGTGGAGTGCTTTCAGCCGGACCGCATCCAGGCCAGCGGTATGCAGGTCAGCTTTCAGCACTTTTTGAACTCTACGGATGCCTGGCGCATCTCAAAAGACAGCGGCGATATTCCCGGGCCGGAGGAAATCGACACAGGCTGTCGGCTCACCGGCTATGACGGAAGAATTCTTATTATCCGCAGCGGGCAGGAGGGCATTGATCTGTACAATGCCGACGGGTCCTGGAACGAGCGAATTCTCGGCTTCTCCGGTGATGAAATACTCGGCTGTATCAAAGAATGGGCCCTGAACTGGGATGGCTCCAATGAAGAATTCCTGAACGCATCCAATGCCATTGTCCTCGATATGGACAGCAGCCAGATTCTCTATTCCTGGGGCAGAAACGATTCTGCGTACAATGCAGGCGACTGGTGCCGACTGGCGCTGGCCATTGCCGCAGTACAGGCGGTTCCTGACCCGGAAAATACCGTTATCGATGTGCGTGCCCCCCGCACCGGGCGTTATACCGGCTTCCGGGATGAAGTTTTGCACGGACTGACCGTGCAGGATCATCTGTATCGAATGCTTCTGTTCAACCAGCAGGATTCCGCCTATGCGCTGGCCTGCGGTATTTTCGGAAGCACGACTGCGGCTGTGGAAAAAATGAACGAGGCGGCAGAAAGCATTTGCGGAAACGATCCCTATTTCCGCGATATCTCCGGTCAGAACTTTGGAAGTCTTTCCGTTACGGACCTTGCCAAGTTGATCAACGCCATGCTTGCAGAGCCGCTGCTGAACAAGATCTGGTGCGCCTCCTCTTACACGGTTCCCGCCACGCAGGAGCTTGTCTATTCCACCAATGCCCTTCTGGTCGGCAATCCCACAGGATACCATAGGATTGCCCAGGACGACCGGGTCACCGGCGGCCTCACTTCCGTGTCCGGCGATTATGCCGATATGGCCGTTACCGCCGAATATCAGGGCAAACGCGTACTGTGCATCCTCACCGGAGCTCTTCGTATTACCCATCCCTATGGGGACGACCCCAACAGTTATAGCGTAGTAGACTACTGGGGAAATTACGAGGAAACGGAAAAGCTTCTGAACATCGCCTTCGGTTAATGCAAAACCGGCTGCCCGCGGGCAGCCGGTTTTCATTATGCCTTTTCTTCCAATTCCGGCTCCTGCCGCTTTTCCATCCAGGGGCCTGTGCGGTAATAGTACAGGGAAATCACAGCGGCAGCAACCCAGCCCACAGGCCAGGAAACCCAGATACCCAGGTCTCCCAGAGCCGTCCGGCTGAAAACAGAGGCAAGAATCACCCGCAGGAACAGGTCTACAAAGGTTGCCACCATGAATTTCTTCATGAGTCCCGCACCCCGCAGAATGCCGTCGGCAATCAGCTTGGCGGAGATCACCATATAGAAGGGCGAGACAATGCGCAGAAAAATCAGTCCGGTTTTTGCCGCTCTGTCCGAATCCGCGTCCAGGAACAGCCGCAGCACATACTTGCCGCCCAGGAAATAAATCAGCACCAGAGGCACTGCTAAGGTCCAGATCATTTTCAGCCCTGCCCGGAAGCCCTGGCGCACCCGCTCTAGCTTTTCGGCGCCGATATTCTGAGCGGTATAATTGGAGACGCCGTTTCCGATAGTTGTGAAGCAGGTGATCACCAGACTGTTCAGCTTGATGGCTGCGGAATATCCGGCCATGACTGCGGGGCCAAAGCCATTGATCAGGCCCTGGATGATGATATTACCCACGGAGATAAAGCTCTGCTGCAAAATGCTGGGAATGGCAATGACCACGATCCGCTTCAGCAGGCCACCATCGAACAGCGGGGCCTTCTCCCCGGCGCAGACCTTCTCCAGCCTCCGGACCACTACAATGACCGCCAGCACGCAGCTGATGCCCTGGCACAGGAAGGTTGCCCAGGCCACACCGGCTACCCCCATCCGGAACGCCTTGACAAAGAGGATATCCACGGCAATATTGGAAAGAGAGGAAACCGCCAGGAAATAGAAGGGTGTCTTGGAATCGCCCATGGCGGAGAAAATGCCGGTGGAGATGTTATAGAAGAAGACGAACGGCAGGCCGTAGACATAGATGTCCAGATACAGCTTAGAGTCCGCCAGGACTTCCTTCGGGGTGCGGATCAGCCGCAGAAGGCCGTCACAGCAGGTGACACCCAGGATCATCAGCGCCGCGCATACCGCCGCGCTGAAAATGCTGGCGGTGTAAACCGCCGTCTTCACGCCCTTATAGTCTTTGGCGCCAAACAGCTGGGACACAATGACGGAACAGCCCATATTGCAGCCAAAGGCAAAGGCCAGGAAAATCAGAGTGATCTCGTAGCTGTTGCCCACGGCGGCCAGGGCATTCTCGCCGATGAATTTTCCGGCTACCAGACTGTCGGCAATGTTATAAAGCTGCTGGAAAATGATGCTGCCCAGCAGCGGGATGCAGAACTGCCGCAGCACCTTATCCGGTGCGCCAACGGTTAAATCTTTGTTCATTTCAAAACGCTCCTCATGTATTTCTCACAAAAATTTCCTGTCTATTTTAGCATATTCCAACAAAATATCAACCATTTTTCGCAATTCCGGATGTTTTTTCTCATAGTCCTTTTTCATTTCCTCCCAAATTCTTGCGGAAATCCCCCGCTTTCGGTGCTTTCCCGAAGATACGCCCTGTCAAGGGGAAAGGTTGTGGATTTTCGTCCCGGTTTTCTGTGGAAATCGCCTATTGTTCCCGCCGGAGGGCTGTGCTATAATCCGACACAGTGCGTTTCGGCTGCCCCGGCGCAGTTCCCTTTGCGGCAGGGTGGTCTACAATGGAGGTTCGAAAAATGGCTGTATCGCAATCTGTATCTCTTCCTCTCTATCAGTTGGAGGCAGATGTTTTTTCGAAGATTCCCGGCATGGCGCAGCTCCGTACCGCCCGGGAAGACCCTAAGCTTCGGGCCAAATATCCGGATGCTGCCTTCGCCCTGATGGCCGCGGAAAATCTCTTCACCGGGGACCGGGAACAGTGCGCCATCCACCAGGAGGCCTATTTCTCCATTTTGCAGGGTGAAAACTTAAAAAACGTCCGTTTCCGTTTTGAAAAGGAAATGGACGCCTATGTGAAAGAGCATATGTGGGACGACTGACGCAGCAATTCCCCGGCACCTCATTTTTTGAAGTGCCGGGGAAATTTTTTACTTCCGGTGAAACAGAGAGAAGCCCCTCTTCTCATAGGGCTCGGACCGGATCCCCTTTACCGTATAGCCGGTCTTTTCAATGGCGGCCCGCACGGCGGCCTCATCCAAAGCATCCTCACTGAGGATCTCCGTCTCCCCCTTGCTGTGGGAAGAGGTCACCCTTTTCACCTGCATAGCCTGGCGAATGGCATCGTTAATGTGGCTTTCGCACATTCCACACATCATGCCGTCTACATTTACAAAGGTTTTCACCATATTGCATTCCACCTTTCTTACCGCATTATAGCATCTTTTAAAGTTAGTGTCAACTAACCAAAGTGTATAAAAGCACGGAGCGGCTCTCTTCGCCGCTCCGTAAAATTTTACAGATGCAGGACCCTGTCCTTGATCTCCTGGGTTCTTCCCTGGTTCCAGAACTGGGTGCCGATGTAGCCGCAGGTCCGGCGGGCTACATTCATCTTGTTCTGGTCCCGGTTGCCGCACTGGGGGCAGACCCAGACCAGCTTGTGGTCATCCTCTTTGATCTCGATCTCGCCGTCGTAGCCGCAGACCTGGCAATAATCGGACTTGGTGTTCAGCTCAGCATACATGATGTTGTCATAGATGAACTGCATGACCTCCAGGACGGCATCAATGTTGTTCTGCATATTGGGCACCTCCACATAGCTGATAGCACCGCCGGGAGACAGCTGCTGGAACTCGGCCTCAAAGCGCAGCTTGGTAAAGGCATCGATGGGCTCGGACACATGGACATGGTAGGAATTCGTAATATAGCTCTTGTCCGTAATACCGGGAACCATGCCGAAGCGCTTTTGCAGGCATTTGGCGAACTTATAGGTGGTGGATTCCAGAGGGGTGCCGTACAGAGAATAGTCGATGTTCTCTGCCGCCTTCCACTGAGCGCACTTGTCATTCATCTTCTGCATGACGGACAGGGCGAAGGGCTTTGCCTCGGCATCCGTGTGGGACTTGCCGGTCATGTACTTGACGCATTCATACAGTCCCGCATAGCCCAGAGAGATGGTGGAATAGCCGCCATAGAGCAGCTTGTCGATGGGCTCTCCCTTTTGCAGTCTGGCCAGAGCGCCATACTGCCACAGGATAGGGGCTGCATCGGACAAGGTTCCCTTCAGCCGCTCATGACGGCATTGCAGTGCCTTGTGGCAGAGCTCCAGACGCTCTTCAAAGATCTCCCAGAATTTGTCCACATCTCTGCCGGAGGACAGGGCCACATCCACCAGGTTGATGGTGACAACGCCCTGGTTGAACCGGCCGTAATACTTGGGCTTGCCCGGCTCGTAGTTCTTGGCCCCTGCCACATTGTCCCAGCCGTTGCCGGACCGATCCGGGGTCAGGAAGCTGCGGCAGCCCATGCAGGTGTACACATCACCGTTGCCCGGGGTCTCGCCCTTGGAGAGCTTGTACTCCCGCATCTTTTTCTCACTGATGTAGTCGGGCACCATTCGCTTGGCGGTGCACTCGGCAGCCATACGGGTCAGGTACCAATAAGGAGTATCCTCCCGGATGTTGTCCTCTTCCAGCACATAGATCAGCTTGGGGAAGGCCGGGGTGATCCACACGCCCTTTTCGTTCTTCACGCCTTCATAGCGCTGGCGCAGGGTCTCCTCGATGATCATGGCCAGGTCCTTCTTCTCCTGCTCGTTCCGCGCCTCGTTCAGGTACATGAAGACCGTAATGAAGGGGGCCTGGCCGTTGGTGGTCATCAGGGTCACCACCTGGTACTGGATGGTCTGGACACCGCGGCGGACCTCGTCACGGAGCCGATCCTCCACCACCTTGGAGATGGCCTCTTCGCTGGGCGCAACCCCGAATTCCTTCATTTCCTTTTCCGCGCTGCGGCGGATCTTCTCCCGGCTGATCTGGACAAAGGGGGCCAGATGGGTCAGGGAGATGGACTGGCCGCCGTACTGATTGGAGGCAACCTGGGCAATGATCTGGGTGGCAATGTTGCAGGCAGTGGAGAAGGAATGGGGCTTCTCAATGAGGGTGCCGGAAATAACAGTGCCGTTCTGGAGCATGTCGTCCAGGTTCACCAGGTCGCAATTGTGCATATGCTGGGCATAGTAATCGGAGTCATGGAAATGGATGATGCCCGCCTCATGGGCCGCCACGATCTCCCGGGGCAGCAGAATGCGGCTGGTGATATCCTTGGACACCTCGCCTGCCATGTAGTCCCGCTGGACGGCATTGATGGTGGGGTTCTTGTTGGCGTTCTCCTGCTTGACCTCCTCGTTGTTGCACTCGATGAGGCTCAGGATGCGATCGTCCGTGGTGTTGGACTGGCGAGCCAGGTTCCGGGTATAGCGGTAAGTGATATACTCCTTCGCCACCTCAAAAGCACCGTGGGCCATGATGGACTTCTCCACCAGGTCCTGGATCTCTTCAACGGAAGGGCTGCGGCCCATTTCCTCGCAGGAAACGGTGACGCTCTCGGCAATGCGGCTGATCTGAACAGGGGTCAGCCGCACTTTTTCCTCAACGGCATTGTTGGCCTTGGAAATAGCCTTATTGATTTTTTCAATATCAAAAACGACTTCTGTGCCGTTTCGCTTGATGATTTTCATCGTGCGGTCCTCCTTGTGTGTTTTTTCTCTTCGCTGCCTCATTATACTACATCTTGTGGTTTTGTCAAGCGTTGACCACTAAATATTGTGGTTACGCTTTTGACGAAGAATAATTGGGAAGTCAACCGGATGCCCCAAAAGTGCAATTCCCACGGAATGTTCCCAAATTGTCCATCCGGCCAAAAGAAAGCATTGTAATTCCGAAAAGAATATAGTACAATGAAGTTACATGGTCTTAACATAATTCCGACTGTTCCCGGCAGAAAGTAAAAAGGAGCATTTTCATGGAAAAGAAATTCAGCAATCTGCACAGCGGCGAGGAAGCCTGCCTGTATACCATCCAAAACGGCGGTCTCACCGCCAAGATTACAAACCTGGGTGCCACCCTGGTGCAGCTGTGGGTCCCAGATGCCTCCGGCACGGTTCAGGACGTGGTTCTGGGCTATGACGATGCCCAGGCCTATGTGGACAATGATGGCTTTCTGGGGGCCACCGTGGGCCGCAATGCCAACCGCATTGCCGGCTCCCGCTTCCCGCTGGACGGAAAAATCTGTGTTCTGACCCCCAACGAGGGTGAGAACAACCTCCACTCCGGCCCTCACCCCTACAATGTGCGGCTGTGGACTCTGGCAAGTCTGGAGCAGGATTCCGTCACGCTTACCCTGGAAAGCCCCGACGGCGACCAGGGCTTCCCAGGCACTGCCCATATCCGGGTGACCTACCGTCTGGACGGAGAGGGAGGCCTGCACATCTGCTATGAAGGCCGCAGCGACCGGGAGACCGTTTTCAATATGACCAACCACAGCTATTTCAATCTGGCCGGTCAGGAGCATCCCGAAAAGGCTGTCCATCAGGTTCTCTCCATGCCCGCCCGGCACTTCTGCCCCGACGATGCGCAGAACATCCCCACCGGAGAAGAACGCCCGGTAGCAGGTACGCCAATGGATTTCCGGGTGCCCAAGCCCATCTCCCAGGACCTGGACGCTGACTACGAGCCCCTGCACCTGCAGGGGGGATATGACCACAATTTTGAGGTCTTCTGCAACCCCTGCGCCACCCTGACGGACCCGGAATCCGGCCGCAGTATGTCCGTCTATACCGACTGCCCCGGCGTTCAGCTCTACTCCGGCAATTATCTGGACCAGACCGGCAAGGACGGCGTTCATTACGGCAAACACAGCGGCATTGCCCTGGAAACCCAGTTCTACCCCGATGCTCTGAACAAGCCCCAGTGGAAAAAGCCTATTGTCCCCGCAGGGAAGCGCTATGTAAGCGAGACGGTTTACCGCTTCTCCTGGAGATAAAGGCACCCCATCCCGATCCGGGAAGCCACGGGCTGCAAATTCTGCCCGCAATTTTTCAGCCAATAACAATTTTCTGCTGTGTGCATACACTGTCCTGAGAGAAAAAATTACGGAGGCTCCGATTTTCACGAATCGGAGTCTCCTCTTTCAGGAGGGAATTTCATGGCCGATCAATGCACCGATACCCTGCGCTGCAATCCCAATGAGCTGCGGCAGGCAATGTCCATTCACACCCGGAAGATCACCGACTCCTGTCGGGACAAAGACTGTATCGAGGACCTGCCCGTTTACCTGACCGCGGGCTCCCAGCGGGCTCTGGATGGCTCCGCAAACACCCGAGTCCGCTGTGCCGAGCTCCTAAGCACCTACATAGATGTGGAGCCCGTGACCTTCGACCGGAATCATTACTGCGTAGACATCACCTTCTACTACCGCATCCTGGCCGATACCATCATCGGCGCCAACCGCCCGGCAACACTCTGCGGCCTGGCCGTCTTTACCAAGCGGGTCGTCCTCTGCGGTGAAGAAAGCTGCGCCCACATCTACCGCAGCGACCTGCGCCCCTGCACGGCAGATGCCATCACCCGAAACCTGGCCAACCGCCCAACGGCAGTGGTGGAGGCTCTGGACCCCATGGTGCTCAGCTCTCGGGTTCGGGAAGCCTGTGAGTGCGGGGGGCGGGACTGTCCTATGCAGATGCCGGACTGGGTGAAAACCATGTTCGATGAGGACCTGGTGCTGCAGGGAGACCGCAGAAGGCTCTATGTGACCCTGGGGCAGTTCTCCATCGTCCGTCTGGAACGGGACGCACAGCTCATCGTACCCGTTATGGACTACAGCATCCCCACCAAGGAGTGCTGCGACTCTCCGGGCTGCGCGGAAGACCCCTGCGAGCTGTTCAGCCGCATCCCCTTCCCTGCCGCCCAGTTCACCCCCAAGGGCTGCGACTGCAAGCCCAGATGCCAGCCCGATAACGGCTGCTGTAGCAAATAATCGCGCCGCCCCTCTCGACTTGGAGAGGGGCGGTCGCTCGTTGGAGGAACGAACTATATTCCCGGCAATGTTAGAGTTTAATACAGCACGTGAAATTTTTAACGAAAAACGTTAAATTGCATCTTGACAAATCGGAAATGCACTTGTATAATGCTAGCATAACGATAGTCGTTAAATAATTTACGTACCACGTGTATGGAGGCATTTTTATGAACGAGAAAACGCAACGAAATATCCACCGTTTCGGAAAAATCGGAACGGTTATCCTGACCGTCCTAATGATTGCCGCTGTGATCATTACCCTTTTACTGGGCACGGAAGCGATTTACACCGCCACGCTCCCCAAGGATGCCGTGGTGGTCTCCGTAACCAACCGCGCTGCATTCCAAATCAACGAGAATATTTTTTCTTCCGTATGGGGAATGCTGGTGGAGGATTTCCAGTATGCAGGGGACACGGACCCCTCTGCTATGCTTTCAGATGACGGAAGCAGTCTGGTTCTGCCGCCCGAGAACACAGAACTGAATGCAAACCTACACTTCTTCAACCAGTCCTATTCGACCGCGACAATCCGCTCCGAGGAAGGCAATAAGGTCATCGATGCGACCTCCGCCCCGGAAGAATACCGTTCCTCTGATCTCATGGTTCTTCTCGTCTTCGCCGCCCTGACTGCTGCCGCTTCCGCAGCCGGTCTGCTGATGCTGCAAAAGCTATTCAAAGTTCTTTCCGTGTGTGCATCGCCCTTCTGTACAGATTTTGTGGTCAGGCTGCGCAATTTTGGCTATTCTCTGCTTCCTGCCGCACTCTTTGCAAGCATCGGTGAAACCCTGGCCGTCCGCTTCCTGTCTGCCGGAAAAAGTGGAGGAATTTTCGTGCAGTGGGGGCTGCTGATCACCTTTGCAGTAACGATGTGCCTTGTAACCGTGTTCCGCTACGGCGTCCAGCTCCAGACAGAGTCGGACGAAACCCTGTGAGGTGCCCACATGGGACACATTGTATTGCGTCTTGACCGTGTCATGGCAGACAGAAAAATGAGCCTGAACGAGCTGTCGGAAAAAGTCGGCGTTGCAAACGTGAACCTTTCCAAAATGAAGAACGGGCACATCAGCGCCATACGATTCTCCACCCTTGCCGCAATCTGCGAGGTACTGAACTGCCAGCCGGGGGATATTCTGGAATACAGTCAGGAGGATTGACGGTGGCTGTTTATTTCCACGCTCTTGAAGAGATGCAATGTTTTCGGTAATGCTTTCCCCTCTCATCAGGAATCGCCTTTCTACTGATCCCAGCGAGTCAGATCAACTTTCGACTCTGGAACAGAATCCAATACGGTGACCCATTCCCCGTCTACTGCTGCTTCATTTTCTGTCGCTGCCATTCTTCAGTTGCTGATACACCTTGCTGGCAAGAACGAAATCTGGTGTGCCGTGAAGGACCGCACGGCCCTCTTTCATGATGTACACCTCATCAAACCGTCGCAGATTCTCTTCCTCCAAATCATGGGTCGCAACCAGAATCATTCGGCCATCCATGGCGGCGATCTGATCCATGATATTCCGGGCATTGGCGGCATCCAGCCCCGCAGTAGGTTCATCGAACAAAAGGATCTTCCCGTCCTCCGCCAGAATGCGTGCAAAGTCAAACCGCCGCTGTTCGCCGCCGGAGAGTTTGGCACTGTTCTTTTCCAGAAGCTTGTCCAGGCACCCCCCGGTGCCGCGGAACCATTCTCCCAGCCCGGAACGCAGAAGGGCCGATTTCAACTTTTCCTCCGGCATCCTGCGAAACAGGGACACATTATCCCCAATAGAGGCAGAGAAAATCGTTGTCTCCTGGGTCAGGTACAGGAGCTCCTTGTGCGTCAGGCCGGGCTTTTCCGTAACATCTTCCCCATTGACCGCAAGATTCCCGCCCTGCATTTCCAAAATGCCCGCCATGGTGCGAAGCAGCGTGCTCTTTCCGCTGCCGCTGGGACCCACCAGACAGATTTTCTTTTCCCCATCCAGCCCGATAGACACATCGTTCAGAATTTTACGGCCGCTGCGGATCACGGTGCCATGGGAGAGCACAACAGACGAAACATTTTCCGCGTCAGACTTGCAGCTGCCCAATCTATGATCTCCGCTTTCCAAAAAAGCCTCCAGGTCTTTTGCCACTGCCCGGCCGGACAGAATTGCGGAATAGTTTTCGCTGATGATCTGAAAAGGCCCCGCAACCAGGTTCATCAGGCTGGTCAGTGCAATCATTTCCGGTACCGTTATAGACCCGGAGACAGCAAAGATCACGCCGAAAACCCAGGCCCCCAGAACGACCAGATTGCCCAGGCCATAGCTGGCAGACATGGACATTCTCTGCCATACCCTGCCCCGCAGAACACGTTTCCTGGTGTCCTCGTTGGCTTCTCCATGGTAGCGGGAAACATCCGCGCTGCGGCCAAAGATTTTCAGTCCGGTAAAGCCTGCCATCAGCTCATTCAGCAGGTCCACATACCGGGATTTCGCCGCGACGGAATCCCGCCTGGTGGATTCCAACCGCTTGGTGAAGAGCTTTGGAAACACCAGCGGCAGAATACACAGCAGGATCACGATCAGGGTCATGATGGGCTGAATGGCAGTCGTAGCCGCCAACGCAAAAATCAGGAAGAACAGCTGGCAGACTACATCCAGCAGCGCCCCGATATAGTCCGATTCCACCTCGCTTACCTGGTCATTGATCATGGCGAGATAATATCCGTCTCCCTTGCTTTCCTTTTCCTCAATGCTGCACGCCAAGATACGCTCCAGTAATGCATTGCGAAGCAGCGCGGAGCTTTTGGAACGCACATTCAATTCGGTCCAGCTGAAAGCGAACTCCAGTGCAGCCTCCAGAATCACATACCCCAGCGCCCAAGCAACGATTAACGCCAGACGCCCGGAAAGCCCTTCCAATGCCGTTTCGGAAATGTACTCCAACAAAAACGCCTGCGTCACGTTGATTCCCGTCCACGCCAGAGCGGCAATCAGGAAAAGTGCCAATTCTCTTCTGCATTTTTTCAGAACAAATTTCAAAATGCTCCCTCCAATATATAAGTCAGCAGAAACAGCACAAATATGTGTCGCTCCCCCCGTAATTACGCGACCTTGCTTATTCATCCTTCGGTTCGCGCTCGGAGAACCTTGTTTTTTGCTATTGGATGCCAAATGCGTCCTTGGAATTGGTTCATCAACGATCCTGCTTAATTAAGAGAAATACGAAGATATTCCTCTGCAAAACCGGATGCGAAAGTAAATACCTTACACCAACTCATAAGGGAACTGGGTGCACTGATACAAGCAATCACCTCTGATGCACCATCCCCATTAATATCCGCAATCAGAATGGCAGGCTGGTTCTCCATTATCCGCAGCTGCGCTTCCCCGGTCATATCCATATAGATGGGATATGCCGTCATATTCCCCTCATCGTCAAATTGAAGGGCGGAAAACGCCTGCATGAAGCTGGAATCCCGATTCCACGGAAGATAATCCGATCCCACAATTGGCAAAATCTCCTCATATTGGTGATACACATCCAATTGCTCTTGTCCCCGGACGAACAGTGCTGTAAGTATATACAAACCCGGCACTTTGTTTGCGGGCTTTTCCGTCTGGCAAATGGATGAACCCTCTAAGAACTCCCGTGTTCCGTTTGTCTTTATATTACTGGCAGTGACCACCGCCACTTCTGAGAACACCCCCTGAAAGCTGACTGACTGCCGGATCAGTACGGGACCATCATATTCCAGCACAGCTAATTTCTCTTCAAAATAGTTTGTCCATTCTTGCTGGTTCGGCTGGCTATTGGGTTCGTAGATATTATACTGTGCCGCATCTGGAAAGAAGTTCCATGTTCCGTTGGATGCAATTGGCCCCAGCGAACTTTCTTTCGGTGCTTCTATCTGCGTTATCCAGTCCTTAGCCGCGATTGGTATCATCTCTGAAATCGGAGTGGATATGCCGTGTTTCCCACCTCGAAGCATTTGTGCTCCTGGGCTGGTCTTACGCCGCAGAACAACGAGAGCGCCGGGAAGAAGAAAACCACCAGAATCAGCCGGCCTGGAGCCTATATCAAGCCGTTGTTTGTTCAGTGCGCACTTTGTGCCGTTCGGGCAAAGCGTTTCCCGGAAGTCCATAACCGCTACTTGGTTCTCAAAAAGCGCCGGGGTCACAAAAAAACATCATTGCCATCGCAAGGATGCTGCTGACAGCCATCTACAACATTCTCAAAAAGAATGAACCCTATAACGCCGAATTGTATCGGTGCTGCAACACTCCGCCAGAACTTAGAGCAGTTTCTGTGGAGGAGGCCATCTTCATCTTACAAAGGCAAGGCTATCTCGTGACGCCCAGCGCCACTTGAATTATACACCCTCCTCGCCTCTTTGAAAAGCTCGTTTTTGAGGGGCTTGGATTTGTGCGCCTTTTTGGGGAATGGTACTCAAATTATAATGTTTCAACCTTTCACACCTCTTTACACGGTTTCAGGAAAAGGAAAACCACCGAACGAAATCCGTTCGGTGGTTTTGGCAGGGGCACAAGGACTTGAACCCTGAGCCTACGGTTTTGGAGACCGCCGCTCTACCAATTGAGCTATACCCCTATGTCTTTTATTCAAAAAGGAATGAAACCTTGGCTTTGTGGTGGGCCTTCAGGGACTCGAACCCGGGACTATCCGGTTATGAGCCGGAGGCTCTGACCAACTGAGCTAAAGGCCCGTTCAGAAACGTGACGCTCGTCATCACGGGTGATATAATAGCATAAATTGACTCATCTGTCAAGTGTTTTCTTTCGGGTTTCTGACCGATTCCCAGCGGCGGATGGCTCCGCCGCTGGGAAAAAACTCACAATTACTGGTCTTCCTCGTCTTCGAAGGAGAATTCCAGAGTCTCACCGCACTTGGGGCAGACAATGCTGCCGGACTCCAGCACTTCCTCGTCGAAGTCGATGACATTGCCGCAGGCGCACTCTACCTCGTAGATGGTGGAATCCTCATCGCCGAAGTCAAAGCCCTCCTCGGGCTCCTCCTCGTCCTCAGAGTCATCCTCTTCGGGGTCGTAGTAGTCCTCGTCGTCCTCGTAATCTTCGTAATCCTCGTCCCAGTCGTCCTCGTCGTCTTCATCCAGGATAAAGTCTTCGATGGCATCCAGGTCCTCTTCGATCTCGTCCAGCTCATCGGAGATGGCAATGGTGGTATCCTCAATGTCCACCATACGCTTGGACATATCGCCGAGCAAATCAACGATGGCAGCGATCATCTTTCCCTCGTTGGTCTCCGTGTCCAGCTTCAGGCCGTCCATGAGCCCCTTCAGGTAGGCGGATTTTTCAGAAATCGTCATATTCGTTCTCCTTTCAGCCAAGACAGCTGTGATTAAACCTTGGAACGGCCCAGGTACTCGCCGGTGCGGGTATCGATCTGGATCTTGTCGCCCTCGTTGATGAACAGGGGCACCTTCACGTCAGCGCCGGTCTCCAGAGTGGCGGGCTTCAGGACGTTGGTTGCGGTGTTGCCGGCGAAGCCGGGTTCGGTCTTGGTGACCACCAGGTCAGCAAAGTTGGGAGCTTCCACGCCGAAGACATTGCCCTTGTAGCTCATGATGGTGCAGACATCGTTCTCCTTGACGAACTTGAAGGAATCGTCCAGGACGCTGCCATCGATGGGGGTCAGCTCATAGGTCTCGCCGTCCATGAAGTAGTACAGGTTGCCATCGTTGTAGGAGTACTCCATCTTCTTGCGCTCAATATATGCGGTGGGGTACTTGGCAGAGGGGTTAAAGCTGGTCTCGGTGACGCCGCCGGTGATGACGTTCTTCATCTTCACGCGGACAAAAGCAGCGCCCTTGCCGGGCTTCACGTGCTGGAACTCGATGACCTGCATAACCTTGCCATCCATTTCAAAGGTTACGCCGTTTCTAAAATCACTTGCAGAAATCATTGGTTTATCCTCCTAATTTATGTTCCCTTGGGGGGATACAAGAATCTATATCCTTAACCATGTTAGTTTACCCCATATGTCGTCATTTTGCAAGGGGTATTCTGAAAAAATTTAGATAATCAGCAAATCTTTGGGAATATTGGTGATATCTTCGCAGCCATTCTCGGTCACAATTGTTACATCCTCAATACGGACACCGAATTTTCCGGGCAGATAGATACCGGGCTCGGCAGAGGTAACGGCTCCGGCGGGGATGGGCTTTTCATTGCGGAAGCTCATATTGGGGCCTTCATGAATCTCCAGGCCAACGCCATGGCCGTAGCTGTGACCGAAGTAATCGCCATAGCCCGCATCAGAAATGACCTTCCGGGCAGCGCCGTCTACCTCAGCACCGGTGACACCGGCCTTGGTAACGGCGATACCGGCCAGCTGTGCCTGCAGGACCACATTGTAGACCTTCTTCATTTCCTCGGTGGCGTAGCCCACGGCGAAGGTACGGGTGGTATCCGAGCAGTAGCCCTGATAGAGCACGCCGAAGTCCATGGTGATGAAATCGCCTTCCTGAATGACCCGCTCCCCTGCTACGCCATGGGGCATGCTGGTATTGGGTCCGGAGACAACGATGGGATCAAAGGACAGCCCCTGAGCACCGTTCTTATACATCTCGTAAATCAGCTCCGCCTGGGCCTCCAGTTCGGTCATACCGGCATGGATTCTGGGCAGGGTATCTTTGAAGGCCTTGTCGGCGATTTTCTGTGCCTTGCGCAGCAGGTCCAGCTCCCAGTCCTCTTTCACATCCCGGAAGCCATTGATCTTGGCATTGAAGGGCACCAGCTTGGCATTCAGGTTCTTTTCCAGACCCATGAATTCGGCCACAGTCAGATAATTTTCCTCATAGCCCAGAGCGGTGACGCCAAAGTCCGCAATGGCCTCATTGAGGCACTTGGCATAATTCCGGCCGGAATTCACATCCAGGACCTCAAAGCCCTTGATGTTTGCCTGGGCGGACTCAATATAACGGCTGTCGGTGAAATAACGGCAGCCCTTCTTTGTTACGATTGCCATACCCTCGGCAATGTCGAATTCCGCGCCGTAATGGCGGCTGTAGCGAGAGGTCAGCAGCAGACCGTCGACCTCGCCATCCAGCAGGGACAGGAACTTTTCCAGATTTTTCATGTTTTTATTCTCCTTTTTCTCGCCGCAAAGACAAAAGGCAGCTCCAGAACGTGGCGCGCCTTCAGCCAGAAGGTGTGATTATCAATGGCCTTTACCAAAATGGGGGTGACCCCCGCCAGGTTTCCGGCCAGTGTATCCGTAAAAATCTGATCGCCCACAATGGCGGACTGCTCCGGGGCGAAGCCGAACCGGGCCATGCACTGCTGCAGCCCCTGGGGTCTCGGCTTGTGGGCCCGCATGATATAGTCCAGGTGATAGGTTTCGCAGAAGCGGATCAGGCGGGCATTCTTGCTGTTGGAAACGATGGCGATCTTCACAGGGGAAGCATTCATCTCTTCCAGCCAGAAGCGCATCCGCTCTGTAGGGACATCGGTGGTATAGGGAACGATGGTATTATCAAAATCCATCATCAGCAGATGGATCCCCTTGTCCAGCAAAAAATCCGGGGTCAGATCCGTCAGCTCCGGGGTCAAAAACCTGGGCAGAAGCGAAAAAGACATAGTTTCTCTCCTTCAAACATATGCTAACGGAGAAACGCGCTTCGGCTGCCAATCCCCGATTCTGGGGTTATTATAGCACGGTGAGGAGGATTTGTCCATGGGAATCCCGCAATATCTGGCTATGACGGATGGTGAAATCGCTGCATGTGCCCGTCTTCCCCCAAGGCTTGCCCGAATGGGCTGCCATTTTTCCGATGATGGGCTTGTGGAACTTCCGCAGACACTTCCGAGCGGCGCGCTGCTGGTACTGGATGACCGGGTACCCATGGCGGCTCAGGACCCGGGACGTATTCTTGCCCAGCTGGCAGAAGCGCTGGAGAAGTTCTCCTGCACCGGCCTTCTTCTGGACTTCCAGCAGGCAGAAAATGCACCGCAGCGGGAGCTGGTCCGGCTGCTTACCCGGGAGCTGACCATTCCCCTGGCTGCGCCTCCGGCCTATGCCGTAGAGGGCTGCCGTCTCTTTCTGTCCCCTGTGGCGGCAGATCAAGCCATTGAGGAGGCGCTTTCTCCTTGGGCCGGGAAAAAGATCTGGCTGGACACCGCCCCGGCAGCCGTCCGGCTGGAACTTACAAAGCAGGGCTGCACACGCACCCCACTGCCCCGAATAGCAGCTTCCGGGAAATTCGAAGATTCCAAGCTGTGCTGCCGATATTCCATTGAGACAGTGCCCAATGGCTTCCAATTCACCTTATATCGGGACCAAAGCTGTATTCGCGCCCTTCTGGAACAGGCAGCAGCGCTCGGTGCAGAGCTTGCCATAGGACTGTGGCAGGAATGGGGGGCTTAGCGCAGAAAAGCACGGACGGTCAATGCCGCCCGCGCTTTGTACTCCCTGCTTTTCCAGAGAATGCCCTTGCATCATTTCTCGTTTTTCATATTTTCCTTGGCCACCGACAGCATCAGTTTGATACGGTTGAGCTGGTTGACCTCACTGGCACCGGGATCGTAGTCCACGGCGGCAATGTTGGCCTGAGGATAGTTCTTTTTCAGGACCTTGATCACACCCTTACCAACCACATGGTTGGGCAGACACGCAAAGGGCTGAATGCAGATGACGTTGGGCACGCCGGAAGAAATCAGCTCGATCATCTCCCCCGCCAGGAACCACCCTTCGCCATACTGGTTGCCCATAGACAAATAGGGCTTGGTCATCTCGGCGATTTTTTCAATGGGTACCGGCGGATCAAAACGCTTGCTCTTGCGCAGAGCATCAATGGCCGGGCGGCGCAGAGCCCGCACCACCTGGATGCCCGCTTTGGCCGTAAACTCCGAGCCCCAGCCCGCCCCCAGGTATTCATGGCGGTATTTACCGCCCAGCAGGCAATAGTTGAAGAAGTCCAACATATCCGGCACCACGGCCTCGGCTCCCTCAGCCTCCAGGACTTCAACCAGATGGTTATTGGCCAGGGGCATATACTTGACCAGGATCTCGCCGACCACGCCCACCCGGGGCTTGCGGAGGGTCTCGTCAATGGGCAGGCTGTCAAAAGCCTGAACAATGCCCCGGCAAACCCAGCCATAGGAATAGGTGCTGTCCTTATCAACCAGGGACTCAATGCAGATCTTTTTCCACTTCCGGTGCAGCTCCTCGGCAGAGCCGGGGACCTTCTCGTAGGGCCGCACCCGATACAGGCAGCGCATGAACAGGTCGCCATAGACCAGGGCGTGCACCGCATCAATGGCCAGCCCTGCCGTGATCTGAAAGCCCGCATTCTTCTCCATGCCGTTGGCATTGACGGAGATTACGGGGATATTGGGGTAGCCCGCCTTTTGCAGGGCGCGGCGGATAAAGGCCACATAGTTGCTGGCCCGGCAGCAGCCGCCGGTCTGGGTCATCATGATGGCCAGATGATCCGTATCGTATTTACCGGAGAGCACAGCCTCCATGATCTGCCCCACCACGGTAATGGAGGGGAAGCAGGCATCGTTATTGACATATTTCAGCCCCGTATCGATAGCCGTCCGGTCGTCATTGTCCAGGACCACCACATGATAGCCATGCTTTTCAAAAACCGGCTGCAAAATCTCAAAGTGGATGGGGCTCATCTGGGGCGCCAGAATGGTATAGCCCTCCAGCTGCATGGCTTCCGTGTACTCCACACGCTCGAAGTCCACAGGCCGGGGGCAGGCATGAATCTGCTCCTCCCGACGCATCTTCATGGCCGCAATCAGGCTGCGGATACGGATGCGGACAGCGCCCAGATTGTTCACCTCGTCGATCTTCAGCAGCGTATAGAGCTTGTTACTGCCCTCCAGGATCTCATTGACCTGGTCCGTGGTCACAGCGTCCAGACCGCAGCCAAAGGAATTCAGCTGCAACAACTCCAGGTCATCCCGATTCCGGACGAACCGGGCAGCGGAATACAGCCGGGAATGGTAGACCCACTGGTCCACGATCCGCAAGTGCTGGTCTTCCTCGGGATTCGGGAGGCTGTCCTCCGTGAGCACCGTCAGGCCATAGGAGGCGATGAGCTCGGGGATACCGTGATTGATCTCCGGGTCGATATGATAGGGCCGCCCGGCCAGGACAATACCGCTGCCGCCATTGTCCTCCATCTGCTTCAGTACCCGCTGTCCTTCCGCCACGATGTCGGCCTTGGCCTTCCGCTGCTCCGCCCAGGCTGCCTTGACTGCCGCCTTGACTTCGGAAGCAGGGATGTCCCATTCCTCCTTACAGAGCTTTATCAGCCGTTCGGCAGCAACCTTTTCATTGGTAAAGGCCACAAAGGGGCGGATATAGCGCACTTTTCTCTCTGTAACAGCCTCCACGTTGTTTTTCAGGTTTTCCGCATAGGAGGCCACCATGGGGCAGCTGTAGTGGTTTTGAGCATCCTTGTGCTCCTGGTATTCATAAAACACACAGGGATGGAAAATGGTTGTGATTCCCTGGTCGATGAGCCACTGCACATGGCCGTGGGCCAGTTTGGCGGGATAACACTCGGATTCTGAGGGAATGGAGTCCATGCCCAGCTCATAGATCTTCCGGTCCGAGAAGGGCGAGAGCACCGCACGGATACCCAAATGCCGGAAGAATGTGGCCCAGAAGGGATAATTCTCGTACATATTCAGCACTCTGGGCAGGCCCACGGTGCCTCTTTCCGCCTCTTCTTCCGTCAGAGGTGTGTAATCGAACATCCGCTTCTGCTTATAGGCCACCATATTGGGTGCCTTCTCGCCCCGGTCGGTTTTTCCTGCGCCCTTCTCACAGCGGTTGCCGGTAATGTGCCGGCGGCCGCCGGGAAAGGCATTCACAGTGAGCATACAGTTATTGGCACAGCCGCCGCAGCGCCGGGTCTTGGTGGTATAGGTCAGGTTGACAATCTCTTCCAGAGGAAGCATGGTGGTCCCTTCGCCCCGGTCATGGCTTCGGGCAATCAGTGCGGCGCCAAAGGCCCCCATAAGTCCCGCAATATCCGGGCAGACCACATCTGCCCCGGCAATGGTCTCAAAAGCCCGCAGCACCGCCTGATTGTGGAAGGTTCCGCCCTGGACCACGATATGACTGCCCAGCTCCTGTGCCGAGCTCAGCTTGATCACCTTGAACAGGGCGTTTTTAATCACGGAATAGGCAAGGCCTGCGGAGATATCCGAAACCTTCGCGCCTTCCTTCTGGGCCTGCTTCACATTGGAATTCATGAACACCGTGCACCGGGTGCCCAGGTCTACAGGGTGCTCTGCAAACAACGCCTCCTTGGCAAAGTCCTCCACAGAATAGCCCAGAGAGTTGGCAAAATTCTCAATAAAGGAGCCACAGCCGGAGGAGCAGGCCTCGTTGAGCATGATGGTATCCACCGCGCCGTTTTTCAGGCGGATGCACTTCATATCCTGCCCGCCAATGTCCAGGACACAATCCACGTTCTTGTCAAAGAACGATGCAGCCGTGCAGTGGGCAATGGTCTCCACCTCGCCCTCGTCCAGATTGAAGGCGGATTTCAGCAGGGACTCGCCATAGCCCGTAGAGCAGGTGCGGGCTATGCGGGCAGAGCCGGGCAGGATTGTTTTCAGATTCCAGATGGCGGTTTTTGCCGTCTCGATGGGGTTGCCCTTATTGTTGGCATAGAAGGAATAGAGCAGCTGCCCTTCCTGGCCGATCAAGGCCATTTTGGTGGTGGTAGAGCCTGCATCAATGCCTAAATAGCAGTCGCCGCAGTAGGTTTCCAAATTTGCCTTTTCTACCACAGCCTTGGCGTGACGCTGCCGGAAGGCCTCGTAATCCTCCTTACTCTCAAACAATGCCGGGAGCCGGGGCATTTCAAAGGAAACCTGCACGCCCTTTTCCAGCCTATCAATCAGGTCCCCCAGCGCCACAGTCTCACCGCCGTCCTCCTCCAGGGCCGATCCCATGGCAGCGAACAGATGGGAGTTTTCCGGGTCCACCACGTTTTCCGGAGTAAGCTTCAAGGTGCGGATAAAGGCCTTTTTCAGCTCCGGCAGGAAATGAAGCGGGCCGCCCAGAAAGGCCACACAGCCACGAATGGGCTTGCCGCAGGCAAGGCCGGAAATGGTCTGATTGACAACGGCCTGAAAAATTGATGCCGCCAGGTCCGCCTTGGTGGCACCTTCATTGATCAGGGGCTGAATGTCAGTCTTGGCAAACACGCCGCAGCGAGCAGCAATGGGATAAATCTGCTGATAATGCTCCGCCTCTGCGTTCAGGCCTGCGGCATCGGTTTGCAGCAGGGCCGCCATCTGGTCGATAAAGGAGCCCGTGCCGCCGGCACAGACGCCGTTCATGCGTTCCTCCAGGCCGCCGGTGAAATAGATGATCTTGGCATCCTCACCGCCCAGCTCGATTGCCACATCCGTCTGAGGATAGAAGGTTTTCAGCGCCCCGGCAACGGCCACGACCTCCTGCACGAAGCCGATGCCCATGGCCTTAGCCAAGGTGATTGCGCCGGAACCCGTAATCCTCGCTTGCAGCGCACAGTCCCCCAGCTTTTCCCGAACATCCTTTAAAAGTCCAGCCATGGCCCCCTGGGTATTGGCCTGGTGGCGCACGTAATTTCCGTAAATCAGGTTATTTTTTTCATCCAGCAGCGCGATCTTCACCGTTGTAGATCCGATATCAATGCCTGCGCGATATGTATTCATGGTCTCAATCTCCATTTTCCAGATAGTGCTATATGGTGACATTTTATTTTTGAAATGTGAACCCAGTCTAAACAGTTTTTATCGGAACCTCGAACGAAAAACTCCCTACACCGAGGAGATTTCGGTGCAGAGAGCAGCAAAACAGATTATTTGGTGGAGGGTCCGATTTTTCCCTCTGCAGCAGCCTTCTGGACATAGGCCAGAAAATCCGCCTCAGGCATGGGCTTGGAGAAATAATAGCCCTGAATATAATCACAGTCGTTTTCCCGCAGGAATTTCACCTGAGCTTCCGTCTCCGCGCCCTCGGCAATGACCTTAATGCCCAGGTGGTGGACCATCTGGATAATGCCGTTGACAATGGTGCAGACCTTGGGGCTGGTCTCGATCTGGCGGGTGAAGGTCATATCCAGCTTGAGGATATCGAAATTGTACCGCTTGAGCATTCCAAAAGAGGAGAAGCCGCTGCCGAAGTCATCCAGCAGGATCTTGGCGCCGGACAGATGGAACTCCTCCAGAATCTTCTCCCGGTCGCTTTCCGGGGCCGCATAGGAGGTCTCCGTGATCTCCAGGCGAATATCCCCCTTCTTGATGGCATTGCTTTTCAGCAGCTCCACAAGCCGCTGTAGCATTTCCTCATCATAGAAGTCCATCCAAGACAGGTTGACGGAAACGGGGACAACCGGAATTCCCTCTGCATAGCACCTCTGGTCCACCTTGGCCACCCGGTCTGCAATGAACCAATCCAGCTTGGAGATATGGCCGCCGTTTTCCAGCGCCGGAATAAAGGCCGCCGGAGAAACCAGGCCCCCTCTGGGGATGGACCCAGCGGACCAGCGCCTCCGCGGAGATTAGGTTCCCGGAAGTGGCTTCCACCACAGGCTGATAATAAACCTTAAATTCCTCGTTGGCAATTGCCGTCTCATACTCGCTCATAAGCTCCATCTGATCCACATACAGCCGCCGCATGGAATCATCAAATACAGCAAATGGCTGCACATGATCACTGAGGATGCTCTCTTCCGCCAGCTTGGCCCGGTCGATCATGCTGGTGACGGAGACGCCCTCCTCCACATAATAGATGCCGCAGTAGCCATAGAGCTTCATACCTCGGCCCTTGAACTGAATATTCAGCTTCAACTCATTGCCGAGGGTATCCATATTGATGTGGCTCTGCAAAACCAAGCAGGCGAAGTGATCCGTGTCCAATCTGCCGGTAACAGCCGGACGCCATGTCGTGCCAATGCGCTGGTAGAAATCCCGCAGGATACTGTCACCGCCTTCGGTACCAAATAGCTCATTGGTTGCCTTGAAGTTCTTGATGTCCAGGAACATCAGGGCATACTCCGTCTTGTCGGAGGCATTGTACAGAATATTCTCTGCCATCTGAATAAAGCCGCTGCGGTTATAACCGCCGGTTAACTCATCTTTATAGTCATGCTCATAAAGAGACAGGATATTGTGTACACGGTTCAGGACAATTTCCGGGCTGAAGGGCTTGGAAAAAAAGTCCACGGCACCCAGCTTATAGGCATGGAGAATGGAGGCATCCGTGGAACCGCCGGAAATCACAATGACCGGCAGATTCTTCAGCATGTCCTTTTTCTTCATGTAGTCCAGGAAGTCGAAGCCATCCATAACGGGCATCTGAATATCCAGCAGAACCAAACGGTAGATCCGCTCTTTGGATTCGATCATCTCAATGGCCTGTTTTCCGTTCTCCGCCTGAAAAACCTGGTAGCGATCCTGCAAAATGAAAGCCAAAAGTTCTCTATTGATTGCAGCATCGTCTACGATCAAAACATTTGATTTCTGCATATATCTATCTTTCCTTCTTCGGAGACTGCCGCGCAGTACCTCAGCAGAGGCTCCCTTATATCAGGGTCGGGAAACGCGGTTATTTTTCTGCCTTATAGGCATTGATGGTATGGACCACCAGCGCATATGCCTTCTCCACCTCTGCCAGCAGTGCGGCATCCGCCTGAGCCGTCTGGGGACGCAGCTGCTCCGTCAGCGCAGAGACCTTCGCTTGGAGCTCGGTAAAGGCGAGATTGGCTGCAACGCCTTTCAGCGTATGGGCAGCACGGAAAGAATCGGGAATGTTCCCTTCTGCCACGGCGCTGCGCAGATTCTCCATGGTGTCGTCTTCCAGGAATTTGAACATAAAGCGCTCCACCATGGAATCCATCATCAGGCGAAGCTTGGCATCTTCATAGCTGCCATTCATGCGCGTGTAGCATTCTTTCAGGGTCATTGGGTTGCCTCCATATAATATCGACCGATTTTAACGGGCAAAAATTTCAGCATCATGGTTTATAAGACAAATCACACAAACTGTTTTCTTTCTGAATCTCTTCCATTATACACACAGCACTTCAAAATAGCAAGAAAAACTCTTCTTTTTCCAAAGATTTTCCCACCGTTATTTTGTATGGCAATTCCAACTGCAGAGCATCCCTCTGGGCTGCCTTTGTAGAAAGCAGTTGATTTTTGCAAAAGTTCATGTATAATATTTTCGTAGAATTGTGATTGTGCCTTCTGAAATCATCTACAAAATAAGGAGGGCCATTATGGAGAAAGTGAACAATTTTCTCAACCATGTGCTGCCGAAGATTCTGTCCGTCATCCTCGTATTTCTGATTTTTACATCCATGATCGACTCGAATCTGATTCAAGGCTGCGCAAGGGTTGTAAACTATACCGCATCCGTCCGCGGCGGCAGTCAGCGCATCGTGAAGCTCGTCATTATGGGCCAGCCCTACAGCGATTTGATCAATGAATCGGAAATCATTCTAAATGAGTTAAAAAACGGCGGAAAGGTTCACAATCTGGTTCCCCTGCAAAGCGTACAATATCAGAAGACTTGGCCATCATGACGCAATACTGGTACGCGCTGAAGCAGGAGCTGGCTAAGGTCAACGTATATGGATGGGAGAACACCGATATACTGACTGTCAGTGAGCGATTCTTTGAGCTGGCCAACACAACCGTCTCCTCTGCGGAAATCTATTCCGATGAGCTCGCGAAGAATCTTCTGAGGGTAGAATATGCCATGGCCGTCACGAGCCTGCTGCTCATAGCCCTGCTGCTTTTTAATTCCTTCCAGAACAGGCGACTGTCCAATAAAAACTCCGAGCTCTCCCATACCGCTTACCTGGACAAGCACACAGGCCTGCCCAACAAGAGCCGCTGTGAGGAGATGCTCAATTCCTCCCAGCCCCTGAATGACCAGACCGCTTGCCTCATGTTTGACCTGAACAATTTGAAAAAGATCAATGATGCCCTAGGCCATCAGGCCGGTGATCAGATAATCAGGGGCTTCGCGCATCTGCTCCGGAAAGCTGTCCCCATTTACGATTTTGTGGGCCGTTACGGCGGCGACGAGTTTGTCGCAATTCTTACCAACGTCTCCCCTGAGGACGTGCAGCGGTTTCTGGAAAAGCTGAAGCGCATGACCGAGGAATACAACCGCTCCGGCACTCGGCTGATGCCTGTGATTCCTCTGAGCTACGCCGCAGGCTTTGCCCACTCCGCAGAAGCAGACAACAGGACCATGCCGGCGCTGCTTCGTCAGGCAGACTACAATATGTACCAGAATAAGACGGCAATGAAGATTGCCTTGGGATTAGACCCTTCTTCCCGGTGAAATCACCGCAGCGCCATTGTGTATTCCCTGGTGAAAAGCGCAAAGGCAAACGGAGTAGAACCATTCGCCTATCTACAGCGTGTGCCGGTGGAGCGCCCATACCTGGGGAAGTCGCCCCCATGAAGAATTGGAGGCCTTCATGCCCTGGGCACCCGACATCCAAGAGGATTATAAGAATTCAAACTCCGATGCCTATGTAAATACATATCTTGAGTAACAGCAGGCCCTGGGTGTAGGGCCTGCTGTTTTTGGGGAGGGGGACGGGGCATTTATTGAGCGCTTACAGCACATCCGTGTTCCGCGTGTTATTTCTTTTTCGCAGAACTATATTGGAAGTGAAGGATAATTTTTCAGGAATTTAGGATAAAAATATCAAGAATAGTTCCAATAATCCCAGAATAACATGTATAACCAACAAAAACGCCATGGATTTTGCATCCACGGCGTTTTTCTTATCTGGTGCGAGAGAGGGGACTCGAACCCCCACGGCATAACCACACGCACCTCAAACGTGCTTGTCTACCATTCCAACACTCTCGCAAGTGCTTGAGTATTATACCGTATCTTCCTCATTTTGTCAATCCTTTTTTCAGGGAATCGGACGGTAGGAATTTCCTTCGA
Organism: uncultured Clostridia bacterium; assembly: GCA_945963595.1. GTDB lineage: Bacteria > Bacillota > Clostridia > Oscillospirales > Oscillospiraceae > Faecousia. The sequence goes on along the minus strand of CAMFMO010000002.1, from coordinate 27,733 downwards.
TCAGGTAGCCATAGCCGGGGGCGGGCTGCCACTGGTAGCGGCTTTTGTTCTCCCCCGGGAACAGGTGCTCTAGAATGGCAGCAATGACGCCGCCGTGGGTTACGAGCACCGTGTCCTTCTGCAGAAGCTCCGGCAGGGCTTCCAGAACCCGGGCGAGCATCTGATTGCCGCTCTCCCCTTCCGGCGGAATGTTGGCCATATTGTCCCCGGTAATCCAGGCTATATAGGCCGGGGCGTCCTTCAGCTCCTCATAGGTGTGCATTTCGAAAATGCCGAAATCCACCTCCCGGAAGGCGGGGCGCTGTCCGTGGGGTACGTTTCCAAAGAGGATGGCAAGGGTCTGCTCTGTGCGCAGCATCCCGGAGGTCAGGAAACGGACGGGGCCGATATCGTAACGGAGCTTTTTCAGGGCCTCCCGGCCGGGCTGAGACAGGGGCAGGTCCGTGCTGCCGCAGTAGCGGTGCTGCAGGTTGGCCTCGGTATTGCCGTGACGAATCAGGTAGAGTCTGCTCATTTCAGTCGCTGCTCCAATCCGCAGTAAATCCGGGATACGCTGTCGGCATTCTTGGCCAAATACTGGCAGACAAGCCCCGTGGTGTGCCGCCACAGGCGCATGGTGGCATCGATGGGCACCACGCCGCAGAAAATATCCATGCAGATAATCACCTTATCTGACAAATCCTGCCCTTTCAGCTGCTCCATAGGGTCAATCCCCGCCCGTACACAGGCCAGAACATAGTCCTCCAAACGGTCAATGCAGGGCTTGCTGAAATCAATATGGGTATCCTCACAGGTGAAAATCTGCGTTTCGGGAATGCCAAGCTTCTCCATGGCAAAGGCGCGCTTTCCCTGATACGCGCCGCCGATAATCAGTTTCATACTTGCCTCCTTACAAAATCGCCAACGCCCCAAGGGCGGAAAGCTCCGAAAGAGTCAGGGCATAGCCGGAAATATCGCCGCTCATGCCCTCCAGGGAGCGGTAGGCCTTGCGCAGCGCCAGCCCATAGCCCGCAGCCTGCACCAGAAGGACCATCCCGCAGCGGAAGCGCAGCGAAAAGGCAAAGGCCAGCGCCCCCGCCAGAAACGCGCAGGGAATCCAAATATCCGCCGCCTTGGCCCGCTTGCGTACGTACTGGCTGGTGGACATCTTGGGAAGCAGGGCCACCGCCAAGGCGCTGCCGCAGCGGCTGACCACCGGAATGACAATCAGAACACGAATGTCCGTTTTCTGGTTAAAAGAGACACAGAAGGCGAACTGGCACAGGATCAGCAGCACCACACCAATGACCGCAAAGGAGCCCACATGGGAATCCTTCAGAATCTCCCGGCGCTTTGCCAGATCCCGGCAGGAGCCCACCGCATCGGTGACATCCATAAAGCCGTCCAGATGGATAAAGCCCGTGGCGAAAAAGGGCATGGCGCACAGGGCAATACCGCTCACCGCCTGGCTAAGCCCCAAAAAGCGGCACAGCAGCCCGAGGCTCCACCACAGCAGACCGATTTCCAGCCCCACCAGGGGCAGGCACCAAAGGAGCTTGTCCCTTGCATCCTCATCCCAGATTTTACAGGGACAGGGAATGGCGCAGAACATGGATTGGCACATAAAAAAGGCGTGAAAAAAAGACCTCATAGCTTTCCTTCTCCTTTGTGGAAGATATGACTCCCGGCGCTGACCTCGATAACCGCATCCGCAATCCCCGCCAGAAACCGGTCCAGCCGGGCAAGGCCCCGGCGATAAGTTTCCGTCTCTTCGTCGTATTTGGCCGCATCGGAATAGATATAATCGCTGACCAGCACGATATTTTGGACCTGATTGCAGAGCGTCTCCAGCCCCTTTTGGCAGCGGTCGGGAGCGTCTGCATCCAGCTTCCAGGTGGTGGGGTCTGGGTAGAGCTCGTTGAGGAGCAGCGCCGTCACACTGTCCAGCAGGAAGGTGCCTTCCCGGTCTGCCCGCTCCAGGCAGCAGGCAATGTCTCTGCCCTGCTCGACGGTTTCAAAGCCCAAACCGGCCCGGTCCGCAATGTGGTGGCGGATGCGGTCATTGTCCTCTTCGTCGCAGGGAATCATGGTTGCCAAGTAATAGTGCTTCCCGCCGGAAGCCAGCTTCACCGCAAGGTTCTGGGCATAGGAGGACTTCCCGTTCTTTGCGCCCCCGGTGATAAAGACGATCACTTGCTTGCCTCCACGGTGAACTTGTCCCCTTCCCGGATTTCATCCAGATACCCATCGTCAATGCCCGCCTGATCAAAGGTGGCCATGTCGTTGATGACGGCACAGGCGGCGCTGAGCACCTGGAAGGCCAGGGGGCAGCCGCTGCCCTCGCCCAGGCGCATGCCCAGCAGGAAAATGGGCTCCAGGCCCATGGCCTCCATGGCAAGCTTATAGCCGATCTCGTAGGAGGCATGGCTGGGCACCAGATAATCCCCTGCGGCAGGACACAGCCGAACGGCGCACAGCGCCGCCACCGCAGAGATGAAGCCGTCGATGACCATGGGCCGGTGGCTGGCAGCGCCCCCCAGGAACGCGCCGCACATGGCGGCTAAGTCAAAGCCGCCCACCTTTTGCAGCACGTCCACCGGGTCAGAGGGGTTGGGCCTGTTCAGGGCGATGGCATCCGCAATGACCTGCTTCTTCTTCCGGAAGGAGTCGTCGGTAATGCCGCCGCCCCGGCCGGTAACGGTCTCCACGCTGACACCCAGCAGCACGGAGAGAACTGCCGAAGATGTGGTGGTGTTGCCAATGCCCATCTCTCCCACGCCCATGGCGTCCGCTTCCGTCTGCAAGGCAAGCTCTGCCCCGGTGAGAATGGCCTGAATGGCCTGCTCCCGGGTCATGGCAGGTCCCTTTGCGATATTTTGGGTGCCGAAGGCGATCTTTTTATTCAGGACCTTGGGCTCCTGGATAACGGCGTTGACGCCCACATCGCAGACCGTAATCCCGGAGCCGAAGTGCTTGGCAAGCACCGACGCACCGGTCTTGGCCCGGGTCAGGTTGACGGTCTGCATCAGCGTCACGGATTGGGGCGCACTGGAAACGCCCTCCTCCACAACGCCGTTGTCTGCCGCGAAAACCAGCAGATGAGTCTTGTCCATGGAATTGTGGACTTTCCCGGTAATGCCCGCCAGCTGAATGGACAACTCTTCCAGCCGCCCCAGGCTCTCCGGGGGCTTGGCAAGGGCGGCCTGCCGCTGCCTGGCGGCAGCCATGGCCTCCTGAGAAAGGGGGGCAACGGATGCAAGTAAGGTTTCCAGGGTCATGTTTCTTCCTCCAATATTCCCTGCCGCAGAAGCCAGTCCACGTCCCGCCTGCCATCCGTCACCTCCAGGGTGAAGGTGGCATCAGGGCACAGGGCATCCGCGCGGGTCAAAAACGTTTTCATGGGAATGGTCCCCTGGTCCAGGGGGCTGTGGGTATCAAAGCTGCGGTCATTGTTATGAATGTGGAAGTGGGTCAGCCAGGGGGCCAGGGTTTCCAGCCACTGCATCACACCGATTTCCGAGCACACATGGGCGTGGCCCACATCCAGGCACAGCCGGAACCGGGGGTCATCTACCCCGGCGGCGATATCCGCCATCCATTGCGGGTCAGATTCCAGCACATTTTCAATGCAGAGCACCGTGTCCGCCGGGACGCGCTGCAAAAATTCCTTCCAGAACAGAACGGACTGCTCCGTATACCAGCAGGAATAGTACACATGGGGCAGATATCCGCCGTGGAACACCAATCGCTTGGCCCCGTACTGCTCTGCCATCCGGAGCGCCTGGAAATAGCGCTTGGCTGCCAGCTCCCGGGCCAAGGGGTCAATGGCGCAGGGGAAGAGCTCATTGAAGGGGCCATGGAGCATCCGCCGCTTTACGCCCTGCACCTGGGCATCCACCCGGGGCTTCGTTTCCGCGTAAAGCGAATCCATATTGACCGCGGTGCAGTAGTCCGCAATTTCCAGGCCCAGGCCGCAGTCCCGGGCCGCAGCACCTGCGTTTTCGTCTATGGTGGATAAATAGAGCTGCTCTCTTCTCACTGTGCCTGCCCCCCATCCATCATGCCGTATTTTTTCTGAATTCGGTTCAGCTTATACAGCAGGGGCTTCGTCAGCACCATCAGCGTCACGCCGCAGCCAATACCATGGACGGTATTGACGGGGACGCCCTGGCCGAAAATAAACAGGACATTTTTCCAGGTAAGCTTGCTGAGCACCGTAAACACGGTACAGCAGTCCAGCATAGGGCCAACCAGCAGCAAAATGGAAAGGAAGCCGAAAATGCCCAAAATCCAAGGCTTGCACCACTTCTGGCGGCCATGGAAGATCAGCCCCGCCCAGAAGCCCGCAAAGCCATAGGCGAACATCTGCCAGGGCGTCCAAGGTCCCTGACTGAAAAAGAAGTTGCTGGCAAAGGCCGCGATGGCCCCGGTGAGAAAGCCCGCCTGGGCGCCGAAGGCAATGCCCGTGATCATGATGACACCGGTGATGGCCTTGAAATAGGGAATGAACACGAAGGCCACCCGGGAGGCTGTGGCCAGCGCCGCCATGACCGCCAACGTCACCAGTTCTCTTGACTGGGGCTTTCTCGACTCGAAGGAGGCGAAGAAGGGCAGCATAATTTCGATAACCACCAGAGTGCTGGTGAGATAGTACCAGCGGCCCTTGATGTGACGGCCCAAAAGCAGGGTCGCAGGAACCAGCAGGAAAATGGTCAGGATGGAAAAGAGGGTGGATTTTTTCATGCCTTCTCCCCCAGATTCTCCCGATAAAGGGCGGCAACGTCCTGGGCCGTCACGGCATTTTCAAAAATACAGCGGCTCATGCGGTTGGAGGCTGTGGTATAGAAGCTGTTGGAGCCAAAGAACTCCCGGGGGGTACCGGAGGCGATGATCTGCCCGTCAAAAAACATGGCGGCTATATCCGCATTTTCCGCGCAGAACTCCACATCATGGGAGACCATGACAACGGTCATGCCCTCGTCCGTAAGCCGTTTCAGGGTTTTGGCGAACCGGGCCTTGAAGCCGCAGTCCAGGCCCTTGGTGGGCTCGTCCAGCAGCAGAAGCTTCGGCTTCGTCAGCAGCACCTTGGCAAGGGCCACCCGCTGCTGCTCGCCGCCGGACAGATCATAAGGGTGGGCATCCAGCAAATGGGTGATTTCACACAGCTCGGCCACTCGCAGCTGCTCTGCCTCCTCCCCGTTCATCTCCTCCAGCTCCGCCCGGACGCTCTGCTTCACAAAGAGGTTCGTGGGGTCTTGGGGCAGCATGGAAAGACAGTTCTGGAACAGCTTTCCCTTGGGGTATTTCTGAATTTCCCTGCCGAAAACCTCGATTTTCCCCCGATAAGAGCGAGTTGCGCCGCAGACGGTGCGGAGGGTGGAGGATTTTCCCGCGCCGTTGCCGCCTACAATGGCATACAGGCATCCGGCGGGCACTTCCATATTCAGCCCCTTCAAAACGTCCGGGGACTGCCGCTCATAGCGCATCCATACATCCCGGATGCGCAGTGCAGGCTCCCCGAACTGCTTTTGGCTGGCTGTGGGCAGAGAACGCACCGTGGGCACTTTCTCCCGGAAGCAATCCGTCAACCAAGTACGGCCCTCCCGGACCGTCAGAGGGGCCTGACCGCTGCCGGCGCACTGATAGAACACCCGCATAGGCGCGGGGAGCATAGGAAACAGAGGGCTATTCCGGTCAAAGAGGCTCTGGCCGATCTGCCGGGGGCCGTTGTTGGCCACAAGACGTCCCTTCTCCATAACCAGCACCCGGTCGGCCACGGGGAAAATATCCTCCGCCCGGTGCTCGGTGATCAGCACCGTGGTGCCCAGCTCCTGATTGATTTTTTTCAGAGTATTCAGGAAATCCGAGGCTGCAATGGGGTCCAGCTGGCCGGTGGGCTCATCCAGGATGAGGATTTCCGGCTGCATGGCCATAATGGAGGCCAGATTCAGCAGCTGCTTCTGGCCGCCGGAGAGCTGGGACACATCCCGGTGATACCAGCTCTGAATGCCGAAAAAGCTGGACATTTCCGCAACCCGCAGACCGATGGTCTCCCGGGACACCCCCAGATTTTCCAGGCCGAAGGCCAGCTCGTGCCAGACCTTGTCCGTCACGATCTGGTCGTCCGGGTTCTGCATCACATAGCCAATGGCACTGGCCTGGCGCTTGGCATCCACTTTGTCCAGGGGCACGCCGTCAAACAGAATCTCCCCGGTCCGGCTGCCCGTTGGGGCCAGAACGGATTTCAGGTGCCGCAGCAGGGTGGTCTTTCCGCAGCCGCTGTTGCCGCACAGGAGCACATACTCTCCCTTTTTTATGGTGAGGGACACATCCGAAAGGGTCTGCTTTGCAGCATCCGGATAGGAAAAGCTCAGGCCGCGAATTTCAAATTGTTCCATACAATTGCCTCCCGAAGATACATCGTCGAGGGAATCAGCAGCAGAACACAGTAAGCCGGAAACCCGAGCGTAAGATTGTCACAAGCATATTTAGGCGTAAAGGTGGTACCCGTACCGCCCAGGGACAGCACCAGCACAAACAGCGCCCCGATCAGCGCGCACAGGCAGCCATCCCGCCAGGAAAAATGATAGATATGAAAATTGGTCCGGTGGCCGCAGCCGTAGCCCCGGGCTCGCATGGAGTCGGCGGTGACAATGCTGCCCTCCAGAGCCCAGTCCGTCAGAGAGGACAGAATGCTGACGCCGCTTTTCACCTGCTCTTTCCGGGAAGCGGAATTCTCTGTTCCCTTTCCAATGGCGCTGCGCGCAGCGGAAATCTGCTTGGTCTTTCTGGTAAAGGCGGGAATCAGCCGCAAAACCATCACCAGCAGCAGCGACAGCGCCGGGATGAGATTGCCGAACAGCGCCGTAAATTTATCACTGGTGAGCACCTCGCTGTAGCAGCCAAACCAGACCATGGTCAGGGCAAAAATCAGGCCCAGAACCGCGCCATAGGCCATGGCCTCGGCGGTATAGGGGCGGCCGAAGAGCAGAAACAGGGTGTGCTTTCCGGAGGTATTGATCAGCGGGTTCAGAACCGTGATCAGCACCATCATACCGGCCATGGAGCCGATAAAGGAAACGCCTTTCTTTCCTTTCAGCAGCAGATAATAAACCGAGGCCCCTATCAGGCCCGCAATCGCATAGGCCGGGTGCTGAATGGTGACCCCAAGACCGATGACAGCCACGAAAAAGAGGAAATTCGCCGCCGGATGGCACCGGGAAAAGGAATCCTGTGGCATTGCCTCACTTCCTTTCTTTTCACATTTGTACAGATTATAACAAATACCATTGTGAAAAGCAATAGCGAGGCTGGGACGAACACGGCGATTGCTGTAGGTGAAAGAAAAAGCAGTTGCCTTTCCGGCACAAGTGTGCTATAATATATCGGCATTTTGAGGATGCAATATTTTGAAAAGGAGAAAAACACAATGAAAAGAACTGTTTCTTCCATTCTTTGCCTGATTATGGTTATGGCTCTGTGCTTTGGTCTGGTTGCCTGCGGCAGCAAGCCCGAGGCTTCCGCCACGACCGAGGCTGCTACCACTGCCGCTGCTTCCGAGGAGACCACCGCGGCCACTGAGGAAACCACCGAGCCTGCCGAAGAGACCACTGAGTCCGCTGCCGATGCTGCCGACGAGGACGGCGTTGTCATCCTGGAGGACGGCAAGACCTATGGCGAGGGCGCTACCAGCTTCACTTTTGTCGTGACCGACAAGGACGAAAACACCGTGACCGTGACCGTCAACACCGATGAGGAGACTGTTGGCGCTGCTCTGGTTGCCCTGAACCTGGTTTCCGGCTCCACCAGCGAGTACGGCCTGATGGTCGATACCGTTAACGGCATCACCCTGGACTACAACAAGGATGGCATGTACTGGAGCTTCTACATCAACGGTGAGTATGCCATGACCGGCGTTGACGCCACCCCCGTGGAAGCCGATGCAACCTACTCCTTCGTTGCTACCGCTGCATAATAAAGCCTAATCCCTTCCAGGCCCCGGAGAAATCCGGGGCCTTTTTGACAAGCCGGAAAGGCCTTGCGGGCTTTTTGACAGGCTTCCGGCTCTGCAAAGATTGACAACAGTGCCAAAATGGATTATATTGGTCACAGCAATATCAAGAAGGAAAGGTGAACACAATGTACTTAGAGGATTACAAGCGCTGGGCCGCTGCGGAACTGGAAGACCCTGCTCTGGCCCGGGAGCTGAAGGAAATCGCCGGGGACGACGAGCAGATCAGGGACCGCTTCGCCGTTGCTCTGAAATTCGGCACTGCAGGCCTTCGGGGGGTGCTGGGTGCCGGTACCAACCGGATGAATATTTATGTGGTCCGTCAGGCCACCCAGGGCCTTGCCAACTGGGTGAAAACCCAGGGCGGCAGCCAGAGTGTTGCCATCTCCTACGACAGCCGCATCAACTCCGATGTATTCGCCAAGACCGCTGCCTGCGTGCTGGCCGCCAACGGCATTCACGTCCGGATTTATGACGCACTGATGCCTGTGCCAGCGCTGAGCTTTGCCACACGGTACTACAAGGCCAACGCCGGCATCATGATCACTGCCTCTCACAATCCCGCCAAGTACAACGGTTACAAAGCCTACGGCCCCGACGGCTGCCAGATGACCGACGACGCGGCGGCCATCGTCTACGCGGAGATTCAGAAAACCGATGTACTCACCGGTGCCAAGCGCATTCCCTTTGAAGAGGGGCTGTCCTCCGGCATGATTCAGTACGTAGGCGAGGACTGCAAGGAGGCCCTGTACGATGCCATCAAGGCCCGGTCCGTGCGGCCCGGTCTGTGTAAGACTGCCGGGCTGAAGCTGGTCTATTCTCCCCTGAACGGCTCCGGCCTGGTGCCCGTGACAAGGGTACTGCACGACATTGGCATTGACGACATCACCATTGTGCCGGAGCAGCAGTATCCCGACGGCCACTTCCCCACCTGCCCCTACCCAAACCCTGAGATTTTCGAGGCGCTGAAGCTGGGCCTGGAACTGGCGGAAAAGAGCGGCGCGGACCTGATGCTGGCAACCGACCCCGATGCAGACCGGGTAGGCATTGCCATCCGCTGCCCGGACGGCAGCTATGAGCTGGTCTCCGGCAACGAGGTGGGCGTGCTGCTGCTGGACTACATCTGCCAGGGCAGAATTGAAAAGGGCACCATGCCCGCAAACCCCGTGGCCGTCAAGTCCATCGTCTCCACCCCCCTGGCCGATGCGGTGGCAAAGAGCTACGGCGTGGAAATGCGCAATGTGCTGACGGGCTTCAAGTGGATTGGCGACCAGATTGCCCGGCTGGAGGCCGCCGGTCAGGTGGACCGCTTCATCTTCGGCTTTGAGGAGAGCTACGGCTACCTGGCAGGCCCCTATGTCCGGGACAAGGACGCCATCATCGGCTCCATGCTCATCTGCGAAATGGCCGCCTACTACCGCTCCGTCGGCTCCTCCATCAAGGAGCGTCTGGAAGAAATCTACGCCAAGTTCGGCCGCTACCTGAACAAGGTGGATTCCTTTGAGTTCCCGGGCCTGTCCGGCATGGAGAAGATGGCGGGGATTATGGACGGTCTGCGCAAAAATCCCCCTGCCGAGATTGGCGGATATAAAGTCACCAGCGTCACCGACTACCAGGATACCGAAAAGACCGGCCTGCCCACGGCAAACGTACTGATCTACGCCCTGGAAGGCGGCGCAACGGTTGTGGTCCGTCCCTCCGGCACGGAGCCCAAGATCAAGACCTATTTCACCACCCTTGGCAAGGACCTGGCCCAGGCTCAGGCCCAGAAGGACCGGCTGGCCGCCGCGCTGAAGCCTCTGCTCGCCTGATTTTTAAGCATAAAAAATTGCGTCCCGTCATCGGGGCGCAATTTTTGTGCTCTTTTTCGCTTTACGGCGTGACCACCTTGTCCATGAGGTAGCTCAGGGCCGCCTGGAGCTGGGCATCGTCCTCCGGCTCCAGCATTCCATTGTAGAGAAGCGCCTCGGATTCGTCATCCAGCTTGACCGTCTCATCCGGAGTCAGGCCGATTCCCTCCAGGCTGGCGCCATGGCCGGTATAGTAGCGGCCCACGGAAATGCCCGCCGCAGAGCCGTCGGCAAACTGGAACACGTACTGGTAGAAGCCCTTGCCGCTGGTCTGCTGGCCGAAGAGCTTTGCCGCGCCATACTCGCTGAGGTCCGCCGCGAAGAGCTCGGCAGCAGAATAGGTGTTTTCATTGATCAGCACGGCCATAGGCACCTTGACGCAGGAAGCATCGGAGGCGACGGTCTCGTCGCTGCCGTCAGTGCCGACGGTGCGGATCAGGTCACCCTCCGGGAGCAGGTAATCCAAAACCTTGGTCAGCTCGTCCACATAGCCGCCGGGGTTGTTGCGAACATCGAACAGAAGCATATCCGCCCCCTGATTCAGGAGCGCTTTGATCGCTGCTATGGTCTCATCGGCGCAGCGCTCGTCAAAATTTTGGATGGTCACCAGCCCCACGTGCTCGTTCAGCAGCTTGGAGGAGGCCACGGTGGTCTCCATGCGCTTGCGGGTCATGGACATGGTGATTCCCTCGCCGCTGCGCAGAACCGTAACGGAGACCACAGTCCCCTCTTCGCCCTTGATCATGGCGGAAATTTCGCTGACCGTGCGGTCCTGGGCAGACTCTCCGTCCACCTGGATGATCACATCCCCCACCTGAACACCGGCTTCCTCCGCCGGTCCGCCCGGCTGCACGGCAATAACCATCAGCCCGGAATGGTCCTCCGTGGCCTGGACCGTCACGCCAATGCCCACATAGGCATTCTCGGAATTTTCCAGAAAGCTGGGCAGCTCCGAGGCGGGGATGTAATAGCTCCAGCGGTCGCCCATGGCATTCACCATGGCATCCGCGGCGGCATCCTCGATTTTTGTCTTGTCCGCATCCCCTGCAAAGCTGGTCAGAATCAGGTTTTCCAGGTCCTCCAGCTTGTTGTAGTCGGTAGACGCGGAGACAAAGAAAAGCGTCGCGCCGCAGGCCAGAGCTGCCACCAGCACATAGGACAGGACGATCAGAACTTTCTTTTTCATTTCTTTCGCTCCTTTTGGGTTCAACAACATGAATAATAGCATTCTTCCCACATTCCGGCTTGGAAATGTGGGAAGAAACACATTACAGAGAAACGTAGGCGCAGGGGTTCACATAGGCGCCGTTGTAGGCAATGCCGAAGTGCAGGTGGTAGCCGGTGGCAATGCCGGTCCGGCCCACATAGCCGATCAGCTGACCGGCGGAAACCGCCTGGCCGGAGCTGACCACGGTACTGGCCAGGTGCATATAGATGGAGGAGAAGCCGTCTCCGTGGTTGATGGTAATGTAGTTGCCTGCCGAGCCGGAATAGGTATTGGCGGTGACAATGCCGGAGCGAGTGGCGTAGACCGGCGTATTGGCAGGGGCCGCCAGGTCAACACCCTGGTGGTAGCTGGATGCACCGGCCGTGGGAGAAGTCCGGAAGCCGAAGGGGCTGGACATATAGGTATAGCTGCAGGGCCGCAGCCAAGTCCCGCCGGAGGAGGGAGTGGAGGTTCCGGTATTGCCGCTTCCGCCGGAGCTGCCGCCGCTGGTCGTGGGAGCGGCGGTGGTGGCAGGGGGAACGGTAGTATAGGTCGCCATATAGGCCAGCCACTCCTGGTGCTTGGCGGCGGTGTATTCCTTTTCCATCTGGGCAATCTGGTTCAGCAGGTCCTGGTCCTCAGATTCCAGCTCTTCCTTCAGCCCCTCGATTTCCTCGGCCTTCTCCAGCAGCTCGGCGATAACGCCGTCTGCCTCTTCCCGCTTGGCGTCCAGCTCTGCCTGGGTGGCATCCAGCTCCTGCTTGGTGCTCTCCAGCTCTGCCTTTTCCGTTTCCAGCTCCTGCTGGGCCTGGGCCACGGCCTTGGTGGCCTCGTCCAGGGCCTCCAGGCGGCGGGTATCCGAGGCGGCGATTTCTTCAATCATGCTCATTCTGTCCAGCAGATCGGAGAAGCTGTTGGCCTTGAAGAGGACCTCCCAATAGCTCAGGGTGCCCTCCTCCTCCATGGTGCGGATACGGGTTTTGTATTCTTCGTTCAGCGTATTATAGTTTTCCTGGGCCGCGTCCAGCTCGTCCTGCTTGTCTGCAACCAGAACGCCATAGGCGGTAATCTGCTCGTTGATGTTGTCCACCTGGGCATGGAGCAGGGTCATTTCCTGGTCAATCAGGTTCTTCTTTGCAACGATGTTGGAAATCTCGTCCTTGTTCTCCTGATACTGACTTTCCAGCTCCTTCATCTTGGACTTCATTTCCGTCCGCTGCTCCTGCAGGCCGGTAATCTGCTTGCGGATTTCGCTGGAGGAAGCGGCATAGGCCCGGGTGGGCAGCAGGCTGAGAATCAGCGTCAGAACCAGCACGGCCGCCATAACGCCGGCCAGAATGGAAACAAGCTTCTTGCGATTTTTCATAAAGACTCCTTTGGATATTATCCGATGTAGGCCATTGGGTTTACATAGGTACCGGCGTAGGATACGCCGAAGTGCAGATGGGGACCGGTGGAAACGCCGGTGCTGCCCACATAGCCGATCAGCTGTCCGGCAGCCACGCTCTGGCCGCTGGACACCACGTAGTTGGTCATGTGCATATAGATGGAGCTGAATCCATCTCCGTGGTTTATGCTCACATAGTATCCGGCACCCCCCGCCTGATAGGAGGCGGTGGTCACCGTTCCTGCCCGGGTTGCATAGATGGGGGTACCCTGGGGGCAGGCCATATCAATGCCATTGTGCATCAGAGCGTATTTGTAAACGGGATGGATGCGCATTCCGAAGGCGCTGGTAATGGTATAGCCGGATACCGGGGTAATCCAGGTGGCATTGGAGGGAGGATTCTGGCCCTGCAGGGCAAGCTTTGCAAGCTTTTCCTCATACTGGGCGTTGGCAAGCTCCTTTTCCTTCTGAGCGATTTCCTTCATCAGGGCATCCTGCTTGGCTTCGGAATCGTCCAGCAGCAGCTCGAATTCCTCCTTCTGGGCCGCCAGACTCCGCAGAAGCCCGTCCGATTCCGTTCGCTTCTCGGCGAGCAGGCTCTCGCTGTCGGCAAGGGTCTGCTGTGCCTCGGCAAGGGAACGCAGCTCCTGCTGCATTTTGGCCTGGGTGGAGGACAGGTCGTCCGCCGCCTGCTGAATTTCCTCCAAACGTCTCTGGTCCGACTGGGCGATTTCCTCAATCATGGCCATTCGGTCCAGGAAATCCGTAAAGCTGCTGGCCTGAAACAGGACCTCCCAATAGCTGACCGTGCCGCCCTCCTCCATGGCGCGGATGCGGGCCTTGTGCTTTTCGTTCAGCTCGTCCAGCCGCTGAGATTCCTCGTCCATATCGTCCTGAGCGTCCGCAATCAGCTGGCCATAGGCAATGACCTGCTGGTTGATGTTCAGAATCTGACTGTGCAGCAGCGCGATTTCCTGGTCCACGGCGTTTTTCCGGTTGACCAGATCCTGAATCTGGTTGGAAGCCGCCGTATACTGCTGGCGGACCGCATCGATTTCCGCCTGAATATCGGCGTTCTCGCTTTTCAGGCTGCCGAGCTCATCCTCGATCTTGTCCGTCTTCTCGGAGGCTCCGGCCTGGATTGGAACGCAGCTCAGCACCAGCGCCGCAGCCAGCACCATGCCTAACAGAGCCTTGGATTTTCTTTGTCGTTTCATCTCTGTCTTTTCGGGGCAGAGGCTCAGACGTCCATGAATTTCCGAATGGAAGTCCAGCTGCCGACGATGCCGACAAACAGTCCGGCGGCACCGAAGACAATAACCATAGGTACTATCAGATTCTCAAAGGGAACGAAGGTAAAGAGCTTCAGCGCATCCACCGTGGAAATCTTCTCAACCAGCGCGTCATAGCTCACCCACTCCAGGCCGAAGGCCAGAATGGCGCCAATCATGCCCAAGGTGAAGCCCTCCACCATAAAGGGCAGGCGGATGAAGCCGTTGGTAGCGCCCACCATTTTCATAATGGCGATTTCGTCCCGCCGGTCGTACATGGCAAGCTTCACCGTATTGGAAATGATCAGCAGGGAGATCACCAGCAGAACGGCAATCAGCGCCACGGCGACGATATGCAGCACCTGCTGAATGGTGGTAAAGCCCTGGGCCAGGGCGTAGGCGGCCTTGGTATCTGCCACGCCGGGAATCTGCCGCAGCTGGGCGTCGGTCTGCTCCATGAGGGTATTGTCCTCCAGGGTCACCACATAGCGGTGGCGCAGGTCCGTTGCCTGGACGCCGTTGAAGGCCTCATCGCCATTGTGATCGGCAATGAAATCCTTCAGCGCCTCCTCCCGGGAGACGAAGGTTGCCTGCAAAACATTGCTCAGCGCGTTGATCTTCGTGCCGATGCTTCTGGCCTCGGCATCGGACAGGTCGCTGTCCACATAGACCAGGATTTCGCTGGTCTGGTTCAGGTCCTGGACCATCACGTCCAGGTTGTAGGCCAGAATGGAGAAGCTGCCCACGATAATCAGGCAGGCCACCGTGACGCACACGGCGGCGAAGGACATAAAGCCATGGAGAAAAATTCCCTTGAAGCCTTCCTTCAAAAGGTATCCGATATTGCTGAATTTCATGGTAACTTACCTCTCTCTTCCGTCGCTGACCACATAGCCGTCATCAATGGCGATGACGCGCTTAGCGAACAGCTCCACCAGGTTCTTCTCGTGGGTGACCACAAGCACCGTGGTGCCCAGATTGTTGATTTCCTGAAGCAGGGCCATGATCTCGAAGGAGCGGGCGGGGTCCAGGTTTCCGGTGGGCTCGTCGGCAATGATGGTAGAGGGGTTGTTCACCAGAGCACGGGCAATGGCCAAACGCTGCTGCTCGCCGCCGGACATCTCTCCGGGGTGACGGTTCGCCTTGTTTTCCAGGCCAACCAGCTCCAGCACATAGGGAACACGGTCCCGGATCTCCCGCTCCCGGGCACCGATCACACGCATAGCGAAGGCCACGTTGTCATAGACCGTCATATTGTTGATCAGGCGGAAGTCCTGGAACACAACGCCGACGGTACGCCGCAGCAGCGGGATCTCCCGCTTGCGAATGCGCTCCAGCGCATAGCCATTGACCTTCACGGCGCCGGAGGTAGGCCGGAGCTCACCGGTGATGAGCTTGATGATGGTGGATTTTCCGGAGCCTGAGGGGCCAACCAGGAAGCAGAACTCGCCGTCATCAATCTGCATGGTCACGCCGTTCAGCGCTTTATTTCCCTGCTCGTAGCATTTTACGACATCTGTAAATTCAATCATTTGCATGTATCTCCAGTCGAAGTATCCGCATTTTTCGAAAGGCCGGGCAGCCCGCCCGCTCCGATACTCTGCGCGCAATGTATCCGAATTGTAACACAAAACGGCCGAAAAGTCAATGACGTACCGAGGAAACGGCGGGAATCCCTGATTTTTTAACAAAAATTTCCGATTTCCGTCACAGATTTCAGCACTCAGGCACAAGATATGGCAGTTTTAGGAAAAAGCTATACACAAGTGGGCGTTTTCTGGCGGTAGACATAAAAATGCAGCCGTCCCTTCCTGGGGACGGCTGCAAAAAGCCTTCGCGAATTGCTTATCTTGCCTCACGGGAGGACAGGTATTTGCGGACCATCAGCGCGACCTTGAACACAATGGCATGGTCAAATTGGCGCAGATCCAGACCGGTGAGCTTCTTGATCTTTTCCAGACGGTACACCAGGGTGTTCCGATGGACAAAAAGCTTCCGGGAGGTTTCGGAGACGTTCAGGTTGTTTTCAAAGAACTTATTGATGGTGAACAGGGTCTCCTGGTCCAGACAGTCAATGGAGCTCTTCTTGAAAATCTCACTGAGGAAAATCTCGCACAGGGTGGTAGGCAGCTGGTAAATCAGTCGGCCGATGCCCAGATTCTCATAGCGCATAATGCTCTTCTCGGTATCGAAGACCTTGCCCACCTCAATGGCGGTCTGGGCCTCCTTGTAGGAATCCGCCAGCTCCCGCAGGTGCTCGGAGACGGTGCCGATGCCGATGGAGGTCTTGATGCGCAGCTCATTTTTCAGGGTATTTTCAATGTCCTGGGCAATCTTTTCCAGCTCCTCACTGGGGGTATTGGCGGTGATCTGCTTGATCACCGCAACATCGCTCTCGTTGATGCTCAGGACGAAATCCTGCATTTTGTCCGGGAACATGCCGGACAGAACATCTACGGTAGCCACATCGCTGCGGCCCACCTGGCGAATCAGGAACACAGCCCGGGGGGCGTCTGTTGCGAAATGCAGTTCCTTGGCGCGGATATAAATATCACCGGGCAGGATATTGTCCATGATGATATTCTTGACGAAGGTGCCCCGGTCATGCTTTTCCTCATAGAAGACCT
The DNA here is from genome assembly GCA_945963595.1 of uncultured Clostridia bacterium. Classification (GTDB taxonomy): domain Bacteria; phylum Bacillota; class Clostridia; order Oscillospirales; family Oscillospiraceae; genus Faecousia. The sequence goes on along the minus strand of CAMFMO010000002.1, from coordinate 11,401 downwards.
TTGCGTCGTTCAGGGCGATATAGGCCATGGAGCAGAAGGATTTGGCCAGCTCGTCCTCACCGGAGCAGAACACGGCGTACTCATACAGATTCGAGCTGCCCACGATGGCCTTGAAGCATTTCTGGGCAAAAACAGTAATGCCATCAACCCCACCGCCAATCCGCAGAGCAGCGTCGGGCCAGCGCTCTCCCAGCAAGGAGACGTCGGTACAGGACACAACGCAGCCCTCGGTATCGATGACGCCGAAGGTTCTGTCGGAAATATCCTTTAATTGCACGATCACGCTTTGAAATACACTGTTGGACATATGGGTGCCCCTCCTTAGAATGTTGCATAAATACGCATTCCACAAAATCGCAGTCTTATTATACACAAGTTTTGCGCATATTGCAAGTGCAATTTGACATTTTATTGCAAATTCTCTCTTGCTTTTTAGGTATTCTTCCCAGTGTGTTGTCAAATGTGTAAGAAAAAGGCCAATTGATTCCAGCAATTTGCCGATTTCTTTTCTGCAATTTTATCGGTCCATTTCGCTCAGACCCAGGCTCGCCAGTTCTTGCTCTGTGAGAACCCGTGTCTGTCCTCTAGGCAGACCCTCCAGAGTCAGCGTTCCTTCCCGGATGCGCTCCAGGTAGATAACAGTCAAGCCCCGGGAGGCCATCATCCGGCGGACCTGGTGATATTTCCCCTCGCACACCGTAATCCGGCTTTCCCCGGGGCCGAGGGGCTCCAGCCTGGCCGGGAGGCAGACCGTGCCGTCCCGCAGGGTCAGCCCCGCCGCAAAGGCCGCCGCATCCTCTGCGGTCCCCTGCCCCTCATGGCGGGCGTAATAGACCTTGGGCACCTCCTTCTTCGGGGAGATCAGCCGGTGCAGCAGGTCCCCATCGTTGGTAAACAGCAGCAGCCCTTCGGTCTGCTTGTCCAGGCGGCCAATGGGCTTCAAGTTCCAGTGCCGCATCTGCTCCGGCAGAAGCTCCATGACGGTTTTCTCTTTTGCGTCCTCTGTGGCGGTGACATAGCCCATGGGCTTGTTCATCATCACCACCCGGCGCGCATAGCCGCCCATGGCGCTGCCGTCCAGCAGCACCGCGTTCACCGCCGGGTCGATTTTTCTGCCGGGGTCTTTCTCGGGCTTTCCGTCCACACTTACCCGCCCAGCCTTCAAAAGCTGCTTTACCTGGCTGCGGGTTCCCGCGCCGCTGTCACACAGAAATTTGTCCAAACGTTCCATATTCTTTCTCCGTTCTATCCCCTGGGGAAATCCCATACACTGCATTGAAACACAGCTTTCGGGAGGGATTTCACTATGGTTGTATTGACCGCAAAGGTGGATTTTAAAAAAATCATGCTGATCCTGGGGGCCGCTGCAGTGGTGCTGCTGGCGCTGATTCTGTTTTTCGGCAGCAGCGAGCAGACCTTTGGCGCCCAGGACGTCTCAGGCAATGAGAAGCGGGTTGCGTTTCTCAAAAGCTTCGGCTGGGAGGTGGTCAGCTCTCCGAAGGAATCCGGCCAGGTGCTGATTCCGGCCCAGTCTGGCGACGTTTTCGACCGGTACAATGCCCTGCAAAAGTGCCAGAGCTACGATCTGAGCAAATTCGCCGGCAAAAAGGTCATGCGCTACGTCTACGAGGTCAAGAACTACCCCGGCGCCACAGAGCCGGTCTACGCCACGCTTCTGGTGCACAAAAACAAGGTCATCGGCGGGGACGTCACCAATACCGCCCCCGGCGGCAAAATCCAGGGGTTCCAAATGCCAAAGGGTGACGCTGCCCCCACGGCCCCAACCGGCCAGCCCACCCAGAGCACCCAAGGCACCGATTTTTAAAGGATTATATCACAAAAAGAAGTCCTTGACAAGAAAGCTTCCTTGTGCTATGGTTGTGGCAACTGAATACTGTGTCTTCAGGGCGGGGCGAAATTCCCCACCGGCGGTAAAGTCCGCGAACGCGCAAGCGCCGAATCGGTGTGATTCCGATACCGACAGTATAGTCTGGATGGAAGAGGATACGCAAGTCTTGCGTTTTTTCGCGCCCTGAGTGTATGCTCAGGGCGCATTTTTTACGTTGAGGTGACAAAAATCATGAACGAACTACTCTCTCAGGCCAAGGAAAACCTTTCCTTTCTCGGAATCACTGCCGCCGTCATTATTGCACTGGCCGTGATCTCCAAGCTGACGGAAAAGAAATTCTCCCATCTGCGCCATGTAAGCCCCGCCAGACGGGTCAGCATTATCGGCATTTGCTCGGCCATTGCCGTGGTGCTGCACATTCTGGACTTTCCTCTGCCCTTCCTGGCCCCGGAATTTTACAAGCTGGACTTCTCCGAGGTGCCCGTGCTGCTGGGCGGCTTCTTCCTGGGACCAAGCGCTGCCGTCGCCATTGAGGGCATTAAAATTCTGCTGAAGCTGCTGCTCAAGAGCACCTCCACCGCCTTTGTGGGCGACTTCGCCAATTTCTTTGTGGGCTGCTGCTTCGCGCTGCCCGCCACCATCTGGTACCATCTCCACAAGAACAAGACGGGGGCCATTGTGGGCCTCGTCCTCGGAACCCTGACCGCCAGCGTCATCGGCACGCTTTTCAACGCCGTCTACCTGCTGCCCAAGTTCGCCCAGCTCTACGGCATTCCCATGGATGTGCTCATCGGCATGGGCACCAGCATCCACAGCAGCATTCACGGAGTCTATTCCTTCGTGGCCCTGTGCGTTGCGCCGCTGAACGTTGTCAAATACGGCGTTGTATCCCTGCTGACCATGCTGCTCTACAAGCGGGTTGCCGGCCACCTGTTCCGGGTGCACGAATCATGACAATTGCACGAATAAGCATTTCATGAACAGTTTCGAAAAACACCGATACAACATCGGCCCGCAGCCCTACAGACGTGAGCATTACAAGCAGCGGAAACAACCAATTGGTGACCATTTTCATTATACCAAAATGTTTAAAACCCGACCTTTCAGGTCGGCGAGGGCATCAGCCTCTACGGGAAATGGGCGCATTGGCCTTAAGTCAATTACTTTGCCCCCAGGAGAAGCCTTTGGCTGCAGGAGTTGAACATACAGCTCCTTTTGACAGTTGACACCCGGATGTAAATTTTGTACAATTGGCTCAGAGAGAAAAGGCTCAGACTATGCAATTTTGTCTGCCTTTTGGAAGGAGCTACAAATCATGTATCGTATTCTGGAACTGAATCCCCAGCTCAAGGACTTCGCCGGAGATATCGATCTGCGGATGCGTCTGTATCAAGACACCCAAAACCGAATTCTTTCCAAGGGGCAGTCCCTCGGTGAATTCGCCAATGCCCACAAATACTTCGGCTTCCACCATGTGCCCGGGGGCTGGTACTATCGGGAGTGGGCTCCCAGCGCCTACCAGCTCTACCTCACCGGCGAATTCAACGACTGGAATCCCACCTCCCATCCCCTGGAAAACCTGGGCAACGGCAACTGGGAGCTCTACCTGCCTGGCGACGACGCCCTGTGGGAGGGCTGCCGGGTGAAGACCGTGGTAGATGCTTTTATGCAGCGCACCTGGCACATCCCCCTCTATGCCCGCCGGGTGGTCCAGGAAAAGGGCACCGTCAACTGGCTGTGCGAGGTGACAGACGACCAGAAAACCTTTCCCTGGACGGATAAGAACTTCCGCCGGGAGGATTCCCTCTATATTTACGAGGCCCACGTGGGCATGGCCCAGGAAGAGGGCAAGGTTGGCACTTATCGGGAGTTTGCGGACCTGGTGCTGCCCAGAGTGAAGAAGGCGGGCTACAACACCATCCAGCTCATGGCCATTATGGAGCACCCCTACTATGGCAGCTTCGGCTATCAGGTGGCGAACTTCTATGCTGCCTCCAGCTGGTTCGGCAGGCCTGAGGACCTGAAATACCTGGTAAACAAGGCCCACGAGATGGGACTGTGCGTGCTGCTGGACGTGGTCCACTCCCACGCCGTGAAGAACACCACCGAGGGCATCAATATGTTCGATGGCACCACCTGGCAGTTCTTCCACGACGGCCCCAAGGGCGACCACCCCGCCTGGGGCACCAAGTGCTTCGACTATGGCAAGACTGGCGTCATCCACTTCCTGCTGAGCAACCTGAAATTCTGGATGACCGAGTACCATTTTGACGGCTTCCGCTTCGACGGTGTCACCTCCATGCTCTACCATGACCACGGCCTGGGCACGGACTTCAATACCAATGACAAGTACTTCTCCTACAATACTCACACCGAGGCCATCACCTATTTGCAGCTGGCAAACCAGCTGATTCGTCAGGTGAACCCCATGGCGGTGACCATTGCCGAGGATATGTCCGGTATGCCCGGCATGTGTCTGCCAATTGCAGACGGCGGCATCGGCTTTGACTACCGGCTGGGCATGGGCCTGCCCGATATGTGGGTGCGCACTGTGCGGGACCGGCGGGATGAGGACTGGGACATCTTCCAGATGTGGTGCAGCATGTGTATGCGCCGCCCGGGTGAAAACACCGTGGCCTATGTGGAGAGCCACGACCAGGCATTGGTTGGTGACAAGACGCTGATCTTCCGCCTGGCAGATGCGGCCATGTATACGGACATGGAAAAGGCCACCCACAACCCCGTCATCGACCGGGCCATTGCCCTGCACAAGATGATTCGCCTCTTTACCCTGGCTGGCGGCGGCGAGGCCTACCTGAACTTCATGGGCAACGAATTCGGCCACCCAGAATGGATCGACTTTCCCCGGGAGGGCAACGGCTGGAGCTTCCACTACTGCCGCCGCCAGTGGAGCCTGCGGGACAACGGGTACCTGAAGTACCAGTGGCTGGGCCTGTTCGACGAGGACATGATCGGCCTTGCCAAAAGCGTTGACCTGTTCAAAATGCGCTTCGGCGATTTGCGTCTGAACGACAGCGAGAAGAAAATCCTGGTATTCTACCGTCAGGGGCTCATGTTCGCTTTTAACTTCGACCCCAGCCATTCCTATACGAATGTCAAGGTCAGCCTGCCCCATATCGCAGACTATGAGGTCGTCCTGAATACCGACGACCCCAAGTACGGCGGCAACGGCCTCATCGACTCTGCTTCCTACCCTGCCATCGTGGACAAGAAAGGGAATTCCGTCATCTCCCTCTACCTCCCCGCCCGCTCCGCCGTGGTGCTCAAGGAGGGCAAAATCCGGGTGCTGCCCCCGGCTCCTAAGAAAAAGGGCAAAAAGTAAGATTAACCGCCGCGTCTCTCAAAACGGGATGCGGCGGTGTTTTTTGGCTCTATGTCAATAGGAATAGGCTTTCTTCGTCCAAATGGCTTCCGTACTGCTGCGTCACCACTGCGGCCAGGCCGTCAATTCCAAGGCGGAGGTCCGTGTAGCCGTAGGCAATGTAATAATTGCGGACTTTTGTCAGATCAATCATAGTGATTGAATGGAGCGCAAAAGCGCCGCTACCGCATCCATATCTACTTGCTTCGGAAGCGTCAGTTCGGCCCCACGATATCGAATGCGCAGCTCCCCGGACTGTGCCGGAGAACCTTCCAGGGGAACCAGCTCCGGAACTGCGTCCACGATCTGTGTGCGAAGCTTCTTTTGCCAGTAGTAGAAACTCTTTTCAGAAAGCCCATGTTGGATACAGTATTCCTTGTTGGTCAGCCCGCTGGCCTTGCACTCCTGAATCGCCGCCGCCCATTGGACCTGCCGGTATTCATCCCGGATCTTTAGTACATCACCCATTCAAATCACCCTTTGCTCCAATTTCTCAAATAGCTGAGGGTCAGCTATTCGAGATTTGGGAGCATTATCTCATATTTGGGGGAGGTTGGGTAGGCGGGTGGTTGCTGAGCGGTTACAAATATAGAAAGAGGCAGTCAACATCGCCCGACTCATGCGAGCCGGGCGATGTTTTTTCAGTTAATGGGGACAATTATGGAATCTTCCGGTTTTCCCGACCACATCATTCGATCATGAAACACCAAAGCGGAAACCTGAGACAGGTCAATAAAATCCTCGCTGATCCGGAAAGGTCGATTGTAAAATGAAGTTGGACACCTGAAAAAAAGGAATCCATAGTGACTTCCAATGTGGTAGAATGAAGTTCCCCAACACCATTCACCAAGAGAAGATGGTCTGCACCAAAACCCTTTACAATGAGGTATGGGGCGGCAATTTGTCCCTCAACATCTTGGAACTTCCCGAAGCAATAAAACGGAAAAAGCATCATAAAAGTCCCGTAAAACGAAAGAAAGTGTATGGAACAAGCATTGATGAGCGGCCAGAAATTGTAGATTCCCGAACCGAGGAAGGCCATTGGGAAGGTGATACCGTTGTAGGCAAACGCAACGGCAAAGAGTCTGTGATTCTGACGCTTCTGGAAAAGAAAACGCAGAACTACATTGCGATTCGTATTCCCGGAAAGACCAGCGAGGCAGTGAACACCGCTATGGAGAGACTCCATGAGGAATTCGGTGAGAAATTCAGCCAGGTGTTTAAGACTATCACGGTAGACAACGGAGCTGAATTTGCGGATTTCGCTCAGATTGAGAAGTACGGAACAAAGGTCTACTTTGCGCATCCCTACACTTCCTGGGAACGAGCACAGAATGAGCGTCACAATGGGTTGCTTCGGCGATATGTCCCCAAGGGAATCTCCATTGAGAATTTCTCTGAGGAGGATATCCTCTGGGCAGCAGATGCCCTTAACAGCCTTCCGAGGAAGAATCTGGGGTACTGCACTCCAGAAGAACTCTTTGAAGCATTCCTTGACATTGTTTGCGCAGCCTAAGCGGCTGCGGAAGCCCCAATTTTGGTTGAATCTGACGCTTCAACCAAAACTGTGGCTAAGATGGAACTCATTTTTCTGCCGCTGGGTGTCTAACTTGAACTTGCAATTTGCGGGAAGTATTTCATAAGAAAAGGGTATTGTAAAGATAGCGTAAGAATTATAGAATGCTAGGATATCCCTATATGAAATTTCATTGTTTTTTTGAAACGTTTTGGCTCCACTTGCGTCTAATTTATAAGGGGGGGAGAGAGTGACAGATTTTGATCGTATTTATGAAAAGTATTATCCCATCGTCTACAAGTTCACCTTATCGTTATGCCGGGATGCATCATTGGCGGAGGAGATCACCCAGGACGCTTTTGTGAAGGCCCTGGAGCATTTTGATCAGTTTGACCGCAAATGCCAGTTCTATGTATGGGTCTGCCAGATAGCAAAAAATACATACTACTCGTATATGCGAAAGCAAAAACATCTGATACCAGAAAGTCAGGTTTCTCCGCAATGGACAGACAGTCCCGAGGAAATAGCCTTCGAAAGGGAAATCGCCGCCCGGCTTTCTGTGTTGCTGGGTCGTCTCCCGGAGCCCTACCGAGAAGTGTTTTCCTTGCGGGTATTCAGCGACCTGTCATTTTCTCAAATTGGAAATATTTACGGAAAAACCGACAGCTGGGCCCGGCTGATCTACTATCGGGCCAAGAAACGGATAAAGGAGGATTTGGATGAATAACCAAACTTGTGAAATCATACAGGATCTGCTGCCACTGTACTGTGACGGAGTATGCAGCGAAGAAAGCCGACAGCTGATTCAGTCCCACGTCCGTGGCTGTGCCAGGTGCAGAGAGGAGCTGCGGCTGATGAGTCTGCCTGTGAATCTTGAGGAAAATACCGTTGAGGTAAACGCTGTGGAAGCAGCGTCCAGAGTTTGGAAGAAGAACACGTGGAAAGCCTTTCGCAGAGGCATTGGGATGACCTTGGCGCTGCTGCTTTTTCTGGGAATTTTGGGCATCGGCTATTTCCTGGGGCATCATTACCGGGAATCCTGTGCCGATGGAGATTGGGCTAGTTTGCGGGATGTGCTTTCCGAAACGAACGGAAATGCGAAGCTGAGCCAGGTAGAAACATCCGTCCAAAAAGGCAGCTATCTGGCCATTGCCTGCTGCGACGAGAACGGACTATGGCACGTTGGCGTATTCATGCCAGACAGTGTTTTTTCCAGCCGCTGGGTCTGCATTGGCAGCCTTGGAAGTGTACGTCCTGGAAAGCTGGCAAGCTGGAATTGTAAAATGGAAGGTGACGACACGGTGCTGGTTTGCTTCGGAGCGGAACTGCCCGAAAAAATTACCGGCTACACCTTTTCCAACAGTGGTGTTACCTATATTTGTCCAGTGGAGGGAAATTCTGTCTTGGATTTCTTCTTTGTGCCAGATGCCTATGATGCATATACACGGTTGGAGCCTATTTACGAACCTTAGGAGGTGACGCGGTATGTCCGTTTTCCATTTGGCTGTTGAAGGAACCCTGCGCAAGCGAAAAAGCAGCATCCTGATTTTCCTTGTGCTATTGATTACCTTCTCGTTTGCCATCGTGTCCTTATCTCTCGTAGGCAGCATCGGGCAAACCAATGCCCAGTTTCGGCTGAACACCTACGGCCAGTGGTATTTTGCCATCCCATCCGGAATGAAGGAGGATGCAGTCTGGCTGCAGGGACAGAAATGGATAACAAATCTGGGAGTCTCTCAAAGCTACGGCACCCTACAGCTTCAATCCGGCCTGGCCGGATTTGGTACATTGGATGAAGTACTGATAAATCTTGGACGATTGTCCCTGGATTGCGGTCATTTCCCAGAACAGGACAACGAAATCGCCCTGGAAGCGGATGTGCTGAATTCTCTGGGCTATGACTATACACTGGGCCAGGAAGTGACCCTGTCCATTGACGTGCCCTACAAAGATCAGACCATTCCTGTGGAGCGTACTTATATCCTGTGTGGTGTTCTGCATGAGTACAGCAACCTGTGGCTACTGAATCGGAATAAGGATAACCGCCTGCTGGTCAGCGCTGTGGTCACAGAAAGCGCAGCGGAATCAGTGCTGGCCTCGGCCAGAAACTGTATCACCACTCCAGCTAACCGGCTTCTTGTGGCTTCGATACCCCAATATTTTTTGGAAGTAGAGCAAGAATACCGGGAAACGGCCCGGGATACCATAAACAGCTATCTTGTGGATACTCGGACGGAAGATTTCGGCGACAAGCAGGTCTGCGAGAACAGCGCTGCCTACCCAGACACGGAAGCGAAGAACTACGACAATTTCTATGTATACATGATTGCAGTGATCACGTTTGTTGCAGTTCTGTGCGTTTCTATTATGCAGTTTCCGAATGAGAGCCATCGCTTTACGATCCTGCGAAGCATTGGCATGACGAAGCGCCAGCTGGCATTGCTGATAACAGAAGAAACCCTTCTTCTGAGTGTACCCGCGATTTTGACAGGCATCCCTTGCGGCGCCGGACTGACATGGCTGGCTCTACGGCTGATGCTCTACTCCGGCAGTGTTCCTATCCAGGTCGCCATACCATTTGAAGCCCTGGGGGTAGTGATTTTGCTTTGGCTGGCAGCTGTTTTGGTTTCCAGAATGGCGCTGTTTCTTGTGGCTGTCCAAACGCCCCTGACAGGACGAATGCAGCTGCAAACCGGAAAAAGCCGTTGGATTCGGCGCTTGCGCAGTATGCTGATCGTATTGCTGGTGGCTGCTTTCGGCGTAACGGTCATTTTTACCGCCATGGAATCCGTGACACCTGCTTACCTGCGGGAATACTGGAGGCTTTGCCCTTCCTATACAATTTGGAAAAACAGCACTGTTTCCGCAGCTGAGGCCAATCTGATCCGTCAGATTCCCGGTATATCCAGAGTTGACGGCTTTGGGGAAATGGAAATCAGTCTGTCGTATTCTGGATTGGAAGAGAAAACCGTGTGGATCTATGCCATCGACGAAGAAGGGTGGCGGGAGAGTCTGGATTTTGCCGACTGCCGGGAGGATTTTCAGGACGGAAATCTGGTTCTGCTATGCTTTCCGGAATTTTCTGAAGAGGAATACCCGCTCCCCAAAGATACCATAACTCTACGCGTACCCAATAGCGCTGGGGATTGCCTGACAGAATCGGAAGTGGCGGTATGTGTCCGGCGAATACCGGAAAACGCCATGAATCGGGGATTGCACGCCTTTTGGGAGCCTTACACCGTTTTCTGCTCCGAGACTTATTTGAAGAAGTTATTAGATTCTATGGAGCCTAGACAGCGATGGGATAAATACATCGCTGGGGGAACATTTGGTTATGACCGGGTCTATGTGACTGCTGATCTTAACTCCGACTACCTTTCCACCGACGTGGCCATGACGGAATTTTGCATCGAAAATGGTTTATCTCTGGACAACCGCCGCCAGGAGTTTCAGGCACGGGTGCAGGACAATGTACAAACCTTGATTTTACTGTATTCCTCCGGAACTTGCATTTCCCTGGTGGTGCTGCTGATTTTAGCCAGCGCTCTGTCCTTGGAAACAGAACAGGAAAAATTCCGATACGGCATTCTGCGAGCCATTGGAATGTCTCGGCGGCAAATGAAACGACAGATTTTCAGAAAAGCATTTGCCCGGAGCTTTACTGCTGTGCTGGTTGGCTGGATACTATACGGTGGGTATTCCGTCATTCGGTGTCTGGGAGATACCGGCATGAAACAAGCCGTGTCCAATGTTCTCTATTCCCTAAAATACAACGGCTGCGGCTGGACTGAGGTCTTAACATTATCGGCAGTATGTTTGCTTGTACCCTTAATGATATCGCTGAGCGCCAAATATCGGCTAAAGAAAGGAGATCTGGTGCTGTGAGTACAATCCTATCCCTAAGAGATATTCAGAAAGTTTATAAAACCGCTTCCGGCAACGTAGCTGCATTGAGGGGTGTCAGTTTCGATTTTGAACAGGGGCTGTTCTATGCCATTATCGGGCGCAGCGGTTCCGGTAAATCCACGTTGCTGCATATCCTCGGAGGCTTGGACAGACCTACCAGCGGGCAGATTCTGATTGACGGAAAGGATATTTATGCTATGAACGATGAGCAGATGGCTATATTCCGCCGCAGGCATATGGGCTTTGTTTTTCAGCAGTTCAACCTTCTGAACGAATACAACGTCCAAAAGAATATCTGTATGCCCATGATCTTGGACGGCAGAAAACCGAATCCCGGATTCTTTAAGGAAGTGGTGAATACCTTAGGACTGCGGGATAAGTTGCGCAAATATCCATCGGAGTTATCTGGCGGTGAACAGCAGCGGGTGGCAATCGCCAGATCGGTTCTTGCTAAACCGGAGCTAATTATCGCTGATGAGCCCACAGGAAATCTGGACAAAAAGACCGGTGACGAGGTTTTGAACCTGTTGACCAGCTGCGCTGCAAGATTTGGTCAAACCCTCATCATGGTGACGCACAATCCTGAGATTGCAGATAAAGCGGATTGCACCATCTGTATCCAGGATGGTGCAATTCTATAGAGTATCCGCTTCAGTGGTTTATAGGGACTTTCAGCATATTTCCTCAAGGTCGATTGTAAAATGAAGTTGGACACCTGAAAAAAAGGAATCCATAGTGACTTCCAATG
>CAMFMO010000001.1:0-175922 GCA_945963595.1 uncultured Clostridia bacterium | reverse complement strand
GTTTAAGAATAAGAGAAAAAAGAAGTGGAAGGACACGGCCCATGAAAAATACAACAAAGTTCGGAAAATTCCTGTATATTACCGTTACCCTCAGCTTTATTGTGCCCATTGTCTACCTGATTCTGCGGATGATCTTCGGCAGCTCCGCCAGCACCAGTGAAGCGGGCTACCACTCGGAATCCGACTATCTGCTGATGCTGATGCAGTGCATTCTCGGGCTCATCACCATCCACCTGCCCAGCATTCTGGAGCGAAAATTTCATTTTGTCCTGCCCAGCCTGCTCTATGGCTTCTACATTGTGTTCCTGTACTGCGCCATTTTCCTGGGCGAGGTAAGAAGCTTCTACTATCTGGTACCCCAGTGGGACAGCATCTGTCACTTTTGCAGCAGCATGATGATGGGCTTCTTCGGGCTCATGGTCGTCACCATCCTCAATCGGGACCAGCATCTGGCCGTCAGCCTGTCCCCCTTCTTCGTGTGCCTGTTTGCCTTCTGCTTCTCCGTGTCCCTGGGCTCCATCTGGGAGATCTATGAATTCGCCGCCGACGGCCTGTTCGGCATGAATATGCAGAAATTTATGCTGGCGGACGGCACGGTGCTTGTGGGCCACGCAGCATTGGCCGACACCATAAAGGATATTATTGTGGATGTGCTCGGCTCTTTGCTGGCATCCGTGATCGGCTTCTTCTCCATCCGCAAGGGAAAGGGCTGGTATATCCCCACCCTGACCAACGAAAAGGAGAATGAGCAATGAAACAGAGAACTTTGACCGGTGTTGTGCTGGCCCTGCTTTCCATGGTCCTGCTGGGCTGCTTCCACCTGCCCTGGGTGCCCCAGCTGATTGCAATCCTGCTGGGCTGCGGCGTGGTATGGGAAATTCTGGGGGCCAACGGCATCCGGAATAAAGGCAGCTACGCCGCCGGTCTGTTTCTGGCCGTGATCATCCCCATATTCTCTCTGACGGAGAAGGTCTGGTGGATGGCCGCCGCCCTGGTGCTTGGCCTGGGCTTCTTTACATACCTGATGACGCGCATCGGCAAACAGGCCCCCGCCTGGGTGGCCGCGCCGGAAATCGTCCTGGCCCTGTGCCTCTATCGGGGGCTGGCCTGCTATGGGGAGATCCCCCATGGGGCCTTCTTCCTGTGCCTGACAGGGCTCATCTGCGCTTTGACCGACATCTTCGCCTATCTGGTTGGCAGCCGCTTCGGCCGCCACAAGCTGGCCCCCAAAGTCAGTCCAGGCAAGAGCATTGAGGGCGCGCTGGGCGGCCTGGGTGTCACAGTGGTACTGATTGCGCTGGTGTTCGGCCGGTTCTTCGACGATATTGGCACGCTGATGCTGTACACGGCAGTGGTTTCCATTTTGGGGCAGTTCGGTGACCTGTCCATGTCCGCTGTCAAGCGGGTGGCCGGTGTCAAGGACTTCGGCCATATCTTCCCCGGCCACGGCGGCATTCTGGACCGCTGCGACAGCCTCATGTACCCCCTGGCCTTTACCTGGCTGCTGTACTGCGCCCAGGGCTGGATCTTTGCATAAAGCGGCTTGGCTCCCCTTTCGGGGAGCCATTTTTATACAAACAGCTCATCCACCGTTCCAAAGCTATAGCCCTCCTGCTCCCAATGGGTCAGGAGCTCATCGAGAATTTCTGCATTGGTCTGAGAGGTGGAGTGCAGCAGTACCACCGCCCCAGGGTGGGTTCTGGGCAGGAGCTTGGAAAAGGCCTGCTCGTGTGTCGGCTGCTTGTCGTTCATCCAGTCCACATAGGCAAGACTCCAAAAGACGGTTTTATAGCCCAGCTCCTTGGCCATTTTCAGATTCTCCTGACTGTAGATTCCCTGAGGCGGGCGGTAGTATTTGGGCAGTTCCTTGCCGGTGACCTCCCGGAACAGGTCCTCCAGATCCGTCAGTTCCTTGGAGAAAGCCTGCTTGTCCGACAGCTTGGACATATCATAGTGGTGCATGGTGTGGTTGCCCACAATGTGGCCCTCCTCCACCATCCGGCGGACCAGGTCCCGGTTTCGGTCTACATAATTTCCCACCAGGAAGAAGGCCGCCCGGACGCCGTGGGCCTTCAGCGTATCCAGAATTTTCTCCGTGGAGCCGTTTTCATAGCCCGCATCAAAGGTCAGATACAGCTTTTTCTGCCGGGTGTCCCCCAGATAGGCCGCATCGTACTGCCGCAGCTGGTCTACTCCGGCAGGACCGATGGGCGCAGAGCCCTCCTGCCGAAAGCTCAGCCCCCAGGCCCCGGTCTCGATGCTGCCCTCCACGAATACCCGGACCACACCAAGCACCGTCAGCGCGATGGCCAGAAAAAAAATTGCCCAATCCCGTTTGCCCATAAAGAATTCCCCCTTGCAGCCACTCTATGCGAACTGCAAGGGGGATATACGCCGCCAGGCGGCGCTGTTTTTATTTTCCGCCGTGGATATATTTCCGGTCCCAGTCCAGGTCGAAGAGCTTGCTGCCCCGCTCCATGGTGCAGCCGCCCAGCATATCCTCGGCCAGCTCTCCCAGGGTCTCGGCGGGCTCCAGGCACTCGATATAGAAGCTGGGCAGGGCCTTTTCCCCCAGGCGCAGGCCCAGAATGGCCCCGGCCACGGCACCCACGGCGGCGGACCGGCCGGAGTGGTTCACGGCGGCGATCATGGCCGTATCGAAGCTCTTGCCGCAGCGCAGGCAGGCATAGACCGCACCGGACAGCACCTGGGCTGCATTCAGGCAGTGCAGCTGCTCCATGGCCGTAACGGGATTCAACCGACTGTCCTCTGCCAGAGATACGGCCAGATTCAGCAGATTGCTGATTTCAAAGCTCTGGCTGTACTGGTGGCCGAACTGATTTTTCAGAGACTGGGCCGACTCCAGCACCAGGTTTTTCAGAGGCACCTCCGGGGCGGAAAGGCTGCGGCTGATGATATGGGCCAGGGCCGCGCCGGACAAAAAGGCCAGTGGGCTGCCATGGGACAAGGCCACTACCTCGGCCCCCAGCAGGTCCAGTTCGCTCTGCTCCACCTTGTACAGGTGGCTGAACAAACCCACCGCAGCGGCCGAGGTCAGACTGCCGGGGGTGGAGGAGCTGTTGAAGCGGGCCTCCATGGCCCCCAGGGTATCCCGGCTCAGGGCATCCAGCATCCGGGTATCCATGCAGTGCCGACGGCACATTTCCGGCACCTGGAGCAGCCAGCAGAAGGTGGTGCTGGGGCGGCCCCAGGGCTTCTGGGACGCGGCCCACTCCCGGGAAGACAAGCCTACATAGCGGAACAGCGGCAGCATTTTGCCGGTCATCTGTCCCCGGGTCAGGCCCAGGAGCAGGCCATTGCAGGTGAAGGCCGCCAGCTGGGTGTAGGAGGTCACGTCTGCATAGCCGTTGACCAGGTCGTAGCCCAAAAGGCCGTTGGGGCCGTAGCTCTGCTGAATTTCCTTCCAGGAGCTGCCGTCGATGGTATAGCCCATGGCATCTCCCACCGCCAGTCCCAGCAGCATCCCGCGAAACTGTCCTTTCTTATCCGCCATGCCCGCGCCCCCTTTCTAAAGTTATGTTTATTATATCTGCTGGTGATAGAATTTGCAAGGGAATCTTCCTTGCAAACCGTTTTTGGCTCCCCTAGGTTTATCAATCAATATACCGATCCGTCTGGGACAGGCGCTTGACCATACGGGAGGTGACAAGGAACAGCGCCGCCACAAAGATCAGAAATACCCACTCGGATGCATCCTCCGAGGAAGCGATGAAGTCATAGATCCCGTGGAGCACCATGGGTACCAGCACCGCCAGACGGCGGCAATTTTTGGAGGCCCGCTCATAGCCGTAGTTGGCATAGCGCCGGGCCATGCCATAGAACGCGCCCATAAACACACCGAAGCAGGCATGGCCCGGCACGGCGGTGATGGCCCGGACCAGGGCAGTACCGAAGCCGTACATCACCACATAGCCGATGTTCTCCCACAGGGCAAAGCCCAGGGCTACGCACACGGCATAGACCACCCCATCAAACTGGCAGTTAAAATCCGGGGAGTACCAGGTCCGGCGCTTCAAAAGCAAATACTTGAACCCCTCCTCAGACAGACCCACCACCACAAAATACATGAGGACGCGGTAGACAAGGGCGTTCTCGGGCCAGAGGCTGTCCAGAATGGCCGTGCCCAGCCGCTCGGTGAGGACGGCCAGCGCCGTGGAAATAATGCCCTGAATCACCAGGGACACCAGCAGCCCCACAGGCTCCCGGTCCAGCTTGTCCGCTTTGTTGATCTGCACCAGCAGGAAGATGGCGGGAATCACGGCGGCGGCAATCAGAATGGGATTGCCATAGAGCAGGTACATCATTTGCTTTCCTCCACCTTTTCCCGAATGGCCGCGGCAAGCTGGCACTCCGCCTCATAGGGGCAGGCGCCAAAATTGCAGTCCACGTCTATTTCGCCGTCGTCGATTTCCAGCAGGACACGGCGGCTCTGGTCCTGGCAGCGGCAATAGCCGGAGAGAAAATATTCCATATTATGCCTCCACAATGCAGAACCCATGGGGGGACAATATCAGCTGGTCCCGGGCCACGGTGTCCAGGTTTTTACCCATGCGGACCTTCCCGGCGGGGACCTGCCAGGGGTCGCCGCTTCGGTTTACATAAATTGTAAATTTCTGTCCCTCATAGCACCGGGTGTAGGCCAGGTGCTTGTCCATAGCCGTCTGGAAGGTGATGGTTCCCTTGCCCAGGGCGGGGATATCCCGCCGCAGCTGGCCCAGCTGGCGGAAGAACCGCACAAGTTCCGTATCCTCCCGGCCCCAGGGATAGGTCCGGCGGTTGAAGGGGTCCTTATAGCCCTCCATCAGGGCCTCGTCTCCATAGTACAGGCTGGGACTTCCCGGCAGGGTGTACTGGAGGAACGCGGCCATTTGCAGCCGGTCCCGGGCCACCTCCAGCTGGTTTTTGCTCAGGTGCCGGGCGGCCTTCTCCTCCCGGGAGCCGTCGAAGTCGTCAACCAGCGCGGTGAGAATCCGGGGGGTATCGTGGGTGCCCAGCAGGTTCATATTGCAGGCCACCACCTGGGCGGGATAGTTCTCCACAACAGTCATCACCGTGTCCCGGAGCTTCTTTCCCGCATCCCGGCCCCGCATGAAGTCCAGAATGGCCGTGCGGAAGGGATAGTTCATGACGCTGTCCAGCTCGCCTTCCGTGAAATACTTCCGGCGGATATTGTAGGCAACCTTGTTGGAGGCATCCTCCCACACCTCGCCCAGCAGCAGAGCGTCTGGCTTGATCTCCCGGATGCGCTCCCGGAGCAGGGCAATGAATGCATCCGGCAACTCGTCCGCCACATCCAGCCGGAAGCCGTCCGCCCCCAGCTTCAGCCAGTGGGCCACCACACTGTCCTCGTCCCGGATAATATAATCCAGGAAATGCCCATCCATCTTGTTCACCGTGGGCAGGGTATCGAAGCCCCACCAGGAATTGTATCTGTCCGGCCAGTGGTAGAAGGTGTACCAGCTGTGGAACGGCGAATCGGGGCGGCAGTAGGCGCCATTGCCGCCGAAGGTGTAATTCCGGTCAAAATACAGGCTGTTGGAACCCGTATGGGAATAGACCCCGTCCAGAATCACCCGAATGCCGTGGGCATGGGCGCAGCGGCACAGGGCGGCAAAGTCCGCCTCGGAGCCCAGCATGGGGTCCGGGGTCTTGTAGTCGCCGGTATCGTAGCGGTGGGAGGAAAAGCTCTTGCTGATGGGGTTTAAGTAGAGAATGGTAGTGCCGAGAGAGGCAATATAGTCCATTTTGTCCGCAATTCCCCGGAAGTTTCCCCCAAAGAAGTCGTTATTCTGGATGATTCCATGCTCATCCGGCCGCCAGTCCACCTCGTCATACCAGTTGTCGTGGACGGAATAGGGCTGCAATTTTCCGGTGCAGTCGCACCAGCCGCTGCGGGCGAACCGATCCGGGAACACCTGATAGATCACCGCCCCCTGGGCCCATCTGGGGGTATAGAAGTCCGAAGGGATGCAGCTGACCTGCCAAAGGTCCCCCGCCTCCATATTGGTGTCGTCCCCCTCCTTGAACAGGCGGAAGGTGCCGTGAGGGTCCGTAATGCGGAAGTAATAGAAATACAGGCCGGTTTTCTCCAGGCGGAAGCTGCCCGTCCAGTATTCATAGGGGCCGACGGTCTTCTCAAAGTGCAGCTCTTCGCTGCACAGTTCGCCGCCATCCTCCCCGCAGAGCACCATTTCCGCCTTCCGGGTCATGACCGCCACAGGGATATGCACACTGAGGGTGCAATTCTCCCCGGGGGTCAGGCACCCAAAAGGGCGCTTGTGCTGGGGCAGCTTGCTGTCAAAAAGGATTCGCATAGAAATTTGTCTCCTTAAAATGATAGGTTGAGAAATTCACAAATTGGGAGGGAAGCGTGCGCGTCCTCCCGATTTGTCAATCTCTCAAAAAGTCAGGCGGAAACCGTGGTGGTTTCCGCCTGAAAAAGTTGGTATTTTACCAGGCCAGCATATTCTGGAACTGCTCCATATACTTTCTCGCAGGGACATTCCAGCTGAAATCCTGCTCCATGTCCCGCTTTTGCAGCTGGGTGAAGGCTTCCCGGTTGGAATGGTACAGCACCAGGCAGCGGCGCAGAGAGGCATAGAAGTCATCGGCATTGTAGCTCTGGAAGGTAAAGCCCAGGCCCTCCTTGCCAAACTCATCGCAGGGGGGCACGGTATCCTTCAGGCCGCCGGTGGCATGGACCACGGGGACCGTGCCGTAGCGCATGGCGTTCATCTGGCTCAGGCCGCAGGGCTCGCTCTTGGAGGGCATCAGATAGATGTCGCCTGCCCCATAGACCCGGGAAGCCAGGGCCACATTGAAGGTGATCTGGGCGGATACCTGCTCGGGGAACTGCCGCTGCAGATCCCGGAAGAAGTTCTCATACTGGGCTTCGCCGGTGCCAACCACCACCAGCTGGGCATTGTCCTCCCACAGAAGCCGCCGGGCGATATAGCACAGCAGGTCCAGGCCCTTGTGGCCTGCAAAGCGGGTGACCATGACCATCATGGGGATGTCCGGGTCTTGGGGCAGGCCCAGCTCCTTTTGCAGGGCCAGCTTGCAGCGGGCCTTTCCGGGCTGGATGGCTGCGGCGGAGTAGTGGTCCGGCAGGGCGGGGTCTGTCTCGGGGTTGAAAATCGCGGTATCGATGCCGTTGGTGATGCCGGTGAGCTTCCAAGCGTTCCGGGCCAGAATGCCGTCCAGGCCGTGGGCATAATAGGGGTACATGAGCTCCCTTGCATAGGTCTCGGACACGGTGGTCACCAGGTCCGCCGTCTCAATAGCGCCCTTCATCATGTTCACGGAGCCGTTCATATCCATGCAGCCCCGGTACTCCCAGGGAAGCCCCAAGGTGTCGTCAAAGAAATTGCCGTTGGCCCAGCCCTGATACTCTATGTTGTGAATGGTATACATACACCGGGTCTTTTTCAAAATCCCATCATGGTAGCAGGCCTTGAGATACACAGGGATGAGGCCGGTCTGCCAGTCGTTGCACTGGATGATATTGGGGGCCATCTCCAGAGCCACCATGGCATCCAGGCAGGCCTTGGAGAAGTAGGCGAAGCGCTCGCCGTCGTCCATGTCGCCGTAAATAGCCCCTGTGCGGGTTCCGAAATAATAGTCGTTGTCGATGAAATAGACGGTGACACCCCCGGGGGCCGTGGTCAGCTTCATCAGGCCGGCGAACTGCTGCCGCCAGCCCATCTGCACCCGGAACTGGGCGACCTTCTCTACCAAAATGGCGGTATTGGTTTTGATCTTGTTGTAATATGGCAGGAACAGGGCCACTTCATTGCCCTCAATGGCGGCCAGTGCCTTGGGCAGGGCCTCCATCACATCGCCCAGGCCGCCGGATTTGGCATAGGGCGCCGCTTCCGAAGCGCAGATGGCAATTTTCATACAGTATCCCCCCGCTTGATGACGATCGGGTTGTTCCGGGTGCCAATGAGCTTGGCACCGGGCCGGACGGTGACGTTCTTATCCAGGATGACGTTTTTCAACTCCGCGCCCTCGCCGATGGTGGTATCGTTCATGATGACGCAGTCCTCCACATGAGCCCCCGGCGCCAGAGTGACCTGGCGGAACAGGATGGAATCCTTGGCGGAGCCCTCCAGCATGCAGCCGTCGGCCACCATGCAGTTGTCAATGCTGCTCTCCTCGCCATAGTAGGCGGGTACGCGGTCCCGGACCTTGGTATAGATGGGATGCTTCCGGTCAAAAATGGACTTGTGGACATCGGGCTTCAGCAACGCCATGGAGTTCTTGAAGTACTCCTCCACACTGTCATTGTACAAGGCCACGCCCTCGAACTCATAGGCGTTGACGCTGACCTTGCCGGAATTCCAGCCGCCCAGGATCAGGTCCCGGTCCATGTGGAAGAAGTTATGGGCAATGCACTCCCGGACCCTGGAGATCAGCCACTTCTTGGTGGTGACGAAGATATCCATGGAAGCCAGATACTCGGGGCCTGCGGCGTAGTCGACCACAATATCGTTGATTTCCTTGTTTTCGTCCAGCGTCACGGCCAGGTCCAGAACCTTCTTATTGTTGGCAATGCCGGACTTGACCACCACGGTGATATCCTTGCCGCTCTGGATGTGGGCAGCCAGCACCCGCTTCAGGTCGATATTGGAGATAACGGCGGAATCCACCAGGAACACATACTCATCTTCCTTATTATATTCCAGGAAGGCCATGGCATTGTTCAGGGATTCCAGCTTGCCCCGGTAGCTGTGGGTCTCGGAGGTGGAGTAGGGGGTGATGTATTGCAGACCGCCCTCGCCCAGCTCCAGGCCCCACTCCTCGCCGTCGCCGATGTGGTCCATCAGGGACTGGTAGTTGAACCGGGAGATCATGGCCACGTGGTGTACACCGGCCCAGCTCAGGTTGGTCAGGCCGAAGTCCACCTGGCGGTAACGGCCGCCAAAGGGAATGGAGGCAATGGACCGCTTGGCGGTCAGCTCTCCGATGTTGGCGTCATTGGTGAAGATAATACCCATTGCGTTCATAGCGTCACGCCTCCTTACATCATGTCGCCGGGCCGAAGCACGGCGTTTTCTTCCACCACAGCACCCTTGGAGGTCACGCTGATCAGCATTTCCTCACCGGGGGCGTAAGCACCGCCTACAACGGCATTCTTGCAGACACGGCTGTTTTCGCCCAGAATGGCGTGGCGCACGATGGCACCAGGCTCTACCACAACACCGGGCATGACCACGCTGTCTTCTACCACAGCACCGGCACCGATCTTGCAGCCCACGGAAATCACACTGTGGCGGACTTCGCCCTCTACCTCACAGCCCTCGGCGATGAAGCAGTTGACGGTGGTAGCAGTGGCGGCGATAAAGGAGGAAGGCATGGCACTGTTCCGGGCGTAGATCTTAAACCGCTCGCCCCGGATGTTGAATACCGGTTCCTTGCCCAGCAAATCCATGTTGGCTTCCCACAAAGACTGGATGGTTCCCACGTCTTTCCAGTAGCCGTCAAAGGGATAGGCCATCATCTTGTGGCCCTGGTTTAGCAGGTTGGGGATGATGTTCTTGCCGAAGTCGTTGGAAGACCGGGGGTCATCTTCGTCTTCCATGAGGGCAGCCTTCAGCACGCTCCAATTGAAGACGTAAATGCCCATGGAGGCATTGGTGGACTTGGGCCGGGCGGGCTTCTCCTCGAACTCATAGATGGACATATCCGGGTTGGTATTCAGGATGCCAAACCGGGAGGCCTCTGCCAGGGGCACATTGCGCACAGCGATGGTGCAGGAGGCATTGTGCTTCTCATGGTACTCCACCATGGCGGCATAGTCCATCTTATAGATATGGTCGCCGGAGAGGATCACCACATAGTCGGGGTCGTACCGGTCGATAAAGTCGATGTTCTGGTAAATGGCGTTGGCCGTGCCCTTGTACCAGCCGCTCTTCTTGTCGTGGCGCTCATAAGGGGGCAGAACCTGGGCGCAGGAATGGGTCTTGTTCAGATTCCAGGGCTGGCCGTTGCCGATGTATTCATTCAACTCCAAGGGCTGATACTGGGTCAGGATGCCCACGGTATCGATGCCGGAGTTGACGCAGTTGGACAGAGGAAAATCAATAATACGGTATTTGCCGCCGAAGGGAACGGCGGGCTTCGCGGTCTTTTCCGTCAAGACCTTGAGTCGGCTGCCCTGGCCACCGGCCAGAAGCATGGCGATGCAGCGTTTTTTCTGAAAATACATGGTCACAGCTCCTCATATTGTCATTTGAAAATACAAAGGGGAAATGGAAGACGATTGGTCAAAAAATCGTATTTTCTTCCACGCATAACATATCATACTTTTTCCGATTCCGAAAGTGACATTTTGCCTAAAATATTCCCGATTCTTTGGGCATCTTTTCTAAACTCACACCACGCGATCGGGGGATTCCTGGGAATTTCGACAAAACTCAGCCGTTTTTCCAACCAATCGACATCCAGCCAGCGGCCGAATTTCAGCCCGCATTTTACCATTTCGGCGCATTTTTCATAGCCCTGCGCCCGGTGAAAGGCCAAGGATGCTTCGTTTTCTCCCGTGATGATGGCGAAGCTCACCGCATAGCCCATCTGCGACAGCAGTGCCTCCAGCGCGGCATAGAGCTGCCTGCCAATGCCGCGGCCCCGGGCATCGGGACGCAGATAGATGGAGGGTTCCGCGCACCAGGCATAGGCCGCCCGCTCAAAGGGGCGGCTGGCATAGGCATAGCCCAAAACGGCTCCCGCCTCCTCCCAGACAAGCCAGGGAAAGTCCCGGGTAATGCCTTCGAACCGGGCCAGGAAGGCCTCCGGCGTTGGGACCTCGTACTCAAAGGTAATCGTTGTCTCACGGACATAGGGTGCATAAATGTCCAGCATGGGCGCTGCGTCCCTTTCTTCGGCAATGCGTATCATGTTGCATCCCTTCTTTTTGAAATAACTTATAACTCTTTTTTCAACCGGACTGGCTGCCTCACAAGGTTTCCTACTTGGAGGCGTTTAGGACTTTTATGTATGCACGGTAGGCGGCATCTATCGTATTGTAGGCCTTATTGCTGCCGATCATTTTGGCCATTTCTGCGGTTGTCTCCTGTGCCGTGATATCTCCTGCGATTTTGATGCAATTGTCCTTATACCGCGGGATAGAACTGCTCACATAATACTTCCCGCTCTTTTGGTCAAGAATGATGACCGGGGTCTCCTGATCTCGCTTGATGGTCTTCTGGTCGTAGGAGGTCCAGACGAGATAGCCGGTATCCGTCTGTTTCGTGCCTCTCAGGAAGACCCATGTTCCGGTTTTCAGCAGGCTGTCCTCATCGAGGCTGCTGATCACATCCTTTACATAGGAGTTTTTCTTGGGATAGCCGGAATCGAACCGGTAGTCGTGCTGCTTCCCCAGACTGTCTACCGCTTTCTTTGTATAGGAGAAAAAGTCCTCGTTCCGAAGGTAGGGGTAGCCTCCTGTCCAGTATGATGCCATTCAGCTCCTCGTCGTAGTAGACGGCGCAGACCCCGTCTGCCTGAGGCTGGCCAATCCAGCGCGCCTTGTCCTTGTCTGAAACATCACCGATGGTGATATCCTGAAAGCCCTGAAAGCCGTCCTGCTTCTGCTGCAGCTGCACAACTTTCTCGATATCGTCGGGATTCTCATATCCCAGCATCGCATTGGACAGAACCACTGCATAAGCGCTGCGCACATTGGCAAGGTCTGCCGCCTCCCGGCTTTTCTCCAGCTGATTGGCAAAAATCGGAATCGCAGTGGCAACCAGCACCGCAATGATAGCCACAACAATCAGCATCTCCAACAATGTAAAGCCATAGCTCTTTCTTGGCATCATGATCGTTTCTTCCCTTTCAAAAACCAGCTCCGGCAGGCAAGCTCCCGGTGGCCGGTGAACGCATTATATCGGGGTATATTAAGAATATTATAGTTGCATTTTTCGATTATGTCCAGTCCAAAAAAGCGAAAACTCCCGCCCAAAAATCCACTGTCAAGGTTGACTTTTGGCTTTCTGAGGGATACAATAAAGGTGTATGTGCGTATTGGGCTATGAAATCACGTCACGCTGTCATTGCGAACCGGTGACCGATGTCACCGGTGTGGCAATCCCCCAGTTAGACGGGAAAACCCGGATCTACGAGATGTTTGAAAATCCGGGGGATTCCAACGCCAGTGTGTGCACTGGCTCGGAATGACATGCGCTTGCCTTTCGCACGATCTGAAACCACAAGGAGGGATACCCATGGATGCCGGCGGAAGCGGCAATATACCCGGCCGAAGTAGACGCGCGCCCGCATCCTGGCGGGCAGCGGACTCTGCTTTGCGCCAATATTTTTGAATATTGGAGGTCAACTATGGCAGAACGTTTTGAAATTGTGGAAAAAGCCCTGCTGAAAATGCTGGACGAAAAGAAATACGCCTCTCTGCGGGACATCCTGGTCACTATGAACCCCAGCGATGTGGCCGGACTTTTTGACGGGCTGGAGGAAAAGCAGATTCCCGTCATGTTCCGCTTGCTTCCCAAGGAGCAGGCGGCGGAAACCTTTGTAGAAATGGAGCCCGAGGCCCAGCAGCTGCTGATCCAGGGCTTCTCGGACAATGAGCTGCGGGAAGTTCTGGATGAGCTGTATGTGGACGACGCGGCAGATCTGGTAGAGGAAATGCCCGCCAACGTGGTCCGGCGTATTCTCACCCAGGCAGACCCCGAAATGCGCAGCTCCATCAA
This sequence comes from uncultured Clostridia bacterium, assembly GCA_945963595.1. Classification (GTDB taxonomy): domain Bacteria; phylum Bacillota; class Clostridia; order Oscillospirales; family Oscillospiraceae; genus Faecousia. The sequence goes on along the minus strand of CAMFMO010000001.1, from coordinate 163,191 downwards.
CCAGATTCTGCGCTACCCCGAAAACTCCGCCGGGGCCCTGATGACCATGGAATATGTGTCCCTGCGGCCGGATATGACCGTGGAGGAATCCATTCTCCGCATCCGCCGCCAGGGCGTGGACAAGGAAACCATCTATACCTGCTATGTACTCTCCGCAGACAGAACCCTGCAGGGCATCGTCACCGTGAAGGACCTGCTGCTGGCAGAGAGCGACGACACGGAGATCAAGGAGATCATGACGGAAAACGTCATCTCCGTGACAACCCAGGACGACCAGGAAGAGGTCGCCAAGATGTTCTCCAAATATAACTTCCTGGCCCTGCCCGTGGTGGACACGGAAAAGCGTATGGTGGGTATCGTCACCTTCGATGATGCCATGGACGTTATGGAAGAAGAGGCCACAGAGGACATGGAAATCATGGCCGCTATGACCCCTTCCGAAAAGAGCTACCTGAAGAGCACCCCCTTCGACCTGTACAAGCACCGCATCCCCTGGCTGATGCTGCTGATGGTCTCCGCCACCTTTACAGGCATGATCATCTCCTCCTTTGAAAGTGCCCTGGCCCTGCTGCCCGCTCTGACTGCCTTCATCCCCATGCTGATGGACACCGGCGGCAACTGCGGCTCCCAGTCCTCCGTCACCGTCATCCGTGCCCTGAGCCTGGACGAGCTGGAGCTGAGCGACGTATTCGCCGTGCTGTGGAAGGAAGTCCGCACGGCTGTGCTCTGCGGCATCTCTCTGGCGGCGGTGTGCTTCCTGAAGGTGCTGCTGGTTGACCGGCTGCTGATGCACAACGAAAGCATCAGCCTGAGCGTAGATCTGGTCATCTGCCTGGCTCTGGGTGTCACCGTGGTTATGGCCAAGATGGTGGGCTGCACCCTGCCCCTGCTTGCCAAGCGCCTGGGCTTCGACCCGGCGGTCATGGCCTCGCCCTTTATCACCACCATTGTGGACGCACTGTCCCTGCTGGTGTACTTCCTGTTCGCAAAAACCATCCTGGGTCTGTAAACCGTTCCCCTGCCGCAAATGCGTGCATTTGCGGCAGGGGAAATCCTCATCTTTGCCCCGCCTCCCATTGTGATGGATTTGTCAATTGCATCCCGCCTGCATGGCGGGATTTTTTCTGTTCCGATTCTTAATTTCCAACCCCAAAGGGTAGAAATTTTCCCGGAACTATGGTAAAATATCCATAAGTATACCATATGGAGAGGATCACTATGCTGGAATTGTTGGCCCCTGCGGGGTCTATGGATGCGCTGCGGGCAGCGGTGCAGAATGGGGCGGATGCTGTCTATCTGGGCGTGGGGACGTTTAACGCCCGCCAGAGCGCCAAAAACTTTACCATCGACTCCTTGCAGGAGGCTCTGCGCTATTGCCACGTGCGGGGGGTGCAGGTCCATCTGACCCTGAACACCCTGGTGACAGACCGGGAAATTCAGCCGGTCCGGGAGCTGATCCGCGCTGCCGCCCAGGCGGGCGTGGACGCCTTCATCGTCCAGGATCTTGGCGTGGTGCAGCTATGCCGCCAGATCGCGCCCCAGGTGAGCATTCACGGCTCCACCCAGCTGACGGTGCACTCCCTGGCCGGGGTGCAGATGTGTGCCGCCATGGGCATGGACCGGGTGGTGCTGAGCCGGGAGCTGAACCGGCAGGAAATTGCCTATATCTGCGCCAACTCCCCCATTGAAATCGAGATCTTCGGCCACGGCGCACTGTGTATGTGCTATTCCGGCCAGTGCTATCTTTCCGCCATGATCGGCTCCCGGTCCGGCAACCGGGGCCGCTGCGCCCAGCCCTGCCGCCAGAGCTACGGCTACTCCCGCTGGGAGAACAAATATCCCCTGAGCCTGAAGGACAACTGCCTGGTGCAGTACGTCAAGGACATTGAGGCCATGGGCGTGGCCTCTTTGAAGCTGGAGGGCCGGATGAAGCGGCCGGAATACGTGGCCGCCGTGACCCAGGTGTACCGCCAGGCCATTGACGGCGTGCCGGTAACCCAGGAAATGATGGACACCCTCTACACCGCCTTCAACCGCCAGGGCTTTACCGCCGGGTACTATCAGGGCAAGGTGGACAGGAAGATGTTCGGCATTCACGAGGACACCCCCGAGGACCAGAAATTCCTCCAGGCCGCCCGCCAGAGCTATGAAAGCGGCGAGGCGCCCCTGGTAGACCTGAAATTCCGGGCCGTGGTCACCGTAGACGGCAGCAGTCTCACCGCCACGGACAATGAGGGCCACATGTGCATGGCCCAGGGGCCCATGCCGGAGCGGGCGCTGAATGTGCCCCTGACGGGGCAGGCTCTGGCCGCCCGGGTGGCTAAGACCGGCGGCACCCCCTTCCGATGCGTGGAGGTGCGCACCCAGGTTGACCCGGGGCTCATGCTCCCCGCCTCTGCCATCAACGCCATGCGCCGGGATGTGCTGAATCAGATGACCGCCCTCCGGGCCCGCCGGGAGGACAAGCCCGTCCACCGGGCCAAGGAAATTCCCTATTACCGGGGCCCGGCCGGTCAGCCGGGGCTGACGGTGCAGATCATGACAAAAGAGCAGCTGACATCCCGCCTGCTGAATTCCGAGACCAGTATGCTCTACGTGCCGCTGCACATTTTGGCCGACGACCCCAGGCTCTGCCAAAGATTAGCCGCCCGGGGAAGAGTGGCCGCCGTGCTGCCGAGAATCGTCCACGACGATGAGCTGCCCAAGCTTCGCAACCGCTTGAACCAGGTCCGCAGCCTGGGAATCCGGGACGCTCTGGTGGGCAACCTGGGTCTGCTGCTGCCTGCCAAGGAGGCAGGCTTCCGGCTGCGGGGAGATTTCGGGCTGAATATCTTCAATTCCGCCTCTGCCCAGGTGGCCCGGGAGCTGAAGCTGGCCTCCGCCACGCTGAGCTTTGAAATGACCCTGCCCCAGATTCGGGACATCAGCAAGGCCGTAAACATGGAGCTCATCGCCTATGGCCGCCTGCCGCTGATGATTACAGAGCAGTGTCTCATTAAGAATAAAACCGGCGAATGCGCCTGCCAGACCGGGGTTCCCGTGAAGCTGACGGATAAAACCGGCGCGGACTTTCCCGTTATTAAAGAAGCCGATACCTGCCGCTCGGTGCTGCTCAACGGCAAAAAGCTCTACTGGCTGGACCGGCAGAATGACCTCGCCAAGCTGGGGCTCTGGGCAGTGCGCCTAAACTTCACCACGGAAAACGCCAGAGAGGTGGACCGGGTGCTGGAAGAATACCTGGTTCCCACCAGCTTTGACCCCGGCGCCTGCACCAGAGGGCTGTATCTAAGAGGGGTGGAGTGAGCCCCCGTTGGCCAATATTCACTTTTTCTTCAAACCGTGTTCGTATTTTTAGTTCATAGTGTTTACGAAAGGAACTTTTTCGCTTATGCAATTGATTTTAGCATCCGGGTCTCCCCGGCGGCGGGAGCTCATGGGGCTGTTCGGCAAGGCCTTCACTGTGCGCTCGGCGGATGTTGACGAAACCATGGACCCCCAGAAGACCCCCTTTGACGAGGTGGCCCGGGTCAGCCGTTTGAAGGCTCTGGCCGTGGAGCGGGGGGCCGAAGATGTGGTCATCGCCGCAGATACCATCGTGGTCTGCGACGGCACCGTTCTTGGCAAGCCCCATACGGTGGAACGGGCCGCGGAGATGCTCTCCATGCTCTCCGGCCGGGCCCATCAGGTCATGACCGGCGTCACCGTGGTCCTGGGAGACAAGGTAGAAACCTTTACCGAGGTCACAGACCTCCACTTCCGCCCCCTGACCCAAAAGGAAATCCGCCGCTATGCCGAGAGCGGAGAGCCCCTGGACAAGGCCGGAGCCTACGGCATCCAGGGTGGGGCCGCCCTGTTCTGTGAGCGGATGGAGGGAGACTATTACAATGTAATGGGTCTGCCTGTGTGCCGCCTGGGCGAAACCCTGAAAGCCCTGGTTCCCGGCTGGGAGGAGGACGCATGAAGCAGCTATTCAATACCAAGCTCCGCATCATTCTGGTCATCGCCGTGCTGGTGACGGCGGGTCTTTCCGTTCTGTCCGGCCTGACCAACCAGAGCATCCCGGACCTGCTGGTCCAGGGCGCGCTGACCCCCTTCCGGGCCGTGGCCACCAGTCTGACCAACACCGTAGAACGCTACTACAGCTACATGTTCAAATATGAGGCTTTGGAAGCGGAGAACGCCGTCTTGAAGGCCCAGATTGCCGAAATGGAGGACACCACCCGTCAGGCGGCGGCCACCAGCCGTGAAAACGAGCGTCTGCGGGCCCAGAACAAGCTTCTGGCCACCCACGAGAGCTACGTCATGACCGATGCCTATATCATCGGCTGGAGCTCCACGGACTTCACGAACGTGCTGACCATCAACCGGGGCACAAACTCCGGCATTGACGTGAATATGTGCGCCGTCACCGCCAACGGTGAGGTGGTGGGCCTGGTGACCCAGGTTGGCCCCAACTATGCCGAAGTGAAAACCGTGCTGGACTCCACCCTGGAAATCAGCTCCACCATTTCCGCCTCCGGCTACAATGGCATGGTGTCCGGCGGTTATATCCGGGGCAATGACAAGCTGCTGCGAATGAACTATCTGCCCTCCGCCGCCATCATTCGGAACAACCAGCAGGTGGTTACCTCCGGTTCTACGGTGTACCCCAGAGGCCTGGTGGTGGGCTCTGTTGTGGACGCAGGCTTTGAGGCCACCGGCGTTGCCAAATACGCCCTGCTGGAGCCCGCTGCGGACATCAACGCCCTGGAGCAGATCTTCATCATCACCAGCTATACCACCGATACGGGCACTACCATCGCTTCTACCACCCTCACCGATGCCACCACCGATGCCACCACCGACGCCTCTGCCGAAACCACGGCGGAGACCACCACCCCGTGAGGCCCGCCATGGCAGAAGAACAGAAGAAAAAACGCCCAAATTCCAAGGCCGCACCGAAGACCCGCTCCGCCCCTCCGCGCCGCCGCAGGCGCCGCAGAGGCAGCGCCTGCGCCCGGTGGCTGGTGGACACCGTGGACAAGATCCAGGCAAGTCAGGCCGAATTCCAGCCGGATAAGCAGCGCTCGCCCTTTGTGCGCTCCCTGCACTTTACAAAGCAGCAGCGCATGAATCTTCTGCGCTGGGTGCTGCTGATCCTGGGCTGTATTCTATGCCTGGTCATCCAGGACTGCGTCATGAGCCGCATCAAGCTCTTCGGCGCCACCACAGACCTGGGTGTGGCCGCCATTTTGCTGGTGGGCTTGCTGGAGGGCACGGAGACCGGAAGCATTTTTGCGCTGCTGGCCTCCACCGTCTATTATTTTTCCGGCTCCGCCCCCGGAGCCTACTGTGTGGCCCTCATTACCGTGCCCACCATGCTTTGCGGTCTGTTCCGGCAGAAATACTGGCGGCGCAGCACCGGCTCCATGCTTCTGTGCAGCACCATTGCCATGGCGATCTATGAGCTGGGGCTCTTTGGCATGGCCTTCTTCACGGGTGTGACCCATTTGGGACGGCTCCCGTATTTTGCAAAAACAGCGGTGTATACCATCGTGCTGATGATCCCGCTGTACCATCTTTTCTATCGCATTGGAACCATCGGAGGTCATGTATGGAACGAATGACACGCCTGCGCGCGAGAATTCTGCTGGGTCTGTTTGCCTTTATCATGGTGCTTTATGCCATGCGGCTTTTCAACCTGCAGATCATCTCCACAGATGGCAACACCGACAACACAACCTATTACACCACCGTCACCACCGTCCGGGCCGCCCGGGGCGATATTCTGGACCGGAACGGCAAGGTTCTGGTTGGCAACCGCGCTTCTTACGACCTGGTTTTCAACCACTTCGTTATCAAATCCGCAGATAACCGCAATGAATACCTGTACACCCTGCTGAAAAAGTGTGAAGAGCTGGGCGTTGAGCACCAGGACCATCTGCCTGTGACCACGACTCGGCCCTTTGAATACACCCTGTCCGACTACTCCACCGCCTGGCAGGGCTACTACCAGAACTATATGTCCGACCGCAGCTGGGACCCGGACGTAACCGCCCCGCTGCTGATTGAAAAGATGCGGGAGCTCTACAAAATTCCCGAGGAGTGGACCGAGGAAGAGGCCCGGGCCGTTATCGGTCTGCGGTACGAATTTGACCTTCGCGGTGTCACCAACCTGCCCAGCTACGTCTTCATCTCCGACGTGGATTCCGAGAATCTGGCCGCCATTCTGGAGCTGAACACCCCGGGCCTGATGGTGGAATCCTCCACCGTCCGGGAATACCACACCACCTACGGCGCTCATATCTTAGGCTACATGGGCGCTATGACGGAAAATGAGTGGCTGGAATATAAGAAGCTGGGCTATTCCATGGATGCCGATGTGGGAAAATCCGGTTTTGAAGAGGCCTTTGAAACCTACCTCCACGGCATTGACGGCCAGCGTCTGGACAAGGTCACCAAGGAAGGCACCATCGTCTCCCAGCAGTATCTGGAGGGCAAGGAGCCCGTGGCCGGAAACAACGTGGAAACCACCATCGACATTGACCTGCAAAAGGTGGCCGAGGACGCCCTGGCCCAGCGCATGAAGGAGATCACCGATCCCAATATCAATACCGGCGGCGAAGGCGCAGGCCTGGACGCCCAGGGCGCAGCCGTGGTGGTCATGAAGGTGAAGACCGGTGAAATTCTGGCCTGCGCCAGCTATCCCACCTTCAACCTGGCCACCATGAAGGAGGACTGGGACGCCATCAACAACGATGACCTGAAGCCCATGTTCAACCGGGCCTTCGGCGCAACCTACGCCCCCGGCTCCACCTACAAGATGAGCACCCTGGTGGCCGCCATGGAAAATGTCTACGGCCCCACCAACCCCAAGGCCGGGCAGCCCATTTATGCCCCCGGCGAGACCATCTATGATACTGGCGTGTTCAGCCATGACGACTTCCCCGATTTCCACCCCACCTGCCTGTTCTATTCCAGCAGCTACGGCAGCCACGGCGACCTGACCGCCCAGGATGCTTTGAAGGTATCCTGCAACCTGTTCTTCTACGAGCTGGGCTACCGGATGACCATCGGCATGATGGATGAGACTGCCAAGGGCTTCGGCCTGGGCGAACCCACAGGCATCGAGCTCACCGAGAAGGTTGGCTGGCGGGCAAACGAGGCCAGTAAGAAGGCTTCTTATAAGAACAGCGCCGATGCCGCCTGGAACGGCGGCGACCGGGTGCTTTGCGCCATCGGCCAGTCCGAGAACCGGTTCACCCCTCTGCAGCTGGCCGTCTACACCTGCACTCTGGCCAACCAGGGCACCCGCTACCGGGCTACCTTCCTGAACCGGGTCACCTCCTCCGACTACCGGACCCTGGTCTACTCCAACAGCCCCGAGGTGGTCAGCAAGATGAACATCTCCGATACCACCTACAACACCTATGTGGACGGTATGCGCCGAGTTGTCACTATGATTGGCGGCACCGCCACCACCTGCTTCGGCGGCCCCAAGGACGAGGACAACACCCAGTGGCCCAGCAAAATCACCGTCTGCGCCAAAACCGGTACTGTCCAGCACTCCTCCGGCGGCTCTGACCACGGCGCCTTCGTGTGCTTTGCCCCCATGGATGATCCCCAGGTTGCCATTGCCATCTTCGGTGAAAAGACCGCCCACGGCTCCTCCATGGCCCCCGTGGCCGAGCCTATTCTGAAGGCCTACTTCGAAATGGTGGACGCCAGCGAGGTCTACACCTACGAAAACGGACTGAGCTAAACAGTACAAAAACGAAAAGAGCCATCTCACCTTGGATGAGATGGCTCTTTTATTCCCGGATTCTCGGCAGGTTCCACCGGTAGTGGGCCGCCAGGCACCGCAGGGCGATAACCAGGGAGAAGCCCAGGATCATGGCCGTCCGCTCCCCCAGAGGCAGGGTGAGCACCAGCAGGATGCCTCCCGCAATGGCGGCTACGGCATAGATGTGCTTGAGGAAAATATCCGGAATGCGGCCTGCCAGCACATCCCGCAGCGTGCCGCCGCCCACGGCAGTGAGAAAGCCCAGAAACACCAGAAAGAATCCGTTGATCTCGTAGCCGCAGGAGATCCCCACCATAATGCCGTCCACCGTAAAGGCGGCCAGTCCCAGAGTATCGAACCAGAAAAGCATCCTGTCGTATAGGGGTCCTGCCCACTTGGGCATTTTCCGGTGCCAGTAGCACAGGAAGAAAACGATCACGGCTACCACCGCCGCAATGGACACATACAGAGGATTCCGGAACATATTGGGTGGGATATTGCCAACCACCATATCCCGGATCACGCCGCCCCCACAGGCCGTGGACACCGCCAGTACGATCGTTCCGAACAGGTCCATTTTTTTGCCCACCCCCACCAGTGCCCCGGAGATGGCAAAAGCAACGGTGCCGATCAGGTCAAAAAGAATAAGCAGAAATTCCGTCATTGCGTTTGTTCCTTAATATCAGCCCGGCGCTTTCCGCGCCGGGCTGATATTTTCATTTATGCTTACTTCACAGGATTTGAGGACCGCAATGTCACATCGTGGTAGCCGCCTTCTACGATGGAGACGGAGGATACCAGGGTCAGCTTGGCGTCCCGCTGGAGGTCCGGGATGTTGATGACGCCCACGTTGCACATGGTGGAGCGGACTTTGTACAGGGAGGCTTCCACGTTGTCGTGGAGGGGTCCGGCGTAAGTGACGTAGGAGTCTACGCCTTCTTCAAAGCTCAGCTTGGTGGCGCCGCCCAGATCGTAGCGCTGCCAGTTCCGGGCACGGTTGCTTCCCTCGCCCCAGTATTCCTTCATATAGGCGCCGTTTACCATGACCTTGGGGGTGGGGCCTTCGTCAAAGCGGGCAAAGTATCGGCCCAGCATCAGGAAATCTGCGCCCATGGCCAGAGCCAAGGTCATATGATAGTCGTGGACAATGCCGCCATCGGAACAGATGGGCACGTACACACCGGTCTCCTGGAAATACTGATCCCGGGCTGCCGCCACTTCAATCAGGGCCGTGGCCTGGCCCCGGCCAATGCCCTTGGTTTCTCTCGTAATGCAGATGGAGCCGCCGCCAATGCCCACTTTTACAAAGTCCGCACCGGCCTCAGCCAGGAACCGGAAGCCGTCCCGGTCCACCACGTTGCCCGCGCCGATCTTCACGGTGTCGCCATAGGTCTTCCGCACCCACTCAATGGTCTTTTTCTGCCAGCAGGTGTAGCCCTCGGAGGAGTCGATGACCAGCACGTCCACACCGGCTTCCAGCAGGGCGGGGATCCGGGTCTCATAGTCCCGGGTGTTGATGCCTGCGCCAACCAGATAGCGCTTCTGGCTGTCCAGCAGCTCCAGGGGGTTGGCCTTATGGGAGGAATAGTCCTTCCGGAAGACGAAATACAGCAGATGGTCGTTTTCGTCCACAATGGGCAGGCTGTTCAGTTTGTTTTCCCAGATGATGTCGTTGGCCTCTTTCAGAGTGGTCTCCGCAGGAGCCGTAACCAGCTTTTCCCGGGGGGTCATAAAGGAGGAAACCTTGTCCGTAGGCTCCATGCGGCTGACCCGGTAATCCCGGCTGGACACAATGCCCAGGAGCTTGCCGTTGGCGGTGCCGTCGTGGGTAATGGCCACGGTGGAGAAGCCGTTTTTGGCCTTCAGGGCCAGCACGTCTGCCAGGGTGTTTTCCGGGGTCAGGTTGGAAGCGGAGGTCACGAAGCCGGCCTTGTGGTGCTTGACCTTGGCAACCATGGCCGCCTGGCTCTCAATGGACTGGGAGCCGAAAATGAAGCTGATACCGCCCTCCTTTGCCAGTGCAATGGCCAGAGTATCGTTGGATACGGACTGCATAACGGCGGAAGTCAGGGGAATGTTCAGGGAAATGGCGGGCTCTTCCTGGCCCTTGCGGAACTTGACCAGCGGCGTCTTCAGGCTGACCTTATCCGGGATGCATTCCTCGGAAGTGTAGCCGGGCACCAGAAGGTACTCGCTGAAGGTGTGGCTGGGTTCGGGATAGTAATAAGCCATGGTTTCTTTTCCTCCTTAGTTGACTCTGTTGCTGAATAAATAAGCTGTTCAAATGGACCAGTTGACAGTTGACAGTGTACAGTTGACAGTTATGGTGTCCCTTCGGGACGATTATAATTATTTCGATCCATTTCCGAAAGAAATTCCTTGACTGTCAATTGTCAATTGTCAACTGTCAACTAAAACTACACCGTCTTCCCATCGCCCTGGTCCAGTACCGGGACAACCTCCTGGCCCTGGCGGGAATAATGACGGAAATTGCCAACGACCTCGTTTACCTGGCTCATAATGGCAAAGGTATGGGGATACCGCTCCACCACGCCGGAAAGGGCGCTTACCTGGCTGTTATTGACCACACACATAACCACATCCACTTCCTTGCCATTGTACATTCCCTTTGCAGGGAATACCGTGGCCGTATGGTGGAGCTTGGATATGATTTCCCGGGAGATCTCCTCGGGGTAGTTGGTGACGATTTCAAAGCGAACGGCGCTGCGGCCGTTCTTCAGGAAGCGCTCCGCCATGGTGGTGGTGGCAAAGGAATAGAGGATGCACAGCAGCACCGGCTCTACCTTAAAATCATACACGAAGTAGCTGGCAACGGCAACCATGGCATTCATAATGAAGCTCAGGCCGTACACACTCTTCTCCGGGTACTTGCTGTGAATAATGGCCGCCACGAAATCCGTGCCGCCGGTATAGGCGCTGGCCTTCATGAGAATGGCATACACATAGCCCATAATAATACCCGCAGTCAATGGCCCCAGAATGCGGCTGGTTCCGTTCTTGGTGGAATAGGCAATGGCGGACAGATCCACCTTGTCCAAAATCAGCAATCCTACGGAGAATACCACCACATAGACCATGCTTCTGACGGCAATGGGTTTGCTGACCTTAAAGAAGACCAGCACCGCCAGAGGAATATTGATCAGCAGGCTCATATAGCCTACGCTGATGCCGCTGACATATTGGATGATGGTGCAGATGCCGTTGAGCCCCGAGGGGGCAAAGGAATTTGGAAAAACGAACAGTTCATAGTTCAGTGCCGCCAGCATTGCCACGGCAGCAATGACGAGATAGGTCCAGACCCGCTTCAGATTGTACATTTCTCCGCTTGTAACCTCTTTATGTAATAGTTTTCGGCCAATTGGCTGTGGATAACCTTCTCCCCTCCAATTTGACCGAATGGATTTTCTTTGATACAATACTATAGCATAGGGTTTCGCCCCGGTCAAGAGGGTTTTTCCCGGGGCAAAGGCAAAGATTTCCGGAAAACGTTGGCGCATTTTGTTCATCCTTTCCATACAATGCCTGTGGAAAAGTGGTTGTAATCTGTGGAAAAATGTGTTACAATAGAGGATGAAATAGTATGCCTCTGCACGGGTTTTCCACCGGGGTGCTTCCCGTGGCTTTTTCGTTTGAATCTGTGCAGACTCAGGGAAACGACTGTCCATTTGCAGAGCTTCCCATAGAAAAAAGATAGAGAGGAGCAAGCCATGTATTCATCTGCCTATGTCTGGGCAAAGATCCTCAGCCATATGGAGGAGCGGCTGGGGGCCGTGACCGTGTCGGCCTGGTTTGATGACGCGGAAGTGGTGGAACTGAATGAGAACAATCTGATTCTCTACTCCCCCTCGGACTTCCGCCGGGAGATCATCCGCCGCCGCTGCACCGACTATGTTCAGGATGCCCTGAAGGAAATTTTTAATTCCGATGCCAAATTGCTGGTTTTTGGAGACGAGGAACGGGAAAACTATCTCAATAAGGGAAAAGCTTCCACCCCCTCCATGGACTTCAATCCCCAGTTCACCTTCGATAATTTCGTGGTTGGCCCCTCCAACCGGTTCGCTCATTCCGCAGCCATTGCCGTTTCCAAAACCCCGGGACAGGTGTACAATCCCCTGTTCATCTACGGCCCCGCCGGTGTAGGCAAGACCCACCTGCTCTACGCCATTGCCAACGGCATCCGCAAGCAGAATCCCAATGCCAACATTGTCTACATCAAGGGCGACGAGTTCACCAATGAGCTGATCGCCGCCATTGCCAACGGCAAAAATATCGAATTCCGGAGCAAATACCGGGAAAGTGACCTGTTCCTTATCGATGATATTCAGTTTATCGCCGGTAAGGAATCCACCCAGGAGGAATTCTTCCATACCTTTAACAAGCTCTATGAGGAGCACAAGCAGATCGTCATGACCTCCGACCGGAAGCCCAGCGATATGCTCACCCTGGAGGACCGGCTCCGCACCCGTTTTGAGTGGGGCCTGCTGGCGGACATCCAGCCCCCGGATTATGAAACCCGGATGGCCATCCTGAAAAACAAGGCCAAGAGCCTGGGGCTCACTCTTTCCGACGATGTGCTGAACTACATTGCCGTCAACGTCACCAACAACGTCCGGCAGCTGGAGGGCACCGTAAAAAAAATTCTGGCCTATCGGGACCTGAACAATATGCCCCTGGACCTGCCCAACGTCAGCCGGGCCATTGACGATATGTTCAAATCCGAGGGCAACGCCCTGCCTACCCCCAGCCTGATCATCAGCCAGGTCTGCAAATTCTACTCCGTGGATGAAAACGTGCTTCGCGGCACCCTGAAAAACAAGGGCGTAGCCGAGGCCCGTCAGATGGCCATGTATCTCATTCGGAAGCTGACCAACCTCTCTCTGCCGGACATCGGCAAGGAATTTGCCAAGGACCATTCCACGGTGCTCTATGCCATCCGCAAGGTGGAAGTGGCCCTGAAAAACGGCGACAAGACCATCCAGGAGAACATCCAGACCATTACGGCCAATATTAACGCCTGCCTGTAAACGCCCTTCTCTAACTTTCCCCCATTTTCTCCTGCTCGGATAATTAGGGGAGGGTTTTTAAACGACTTTTTTTACCCCAAATTTTCTCCACAGCCCCTGTGAAATGTGAAAAGATAACCTGTGGAAAAATTTCTCGAAAAAAATCCGTTCACAGGCCCTGTGGAAAAAATAAAAAGTTTCCACATCCGGTTGTGGACAAAATTTGCCGCCGCCTCTAAAGGATTCCCAGGTTTTCCACATAAATTTCCACTACTGCGGCTGTTACTACCTAATATCCTGTAAATAAATATATATCTATATCGTAATCAAGGAAAGGACGAACGCATATGCGCTTTACCTGTGAAAAAAGTCAGCTGCTCCAGGGACTCAATATTGCCTCCCGGACAGTTGCCGTGAAAAGCTCCTTAAGCCTCATTGAAGGCATTCTGTGCAGAGCCGGAAACGGTATTTCTCTCACCGGCTATAATATGGAAACCGGCATCACCTATGACATCGAAGCCGATGTCAAGGAACCGGGCGAATGCATTTTGCCTGCCAAGCTGTTTGGCGACATTGTCCGCCGCCTGCCGGAAGGACCTGTCACCGTGGTGGTTGACCCTGCTTTCAAGGTCTCCATCCGGGCCGGCTTTGCCTCCTTCACCATCTCTGCCGAGGATGCCGAGGACTATCCGGAGCTGCCGGATGTCAACGACGGCCGTCCCATTCAGATTCCCCAGAGCAAGCTCAAGGAGCTGATCTCCGGAACCATCTTTGCCGTGGCCGACAACCAGGCCCGGCCTATCCACAACGGCGTAAAATTTGAGGTATCCGATACCGCTGTTACCGCCGTGGCAGTGGACGGCTTCCGTCTGGCCCGTCGGACCTACCACCCCGAAGAGGGGCTGGCACGGCAGATGGATTTCGTGGTTCCCTCTCAGGGGTTGAAGGAGCTGGAAAAAATTCTAACGGATTCCGAGGAAATGGCCTCCTTCCTGCTGGGCAGTAAGCACATTCTCTTCCAGGTTGGTGCAGCAACCCTGGTCTGCCGCCTGCTGGAGGGTGATTTCCTGGATTGGCGCCGGGTGGTGCCCACAGGCAGCCCCATCAAGCTGGTTGCCAACGTCAGTGACCTGGCCCAGAGCGTAGAGCGTGTGGGCCTGATCGTCTCCGAAAAAAACAAGAGCCCCGTGCGCTGCATTTTCTCCAACCAGGAAGTTCAAATGCGCACCTCAAATACCCTGGGAGCTGCGGAAGATAAGTGTTCCTTCGCCGGTGACGGCCAGGAAACGGAGATTGGCTTCAACGTCAAGTACCTTTTGGAGGCCCTGCGGGCTGTTCCCAGCGAGGAGGTCACCCTGGAGCTGACCAACGGCCTGAGTCCCATCGTCCTGACCCCCGTAGACGAAAAATATGACTTCGCCTACATGGTCCTGCCGGTACGGATCAAGGGATAAAAAAGCTTCCCCTACGGGGGAGCTGGCTCGGTGATAGCCGAGACTGAGGAGGGGCATTTCCCCACCAGAGCGGCAAGAAAAATCGGAAAAAGAATCATTTTGGAAGTGAAATCATGAAAGTAACCGTCAAGAAAAAGGATGAAAGCAAGCTCCTGCCCATTGAGACGGAGTTCATCAAACTGGATGCAGCACTCAAGTACGCGGCCTTGGTAGCCACCGGTGGTGAGGCTAAGGAGGTCATCGCGGAAGGAATGGTCACCGTCAACGGCGAACCGTGCACCATGCGGGGCAAGAAGCTCCGCCCCGGTGACAGCTTCTGCTTCAACGGCGAGAGCTATAAGATCAGCGGCCATGCAGCTGTGTGAGCTGAATTTGCGGGGCTTTCGGAACTATGACGACCAGCATTTTTCCTTCGATCCGGGGGTAAACCTGATCGTGGGCCGCAATGCCCAGGGAAAGACCAATCTGTTGGAATCCATCGCCTTTTTGGGCAGCGGAAAGAGCTTCCGGGCCCAGAAAACGGCGGAAATGATCGGCTTTTCCCGGGACTTTGGGGAGCTGGAAGGAGTGGTTCAGTCCCAGGACCGGGAGCAGACCCTGCGCTGGGTGCTTTTTCCCGGGGGAAGACCCCGGCAGCTGTGGCAAAACGGGGTGAAGAAGAAAAGCGCTTCCGAGCTTACGGGGGTGCTGCCCACGGTGCTCTTTTGCCCGGAGGATCTGATGATCCTCAAAAGCGGCGGCGCTGCCCGACGGCGGTTTGCGGACCTGGTGCTCTGCGCCCTGCGGCCCAACTACGAGGCGGCCCTGACGGAATACGGCAGAATCCTGGAACAGAAGAGCCGGATTTTGAAGGACAGCGCCGAGGATATCCGTTTGCTCTCCATATTGCCGGACTACAATATCCGGCTGTGCCAGGTGGGGGCGCTGCTGATCTCCTACCGGGCAAGGTTTTTTGAGGCCTTGGGCAAGGAAGCAGCGGCGTTTCACGACCGGTTTTCCGGGGGCAGCGAGGTGTTTTCCCTGGAATACAAGACCGTTTCCACGGTTTCGGACCCCTTTGCTCCGGTTTCCAAGCTGACGGAGGACTTAAACGCCCATCTGGAGTCCCACTACCGGGCGGAGCTCCAGACCGGCCAATGCCTGACGGGCCCCCACAAAGACGACTTCACCATCACCCTTTCCGGCATTGATCTGAAGGCCTATGGCTCTCAAGGCCAGACCCGCACCGCAGCCATCAGCCTGAAGCTGGCTCAGAGAAAGCTCATGAAGCGGGAGTTTGGCGAAGAGCCCCTGCTGCTGCTGGACGATGTCCTGTCCGAGTTGGACGAAAAGCGGCAGGATTTCGTGCTGAACCAGATCTCCACCGGCCAGGTCTTTATCACCTGCTGCGAACCCGGCAGGTTTACCAGGCTGGGGAAGACCATGGAGATCGACAAAGGAAAAAAAGTTGACAGTTGACAATTGACAGTTGACAGTTAAGGAATTTCTTTCGAAAATTAAAAAAAATATTTAATTCGTCCCGAAGGGACACCATAACTGTCAACTGTACACTGTCAATTGTCAACTAAAGTGGAAAAACCTGAAATTTCGAATAGTTTATTTATTTGGGAGGACACCCATGTCTGACGAAACAAAAGTGACTCAGGAATATGGCGCGGAGCAGATCCAGGTGCTGGAAGGGCTGGAAGCAGTCCGCAAGCGGCCCGGTATGTATATCGGCTCCACGTCTTCCTCCGGTCTGCATCATCTGGTCTACGAAATCGTGGACAACGCCATTGATGAGGCATTGGCCGGATACTGCAAGCATATTACCGTGACCATCAATCCCGGCAATTCCATTACCGTCACCGATGACGGCCGCGGTATCCCCGTGGATATCCAGCCCCAGACCGGGCGGCCCGCATTGGAGGTCGTGTATACCGTGCTGCACGCCGGCGGTAAGTTCGGCGGCGGAGGATACAAGGTCTCCGGCGGTCTGCACGGCGTGGGCGCGTCGGTTGTCAACGCCCTGTCCCAGTGGCTGCGGGTGCGGGTGCATAAGAACGGCAACATCTATGAAATGAAGTTCGCCCGGGGCCACATCACCCAGGAAATGAAGATCGTGGGCAAGACGGACCACACCGGCACGGAGGTCACCTTCCAGCCGGACCCCGAGATGTTCGACACCCTTGTATACGACTATGAAATTCTCCACGAGCGGATGCGGGAAGAGGCCTTCCTGAATGCCGGTCTTTCCATTGCCATTACCGATGACCGGGAAGAGGAGAAAAAACAGGATGTTATGTGCTTCGAGGGCGGCATCCGGGAGTTCGTCCGCTGGGCCAACCGGAACAAGACCCCCGTCTTTGAAGACGTGATCTATCTGGCAGGCTCCAAGGGGGAGGCCAGTGCGGAGATCGCCGTGCAGTACAACGACGGCTACAACGAGTTCATGATGAGCTTTGCCAACGACGTGCGGACGCCCGAGGGCGGCATGCACGAAACGGGCTTCAAGACCGCCCTGACTCGGGTGCTCAATGCCTACGGCGTGAAAAACGGCATCATCAAGGGAGACGACAAGGTCTCCGGCGAGGACTGCCGGGAGGGCATTACCGCCATTATCTCCGTCAAGCTGACGGATGCGCAGTTCGAGGGCCAGACCAAGGCCAAGCTAGGCAACGCCTACATTCGTACCCTGGTGGACCAGGTGGTGAACGACCAGCTGACCACCTATTTTGAGGAGCACCCCCAGATCGCCAAGCTGATTCTGGACAAGGCCATGATGGCCAACCGGGCAAGAGAAGCCGCCCGGAAAGCCCGGGAATCCATCCGCCGGAAGACCGGCCTGGAATCCGGACAGATGCCGGACAAGCTCCAGGACTGCAACGAGCGTGACCCCAGCCTGTGCGAAATCTACATCGTGGAGGGCGACTCCGCTGCAGGCTCTGCCATCCAGGGCAGAGACTCCCGATTCCAGGCGATTCTCGCCATGTGGGGCAAAATGCTGAACGTGGAAAAGGCCCGGGCCGACAAGATTTACGGCAACGACAAGCTGTATCCTCTGATCGTGGCCCTGGGCGCGGGCATTGGCGAGGAATTCGACATCAACAAGCTGCGCTATCACAAGGTCATCATCATGGCCGATGCCGATGTGGACGGCGCTCATATTCGAACGCTGCTTCTGACCTTCTTCTTCCGCTATATGCGGCCCCTGATTGAAAACGGCTATGTCTATTCCGCCGTGCCGCCTCTGTACAAGCTGACCCGGGGCAAGACCACCAAGGTCGCCTACTCCGACGAGCAGCGGGATCAGGTTTCCGCCCAGATGCGCGCGGACAATCCCAATGCAAAAATCGACATTGCCCGGTACAAAGGCCTTGGTGAAATGGACCCCCACGAACTGTGGGAGACCACCATGAACCCCGAGCAGCGGTCTCTGCGCCGGATCACCCTGGACGACGCCGCCCGGGCGGACGAGATTTTTACCGTCCTTATGGGCGAGCAGGTAGAGCCCAGAAAAGACTGGATCGAGCGCAACGCGAAGTATGCAGTCAATCTTGATTTCTAAGGAGGTGACGTATTATGGCACATAACAGAAGCTACAAACCTGAGGATATTGCTTTTCCTGACCAGGTGATCACCGAATCCCACCTGGTGGAGGAAATGGAGAAATCCTATATCGAGTACGCCATGAGCGTCATCGTTGGCCGGGCCCTGCCGGATGTGCGGGACGGCCTGAAGCCGGTCCATCGCCGCATTCTCTACACCATGTACGAATCCGGCCTGACCTCTGACAAGCCGTTCAAAAAGTCGGCCACCTGCGTGGGCGATGTTTTGGGTAAATACCATCCTCACGGAGATGCCTCTGTATACGACGCTATGGTGCGTCTTGCCCAGGACTTCTCTATGCGCTACCTTCTGGTGGACGGCCACGGCAACTTCGGCTCCGTGGATGGCGACCCCCCTGCCGCCTACCGTTACACGGAGGCGAGACTTTCCAAAATCTCCAACGAGATGCTCCGGGACATTGACAAGGACACCGTGGACTGGGACCCCAACTTCGATGAAAGCCGCAAGGAGCCCCGGGTTCTCCCCAGCCGATTCCCCAATCTGCTGGTGAACGGCTCCTCCGGCATCGCCGTGGGCATGGCCACCAATATCCCGCCCCACAACCTGAAAGAGGTCATCAATGCCTGCATCTGCGTGCTGGATGACCCGGAATGCACGCTGGCCAACCTGATGGAGCACATTACCGGCCCTGACTTCCCCACCGGCGGCATTATCATGGGCCGCAGCGGCATTCGGGCAGCTTATTCCACGGGCCGCGGCAAGGTGGTCGTCCGGGCAAAGACCGAGTTCGAGGAATTCGGCAAGGACCGGACGAGAATCATTGTTACCGAGCTGCCCTACCAGGTGAACAAGCGTCAGCTGATCAAAACCATTGCCGACCAGGTGAAGGACAAGCGCATTGACGGCATTTCCGACCTTCGGGACGAGACGGATCGGAACGGTATGCGCATGGTCATTGAGCTGAAAAAGGACGCCAATCCTCAGGTGGTACTGAATAATCTCTTCAAGCAGACCGCTTTGCAGTCCAATTTCTCCATCATTATGCTGGCTCTGGTGGACAACCAGAAGCAGCCGAAAATTCTGTCCCTGCGGCAGATTTTGGACGAGTATCTCAAGTATCAGGAGGAAGTCCTGACCCGCAGAACCCAGTACGATCTGCGCAAGGCCCAGGAGCGGGCACATCTGTTGGAGGGCCTGCTCATTGCCCAGGACAACATTGACGAGGTCATCCATATTATCCGCTCCTCCTATGACAACGCCAAGCAAAACCTGATGGACCGGTTCAATCTGGATGACGTCCAGGCCCAGGCCATCTGCGATATGCGGCTCATTGCCCTGCAGGGTCTGAACCGGGAAAAGCTGGAGGCCGAATACAAGGAGCTGGAGCAGAAGATCGCCTATTATCAGGAGCTTTTGGCAGACGAAAGCAAGTTGCGTGCCGTTCTGCGGCAGGAGCTGGTGGAGATTCGGGACAAGTTCGGCGACGAGCGGAAGACCGTCATCCAGGACATTGAGGACGAGATCGACATTGAGGACCTGATCGACGAGGAGACCTGCGCCTTTACACTTTCCAATCACGGCTACATCAAGCGGATGCCCGTGGACACCTACCGCACCCAGAGCCGGGGTGGCCGTGGCGTGAACGCTCAGAATTTGAAGGAAGAGGACTATGTGAAGAGTCTGAACATTGCCTCGACCCATGACCATATCCTGTTTTTCACGGACAGCGGCAAGGTCCATCTGCGCAAGGGCTATCAGATTCCCGAGGCAGGCCGCACCGCCAGAGGCACGGCCATTGTCAATGTGCTGCCCCTGGATGCGGGCGAAACCGTCACCGCTATGGTGGTGACAAGGGAATTCCATGAGGATGAGTATCTGCTCATGGTCACCCGGAAGGGCGTGGTCAAGCGGCTGCCCTTCATCGCCCTGAAGACCAACCGCAAGGGCGGCATTCGGGCGCTGACATTGGAGGAGGACGATCACCTGATCAACGTTCTCCGGACCAACGGCAATGACAACATCATTCTCGCCACCGCCCAGGGCATGGCCATCTGCTTCAATGAAAACGATGTGCGCTGCATGGGCCGGGACGCCGCAGGCGTAAGGGGCATCAGCCTGAACGAGGGCGACTATGTGGTTGGCGCGGAAAAGATGGAAGAGGGCAAGACCCTGCTGACCGTCACCGAAAACGGCTACGGCAAGCGCACCGCCCTGCCTGAATACCTGCGCACCGGTCCCGACGGAGAGAAGATCCCCCAGAGCCGGGGCGGCAAGGGCCTGAAAAACTACAATATTACCCCAAAAACAGGCAATATTGCCGGCTGCCGCGTGGTGGGCGACAATGACGATGTGATGATTATCGAAAATGGCGGCGTCATTATCCGGGTCCCCGCCGCCTCCATCAACGTCTACAAGCGGGATGTCCAGGGCGTCATCGTCATGCGAGTGGACGAGGGCAACAAGGTCGTCTCCCTGGAGCGGGTGGAACAGGACGAGGAGCCGGAGACTCAGGAGACTCAGGAATGAAAACCGTGACCCTATATACCGACGGGGCCTGCTCGGGAAACCCGGGCCCCGGCGGCTGGGGGGCCATCCTCAGCTATAACGGAGCCCGGAAGGAGCTCTCCGGCGGCGAAAAGAGCACAACCAACAACCGCATGGAGCTCACCGCCGTCATTCGTGGCTTGCAGGCTCTGAAGGAGCCCTGCATTGTGGAGCTCTATTCCGACTCCAAGTATGTCATCGATGCTTTGCAAAAGGGCTGGGCCTGGGGCTGGAAGAAGAAAAACTGGGTAAAAAGCGACAAAAAGCCCGCCCTCAACCCGGATCTGTGGGAGGAGCTTTTAAAGCTCACCACGGTCCACGAACTCCGCTACCACTGGGTCAAGGGCCACGCCGACAATCCTATGAACAACCGCTGCGACGAGCTGGCAGTGGGAGAATGGAAGAAGCTGAAATAATGTACCTATCCATTGGCAACGACTTTGCTGTCCGGGACAAGTCCATCATCGGCATTTTCGACCTGGACAACACCTCCTATTCCAAGCGCACCCAGGCTTTTCTGGAAAAAGCAGAACAAAACGGCCAGGTCGTCCCCTGTGACGACCTGCCCAAAAGCTTCGTCCTCACCGCCGAATACGGCCTGAGCCAGGTGCATCTGACCTCCCTGAATGCCTATACCCTGGAAAAACGGTTGGGGAAGGAAAAATAAGCATATACTGTTTTAGAAAGGAGCAGCCATTATGATTTATACGATTGACGAGATTTCCCGTAGAATTCAGCCGGTTGCTTCTGCGTATGGCCTGCGGGCTGTCTACCTTTTTGGCTCCTATGCCAGAGGAGAGGCTACGGAGAACAGTGACATTGATTTGCTGATCGACACATCCGGAACGAATCTTCGCTCCCTGTTCTCTCTGGGAAAACTGTATTGTGACTTGGAATCGGCGTTGGAAAAGAAAATAGATCTGATCACCCTGTCGTCTCTGGAACAGACAACGCGCCTTCCCAGCGATGAACTGTTTCGCAACAATATTGAAAAGGAGAAGGTGAAGCTCTATGATGTCGCCTGATTTGCAGAGAATTCTTAGAATCCGCGATTATTGTCTGGAAATTCAGAAAACCATCTCACGATATGGAAATGATTTTCAAATTTTTGACAGCGATGGAGATTATCAGAGAAGCATTGCTTTTTCTATCCTACAGATTGGAGAGCTTGGCGGTTCACTTTCTGAGGCATATCGGAAAGAAACCTGCAATCGTATCCAGTGGGGCCCCATTAAGGGGATGCGCAATATGGTCGCCCATAGCTATGGAAGCATGAGCCGGGAAATTATATGGGAGACAGCCACAATGGATATTCCCGTTCTTCTGAATTTTTGCGAAGAACAGCTGAAAGAAAAATAATTTGTTTCGTTTCCGTTTCGTTTTTCGGGGTATACTATCCGAAAAACGGAAGGGATGCTTTTTTATGTGTACTGCTGCCACTTACAAAACGAAAGACTTCTATATGGGCCGGACTCTGGACTATGAGCGGTCCTATGGGGACAAAATTACCGTTACTCCCCGGAATTTTCCCCTGCGGTTTCACTGCCTGCCGGAAATGAAGCGCCACCATGCAATCATTGGCATGGCGGCGGTGATGGAAAACTACCCGCTGTATTACGAGGGCTTTAATGAAAAGGGCTTGGGCATCTGCGGGCTGAATTTTGTGGGAAACTGCGCCTATTTCCCGGAAAAAAATGAAAAAAATAACCTTGCCCAGTATGAGCTGATCCCCTATCTGCTTGGAAAATGCGAAAACGTGTACGAGGCTCGGGAGATTCTGGAAAATGGAAACCTGCTGAATATTCCCTTCCGGGAAAATCTGCCCCTGGCCCAGCTGCACTGGATGATTGCGGATGAGACGAGCTGTATTACCGTGGAATCCATGGAGGACGGGCTGCATATCTATGACAACCCTGTGGGGGTCATGACCAACAATCCGCCCTTCCCCTATCAGCTGTTTGCTCTGAATAATTACCGCTCTCTGGGCGTAGACACCCCGGAAAATACCTTTGGCACGGACCTGAACGCCTATAGCCGGGGCCTGGGCGGTTTGGGTCTGCCCGGGGATCTTTCCAGCCAGTCAAGATTTGTGCGCGTGGCTTTCACAAAGCTCCATTCTCTGTCCCCTGACGATGAACTGCACTCCGTCAGCCAGTTCTTCCACATTCTCGGCAGCGTAGACCAGCAGCGGGGACTGTGCCGTCTGAAGGAAAAGGAATATGAGATCACCCTCTACACCTGCTGCTGCAATGTAAGCAAGGGAATTTATTACTACACCACCTACGATAACCACCAGATCACCGCCGTGGATATGCATAGGGAAAATCTGGATGGCGACAGCCTGATCGTTTACCAGCCGATTGCGGAACAGCAGGTGCGCTATCAGAATTAAAAGCATTATTCGCAGACAGCTCTTCAAACCTTGACATTCGGAAAAAGCTGGTCTATAATAAAAGAACAAGGAGATGCCCGCTGGTAACAGGCACCTCCCCGTGGTGGAAACCCGACGGTTGCCACAAACATATGGGCTTGTTTGGCAGAGAACTTCGTTCTCAAACCGTAAGCCGTCTGCTGGTGACAGACGGCTTACTTCTTTTTCTCGTACAAGTACAGTACGAGAGACACGATACTGGCAATAGAGCCCAACGCTCCAAGGACAGTCAACAATGCCGAAGTCATATGTATATTGCCTCCCCGAGATAGATTTCCCGCGAGGGCTGTATACACGCCTCCATTCCGCTCTCGCGGGATGACAGGCAACCGTCTTTTACCGCACACCGTCTACAAAGGAGGAAAAAACTCGACTTGGACGGTGGGCTTCCACTTGTGTTTTATTATACAGCATTCTGTCGGTTTGTCAAACAAATTGGGAATAAAAGCCCGGCGCGGAAAGCGCCGGGCTTTGCGATTTAGTTGCCCATGAGAATCTGGGCCAGTTTGCTGTCTCTATCCAGAATGACGGTTTTTTCGCTGCCGGTCAGGCTGGCTTTCAGGGCATCCAGGGCACGGGTGAATTCATAGAATTCCTTTTGGTCCTGGGTCTGGTAGGCCTCGGCCAACATCCGCATGTATTCGCCCTCGCCCTCGGCTTCCAGCTTGGCGGCTTCGGCCTTGGCATTGGAGACGATGATATTCACCTGCTTGTCCACATTGTTGCGAATGATGGAGGCTTCATAGTTGCCGTCGGCGGTGTATTTTTCCGCAATCTGGTTCCGTTCGGAAATCATCCGGTTGTACACAGCGTTCAGGTTGGATTCCGGCAGATCGAACTGCTTGATTTTCACATCCTCCACCCGGATGCCGTAGGTCTGGGCCAGGGCGTCCACGTCGGTGGCAATGGAATTGTAGATGTCGTTCCGCTTGGCGCCGTCCTCCATGTTCACAATGTCCGCCTGGGCCAGGGTGCCCATGACGGTTTTCAGCTCGTTATAGGTCAGGGCGTTCAGCCGCTGCTCGGCATTGGAGGTGGTGCCCAGGCGCTGATAGAAGAGCTTGGGGTCTCCGATGGACCAGAGAATGTAGCAGTCCACGGTCATATTCTGCTTGTCAGAGGTCAGCACCTCGGAGGGCGGAATGTCGTAGAGCTGGGTGGCTTTGGTGAAATATTTCACGGAGTCCACAAAGGGCAGCTTGAAGTGCAGGCCGGCATCGGATGTGGTGGCAATGATCTTGGAAAACCGGACGGTGCAGGCGTATTCATCCTCCCGCACGGTGAAGAAGCAGCCGGACAGCACGATCACGGCCAGAATCACCACGGCAATCAGGGTTACGGTTCTTTTTTTCACTGCGTTTCTCCTCCTTCGCTGCCTACCAGAGTTTCCAGAGGCAGGAGCATCTGCATGTCGCTGCCGGTGCCGGTATTGATATACAGCTTGATGCCCGGCAGAATATCCGAAATGGCCTCATAGTACATTCTTGTTTTGGTGACCTCGGGATTCAGGGCATATTCCTGATACATGGCGTTGAACATGGCCACCTGTTCGGTTGCCTCGTTGATGCGCTTTTCCTTCAGGTATTGGGCGTTCTGAATCAGCTTGTCTGCCTCGGCCTGGGCCTTGGGCAGCTGGGCATTTTCGTAGGCTTTCGCGTCATTGATGACGGTTTCTGCCTGCTGCTTGGCGGTTTCCACATTTTTGAAGGCTTCGATGACCTCCTGGGTGGGGGGCTCGGCATCCTGGATTTTCACATCCACCAGAGCAAGGCCAATGTCATATTGGGTAAGAATCTCCGATACCAGGTTTTTCACCTGCATCTGGATGTTTTCCTTGCCGGTGGTCAGCACGGAATCCACGGTGGAGGAACCGACCACGTTGCGCACCTGGCTCTGAACCAGATTGCGCAGGATCAGCTCCGGCTCATTGGAGGAATAGAGGTACTGCACGGGATCGGAGACCTTGTATTCCACAAAGAAATCCACGTTGACGATGTTGTAGTCGCCGGTGATCATGGCACTGTCCCGGTCGTTCACATTGTAGCCACTGATCCCCACCGGGTCATAGCCCAGGGTGATCTTCTGATAGACGTTGACGTCTACTTTCTGGACCTTTTGAATGCCGAAGGGCAGCTTCAGGTGCACGCCGGCATCGGTGATGTCTGTCACCCGGCCAAAGGTGGTGACCACAGCCTGCTGCTTGTCGTCCACGGTGTAGTAGCAGGTGGAGACCAGCAGCAACAGCACAAGGATCACGATGACCGAAAGGACCGTATGTTTTACTTTTTTCCAGTTGGGCTCCTTCTTTTCTTTCGGCGGGGCCCAGCGGTAGGTTCCGTTTTCTTCCATTGTAATTACTCCTTTTCCAGGTTTTCCATCAGTGCGTCTGCCCGGTCCCGCAGAAATGCGGCACACCAGGCATAGAGCATGATGGAAAGGGCTTTTTGTATTTTCTGATTTGCACCGGGAATCCGCTCGGGAAGCTGCCGGACGCTTTTTTCAATGCCCTCCTCCAGTGTACCCTTGCGCCCATAGACCTGAGCGGCCAGACTCACCAGAAGAAAATAAAGCTCGGTATCGTCAATCAAATCGTCCCCGCTTTCATCCAGCTGCCCATTGACGTAGCTCAGAAGGTCACAGACCTTATCAATGGACATGGATTTTCGAAGCAGATTGATGGTGAGAATGCGGCAGAGATGATCCAGGGAATATTTTTTTCCCTGGGGGTTGGAGAGATATTTTCTGCGCACCCAGTTCTGAATCATATAGGGCTCCAGCCCGGAGATGGCAGAGACCTGGCTCAGACTGATGTTCCCGGCCAGAAAAAAAGCGTTGAATACGTCCCGAATCTTCTCCGCGTCCTCCGTCTGTGCGGAGAGGACGGTTCCCGGTATTGTCCACTGCATGTGGGATGCTCCTTTCTTTTTTCACTGTATCCAGATTATAACATATAATCACATGATTGTCAATAAGAATTATGTGACTGCGTGAAAAAGCTCCCACTGTGCATTAAGAGTTTGCAGGCCCCAAGCGGCCAATATCCTCTATACCTTTCAGGGGAGCCTGACAGCATTTTTTACAAACCACGCTTGTACGCAAGGGCCCTCTTCTATAAATTATGGTATAGTTGCCACTGGCAGATATGGAGAATTAGATTCGCTCCGCGACACACCGTGTAGGAGAAGATTTTTTCGTTTTCCCCTCTTTACGAATCCATATTTCTGTTGTAAAATAAAGCAATCAACGATAAATAAGGGGGGAATGGAATGAACTGTCTGAGATGCGGGGCTGAGGTCGCGGAAGGAGAAAGCTTTTGCGCCAATTGTCTTGCGGAGATGGAAAAATACCCTGTTCCGCCGGATACCTATGTTATGATCCCAAAGCGGTCCGCCCAGCGACCTTCCGTTCGGAAGACGTCTCTGTCTGATGATGAAAAGCTGCGTATTTTCAATTCACAGCTGAAACGGGCGCGGATTTGGATTGCGGTACTTCTGATCGTCATTGCCGGGCTCAGCGCGTTCTGCGTTTGGCTTCTGCTGCGGGATCAGCAGCCCGTTGTCGGACAGAACTATTCCACCGTCTCCCCCACTGCCTCCACTTCCGGACCCTTGCCCACTGAAAAGTAATGTTTCACGTGAAACATTACTTTCCGGAAAATGCGGCATCGGAAGATGTTTCACGTGAAACATTCCGGTGCGGAGAATGAGAGGAGCGAAAAATGGGAAAAATCATAGCCATCGTAAACCAGAAGGGCGGCGTGGGCAAAACCACTACGGCGGTGAACCTGACGGCGGCCTTGACGGATCTGGGCAAAAAGGTGCTGCTCTGCGACTTTGACCCCCAGGCAAATGCCACCTCCGGAATGGGCGTGGACAAGCGAAAAATCAAATATTCCTCCTATGATGTGACCATCAACGGCGTCAGCATTGAAAGCGCCATTCTGGAAACGAAGTTTGGAGATGTGGTCCCCTCTTCCGCAGATCTGGCCGGTGCAGGCGTGGAGCTCATCGGCTCCGATGATCGGGAGCACCAGCTGAAAGCAGCCTTGGAAAGCGTGAAGGACAAATATGATGCCATTTTCATTGACTGCCCGCCCTCATTGGAGCTGCTGACGCTGAATGCCCTGTGTGCAGCGGACGGAATTCTGGTCCCGGTACAGTGCGAGTACTACGCACTGGAAGGCCTAAGTGATCTGATGGCAACCCTGCGGACGGTGAAAAAGAAATTGAATCCCAAGCTGGAGATTTTCTGCGTGGTACTGACCATGTATGACGGCCGGACGAACTTCTCCGCTCAGGTGGCGCAGGAGGTAAGACGGCATTTCCCCGGCAAGGTGCTGGCAACGGTGGTTCCCAGGAATGTCCGCCTGGCCGAGGCACCCAGCCATGGCCTGCCTGTGACCAGCTACGATAAATTCAGCCGCGGCGCCGCTGCCTATCGGGATATGGCAGAGGAAGTCGCCAAGAAGCTATAAGGAAAGGATGATTTCATGGCATCACAGAAGGGCCTTGGAAGGGGCCTTGGTGCGCTACTGGGTGACTTGACGGAAGAACCGGAAAGCACCGGCGGTCTGAAAACACTGCCGCTTCATAAAATCGAACCCAATCCCAACCAGCCCCGCCGGGATTTTGACGATGAGGAACTGGAAGCTCTGGCAGAGTCCATCCGGCAGCATGGCATTATTCAGCCCCTG
The DNA here is from genome assembly GCA_945963595.1 of uncultured Clostridia bacterium. Classification (GTDB taxonomy): domain Bacteria; phylum Bacillota; class Clostridia; order Oscillospirales; family Oscillospiraceae; genus Faecousia. The sequence continues at coordinate 135,734 of CAMFMO010000001.1, read as the reverse complement.
ACCGTTCGGGAAATGCCCAATGGGTATTATCAGATCATTGCAGGCGAACGCCGCTGGCGGGCGTCCCGTCTGGCAGGCCTGGACGAGGTGCCGGTTGTCATCATGGAAGCCGACGACCGGAAGGCTATGGAGCTGGCACTGATCGAAAATCTGCAGCGGCAGGACCTGAATCCGGTGGAAGAGGCCCAGGGCTACGATGCCTTGATCAATCGCTTTGGGCTGACCCAGGAGGAGGCCGCCGAGCGGGTGGGCAAATCCCGCCCCGCTGTGGCAAACGCCCTGCGTCTGCTTACCTTAAGCGAGCCGGTGCTGGAAAAGCTGAAAAACGGAGAGCTGACCGCCGGGCATGCCCGGGCTATTTTGCAGCTGAAAACCGAAAAAAAGCAGCTGGAAGCAGCCCAGAAGATTGCTGCATTGGGCCTCTCCGTCCGTCAGGCGGAGCTGCTGTGCAAGAACATGAGCCAGGAAGCGCCGAAGAAAAAGGAGATCATCCTGGAAGTGGATTATGTAGCCGAGTGTGAGCGGAACCTGAGCAAGGCACTGGGCCGGGGCGTAAAGATCGTTAACGGCAAACGCAAGGGCCGCTTTGAGCTGGAATTCTACGGTCAGGACGATCTGCAAAATCTGCTGGACGCCCTGATGAATCTGAAAAAATAAGTCATTAAGAAAAATCAACCAAGAGAGGTAATTGTCATGATCGATATCAAGCGAATCAAGGAAAATCCCGATGCCATCAAGGCCGGTATGAAGGCCAAGGAAGTGGACTGCGACGCCACCATTGACCGCATTCTGGAGCTGGACGTCCAGGTCCGGGGCCTGAAGACTCATACCGAGACCAAGACCGCGGAGAAGAACAAGCTTGCCAAGGAAAACGGCAAGCTCTTCGGCCAGAAGAAGGGTGCGGAAAAGAAGGGCGAGGATACTTCCGCTCTGGAAGCCCAGATCAATGCCAACATGGCCGCTTCCGTAAAGATCGACGAGGAAATCGCCGAGGACAAGCAGAAGCTCAAGGAACTGGATGACGAGCTGACCACCTGCATGCTGTCCCTGCCCAATATGCCGGACCCTGATCTGCTGCCCGGTGGCAAGGAGAACAACCAGCCCCTGCGCTACATCGGCGAGAAGCATTCCTTTGATTTTGAGCCCAAGCACCATGTGGACCTGTGCCAGAACCTGGGCCTCATCGACTACGAGCGGGGCGTCAAGCTGGCCGGTGCCGGCAACTGGATCTATACGGGCATGGGCGCTCGCCTGGAGTGGGCTCTGCTGAACTACTTCATCGACTGCCACGTGGCTGACGGCTACGAATTCATCCTGCCGCCCCACATGCTGGAGTACCAGTGCGGCCTGACTGCCGGTCAGTTCCCCAAGTTTGCAGATGAAGTCTACAAGATCGCCAATCCCACCGACGACCGGGTGCACTATATGCTGCCCACTGCCGAGGCGGCGCTTGCTTCCGTTTACCGGGATGAAATCCTCACCGAGGCCGACCTGCCCAAGAAATTCTTCGCCTATACCCCCTGCTTCCGCCGGGAGGCCGGTTCCCACCGCGCCGACGAGCGGGGCATGGTCCGGGGCCATCAGTTCAACAAGGTAGAGATGTTCCAGTACACCACCCCCGAGGGCTCTGATGAGGCATTCGAGGAGTTGGTGCACAAGGCGGAGAATCTGGTTGCCGGTCTGGGCCTGCATTTCCGCACCGTGAAGCTGGCCGCAGGCGACTGCTCCGCATCCATGGCCAGAACCTATGATATTGAAATTCTGATTCCCTCCATGAACGGCTACAAGGAGGTCTCCTCCGTGTCCAACGCCCGGGATTATCAGGCCCGCCGGGGCAATATTCGCTTCCGCCGTGCCGACGGAAAGATCGAGTACGTCCACACTCTGAACGGCTCCGGTCTGGCCACCTCCCGTATTTTCCCTGCCATCGTGGAGCAGAACCAGCGCGCCGACGGCTCCGTGGTCATCCCCGAAGCTCTGCGCAAATACCTGGGTGGAATGGAAGTTATTGAAAAGAAGTAAAGTATCGGCAAAAAGCTTCCCCTCCGGGGAAGCTGGCTCGCGTAGCGAGACTGAAAAGGGGCGTAATGGGAGAGGGTGGCAGGAAAAATGCAAATGTTCAACCACTCTACCGTCTGGGGCCCCTCATCTATAAATTGTGGGATAGCTGCCACTGGCAACTATGATAGATTTCATTCGCTGCGCGACGCACCGCCTCTACGTCTGTCCACCTTCCCCCAGGAGAAGGCGAAAAAGCAAAAGGAGAGTACATCATGGATAAGATCAAAAAACCCAAATGGTGGGATGAGTTTACGGCCTTTGCCATCAAGGGAAACGCCATGGCACTGGCTGTCGGTACCATTATCGGCGCGGCATTCTCCACCATCACCAAAAGTCTGACCGATGACATCATCATGCCCATCGTGTCCATCTTCATCGGCGGCGTGGATTTCTCCGAGATGAAGCTGGAGCTGCCCCGGCTGTTTGCGGAAAAGTATGATGATGCAGGTAATCTCATTAAGAATACCCTGAACTACGGCAACTTCATCTCAGCAGTCATCAATTTCCTGATTCTGGCCCTGGTGGTCTTCTTCCTGGTAAAGGGTCTGAACAAGCTCTCTGAGCTGGGCAAGAAGAAGGAAGAGGAAGCCAAAGCGGAAGAGCCCCCCAAGGAGCCCGAGCCCACCAAGGAGGAGCTGCTGCTCACAGAGATCCGGGACCTGCTGAAGGAAAAATAAGCTTTTTTATCCACAGGAAGTTCACTTCTTGTGGATATTTTCTTGCAAAATAGTTTGACAAATGGAGCCTTAAAGCCTATAATAAGTATAATGGGAGCGATTGGGGCGAGGATCGTGCCGCGGCGCTTTCAATGTATGCAAAATGCCGGAAAACAGGCATTTATGATTCCATAAATTCATAAAAGGATGGATCAGATCATGTACAAAATCGTGCGTAAGAAAGAGCTGAATGATTCCGTCACTCTGATGGAGATCGAAGCGCCCTTCGTTGCTAAGAAAGCAAAGGCCGGGCAGTTTATCATCTTCCGGATCGACGAGAAGAGCGAGCGCGTGCCCCTTACCATTGCCGGTTACGACCGGGAGAAGGGCACCGTCAGCATTATTTTCCAGAAGGTTGGCTTCTCCACCAAGGCCCTGGGCGCTCTGAATGAGGGCGACTATATCCGGGACTTCGTGGGTCCCCTGGGCAAGCCCACCGATGTGGAGGGCAAGAAGCGGGTCTGTGTGGTCGGCGGCGGCGTTGGCTGCGCCATTGCTCTGCCTGCAGCCGTGGCCTTCAAGGAGGCCGGTGCCGAGGTCGATGTAATCATCGGCTTCCGGAATAAGGATATTGTCATTCTGGAGGATGAGTTCCGGGCCTGTGCCGACCATCTGTACCTGATGACCGATGACGGCTCCTACGGCGAGAAGGGCTTTGGCACCGTAAAGCTCCAGGCTCTGCTGGAGAGCGGCGTGAAGTATGACGAGGTTCTGGCCATCGGACCTGTGCCTATGATGAAGTTCGTCTGCAAGACCACCGAACCCTTCGGCGTACACACCATGGTGTCCCTGAACCCCATTATGGTGGACGGTACCGGTATGTGCGGTGGCTGCCGTGTCACCGTGGGCGGCGAGACCAAGTTCGCCTGTGTGGACGGTCCCGAGTTCGATGGCCACAAGGTGGACTATGAAGAGCTGATGAGCCGGAACGGCACCTACCGGGAGCGGGAAGCCGAAGTTGCCAGAGACCATGTCTGCCGTATGGAAGCCATGGGCAAGGCGCTGATCAAGTAAGGGAGGAACAGAAAATGGCAAATATGACTTTGACCAAGACCCCTATGCCTGAGCAGGACCCCAAGGTTCGTGCCCGCAATTTCAAAGAGGTTGCCCTGGGCTATACCGAAGAGATGGCCAAGGAAGAGGCAGGCCGCTGCCTGAACTGCAAGAACCCCAAGTGCGTCGAGGGCTGCCCTGTCAATGTGCGCATCCCCGAGTTTATTCATAAGGTAGCCGAGGGCGATTTCAAGGCTGCCTACGAGATCATCACCTCCACCAATGCCCTGCCCGCTCTGTCCGGCCGTGTCTGCCCCCAGGAGAGCCAGTGCGAGAGCAAGTGCGTCCGGGGTGTTAAGGGCGAGCCTGTGGCCATCGGCCGTCTGGAGCGCTTTGTTGCCGACTGGTACCGGGAGAACGTGAACACCAAGCCCGAGAAGGCCCCCTCCAACGGCATGAAGGTGGCCGTTGTCGGTTCCGGCCCTGCCGGCCTGACCTGCGCCAGTGATCTGGCCAAGAAGGGCTACCAGGTCTCCATTTTCGAGGCCCTGCACACCGCAGGCGGCGTGCTGGTTTACGGCATTCCCGAGTTCAGACTCCCCAAGGCCATCGTTGCCAACGAGGTGGAGAATCTGAAGGCCCAGGGTGTAGAGGTCATGACCAATATGGTCATCGGCCGTGTTCTGACCATCGACGAGCTGTTTGAGATGGGCTATAAGGCCGTCTTCGTGGGCTCCGGCGCAGGCCTGCCCATGTTTATGCACATCCCCGGCGAGAGCCTGAAGGGCGTTATGTCCGCCAACGAGTATCTGACCCGTACCAACCTGATGAAGGCCTATGAGGAAAGTTCCGATACCCCCATCATTAAGTCCAAGGCAGTAGCCGTCGTTGGCGGCGGCAACGTGGCCATGGACGGCGCCCGCTGCGCCATGCGTCTGGGCGCGGACAAGGTGTACATCGTCTACCGCCGCGGCGAGGCCGAAATGCCCGCCCGTAAGGAAGAGCAGCACCATGCCAAGGAAGAGGGCATTGAGTTCAAGACTCTGTGCAACCCTGTGGAGATCCTGGGCGACGATACCGGCCGTGTCTGCGGCATCAAGTGCGTTCGCATGGAGCTGGGGGAGCCCGATGCTTCCGGCCGCCGCCGTCCCGTGGAGATTCCCGGCAGCGAGTTCGTACTGGATGTGGATACCGTCATCATGGCTCTGGGCACCAGCCCCAATCCCTTGATCCGCTCCACCACCCCCGGCCTGGAGACCAACAAGAAGGGCGGCCTCATCGTCGATGAGAACGAGATGACCACCCGCGAGGGCGTATTCGCCGGCGGCGATGCCGTCACCGGTGCTGCCACCGTCATCCTGGCCATGGGCGCAGGCAAGAAGGGCGCAGCCGCCATCGACGCTTACCTGCAGAGCAAGTAACAAACAGATACCTGCAAGCTACAAATCCGTAAATTTATCCACAGCTGTTTCCACAGCTGTGGATAAATCATGTGGAAAACCGGTTGCAGCCTGTGAAAAAAGCAGAAAATCAACCTCAAAGGGGCCGAAACCCGGGAAAAACCCGGCGCTCGGCCCCTTTCCTGTTTTCCACACCCCCTCCCCTGCTGCAAAAATTTTTCCACAATGTTTGAATAGCCTGTGGAGAAATTCCGGGAAATGCGAGAGAAAAGCCGGTTATCAAATGCCAAAGAAGGGGTAGAAATCGTTTGAGGAAAGGAATAGACGGGAAAAACTCCACAGACAGTGAAAGTCCTGTGGAGTTTTTTGGATTGACGTGTGAAACAAGCACATAGAAAAGCAATGCTTTGGTGGTATAGGGATTCTTTTTCACAGGTTTTGAAAAGAATGTGAAAAAAAAGAAATCTAAAGATAACATAACTAGATGACGATAACAAGAGTAAAAAGCTTCCCCTCCGGGCGGTGCGTCGTGCAGCGAATGGAATCAAATATAGCTGCCGGTGGCAGCTATACCTTAAAAAGTGGAGCTGGCAGGGCGAAGCCCTGACTGAGGAGGGGCGTTCCGTGCGAGAGCGGTTGGAGTAATGCGCCTATAGGGCTCCCCTTTCATGGGAGCCCGGACGTAAATTTCGGTAAAAATGATCAGAAAATCTCCACAATTTATGAAAAACCTGTGGAGAAAAATAGGATTCTATAGAATTAACATAACAAGAAGACGATAATAGAATAGGAATAGAATTACATCTTCCCTATTGACAACCCTATATGACAATGATATAATGCAAACTGACAATGATACTTGTCATAACGACAATGAAATATGTCACATGGAGGTGGACTATGACACTGGGAAATCGCCTGAAGGAGCGGCGGGCGGCATTGAATGTAAACCAGCAGGAGATGGGGCGGCTGTGCGGGGTGTCCCGGCAGACCGTCAGCCTGATCGAGCGGGGGGACTACTCCCCTTCCGTGACCCTGGCCCTGACCATTGCAAAGGTCTGCGGCGTAACCGTGGAGGATGTTTTTTACCTAAAGGAGGAAGAAGAAAAGTGAAGGATGTCAACAAAGCGGAAATTAAACAACAGAACAGAAAGGCTATGCCGAAGTTTATCGTCATCATGACCCTTAGCGTTTTGATTGGCGGGGCGTTTGGCTTCTGTGCTTCTTATTACGGGCTGAACGGATTTGCGGGGAAGCTGACGGCGGCGGGGACCTATTTTTCCAGCCGTATGGCCCATTGGCTGCTCCTGGCCCTGGCTCTGGTGCAGCCTGCCGTGTGTCTGCCGCTCTATTTTCAGGGAAAGCGCATGGTGATGCACTGGGACGGCGAGGATGACGCCGCAGCGGAAAAGGCAGAAGAAAAGCTCTCTATTGTTATGTGGATCAGCGGCGCAGCCATGATCACGGCCAATTTCCTGATTGCAGCAGCCTATACGGCCGGACATTCGATTTTCACTGAGAAGGGCGGATTGCTTGCATTGTGTGTGAGCATTGCGGCATTTTTTGGGATTCTGTTTGAAAACATCCTGTTTCAACAGAAAGCCGTGGATATGACGAAGCGTCTATATCCGGAGAAAACAGCCTCGGTCTATGATGTGCGTTTCCGGAAAAAGTGGTTGGACAGCTGCGATGAGGCGGAAAAGGCGATCATTGGACAGTGCGCCTACAAGGCCTATGCTGCTGCGAACCAGCTTTGCGGTGCCCTGGCGGCAATCCTGGCCATTTCCGCTCTGGTGTTTGGCACGGGGGCACTCCCCTCTCTGGCTGTCTGCGCAGTGTGGATGGTCATGCAGTGCGTTTACAGTCGGGAGGCGATGCGGCTTTCCCGGGCGGGCAGCCAGATCACGGAGTGACCGGAAAAGGCACCCTGTTCACAAATTGCCCCGGAAGTCTTAACAAAATATTCACCCATGCTTCTCTATTTCCGTTATAATAGCAAATATCAGAAAGAATAGGCCCTGCGGGGCTTTTGAAGGAGCGGATGAACAATGGCTGTATCTGTACTGATCGTAGAGGATGACCGCAATATTGCGGAATTGCTGCAAATGTATCTGGAAAAGGAAGGCTACGCCGTGACCGTGGCTGCGGACGGTGGCCAGGGGCTTGCAAAGTTCCGGGCCATCAAGCCGGATCTGGTACTGCTGGATGTGATGATGCCGGTGATGGACGGCTGGGCAGTCTGCCGGGCCATCCGGGCCGAGAGCCAGACCCCTGTTATCATGCTCACCGCCAAGGGCGAGACCGACGACAAGGTGGCCGGTCTCAAGAACGGCGCGGATGACTATATCACCAAGCCCTTTGAAATGAAGGAGGTCCTGGCCCGGATTGAGGCCGTGCTGCGCAGATCCAATGGCTCTGCCGCAGAGAAAAAGGCCCGTCGGCTTGTGTTTGACAAGCTGGTTATCGATATGGATGCCTTTGAGCTCACCGTGGACGGCAAGAAGGTGGATACCCCGCCCAAGGAGATGGAGCTGCTATACTACCTGGCCTCCTCCCCCAACCGGGTCTATACCCGCAACCAGCTGCTGGACGAGGTATGGGGCTTCGACTACTTCGGCGATTCCCGGACGGTGGACGTCCACGTCAAGCGCCTGAGAGAAAAGCTGGAGGGTGTCTCCGACCAGTGGAACTTGAAAACGGTCTGGGGCGTTGGCTACAAGTTCGAGGTTTTGCAGCAGTAAATAGTTGCCCCGCCGGTCAATCCGGCGGGGTTTGGCATTATAATCGTGTTTGGTGTCAGCAACTTTTTTGGCTGAAAGTTGTAAACTTTTTGTGCTTTGCTTGAAGAAGCCTATATTGAGTGGTATAATTCTGACAGGAAATAGGAGTAGCCGGGGCGTGAGCGGGGTGGAAAAAGCCGCTCTTTTTTTGCACGGTTGGGAAAGAGAGGGAAATGCCTATGAAATCCTCCTTCGGCCGGAGCTTTTCCGTGTTTGCGGGGATTCTGCTGGTGGCGCTGACGGTGCTGGGCGGGTCCTTTCAGATGATGGTGCAGAACTATCTGACGGAGACCTCCTTCACAAGCCTGGAGCAGGACGCGGCAATCATTCAGAATCTTGCGGCCTGCCTGGACGAGAACAGCATGAGCAGCCGGGAATTTCTCATGAATCTGGATGTGGCCGCCAAGGTATCCGGGTCCGATGCGGTGATCTGCAATACCAAGGGGAAGGTTGTCATCTGCTCCGATGGAACTGCGGATTGCGGTCATAAGGGACTTTATGTAAACAAGGATTACCTGAATAAGGTCATCGAGCAGGGCGGAGACCGGGCCACGGGCATGATCAAGGGATTGTATGATGACGAGCGCTTTTTGGTGTCCAGCCCCATCACCAATGAGGAGGGGCAGAATCTGGGCATTCTCATCGTCTCCTCTCCCCTGGCGGGCGTTAATGCGGTGCTGACCAAGATTTCCAATATCTTTCTGACCATTGCGGCCTTTGTGGTGCTGGCTTCCGTGGCGGCGGTGTCTGTCTTCGCCCGGCGGGAGAGCAAGCCCCTGCAGGAGATGGCCAAGGTTGCCAATGCCTTTGGCCACGGCAATCTGGAGGCACGGGTCAAGATTGAGGAAAGCTACTCCGAAGAGGTGGAGGAGCTGGCCCTGGCCTTTAACAATATGGCGTCCAGCCTGCAAAAGAGCGAGTACCGCCGCCAGGAGTTCGTGGCCAATGTGTCCCATGAGCTGAAAACCCCCATGACCACCATTTCCGGCTATGTGGACGGAATGCTGGACAAGACCATTCCGGCGGAAAAGTGGCCCCACTATTTGCAGATTGTCTCCGATGAGACCAAGCGCCTTTCCCGGCTGGTCCGCAGTATGCTGGATATCTCCCAGCTCCAGACCCAGGAGGGCATTCCGGAGGAGAAGAAGGTTCAGTTTGACCTGGAGGATGCTTCCAGCCAGGTGCTGCTGACCTTTGAAAAGAAGATCGACGACAAGCACATCAACGTGGAGGTGGATATGCCGGACCATCCGGTGTTCACCTTTGCCAACGAGGACTATATTACCCAGGTTATCTACAACCTGATCGACAATGCCGTGAAGTTCTGCCCGGACGGCGGTACCCTGGGGCTGAAAATCAAGGAGGGCGGGGCCAAGGCCTATGTCTCCGTCTCCAACGATGGCGACACCATCCCCCCGGAGGAGCTGCCATTGGTCTTCGATCGGTTCCACAAGCTGGATAAGAGCCGCTCCAAGAATCGGGACGGCTGGGGCCTGGGGCTGTACATTGTGAAAACCATCGTCTGCGCCCACGGTGAAAACATCAGCGTCACCAGCCGGGACGGCAAGACAGAGTTCACCTTCACCATGCCGCTGGTGAATTAAAAAAGCTTCCCACAAGGGAAGGCTTCAAAATTTCCGGAAAGGAGCAGCGTATATGAACGACAGAGGGTTTCCCTTTGACAGCGGATGGGACGACGGGGTCTACGGCACCGGGTCTACCCAGCCGCCCAAAAGCCACAGAGCGCTGCTGGCACTGCTGCTGGTGATCATTATTTTCCTCGGGGGCATAGCCACGGCGCTGAGCATTCTCAATATCCGCCTGTTCCAGGAGCTCCACCGGAAGGAGAACGCTCTGACGGTGGCCTACGCCGTCCAGAGCCAGACCGAGGCGGAGGCGGAGACGGACCCCACCTTGGCGACCTATCCCAGAGAAAAGACCACCGTGGATTTGCAGCAGACCCCAGATGGGGACTCGCGGGAGGGGGAAATGAGCCTCCAAGAGATCTATGAGACCAACATTCCGGCGGTGGTTTCCATTTCTGCCGCTACCGGTTCCGGCAGCTCCACAGGCACCGGGGTTGTCCTCTCTGCCAACGGGTATCTGGTGACCAATTACCATGTGATTCGCCAGGCTCTGGCCATCAATGTGACTTTGACGGACGAGCGGGAGCTGCGGGCTACCCTGGTGGGAGAAGATCCGGTGTCCGATCTGGCGGTGCTCCGGGTGGATGCGGAGGACCTGACCCCCGCCCAATTCGGAGATTCCGACGGCGTGCGGGTGGGCGACAGCGTGGTAGCCATTGGCGACCCCCTGGGCGTGGAGCTCCGGGGCACCATGACGGACGGCATTGTCTCCGCCATCAGCCGGGACGTGCAGGTGGATGGCCGGGTTATGAACCTGATCCAGACCAATGCCGCCCTGAATTCCGGTAATTCCGGCGGCCCCCTCATCAACCGATTCGGCCAGGTCATCGGTATCAACACTATGAAGATCGGCACCTTTGCGGATAGCTCCGGGGTGGAGGGCCTGGGCTTCGCCATCCCCAGCGCCACGGTAAAGGAGATTGTCAACCAGCTGCTGAGTCAGGGCTATGTGTCCGGGCGCCCCTGGCTGGGAATTGAGGTGGAGAGCTACTCCACCTTCTACCAGAGGTTTTATCGGGTCCCCAAGGGTGTGTATGTAACGGATGTCCAGGCGGGCAGCCCTGCCGAGGCCGCGGATCTACGCATCGGTGATATTATTCTCGCCGCCGACGGCAGTGCCGTGACGGATATGGATGCACTGAATACCCAGCTCTATACCCACGCCCCCGGCGACAGCATGACATTCAGCGTCTATAGGAACGGCCGCCAGGGAGAAGTGACGGTTACGTTGGAAGAAAAACATTGAAATAGAGGCATGATTATGGAACCTGTATACACCCAAGAGTATGAAATCAAAGACAATATGGTGGACTGCTTTGGCAATCTCAAGCCGGCGCAAATCCTCTTCATCGCCCAGGATATGGGCACCCGGCACTGCCAGGAGCTTTCGCTGAGCTATGATGTGCTGGCAAGCCACCGGCTGTTCTGGGCCGTGACCCGGCACCGGGTGCAGATTACCCGCCTGCCCAAGTCCGGCGAAACCATCCGGGTGGAGACCTGGGCCATGCCCACCACCCGGGTTGCCTACCCCAGAAGCGTTGTGGCCTATGACAAAAAGGGCCAGGAGCTCTTCCGCTCCATTACGCTGTGGGTGCTTATGAATATGGATACCCGGGCTATGATTCAGCCTGGCCAGAGTGGCATTGAGGTTGTGGGCACAGACCGGGGCCTGGAGCTGACCTCCCCCAAGGGCATTGTCCCCCGGGATATGGTCAATTCCTGCCCCAGAAGAGTGAGCTTCACGGACCTGGACCGGAACGGCCATATGAACAATACCCGCTATATGGAGTGGGTGGAGGACCTGTTCCCCAGCCGCTTTCATCGGGAACACAAGCTCAAGGAGTTCACCGTATGCTATCTGGCGGAGTGCCGGGAGGGCCAGACCCTGGATATGCACTACGAAATCATGGAGGGGAGCACTGTCCAGGTGGATGCCCACCGCACGGAAAACGGCGAGGACCACCGGGTGTTCTCCGCAAGAATGCTGTATGTGTAAAATTTGTCGGCAAAGCTCCGTTAGGGCTTTGCCGACTGCTTTTTGCGGGCTCTGCGGGCCTACTGTTCGCCTGTGGAGAACAGAAAGGACGGCTGTGTTTTTGACAGCCCAAAAAAGTGGAAAAGTGGATAACTGGGTGTTCTGTCAACCGAAAATCTCCACAGCTGTGAGGTATGCTGTGGAGATTTTTTTACAGTTTCCCAAAAAATGCAGGAAATAACAGGCTTTTCCACAGCTTGTCCTGTGGAGAAACCTGTGGAGAATGTGGATAACTTCTGTGAAAAACCGGTGCGTGGCCTGTGGAAAGAAAATTTATGTTCCGCGAACAAGTTGTGTGAGAATGAAATCACAATGTGGTAAGAATATTCGCAGCTTTTTTCCGAACAAAATATCCCCCGGGGGGGCTTCAAAAGCCGTATCTGAATCGATATAATAAGAGCGAAATCTCGAACCAATACATCGGGGAACTGAAAAAGAAAGGAAAAGAAAATGAAAATGAAAAAGACCTTGGCAGCATTGCTGGCAATGGTCCTGGTATTTGGCCTGACAGCCTGCGGGACCAAAAATGCGGGAGAGACTACGACTTCCGTGGAAACTACAGCTGCAACAGAAGCCACTCCGTCTACGGAAACGACAGCCGCTGAGCAGGAGGCTTCCCAGACGCGCACGATCGTAGACGGAAATGGCCGTGAAGTCGAGATCCCAAGTACCGTGGAAAGCATTGTCTGTGTCGGCGTGGGAGCTTTGCGCTATACCTGCTATGTTGGCGGGGCAGATCTGGTTGTCGGCGTGGAGGACTACGAGACCGACGAGTCCGGCAGTGTTTTCCGCCTGTATAACTATGTCAACTTCGATAAGTTTCGGAATCTGCCCGTTACCGGAACCAACGGTACTCCCTTTGAGGAGGAGATCATCAAAGTAGATCCCCAGGTGATCGTCATGTCCGCATATGCAAGTGTGGATGCCGATGAATTAGAGGCGAAAACCAACATTCCCGTTGTGGTTGTTCCTGGCAGCGATACAACTTTGGACGACAAGGCCTATGAGACCATCCGTATTCTGGGCGAGCTGTACAGCCTGGAAGACCATGCAGCAGAGCTGACCGCTTATCTGAAAGGCGTTGAAGAGGACCTGGATTCCCGTACCGCCGGTGTAGCCGAGGCGGACAAACCAACGGTTTATGTCTGCGGCGTGTCATTCAAAGGCAGCCATGGTTTTGAGGGCACGGAGGCCTACTACGGCCCCTTTGAGCTGATTCACGCGAACAATCTGGCGAATACCACCGGCCAGACTGGCGCATTCGACATCGATACCGAGCAGGTTCTGGCGTGGGACCCCGATGTGATTTTTGTGGACTTCAACGGCATGAGCTTGATCAAAGACGACTATGCCGCAAATTCCGCATTCTACAACAGCCTGACCGCAGTGAAGGAAGGTAAGGTTTATTCTCAGATTTCCTTCCGTTATTGTGCTTCCAATCTGGACACCGCTCTGGCAGATGCTTATTACGCTGCGACGATTTTGTACCCCGAGCAGTTTGCCGACGTAGATCTGGAGGCGAAGATCGGTGAGATCTATGAGCACTTGCTGGGCAGCAATCCTTATAACGATCAGAAGGAAGCCGGATATGCGTTCAGACCAGTTACCATCGGTGAATAACAGCGCGGCAGAAGATCTGCGAAAAAACAAAATCAAATGTGTCAGCTTCCTTTCAGTGCTGTTTGTACTGCTGGTTGGTGTGGCCCTGCTCTCCTTGCGGGCAGGCTCCTATAATACGCCGGTAGCAGAACTCATCAAGGGTGTGTTTGGCAGGGCAGAGAATGACAAGATCAACATCGTTGTGCGCAACAACCGCCTGCCAAGAATCTGCACGGCGCTGCTTGCAGGGGCGGGGCTGGGCACCTCCGGCGCGGTCATGCAGGCAATTCTGCACAATCCTCTGGCGTCGTCTTCTACGCTGGGCGTGTCCCAGGGCGCCAGCTTTGGCGCAGCCTTTGCCATTATTGTTCTGAATATGGGCACTGTCGGGGCTTTGGGCAATATGGCAATACCGGTCTGCGCGTTTGTTGGCAGTATGGGTGTGGCGTTGGTGATTCTGGCGCTGAGCCGCATCCGACAGATCAATGCCCAGGGCATCGTCCTTGCAGGAACGGCAATCAGTGCCATGTTCTCCGGTGCTACGACCTTGATGCAGTACTTTGCCAACGAGATCGAATTGACTACATTGGTGTTCTGGACCTACGGCAGCCTTAGTAGTACGGATTGGGGAGATGTAGGCGTTATGGCGGTGATTCTGCTGCTGGTATCTGTCTACTATGTACTTCATCGCTGGGACTACAACGCTCTGCTCAGCGGCGAGGAGATAGCGGTTAGCCTTGGAATCAATGTCAAACGTTTGACAATGTCTAATATGGTGCTGTGCTGCCTGATCTCCTCTGTTATTGTGTCATACGTCGGACTTATCAATTTCATAGGCTTGATTGCGCCGCATATTGTCCGGCTAGTGGTCGGAAACAATCACGCTTATTTGATTCCCGGCTCTGCTATGGCTGGTGCGCTGATTTTGCTCCTGGGCGACCTGTTCTCCCGGGTCGTGATCAGCCCGGTGGTCCTGCCAATCGGAGCAATCACATCCTTCCTCGGCGGTCCCATGTTCCTGTATCTCCTGTTCAAGGGAGGAAAGAAGGAATGCTGAAGGTTGAGAAACTGTGTTACCATTACAAAAATGGACCGAAAGTTTTGAAAGATGTGGATTTTGCCGTGAAGGATGGGCAATTTATGGCTATTCTCGGCAACAACGGTGTGGGCAAAAGCACAATGCTGAAGTGCTTCAATAAGATCCTGACCCCGGATGGGGGCAGAGTCCTGGTGGACGGCGAAGATCTGCTGAAAATGCCAGGGCGCGAGATTGCAAAGAGAATTTCCTTTGTTGCGCAGAATGTGCCCAATACCCAAATGATGGTTCGGGATATGGTTATGCTGGGTCGAAAGCCCTATATGAAATGGGGATTCTCCACAGAAGATATGCAGATTGTGGATGAAGTCATGGAGCGGCTTAGCATTACGCATTTGCAGGGCAGGTATCTCAGCCAACTCTCCGGCGGCGAGCGGCAGAAGGTTATGCTGGCGCGGGCACTAGCGCAGAGACCTCGCATCCTGCTTCTCGATGAACCAACCAGTTCTTTGGATATTCAGAACCAATACCAGGTTTTGCAGATCGTTCGGAATATCTGCGATGCGGATGGGTTGACTGCCATTGTGGTTATCCACGATTTGAATCTGGCACTTCGATTCTGTGACTATTTTGTACTGCTGAAAAACGGGCAGGTATACCGCAGCGGCAGCCGGGAGATTCTGGGTCGGCAATCGCTGAAGGATGTTTATCGGGTGAACGCCCAGGTAACCAATGTTCAGAGCCAAAACATTGTTTTGGTTGACAGAGATTTTGGAGGAAGCTTTAACCATGAAGAATTACGATGAGAATAAGGAACTCTGGAAAAAATGCGCCGCATTTCATGGCCATGTCTGCGGTGGCCTGACAATCGGCTATAAGGCGGCGCTGTACGCAATGGAACTGTTGGAGATGGAGTTTTCTGAAGATGAACAGATCGTCTGCATTGCTGAAAATGACGCTTGCGGTGTGGATGCCATTCAGGTCATGCTTGGCTGCTCTATAGGAAAAGGAAATCTGCTGTTCCATATGCGGGGCAAGCAGGCATTCTCCTTCTACAACAGAAAGAACGGAAAGTCTGTCCGCCTGGTGCTGAAGCCGAAGCCGGACGGAATGACCCGTGAACAGTCCTTTGACTATTACCAGTCTTGTCGGCCTGAAGATATGTTTGATGTAAAAAAGGCGGTGATTCAGCTGCCGGAGAAAGCACGGCTGTTTGATTCCTACACCTGTGATTGCTGCGGCGAGAGCACAGGCGCAAATTGGATCAGGCTTTCCGGCGGAAAGAAATTGTGCCTGGACTGCTACCAGACCTACGACCGCTTTGACGTATAACATCGAAAACCATGGGAAACCCCCAATGCCGGGCAGTCCGGTATTGGGGGAAGATTTTTTGGGGGATTGTATTTGCACAGGGAAAAGCGGGCATTGTGTCAGGAAAACAGGTGAAGAAAAGCTTCGTTATGTTCCAACATCACAAAAAGTCCCATCCCCTGCCCTCTGCTTTTTGGGTTCCGGGACCGTAGCACAAACATGGGAAAGCCGCTACAATAAAGCTATAAAATGTGGGGGGAACCACATTTACGAAAGGAGTTTTTCACATGGCAGTGGGTCAATTTATGAAGCGGGCCGCAGAGCGGGATTACAGCAAATTCTGGGCAGAGGAAGGGAGCTTCCCCTGGCTGTTCCAGCAGGCCCTGCCGCCGATCACCGGGCGGCCCATCAGCGTCCGGGAGAACTACGCGCGCTGCGTCCGGGGGGAACAGCCCTACTGGATGCCCAATTACTTTCTGGAAAAGAATATCCTCTGGCCCGATGCCGTGGAGGAGCACCCTGTGCCTGAGAAGAACGGCTTCGACTGGTGGGGCGTGGACTGGTACATGGAGCCGGGAATCGGCGGCATGATCACAAAGCCCGGCACCCGGGTGATCTCCGACTTTGCCGAATGGAAGAACGAAGTAGAGTGGCCGGACCTGGGCTGCGTGGATTTCGCCTCGGACGGCAAGAAGCTCCAGGCCCGCTTAGACCCTGAACGGCCCCATATTTTCGAGTGTACCGAGGGCGTGTTTGAGCGGCTTCATGAGATGATGCCCTTTGATGAGAGCCTTCTGGCCTTCTATGAGGAGCCGGAGCTGCTGGAGGAGTTCTTCCAGAAGATGGCGGATTACAAGATCGAGGTCTGCCAAAAGGTCTTTGAAAACTACGGCGTGGTGGATGGCGTGCTCTATCACGATGACTGGGGCACCCAGCGGGGCGGCTTCTTCTCCAATGAAATGTTCCGGGAGCAGATCATGCCGGCCACCAAGCGGATCATGGATTATATCAAGTCCCAGGGCAAGTTCATCGAGCTCCATTCCTGCGGCAAGAACATCCAGTATGTGCCGGAAATGATCGAGCTGGGCATCGATATGTGGACACCTCAGGTGGGCATCAACGAGCCGGACTTCCTGGTGGAGCACTATGGCGACAAGATGACCTTCGCCTTCGATATGCCCATCGCCCCCGATGCCACGGAAAGCCAGATTCGCCAGCAGACCCGGGACTTCGTGGACCGCTTCGGCGCCAAGGGCCGGGTCATGTGCTGGATCATGGGCACCCCCGAGCAGTCCGCCATTGCAAATGACGAGCTGTACACCTATTCCAGCGCCTATTATAAGAAACTGTATAACCGGTAAACCAGACTGTCGAAAAACCCCTGACGGGCTTTTCCGACAAGTTTTTGCAGTCTGCTGCGCGCATAATTTGCGCGCCTGCGGCACACAAATTCGTACTGCGACGCGCTAAGAGCCGCCTGCGGCGGTTGCGCTCTGCACAGAGCTGCGGCGCTAGACTCCGCAGCCTGAGAAGTATTTTCTGTCAGGTACACGCCCCGACAGAAAATGATTTCATTCTATTTGGCGGCCTACGCCGCCAAACTCTGCGAGGTTTTTTTGACAAGCTGACAGCAAAGGGTGGCCGAGCGCCACCCTTTGCTGCGTAAATGGCTTGCCTTATACCTGTCAGGGTAATGTCGTCAACTTAAGGTAAATTCGCCCTTTTCCCGTAATCCGCAGCATTTGGGCCCCGATTTTCTCTTGGGGCGATGGGGTTCGACGTTTGGGGGCTTGTTTATGGAAAATCCATCCTTTTCGTGCAAAATGTATCAATAAAACTGGAACGATTTGGATGAAATATGCATAATATACGAAAAAGTTCGTTGCTGGAGCAACGAAATAGGAAGACAAAGGTTGATTCTTGCCGCCGGATAACTTACAATAATAGCGCAATATTTCCTGGGGGCTCTCTGCTTCCGGGAAAATCTGAGTGTAATAAGGAGAGGTACACATGGAAATCAAAACATTCCATGGCGGTGTCCATCCGGCGGAGCACAAGGAGCTTTCCAAGGAAAGCCCCCTGACACAGCTGCTTCCCAAGGGTGAACTGGTCTATATGACCAATCAGCACATCGGCAAGCCCGCTTCCCCCGTGGTGAAGAAGGGTGACCATGTTCTGGCGGGTCAGATTATCGCAGAGGCCGGCGGCTTCGTGTCCGCCAACATCGTCAGCTCCGTGTCCGGCACGGTGAAGGCGGTGGAGCCCAGAAAGAACGCCTCCGGCGGCAGCGCCATGGCCATCGTCGTGGAGAACGATGGAGCGTACACCCTGGCTGAGGGCGTGGGCGTGGAATGCGATACGAATAGCCTCACCGGCCAGGAGATTCTTTCCAAGGTCCAGAAGGCCGGTATCGTGGGTATGGGCGGCGCAGGCTTCCCCACCCATGTAAAGCTCACCGTCAAGACCCCTGAGAAAATCGACTACGTCATTGCCAACGGCGCGGAATGCGAGCCCTACATCACCTGTGACGATCAGCTTATGCGCACCAAGGCCTCCGAGATCGTGGAGGGCATGGAGTATATGCTGCGGCTGTTCCCCAATGCCAAGGGTGTCGTGGTTGTGGAAAACAACAAGCCCGAAGCCACTGCGGCCATGGAGCAGGCCTGCCAGGGTCACGACCGGGTGTATGTCCAGCCGGTGAAGACCAAGTACCCCCAGGGCGGCGAGCGCTCTCTGATCACCGTCATCACCGGCAAGCACCTGAAGCTGGGTATGCTCCCGGCCGATGCCGGCTGCGTGGTGGACAATGTGGCGACAATCTATGCCATTTACCGGGCCGTGAAGTTCAATGAGCCTTTGATGGAGCGGGGCTTCACCGTCTCCGGCGATGCGGTCCGGAACCCCGGCAACTTTATTGTCAAGATCGGCACCAGCCATCAGGAGCTGGTGGATGCCTGCGGCGGCTTTAAGCAGGACCCCAAGAAGGTTCTCAGCGGCGGTCCCATGATGGGCTTTGCCATGACCGGCCTGGAGGCCCCCATCTGCAAGAACAACAATGCCCTCACCTGCCTGACCGTGGATGAGGTGGAGATTGCGGAAGTCCAGATGACCGCCTGCCTGCGCTGCGGCCGGTGCAGCCGTGCCTGCCCCCTGGGACTGTCTCCCCAGCTGATGCAGGTGGCCGCCATCCGCAAGGATTACGACCGGTACGAACACAAGCTCTATGGTCTGGACTGCATCGGCTGCGGCTGCTGCACCTACGGGTGCCCCGCCAAGCGGCCTTTGATGCAGCTGTTCAAGACCACCAAGGCCGAGATCATGGCCACGAAGAAACGCTAAGGAGGGCTGCATAATGGATAACCTTTATAATATTTCCTCCTGCCCCCACGTCCGCAGCAAGCTGACAACCCAGGGCGTCATGACCGACGTGCTCATCGCCCTGCTGCCCACCGCCATTCTGGGCGTGGTGTTCCACGGATTCCAGGCCTTCCTGGTGATTGCCCTGTCCATGTGCAGCGCCGTGGTGACGGAGTATCTGTTTAATGTGGTCACCAAGCGGAAGCAGACCATCTATGACCGCAGCGCCATGGTAACCGGCCTGCTGCTGGCTTTGACCATGCCCGCCAAGGTGCCCTTCTATCTGCCGATTCTGGGCTCAGTATTTGCCATTCTGGTGGTCAAGTGCCTCTTCGGCGGCCTGGGCCACAACATCATGAATCCCGCTCTGACGGGCCGTGCCTTCCTGCTGATCTCCTTCGGCAGCATGATGACCGTTTACTCCGTGGACGGCGTGTCCGCCGCGACCCCCCTGGCGCTGCTGGGTCAGGGCCAGACCGTGGAGCTGCTGCCCATCCTCATGGGCTCTGCCAGCGGCGTGATCGGCTCCTCTGCCCTGGGCCTGATTCTGGGCGGCATTTACCTGCTCCTGCGCGGCGGCATTACCTGGGAGATCCCCACCTCCATGATTGCAACCACCTGGCTGTTCCTGGTGATCTTCGGCGGCCACGGCTTTGCCCCCAGCTACATACTGCCCCAGCTCTTCGGCGGCGGACTGCTGATGGCAGCCTTCTTCATGGCAACGGACCCCGTGTCCTGCCCCTCTACGAGAGACGGCCAGCTGGTCTTCGGCATTTTTGCCGGCCTGCTCATTGGCCTGTTCCGGGTCAAGGGTGCCTCTCCTGACTCCACCACCTATGCCGTGCTGATCGCGGACCTGGTGGGCCCCGTCATTGACGATCTGATCATCCCCACCCCCTTCGGCTACCGCATCCCCAGGGAGCGGAAGAAGGCCATTCCCAAGCCCGTGATCATCCTGCTGGTCATCACCCTGGTGGCGGGCCTGGCCCTCAGCGGCGTGTATGTGCTGACCAAGGACACCATCGCCGAGAATCAGGCTCTGGCCAACAAGGCGGCCCTTATGGAGGTCCTGCCTGGGGCCACGGACTTTGTAAGCGATGATGACCTCCAGGCCAAGATCTCCGCCCAGGGCGATACCTACGGGGCCGACTTCGGCGGCGCCAAGATCGAGTCCGCCGCCATGGGTGTGGATGCCTCCGGCAATTCCGTGGGCTACGCCGTTACCGTCTTCAATTCCGACAGCTATGACGGCGGCCTGACGTTGGTGGTCGGCATCCGGGAGGACGGCACTGTGAACAGCATCTCCTTCACCGAGCTGCATGACACCGCCGGTATGGGCATGAAGTGCGGCGATCCCGAGTTCAAGGACCAGTTCAACAATGTAAAGGTCGAGAAGTTCACGCTGAACAAAGCCGGCGGCTCCACGGAAGACGATGTGATCGACTCCGTCTCCGGTGCGTCCATCACCTCCGGCGCTGTGGTCAACGCCGTCAACGCCGCACTGGACTTCGTGTCCGACCGTATCGGTTAAGGAGGGATAGTATGAAACCCTATGCAGAACGTCTTTACAACGGCATTGTGAAGGAAAACCCCGTATTCGTACTGATGCTGGGTATGTGCCCCACCCTGGCCGTTACCACCTCTGCCATCAACGGCCTGGGCATGGGCTTGTCCTCCCTGGTGGTTCTGGCAATTTCCAATCTGGTCATCTCTTTGCTGCGCAACATCATCCCCGATGATGTCCGGCTGCCTGCCTTCATCGTCATCGTGGCTTCCTTCGTCACCGTGGTGGAGCTGCTGATGGAGGCATACCTGCCCAGCCTCTATTCCGCTTTGGGCATTTACATCCCCCTGATCGTGGTCAACTGCATCATCCTGGGCCGCGCCGAGGCCTATGCCTCCAAGAATCCCCCTCTGCCCAGCCTGTTTGACGGCATCGGCATGGGCCTGGGCTTCACCATCGGCCTGACCATCATCGGCACCATCCGGGAGGTCCTGGGCAACGGCTCCTTCTTCGGCATTGCCATTCCCGGGTATGAGCCCATGGCTTTCTTCGTCCGGGCACCCGGCGCCTTCCTGGTGCTGGCCATTCTGGTTGCCATTATGAACGCCAGCGGCATCAAGAACCGGGCTAACAAGATGACCGAGGGCTGCGACGGCTGCTGCGCCAGCTGCTCCAGCTCCTGCGACAAGAAGGAGGGCTAAGCAATGAGCCTGATTATGATTATCGTCACCACAGCCCTGGTGAACAACGTGGTGCTCAGCCAGTTTTTGGGCATTTGCTCCTTCCTGGGCGTGTCCTCTCAGAAGAAGGCTTCCCTCTCTCTGGGCCTGGCCGTCACCGCCGTGCTGACCGTCTCCTCCGCCGTGGCAAGCCTGCTGTATGACTATGTGCTGCTGCCCCTGGGCCTGGACTACCTGAAGACCATCGTCTTCATTCTGGTCATCGCCGCTCTGGTGCAGATGGTGGAGATGTTTCTGAAAAAGAACGCCCACGCGGTCTATCAGTCCCTGGGTATCTACCTGCCCCTGATCACCACCAACTGCGCTGTGCTGGGCGTGGCCCTGACCAACGTGCAGAACGGCTACAACCTGATCCAGAGCATCTTCGCCGGCTTCGGCACCGCCGTTGGCTATACCGTGGCCATCGTGCTGCTGGCCGCCGTCCGGGAGCACCTGGACGAGGAAGCCATTCCCGCCCCCTTCCGGGGCGCAC
This sequence comes from uncultured Clostridia bacterium, assembly GCA_945963595.1. Taxonomy (GTDB): domain Bacteria; phylum Bacillota; class Clostridia; order Oscillospirales; family Oscillospiraceae; genus Faecousia. The sequence goes on along the minus strand of CAMFMO010000001.1, from coordinate 114,084 downwards.
CCATTGTGCTGCTGTGCGCAGCCCTGATGGCCATGGCCTTCGTGGGCTTCAGCGGCCTGGCCTAAGGAGGAAGAGATATGCAGGGAATTCTGATTGCAACGCTGGTCGTCGGCGTTGTGGGTCTGGTCCTGGGCCTGGCCCTGGTGACCGCCAGCAAGAAATTCTATGTGGAGACTGACGAGCGGGTCACCCAGGTCCGGGAGTGTCTCCGTGGTGCCAACTGCGGCGCCTGCGGCTATGCCGGCTGTGACGCCGTGGCCGAGGCCATTGTCAAGGGCGAGGCCCGTGTGGACGCCTGCCCCGGCAACAGCACCGAGAACATCGCCAAGATCGCCGCGATCCTGGGCAAGGAAGCCATTGACCAGGACCCCCAGGTGGCCTACGTCCGCTGCGCGGGCACCTGCGAGGCTACCAAGGCCAAGGCGAGCTATGTGGGCCTGCAGGACTGCCGCGCGGCCGTTCTCTCCGGCGGTCTGGGCTTCATGTCCTGTGACTATGGCTGCATCGGCCTGGGCAGCTGCGTGAAGGTCTGCCCCGAGGGCGGCATCACCATTGAAAACGGTATTGCCCACATCAATGCATCCAAGTGCATCGGCTGCGGTATGTGCGCCAAGACCTGCCCCAAGCACGTCATTGAGATGCACGACCGGATGACCAAGGTTGCCGTGAGCTGCTCCAACCACGATCGCGGCCCCGCCGTGAAGAAGGTCTGTGTGGCCGGCTGCATCGGCTGCGGCATCTGCGTCAAGCAGTGCGAGCAGGGCGCCGTGACCCTGGAGAACAACCTGGCCACCGTGGACCCCGAAAAGTGCGTTGCCTGCGGCAAGTGCGTAGAAAAGTGCCCCACCAAGGCCATTCATTTCGTGTAACAAAGCACAGCAAACCGGCCCGTTCCCCCAAAAAGGAGCGGGCCGGTTTTTGCACGAGCCAGCTTCCCCTACGGGGGAGCTGGCTCGCGCAAGCGAGACTGAGGAGGGGCGTTCTGGGCGAGAACGGTAAGCTGAACCGGGACATCAGGGCTCCTCTGCAAGGGGAGCTTTGAGCAACCTTCTTTCTCATCTGCATGGAAAGCAATTCCTTTCACAAATTTTATATCCCCCAATATAAAAATTCATATATTTTTTCTCTGCACCTATTGACATCCTATGCATTCCATGCTATTATCTCCTCAGTAGTTAGTATAAGCTAACGTCCTGCCGGACTGCAATGCAGCCCTTCTTTTTGAAACTGTAGTTAGCAGTAACTAATTACAGCGAAAAGACGTCCGACCTCTCCCTACGGGCGTGGGCGCTTGCCTTGCAGCGGGCGAAATACCTCCTATTCCGTCTGCCCGGAAGCAGGCGCGCCCTCCAAAGCGTCCCCGGGCAGGCGGACCTAAGTTCATTGCGGCGATGCATTTTCATTATTTTTTTCATTGGCAGCAGCGCTGCCCCAGAATTTCCGAGGAGGAAGCACATGTATACAGAATTTAAGGATCAGACAACCCCCGCCTGGGACGGATTCCATGGCACCCAGTGGCGCTATGAGATCAACGTCCGGGAATTCATTCAGGACAACTATCTTCCCTACGATGGGGACGAGAGCTTCCTGGCAGGCCCCACCGGGCCGATGTAATCGCCGTGTGGCTGCTGCGGACCTTCCTGGAGAAGATCAAGCACTACCACACCTACCGGGATTCCGAGCCCACCACCTCCATTTTGACCATTACCTCCAACGTGGTCTACGGCAAGTATACCGGCAATATGCCCGACGGCCGCCGGGCCTGGACCCCTCTGGCCCCCGGTGCCAACCCCAGCTACGGTGCAGAGCAGTCCGGCCTCATCGCCTCTCTGAACTCCGTTGCCAAGCTGCCCTACCAGTACGCCCTGGACGGCATTTCCAACACCCAGACAATCAACCCCGGTGCCCTGGGCCACAGTGACCGGGAGCGCACCGAGAATCTGGTCAACATCCTTGACGGCTATTTCTCCCGGGGCGCACATCACCTGAATGTGAATGTCTTCGGCAAGGAAATGCTGCTGGACGCCATGGAGCATCCCGAGAAGCCCGAGTACCAGAACTTCACCATCCGCGTCTCCGGTTACGCCGTGAAGTTCATCGACCTGACCCGTGAGCAGCAGCTGGACGTCATCTCCCGCACCTGCCACGAGACATTATAAATCCCTCGCAAAGTTAGAAGAAGTCCCCCGGGGCATGGAAAAGCCGCCCCGGGGGAATCCTGTGTTTACATGGAAATGCAAAAAAGGAGACAAACATATGGAAGCATTGCAAACCTATGGCCGCGTCCATTCTTTGGAGAGCTTCGGCTCTGTGGATGGGCCGGGGGTTCGGTATGTGATTTTTTTGCAGGGCTGCCCCCAGCGCTGCAAATTCTGCCACAACCCGGACACCTGGGATCTGAACGACCCCAGTGCCCACAGCTACACCGCTGATGAGCTGCTGGAAAAGGCCCTGCGCTGCCGGGGCTACTGGGGCAAGAAGGGGGGCATCACTGTCAGCGGCGGGGAGCCCCTGCTGCAGCTGAATTTTCTGCTGGAGCTGTTCACCAAAGCAAAAGCACAGGGCATTCACACCTGCATCGATACCGCAGGCCATCCCTCCGTCAGAACAGAACCCTTCTTCTCCAAATTTCAGGCGCTTATGGCTGTGACCGATCTGCTGCTGGTGGATATGAAACAGATGAATCCCCAGCGCCACAAGGCCCTCACCGGCGTCACCGGGGACAATACTCTGGACCTGCTGCGCTTTCTGGATGAGATCAAAAAGCCTGTCTGGGTCCGGCACGTGCTGGTGCCGGAGTGGACGGACTTTGATACGGATCTGCACGCCATGCGGGCCTTTCTGGATACCCTGCACAATGTGGAGCGGGTGGAGGTTCTGCCCTATCACACCATGGGCCTTTTCAAATGGGAAAAGCTGGGAATCCCCTATCCCCTGCCCGGCATCACCCCGCCCGCAAAGGAGCGGGTGGCGAATGCGGAGGAAATCCTGGGGTGCAAATAAAAAGGAAAAATTCAAAAATAGTTCATACCCCAACCCCTTGACAATTCTGGCACTCTGGTGTATAGTTTGCTTAGCACTCAAGGAGAATGAGTGCTAAGGAGGAAAAAAGCGATGGAGCTTACCGAGCGGAAAAAGAAGGTGCTGCGCAGTGTGGTTGACCTTTATATCCGGACTGCGGAGCCTGTGGGCTCCAAGGCAATTACGGAGCTGCCGGACATGAATTTTTCCTCCGCTACCATCCGCAGCGAAATGGCCGATCTGACGGCCATGGGTTATTTGGAGCAGCCCCATACCAGCGCCGGACGGATCCCGTCCCCGGCGGGTTACCGGCTGTATGTGGATGAGCTGATGCAGGATTACCGCCTCAGCGTGGATGAAACAAAATCCATTAACAATGCCATCGAGGAAAAGGTCCAGCGCGTGGATAAGCTGGTGGAAAAAGTGGCAAAGCTGGTTTCCCAGGCCACCGATCTTCCCGCCATCTCCGCTGCCTCCCGGTGCGACAGTGCAACGGTTTCCCGGTTTGACCTGATCCAGGCCGGACAGGGCAGCTTCATCCTGGTGGTAATGCTCAGTGACGACCAGGTGTTCAACAAGCTGATCAAGCTCCCTGTGTCCGTTGATGAGACGGACCTGAAGCTTCTGGCGGCTCTGCTGAATACCGCCATGACGGAGCGTCCCCCGGAGGGCTTTACCCCGGCACTGCTGGACAAGGTCATGCGGTCCGCCGGAAGGGCCTCCAGCCTGGTGCCGGTGATCGTGGACTTCACCACGGATGTGCTTCGCCACCGGGGCAGCACCAATGTGGCCGTTGCCGGTCAGGCAAGACTTCTGGGCTTCCCGGAGTACCGGGTTGTGGATAAGGCCCAGAAGGTGCTGGAATCCATTGATGAAGACACCTTAAGCAACCTGCCCGCCATTATGCAGAGCGAAAACGGGACCAAGGTCCTGGTTGGCCCTGAGAACGTGGCCCAGGAGCTGAAGGACGCCAGCGTGGTCATGACAAAATTCGACATTGGCGACGGGATGCAGGGCATGATCGGTGTGGTCGGCCCCACCCGTATGGATTACGCAAAGATCACGGCCCGGCTGAGCTACTTCGCCGAGAGCCTGAGCAAGGCCTTTGCAAAACCCGAAACCAAGCAGCTGCCTCAACCAAATGAGGAAGCTTCAGAATCTAAGGAGGTATAGAAGTGGCCAAGAAGGAAGAAAAGAAGCAGCCCGAGACCACAGAGGAATTGATCCCCGAGGAAACCGCAGAAGCACCTCAGGAGGCGCCCAAGGCGGCGGAAACACCGGAAACCAATCCCTTTGAAGAAAAGTACAATGCAGAGCACGACAGTCTGCTGCGGCTGGCTGCGGAATACGACAATTTCCGCAAGCGTACCGTCAAGGAGAAAGAAGCCTCCTACGGCAACGGCAAGGCAGATGCCATCGTGAAGCTGCTTCCCATATATGACAATCTGGAGCGGGCGCTGAACCAGCCCACCGAGGATGCCGCCTACAAGAAGGGCGTGGAGCTCACCATGAATGAGCTTGTGAAGATTTTCACAGGCCTGGGCGTGGAGATCTTCGGGGCCCCGGGCGACAGCTTCGATCCCAACCTCCACAATGCGGTGATGCATACGGAGGACGAAAGCCTTGGCGAGAATGTAATCGCCCAGGTCTTCCAGAAGGGCTTCAAGGTGGGCGACAAAATCGTCCGCTTCGCAATGGTTCAGGTTGCAAATTAAATTCGTATAAACTTTTTCGTTAGAATATAGGAGGAAAACATTATGTCTAAGATTATCGGTATTGACCTTGGTACCACCAATTCCTGTGTTGCTGTTCTGGAGGGCGGCGAGCCTGTTGTCATCGCCAATGCAGAGGGCAACCGTACTACCCCTTCTGTGGTAGCATTCTCCAAGACCGGCGAGCGTATGGTTGGTCAGGTTGCAAAGCGCCAGGCGGTCACCAATGCTGACCGCACCGTCTCTTCCATCAAGCGTCACATGGGCGAGGATTACCATGTGAATCTGAACGGCAAGAACTACACCCCCCAGGAAATCAGCGCTATGATCCTGCAGAAGCTGAAGGCTGACGCGGAAAGCTATCTGGGCCAGCCCGTCACGGAGGCTGTCATCACGGTCCCTGCTTACTTTAGCGATGCCCAGCGTCAGGCCACCAAGGATGCCGGCAAGATCGCCGGTCTGGACGTGAAGCGTATCATCAACGAGCCCACCGCAGCTGCTCTGGCCTATGGCCTGGATAAGGAATCCGAGCAGAAGATCATGGTCTACGACCTGGGCGGCGGCACCTTCGATGTGTCCATCCTGGACATCGGCGACGGCGTCATCGAGGTTCTGGCTACTGCCGGTGACACCCATCTGGGCGGCGATGACTTCGACCAGAGAATCATGGATTACCTGGTTGCCGAGTTTAAGAAGGCCGAGGGCATTGATCTGTCCGGCGATAAGGTTGCTATGCAGCGTCTGAAGGAAGCTGCCGAGAAGGCTAAGATTGAGCTGTCCGGCGTGACCTCCACCAACGTCAACCTGCCCTATATCACTGCTGACGCTACCGGCCCCAAGCACCTGGATGTGACGCTGAGCCGTGCAAAGTTCAATGAGCTGACTGCCGACCTGGTAGAGCGCACCATGAAGCCCGTTCGTCAGGCTATGTCCGATGCGGGCCTCAGCGCTTCCGATCTGCACAAGGTTCTGCTGGTTGGCGGTTCCACCCGTATCCCCGCCGTTCAGGAAGCCGTGAAGCAGATCACCGGCAAGGAAGGCTTCAAGGGCATCAACCCCGATGAGTGCGTGGCCGTTGGCGCTGCCATTCAGGGCGGCGTGCTCACCGGCGATGTGCAGGACATCCTGCTTCTGGACGTGACCCCCCTGTCCCTGGGCATTGAGACCATGGGCGGCGTGTTCACCCGTCTGATCGACCGGAACACCACCATTCCTACCCACAAGAGCCAGATCTTCTCCACCGCTGCTGACGGCCAGACCTCCGTTGAGGTCCATGTGCTCCAGGGCGAGCGGGAAATGGCTGCTTACAATAAGACCCTGGGCCGCTTCCAGCTCACCGGTATTGCTCCCGCACCCCGTGGCGTGCCTCAAATCGAGGTTACCTTTGATATCGATGCCAACGGCATTGTGAAGGTCTCCGCCAAGGATCTGGGCACCGGCAAGGAGCAGCAGATATCCATCACCGCTTCCACCAACCTGAGCAAGGAAGACATCGACAAGGCTGTTCACGAGGCTGAGCAGTACGCCGCCGAGGATAAGGCCCGCAAGGACGAGGTGGATGCCCACAATGCCGCTGATCAGGTTGCCTACCAGACCGAGAAGACTCTGGACGAGCTGGGCGACAAGATCGATGCTTCCGAGAAGAGCAAGATCCAGGCCGCTGTTGACCACCTGAAGGAAGTCAACAAGGGCACCGATGTAGAGGCCATCAAGGCCGCTACCGAGGAGGTCCAGAAGGCCTTCTATGCCGTGTCCGAGAAGCTGTACCAGCAGGCAGGCGCTCAGCAGGGCCAGCCTCAGGATGGCCAGACCGGCAATAAGCCCGGCGATGACGGCGTGGTTGACGCCGACTACGAGACCGTAGACTAAGGTAACTTCACAAGGGGCGGCAGGAAATACGCCGCCCCTTGTTCCGGTGGAAAAGAGAAAATTGACAATTGATAATTGACAATTGACAATTTTGGTTCAAAACGGGAGACTTGCGCCCATTGTCAACTGTCAATTGTCAATTGACTTGTCTGAGGTGAATGTGTTATGGCAGAAAACAAACGTGATTACTATGAGGTACTGGGCGTAGACAAGAGCGCCAGCACTGATGACATAAAGAAAGCATACAGAAAGCTGGCCATGAAATACCACCCTGACCGGAACCCCGGCGACAAGACTGCCGAGGAGAAGTTCAAGGAGGTAGGCGAGGCCTATGAGGTGCTGTCCGATGCGGACAAGCGCTCCCGCTACGATTCCTACGGCTTTGCCGGTGTGGACCCCAACTTCAACCCCAATGCCGGCGGTTTTGGCGGCGGCTTCGGCGGCGATTTTAGTGGCTTCGGCGGCTTCGGAGATATTTTCAGCGATTTCTTCGGCGGCGGCAGCACCCGGGGTGCTTCTCAGAATTCCCCTCGCCGGGGCGAGAACGTCATGTCCCGGCTGGAGCTGACCTTTGAGGAGGCCGCCTTCGGCACCGAAAAGGAGATCACGGCCCCCAGAATCGAGAATTGTCCTACCTGCAAGGGCACCGGCAGTGCAGACGGCCGGGTGGAAACCTGTTCCCGCTGCCATGGCACCGGTCAGGAACGGGTCACCCAGAGCTTCATGGGTATGCAGATGCAGTCCACCACCACCTGCTCTCAGTGCGGCGGTCGTGGCAAGATCATCAAAAATCCCTGCTCTACCTGTAAGGGCAAGGGCAAGGTCCGCAAGAACAACAAGGTTAAGGTCAAGATCCCCGCAGGCGTGGATAACGGCCAGTCCGTCCGCGTTCGCGGCGAGGGCTGCGTAGGCGCCAACGGCGGCCCCAACGGCGATTTGCTGGTGGAGATCCGTGTGAAACCCCATGATACCTTCGTCCGGGACGGCAACGACATCCGCTGCGCCGTGCCCATCAGCTTCACCCAGGCGGCTTTGGGCGCGGAGATTCAGGTGCCCACTCTGGAGGGCAACGTGCCCTATACCATCCCCGAGGGCACCCAGACCGGCAAGGAGTTTGTCATCCGGGACAAGGGTATCCCCGAGATCGGCAATTCCCGCCGCAGAGGCGATCTCCGCTTCACCGTGGTGGTAGAAACCCCCACCAAGCTCACCCGGGAGCAAAAGGAGCTGCTGCGCAAGCTGGACGGCTCCCTGGAAAAGAACAATTCCCCCAAGGGCAGAAGCTTCTTCGACAAGCTGTTTTGACGGATCGTTGCAGAATGAAAAGCCACCCGCAGACCGGTAAAAACCGGCTTGCGGGTGGCTTTTGGCATTGCTTTTATGCCGTCACTTCCGGTGTACTCACCTGCTCCTCGTCCGCTTCCCGGCGGCCCCTCAGGTAGTCCCGGTTCTTCTTATAGCCCACGGTCAGCAGGGGGACGATGACGAAAACGATGGCCCGGTAGCCGCAGTAGCCGTAGCCATACTTGACGATGTTGGTCAGGCCTGCAAAGGAGATGAACATGGACAAAGCCATGATGGCGGTGGCGATGGCGCCCCGGCGAAGCTGGGTGTTCTTCATAAAGCTCAGGTATTTGGCGTTCTCAAACCGATTGATGAAGCCGAAGACCACCACAACGCCGGAGGAGATCATGCACAGGAACAGCACCAGGCAGTACAGCACTACCAGCCAGTTCATGTCCAGGCTCATGAGTACCGTCAGCGTGGGCAGGGTGGTGCCGCCGGTGACGGTGGTGAAGTAGCCGCTCCAGGCGGTGAGCATCAGAACGGATAGGCCCAGACCCAGTACATTGAACAGCAGCATGCAGCCCATGCCCCGGGTGCAGTCCTTCTTGGTTTTCAGGATGGTGCCGCAGGCCAGAACGCCGGGAATGGTGACCCACTGGAAGGCGGCGTAGTTGATGCCGTTAAAAATGGCCTTGGGCACGTTGGAAAAGCCTGTGGAGGCGAAGCTGGACTTCATGCTGTCGAAGAGGTTCACGCCCTTTACAAGGCCGTAGAAGTAGATGACCAGGGAGAGCACCAGGATGGCCAGACCCATGTAGGAGGAGCCCATGCGGACCAGGTCGGCCCCGAAGATGGACAGCAACAGGATCACAACGCCCACAGCCAGGGCCCCCAGATAGTAGTTCACGCCCAGGTACTGGTTCAGGGCACTGGCCGCACCGGCGATGCAGGAGGCCACCACCATGAGGATCATGATGTCGTAGAAGATGTCAAAGGTCACCCACAGCTTGTCATAGGGGTGATAGAGGGCGGAAAACAGGTCCTTGTAGCTCTTGCAGCCCCGGGTGTTCCACAGCAGCTGGGCTTCCCGGGTGGACAGGGCCAGCAGAAACATGGCAAGCAGGGCACTGAAAATGCCCACCCAGCCCAGAGAGACGAAGTTGGTATTGGCCTGGTTGCCGGTGGCGAAGCCGCCGCCGGCGTGGGCGGCAAAGGCGGTGAAGCCGATGCTCAGGGCCGCAGCCCAGGAGGTTTTGGTCTTGTTCATAACGGTTAACTCCTTCTCTTTTCTCTTCTTCTTTTAGTGATTTGCCAGATATTTTTTGCCTGCTGCGTCTGCGTCACGCATGGCCTGCACAAAGGCCTCTTTGGTGAAGGTCTGCAAAGAGCATCTCCATTCCAGCACAGTGGCGGCTTTGTCGGCCACGGTTTGCAGATCGTTTTCGGTCAGCTCGATCTGCGCCAGGGTCACGGGCAGGCCTACGGAGGCGTTGAAAGCCAGCAGCTCATCCCGGCGGGCGAAATTCTTGTCATAGGTCAGCAGGGTCAGCACGCCGAAGGAGACGATCTCGCCATGGAGGTGGTTGTGGCCGGAGGCGGGCACCAGGGTGGCACCATAGTAGACGCAGTGGGCCAGGGAGCTATTGTAGTAATAGTCGTTGGCAGTGGTGGTGAAGTTGGAGACGATGCCTGTGGACACAATGATGCACAGGGCCACCTGGGTCAGAGCATCTCCTGCCACATTGGCCCGGCACTGCTCCAGAGCCTGCTTGCCATAGGATACCAGGGGGTCTGTGCAGCAGGCTGCCATGGTCCGGCCCATCAGGGGGGTGTGGGGCAGGTCCCGGCCCCGGGTGCACAGCTCTACCTCGCACTCCTTACTCAGGGCATCGCCGATGCCGGCCCACAGCAGCTTTTCCGGGGCCTCAGCGATGACCTGGGTGTCGATGAAGGTGTGCAGGGGGCAGCGGGTGGGATAGAAGTAGTCCTTGAAGCTGTCGTCCGGGTTGTAGAACACGCCAATGGCGGTGACGGGGGCACAGTTGGAGGCAATGGTGGGGAAGGTGAACAGAGGCTTGTCCAGCTTCTCGGCCACATATTTGCAGGTGTCTACCGCCCGGCCGCCGCCTACGGCGAAGACCATATCCGCATTTTTTACCTGGTCCAGAGCGGCCACCATGTCGCCGTTTTCATAGGTGGAGTTGCCGCCGTACCAGATGGGCTGCGTCAGGGTCAGTCCGGTGCCCGCTACGGCTGCGGCCAGCTTGTCATAGGCCTTGCTCAGAGCCGTCTTGCCGCCCACCACGGCGGCGGTGCGTCCATAGCGGCGGACGACGGAGAAAACTTCCTTGTAGCAGTCGGGGCCCACGCTCCAGGCGGGCAGGCAATTGGTGTAGGTGTTCATGATCTTTGCTCCTTTTCCGAAAATGAAATAAAAAAACAGCCGCGTCCCAAGAAAACTTGAGACGAAGCTGTAGAAAAATCCATATGCTCCGCGGTACCACTCAATTTGCCGGAAACCCGGCCCCTCTGTCACGTCGCCTTTGTCAGTTAAACGTGCGGCACTGTAACGCTTGCCATGCGTCCGGGCTTACTCGCATTCTTTCAGCCGGCTGCTCCTCAGGGATTTTCAGATCGGGTCTATGACTGCCTCGCACCATCCGGCAGCTCTCTGGACACAGGGTCGGGACCTTACTCTTCTGATTCAACACATTTGGTGGGATGTGAAACTGTGAGTGCATGGTACTACGAAAATCCGGGTTTGTCAAGGGGGATTCTAAATTTTTTCACCGGTCAGGGAAAAATGTACGCATATAAAGGACAAAATTAGTAAGATTGTCCGCAGAGGGCAACGGAAGGCCAAGACAATTGTACGAATAAACATTTCGCGAACAACATCGATATAGACCGTAGAGGCCGATGTGGGCATCGGCCTACAAAAATGAGTGCGTTTGCTTTAAGCTGATAAAGTTGCATTGGAGGGAAAGCTTTTTTCCTGAACCTTCCCCTTTATTCTCCTCCTTCCGCCGAAAAGCGCCTTGAAAGAGAAGCAAATCTGACGGGAAAACAGCACTCTCGGCAGAACACGAAATGTTTCGATTTTATTCGAAAACAATATATTTTCTTGACTTTTCTTTAAAATAACTTATAATATTCCCATCAATTGACGAAACCGCCCGGATGCACTGCCTGCCGGGAGATACATAGACTGCGGTGAAAATGAGGAGTGGTCTGTGTGCGGATTCGGCGGTTTTTGGCGGGAATACCGGTTCTGTTCCTGGGGGCGGTGCTGGTGCAGAGTGTATTCGCCACCACCTATGTGATCAATGATGGCGGCCGGACCTTTTCCTGCACCCTCTACACCGCTTCCACCCGAGAGGCCCTCAGCGCTGCCGGGGTGGAGCTGACAGAGGCAGATGTATACACCCGGGAAGCGGACACCATCTATGTCCGCCGGGCCCCTACGGTGACACTTACCTACCACGGAAAGAGCAGCACCGTGGTCAGTGAGGAGGAGACTGTCCGGCAGCTGCTGGACCGGCTGGGCATCCGATTGGCGCAGGATGATGTGCTGTCCCTGCCTGCCTATACGGTTTTGCAGCGAGGCATGGAGCTGCGGATCGACCGGGTGGAGAGCCGGGAGGAGGTGTTCACCCGGGAGATCCCACGGCAGACCAGAACCCTTTGGGCCCCCAATCTGCCCCAGGGGGTTGAGGAGGTATTGAATCCGGGGCAGGACGGAGCCCTGGAATGCAGAGCCTGGGTCACCTATGTCAACGGCCAGGAGACCCAGCGGGAGATTCTGGAGCAGCGGCAGACAGTCCCGGCGGTGGACTGCCTCATTGCCCGGGGCTCCGGTCCGGCTGTGGAGAAAACGGCCCAGACCCTGCAGATCGGCGATGGGATCATCACCCTGCCCACCGGGGAAAAGCTCACCTATACCCGGGTGGATTACGTTCGGGCCACGGCCTATACCCATACGGATGAGGGCTGCACCACCACAACGGCCACGGGGACCACCGTCAGCCCCGGCACCGTGGCGGTGGACCCCCGCTATATTCCTTACGGAACAAGGATGTTCATCGTAGCCAGTGACGGAAGCTATGTCTATGGCATTGCCCGGGCAGAGGACTGCGGCGGCGACATCAAGGGAGACCGGATGGACCTGTATATGCCTACCTATGAGGCTTGCATAGCCTTCGGCAGAAGAAGATGTACCGTGTACTTTTTGGGTTAATGGTTGCAAAAAGGGGCGATTGTGTGATATGATAAGCCAATAGACAAATCAGCCTGACAGAAACAGAGGAGACCCTATGATAAACGTTTGCGACATTCAGGTCATGAAGCCGCTGCTTGCAGAGCACGGGTTCCATTTTTCCAAGGCCAAGGGGCAGAATTTTCTCATTGCCTCCTGGGTGCCTGCCTCCATTGCCCAGGAATCCGGGGTGGATGAACACACCGGCGTGCTGGAGATCGGCCCCGGCATCGGCCCGCTGACCCAGCAGCTGGGGCTGCGGGCGGCAAAGGTCTGCGCCGTAGAGGTGGATACCCGGCTTGCCCCCATTCTGGACAAGACTGTGGGAGAACTTCCCAATGTGGAAATCCTCTGGGGAGATGTGCTGAAGCAGGACATCCCGGCCCTGGTGGCGGAGAAGTTCCCCGGCCTTCGGCCCATGGCCTGTGCCAACCTGCCCTATTACATCACCACCCCCATCCTCTCCGCCCTTTTGGAGGCGGACTGTTTCGATGCCGTGACGGTCATGGTCCAGAAGGAGGTTGCCCAGCGCATCGCCGCCGACCCGGGCACCGGGGACTATGGCGCGTTCTCCGTGTTCTGCCAGTATTACACCGAGCCGAAGCTGCTCTTTGACGTACCTCCCAGCTGCTTCCTGCCCCAACCCAAGGTGACCTCTGCGGTGATCACCCTGCGCCGCCGGGAGACAAGACCCTGGGACGTGGCGGACCAGGATATCTTCTTTCGGGTGGTCCGGTCCAGCTTTGCCATGCGGCGGAAGAAGCTCTCCAACGGCCTGGCCTCCGGCTTCCCGGAGCTGGGCAAGCAGGGGGCTGAGGATGTGCTGCGGGCGTGCGGCTTCCACGAAAATGTTCGGGGTGAGACCTTGGGCATTCCGGAATTTGCACGAATTGCCAATGAGATCGTCCGGCGGAGGGAAGTAAAATGACCGAAATTCTGTTTCTCGACCTGGATGATACCATCCTGGATTTTCACAAGGCGGAGCGCCTTGCTGTGGCAAAGACCTTCCGGGAGTTTGGCCTGGAGCCTACGGACGCGGTGCTGACCCGGTATCACGAGATCAATAAGCAGCATTGGCAGCGGCTGGAAACCGGGGAGATCACCCGGGACCAGGTGCTCACCGGTCGATTCCAGGTTCTCTTCAAGGAGCTTGGTCATGCCGTAGACCCGGAAAGCGTTGCCCGGAGTTATGAGCGAAATCTTGGCATTGGTCACTACTATCTGCCCGGAGCCCGGGAGGCGCTGGAGGAACTCCGGGGAAAGTACCGGCTGTTCCTGGCCAGCAACGGTACCGCCTCGGTACAGCACAGCCGTCTGGAAAGCGCGGAGCTGTATCCGGTGTTTGAGCGGGTTTTTGTCTCCCAGGAGCTGGGCTTTAACAAGCCTGCCAGGGAATTTTTCGATGCCTGCGCCGCCCAAATTCCGGGCTATGATCCGGCGAAAGCCATGATGGTGGGAGACAGCCTGTCCTCGGACATCCGGGGTGGGAAAAATGCGGGGATTCAGACCTGCTGGGTGAATCCGGAGCACAAGGCTGCCCAGGAAAATCTGGTGCCTGACTACGAGATCGAAAGCCTTTCTCAGCTTCCCGCCCTGCTGCGGAGGCTGGAAGGGAAGGAAAGAGCACAAGCATGAAGAAAAAAACATTGCTGTGGGGGCTCCCTGCAAGTCTGGGGCTGTTGCTGGCATTTTTGCCTGCCTTTGCTCTCTTCAGAGGGGCGCAAGCCGGGGCGGGGATGGCGCACCATCTGGCCTACGGTCTGGTCTATGGCCTGCACAATCTGCCTAGCTGCCTGCCCTTTGGGCTGCTGTGTCTGGCACTGGGATTGCTGTTTGGTGGGCTCATGGCCCGGAAAAAGCTCGGCTTCCGCCTGCCGGAACTGTTTCTGGCGGCGCTGCTTTCGGAGAATATTCTCATCGGATTGACGGAAGACCGGCGGCTCCAGGACCTGGTCGCCCTGCCGGGGCTGAATCTCCCGGAGAATATCCTGCTGTGGGTGGGGCTTCTGGCGGCGGTGTCCACCGTGCTGCGCCTGCTGGTGCTGCTGCTGAACAGACCTATGCCCCGGAAAGAGGAATTGCCCCGCAGCGCGCGGCGGATGCTTTTCTGGGCGGCGGTGACGCTGGTGTGCTGGATTCCTGTGGTCTTGCTGCGGGCCCCCGGCGGTCTCATGTGGGATACGAACGCGCAGATTCGGTCCTTCCAGGGCCTGGAGATCATGGATGCCTCCCACCCGCTGCTAACCACCCTGATCTATGGCAGCCTGTATACCCTGGGGCAGAAGCTCTGGTGCGACAGCTTCGGCATTGTCCTGTGTGTGCTGCTGCAGGGAGCACTGACCCTCTATGCCGTGGCCATGCTGGCAGAGGAGGTGACGGTCTGCCGCGCCTCCCGGCGGCTGGGATTGGCCGTCTGCCTGTTTTTCGGTCTGGTAAGCGTATTCCCCATGTTCGTTATGATGGGCTTGCGGGACAGCCTGTTTGGACCGCTGTATCTGCTCTTTGCCATTTATTTCCGGCGGCTTCTGTTCGAGGAAAGGAAAAAGGACCTGATCTGGCTGATTGTCCTGGGTGCCCTATGCGGGGCAACCCGGAAAGCAGCGATCTATCTGGTGGTGCTGTCCTTCCTGGGATTGCTGATCTACCGCAAACCCTTGCGAAAGGTCCTGGCCGTTTCCGCGCTGGGGTTGTTTGCGGCCCACTGGGCCATTATCGAGCTGCTTTGCCCGGCCCTGAACATCCTGCCCCCGGCGGATTATGAGAACTACAGTCAGTTCTATTACATTACGGGCTACTATTGCCAGTACCATGCCCAGGAGCTCAGCGAAGAGGACATCGGCATTATCTCCGATGTGCTGGACTATGACACGGTGCTGACCAAATTCAACCCAGATCAGAACAATGACATCAAGTATACCTTCCATGCCCAGTCTCCGGCCCAGGTCCGGCGCTATGTGGTGCTGAATCTGAAATTTTTCCTGCGGCATCCCCTGACGGTCCTGGAGGCCATCTTCTACAGCCGCTGTGACTATTTCCTGCCCCTTTACAGCGGTTCCGAGAACATCATGGGCAAAATGAATGCCACCTGGCTCACCGGCCCCTTGGTGGACCGGTTGGATGCCGTTCTCTGGCATTTGAATGTGACGTCTCCGCTGCGGGTGCTGAATTTCTCCGGTCTGTACAACTGGCTGTGCCTGATCCTGGCTGTGGCGGCGCTGGAGAGTAAGCACAAAGAGAAGTTCATGCTCTGCCTGCCGACCCTGCTCATGACCCTGGGTCTGCTGACGACCCACACCAACGGCGCTGTGCGCTATGCAATCCCTGTACTGTACTGCGTGCCCATGCTGCTGCTTCTGTTTCGGGTGACGGAAAAGAATCAATAAAAGAAAAAGTCATTGCAGACCAAAACCGGTTTGCAATGACTTTTTGAGTTTTCGCCAAAACCTAATTAAAGTTGCTCTGGTCGAAGGTGATCACGGGGTAATAGGTCACGCCGGAGCCCTGATTCAGGGCTTTTTCCAGGGCGGCAGTGATGTCTGCCTCCTGGCCCCGCAGGTCTGTGGGCAGGACAACATCGAAAATCAGGTTGACGTGTCCCTTGCCGGGGACCATGCGGAAGTCGTGAACCCCCAGGCGGATGTCGTATGTATGCAGCAGCTGCTCTACCCGTACGTGCATCCGGTCCAGCTCCGGGTCGTTGGTGACGACGGGGTCGTAGTGGATGACCAGGTGGACGCCGTGGCTTTTCAGGCACTCCCGCTCCAGGTCATCGATGATCTCATGGCATTCCATGGGGTCTTCCCGGCGGTCCATCTCTACGTGGATGCTGGCGAAGCGCTGGCCGGGACCGTAGTCGTGGACCATCAGGTCATGGAAGCCCAGGACCTTGGGGCAGGCCCGGATGTTGTCCACAATCTTCTCCCGCAGCTCCGGGTCGGCATTTTCGCCCAGCAGAGGGGAAATGGTATCCTTTGCCAGGCCGACACCGCTGTAGAGGATGAAGCAGGACACGGCCAGACCCATCCAGCCATCGGCACGGAAGGCTGTGAAGTGTTCAATCAGGGCCGCCAGAAGCACGGCGGAGGTGGTGATCACATCGTTGCGGCTGTCGGCAGCGGTGGCGGCCAGGGTGGCGGAGTGGATGGTTTTGCTCAGTCTTGTATTGAACAGGGACATCCAGAGCTTCACCAGAATGGAGCCCACCAGCACGGCGGCGGTGGTCCAGCCGAATTCCACCGCAGCAGGGTGGAGCACCTTGTCCAGAGAAGATTTGGCCAGTTCCACGCCGATGATGAGGATCAGTGCGGACACCGCAAGGCCGGACAGGTATTCATACCGGGCGTGGCCGAAGGGATGCTCCTCGTCTGCGGGCCGTTCGGCCAGTCGGAAGCCCAGCATGGTGACAACACTGCTGGTGGCATCGGACAGGTTGTTCATGGCATCGGCGGTAATGGACACGGAGCCGGTGGCAATGCCCACGGCCAGCTTTCCGCCGCAGAGCAGAACATTGCACACGATTCCCACAATGCCGGAGAGAATGCCAATGGCGGCGCGGACCTTGGGGTCCTCGGAATGGTCGGAATTCTTGATAAATGTGCGAAGAAGCCAGTTAGTCATGACAAATTCCTCCAAAACGGAAGTAGCACCGCAGAGCCCGGAAAACCGGGAATGCGGTGTTGCGGTGGAACGCGATTTTTTCGTTTGTATTGCGGCTTATGCCTTTTTCCTGGGCCGCCTTCTCAGCTCGCCCTTCCGGTCAAACCAGTACATGGCAAGGCCATTGATGGCCAGAGTGGCCAGCAAACTCAGCACGGCCTCCCAGACCAGGCACCATACCGTCCGCCAGACCATGGCGTTCACGTCCATGCTCCCAAAGCCCATGCTTAAAACGGCCATCACCACGGTGAGCACCAGTCCCAGGCCGCCCAGGACCATGCCGGCAATGCGCTGGGTGAAGCGCCAGGCATGGACGCTGCCCATGCCGTAGTAGCACCGGTAGCCGAAGTAATAGTTGGCCTCCTTGGGAGGGAGAAACAGATAGAATAGGCCCAGAATCAGCAGGATAATGGGCCCAACCAGCACGCAGATGCGGCAAATAAGGGTAATTTTATCGAAAATGGAGTCCAATTTCGGAAGCAGTGTGGCCAGATCGAAGTCTTCAAAGGCTTTTTTCAGAGCATCAATGTCCAGAGCCGCTTCCGTAGGGGCGGTGGCTGTTAGCATTATTTTTCCTCCAGGTATTTGCTGATCTCCCGCATGAAGCTGTCCGCGTCCTGGAACTGATGATAGATGGAGGCAAAGCGGATGTAGGCAACCTCGTCCACGGGTTTCAGGCGCTCCATGACCATCTCGCCCAGGCGCTCGGTGGTGACCTCCCGCTCCAGGGAATTCTGGATGGTCTGCTCAATCTCGGAAGCAATGCCCTCCAGCACCACAATGTCGGCCCGCCGCTTGTCGAAGGCGCGGATCATGCTGTTTACGATTTTGTTTTTGTCGAAATTCTGCCGGGAGCCGTTGCGCTTGACCACAAGAATGGGCTGGCTCTCCACGCTTTCATAGGTGGTGAACCGGTGGCCGCAGCGGCAGCATTCCCTCCGGCGGCGAATGCTCAGACCGTCGTCGGAGTGGCGGGAATCGATGACCTTGCTTTCCTGATCTCCGCAGTAAGGACACTTCATAGGAAACGCTCCTTTTCCGGGTTTCCACGCCGTTGGTTAGGATTCCCGGCAACGTTGTGTATTATTATATCAGTTTTCTTCGGCAGTGTCCAGACTTTTTTCCTCTTGTGTTTTGAAACAAAATCAGGTAAAATGGCAAGCGTATAAGGAGGTAGTATGAACCGAAAATTTTTGTATACAGCCTGGGCTGTACTATTCATTCTATGCGCCGCTTTCGGATTTGTGCCGGAGCGGTCCGGGGTATTGCAGGCGCTGCTGACGGTGCTGAGCATGGTGTTCTTCCTGCCTCCGGCGATGCTTTTGTATAAGGCGGCGGGAAAGACCCGGAAAACCGTTGGGCTTCTGAGCGCGGTATCCCTGGGGGCAACCCTTGTGATGCTGGTGCTGAATATCGTCCTGGCCACCGGAAGCACGGCGCTGGGAGATTTCCTCCACGGCGTTCTCACAGTGGTGTCCGCCCCAATGCTCTGCTGCGGGTCCTGGGCACTGTCCCTGTTTTTGTGGGCCTGCCTGCTGATCTGGGCAAAGCCCTGGAAAAAGTAAAGTACAAGGAGCAAAAACTATGTCCTATCAGATCATTACCGATTCCAGCTGTGATTTTACGAAAGAAAAATATGAGGCGCTGGGCCTCATTGCGGCGCCGCTTACGGTGAATTTCCGGGGGGAAACCTATCCGGACCGCAATGACGACAGCCTGAGGGATATGTATGCCGACCTGCGCGCCGGGGAGGTAGCCACCACGTCTGCGGTGAATCCCGAGCAGTGGCAGGAGATCATGGAGCCTCTGCTGGAAAAAGGCGAGGATATTCTGGTGCTGGCCTTTTCCTCAGGCCTGTCCACCACCTATCAGTCTGCCAGTATCGCGGCTCAGGAGCTGCGGGAGCGCTATCCGGAGCGGACCATCTCCGTGGTGGACAGCCTGTGCGCCTCTCTGGGCCAGGGCCTGCTTGCCTACTATGCCTGCAAAAAGCGGGATGAAGGCCTGAGCCTTGGGGAGCTGGAGCAGTGGCTGCTGGACAACCGTCTGCATCTGTGCCACTGGTTTACAGTGGACGACTTGATGTATCTCAAGCGGGGCGGCCGGATCAGCGCGGCCACGGCAATTATGGGCACTATGCTGAACATCAAGCCTGTGCTCCATGTGGACAATGAGGGCCACCTGATCAACGTCAGCAAGGCCCGGGGCCGGAAGGCCTCCATTCAGGCCATGGCCAAGAAGGTTGCCGAGCTGGGCGCGGGTTTCGACAACTCCGTTATGTTCATCTCCCACGGCGACTGCCGGGAGGATGCGGAGTACCTGGCAGGGCTGCTGAAGGAGCAGTACGGGGTGAAGGAGGTCTACATCAACTACGTAGGCGCCGTCATCGGCTCCCACTCCGGCCCGGGCACCCTGGCGCTGTTCTTCCTGGGAGAGCATAGATAACAAAAAGGGGACTGTTAGAAAAGCATGTCACTGGTGTGGCAGCCCCCCGGTTGAATGGAAACACCTTGGTTTTTTACCAAGATGTTTGAAAATCCGGGGGATTGTGCCCGAAGGAAATACCCTTGGGGTACCACACCAGCGTGCGCGCTGGTTCGCAATGACAGACTGTTTCCTGACAGCTCCATTTTTTACCCCATTTTTTCCAATTTCTCCAACACCTTGGTAAAATACTCCGGCAGTGGGGCAAAGACCATGACGGGTCTGCCGTCTCTCGGGTGGCGAAAGGACAGAGCCCCGGCGTGGAGACACTGGCTGTCCTGGCCCAGCTCCGGCTTCTTGTGGCCGTAAACCGTGTCCCCCAAAATGGGGTGTCCGATGTAGGCCATATGGACGCGGATCTGGTGGGTGCGGCCCGTTTCCAGGTGGCAGCGGATGTGGGTGTAGCCCCGGTAGCGCTTGACCACTTCCCAGTGGGTCACGGCAGGCTTGGAATTCCGCTGAGTGACGCACATCTTCTTCCGGTCCGTAGGATGGCGGCCGATGGGTGCGTCCACGGTGCCGCTGTCCTCCTTCAAATTGCCGCAGACAATGGCCTCATAGGTCCGCGCCATGGTGTGATCCTTCAGCTGGGAGGCCAGCACCGCATGGGCCAGGTCATTTTTTGCAATGGCAAGCAGACCGGAGGTGTCTTTGTCAATGCGATGGACAATGCCCGGGCGCAGCTCTCCGTTGATGCCGGAAAGGCTGTCCCCCATGGCGTAGAGCAGACCGTTCACCAGAGTGTCGTCCTGATGCCCTGCCGCCGGATGGACAACAAGCCCTTTGGGCTTGTTGATGACGGCCACATCCTCGTCTTCGTACACGATGTCCAGCTGCATTTCGGTGGGGGTCACGTCAACGGGCTTGGGCTCCGGAATGGTGACGCTGACGGTTTGTCCGTGCTCCAGGCGGTCATTCTTTTTGGCGGGCTTCCCGTCTAAGAGCACATTGCCCTCGGCGATGAGCTTCTGCGCGGCGCTGCGGCTGATTTCCGGCAGAGCCCGGGAGAGAAATGCGTCCAGCCGCTCGCCGGACCGGTCACAGGTAAGGATCATTTCTTTTTCTCGTCCTTCCAAATGGCTTTGTTGCAGAATGCCAGACTGGCAAACAGGGCAATGCAGCCGCAGGTGATGAAGCAGTCGGCCACGTTGAATACGGGAAAATCCATAAACTGGGTCTCAATCATGTCCACCACGTAGCCCAGCCGCAGCCGATCGATCATATTGCCCAGGCCTCCGGCGTAGATGGCGGCAATCATCCACCGCTCAAAGCCGGAAAAGGGCTGCCTTTTCTTGAAGTATTCATAAAAGAGCACGGCGGTGAATGTCAGAAAAATCAGCGCAAAAAGCCACTGCATCCCCTCAAAGGAGGAGAACGCCGCGCCGGTGTTGCGCAGATAGGTAAAGTCCAGAAAGCCCGGCAAGAAGTCCATATGCCCCCCAAGGGGGATATGGGCCACAACCAGCGCCTTGGTAATCTGATCCGCCGCAACAATCCCCGCGACGAAGAGGCAGTAGTAGAAAAACTGCATGGGAATAGGTCCTTTCAAGTGAAAATTTATGGCCTTCGAAAATACGAGTTGACAGTTGACAGTGAACAGTTGACAGTTGTGGTGTCCCTTCGGGACGAAAAGCCTCTGCCGTAGGCAGAATTTGTATGTTCGGCACGGAACCCCTCAGTCAGCTTCGCTGACAGATCTCCTTTCAGGGGAGCCGAGCACGCAGCTACTGCGAACCGCTCTATCATCGAACATGGATTATGGTGCGATTGCCACTGGCAATCGATTATTTCGATTCGCTGCGCGGAGCACCACCCTCATCCACCACCGCTTCGCGGCGGTCCCCCTTACGAATATGGTATAGCTGCCACTGGCAGCTATAATCTATTAGATTCGCTGCGCGACGCACCGCCCCGTAGGGGAAGGTTTTGGGGCGTTCAACTCTTGATTCGCATTGTCAACTGTCAATTGTCAACTGTCAACTGTCACCACGTCAGCCCCTTGGGGTAGAAAAACCGGACCTTTTCCTTCGCAATGGACATAGAGATATCCGTTTCCGTTTTCAGCTCCCCGTCCAGGTTGACGGCGGTGGGGGTGGGGCTGTGGATTTCCAGGCGGTCGGTGCGGTAGTGGGTGATGTACTCCGGCAGCTCCTTGTAGCGGCCGGCTTTGTATTTGCCGATGAGCCCCGGAACCTGGGCCCGGGTGATCTTTTTTACCAGCAGCACGTCCAGCAAACCGTCTCTGGGGTCCGCCTCCGGCACGGCATAGAAGCCACCACCGTAGTAGCGGCCGTTGCAGACGCAGACCATGGTCATCTCCTCGTCCCGGGTTTGGCCGCAGAGGGTGACACGCAAAGGCTGACTGACGCCGCGGACCACATTCACCACCGCCGAGGCCGCATAGGCCCAGAAGCCCTGCAGCAGAGGCAGCCGCTTGTAGTTGGCAACATCCGTGCCGATGCGGGCATCCAGACCAACGGAGCAGATGTTCAGGGCCAGAGAATCGTTGCAGCGAATCATGTCGAACGCGGTTTCTTCCGCATCCAGCAGCCGGGCCAGATGACAAAAGGCCCGGGGCTCGGTGAAAAGCCGGACGAAATCGTTCCCGCTGCCGCCGGCCCAGACGGTCACGGCTGCATTGCCGTACCCTGCCGCACCGGCGGCAACTTCGTTCAGGGTTCCGTCGCCGCCGCAGGCGTAGATTCGGTATTCCTCCCCGGAGCGGGCGGCTGCATTGGCAAGCCGCCTGCAATCTCCGGGCCCCTTGGAAATCTCCACCCGGTAGTCAAGATCGCGACACAGCTGCACGATCTCCCGGGAGCATTCCAGAGTCCTGTCCCGGCTTCCCGCCGCCGGGTTGATAATGAACAGATGCTTCATCTTACTTTCCTTTTCTCTGTTGCCCCAAATACATATAGTAGTCGCATTTGATCATGCCGTTGTAGAGCTTGCGCTTCTTATCGGCCCGTTTTCCAAAATAGTGCTCAAATTCCGGCTCGGAGGTAATGACGTATTTCTTCCAGCCGTCGGCAAATTTCAGGTGGCGGCCCAGGTCCGCATACAGCCGCTGGGCGCTTTTCTGCTCCATCATGCGCTGGCCGTAGGGCGGGTTGCAGATGAGGATGCCCTCGTCACAGGGCAGGCTCATTTTGGTGGCATCTCCGTCCCGGAATTCGATCAGATCCCCCAGGCCTGCCTTGCGGGCGTTGGCCATGGAGAGAGACACGCACTTGGGGTCATTGTCAGAGCCCATAATCCGGTAGCTGCCGTGGAATTCCCGGTCTTTGGCCTCTGTGCGGACCTGGCCCCAGATTTTGGGGTCGATCCAGGCGAAGGCCTCGGCGGAGAACCGGCGGAAGGCACCGGGGGCCTTGTTCTTGGCAATCATGGCTGCCTCAATGGGGATGGTGCCGCTGCCGCAGAAGGGGTCCCACAGGAATTCCCGGCCCCGGTAGCGGGTCAGGGTCACCATGGCCGCAGCCAGGGTCTCCCGCAGAGGCGCATCGTTGCCGTTGGCCCGGTAGCCCCGCTTGTGCAGCCCCGGCCCGGAGGTGTCCAGGTACAGCTGTACCCGATCGTTCATGACGGAAAATTGCAGCTGGTATTTGGCCCCGGTCTCCGGCAGCCAGCTGACGCCGTATTTTTCGCCCAAGCGCCGGGAGGCGGCCTTTTTGATGATGGCCTGGCAGTCCGGTACGCTCATGAGGGTGCTACTCAGGCAGTGCCCCTTCACGGGGAAGGCACCGTCTCTGGGGATGAAGCGCTCCAGCTCCGTTCTGTAGACCCCTTGGAACAGCTCTTCAAAGGTGGTTGCCTTGAAGTCTGCCAGGACGATCAGCACCCGCTCGCCGGTGCGCAGGCAGATATTGGCCTTGGCAAGGGCGCTCACGTCCCCAGAGAACAGCACCCGGCCGTTTTCCACCCGGACATTCTGAATGTCCAGCCGCCGCAATTCGTCTCCCGCCAGACCCTCCAGGCCAAACAGGCAGGGAACGGAAAATTCCATTTCTTCCATAGATTCTCTCACTTTCTGGTAAATTCCGCAATTTACGGAATGATCTTACTCTTTTTTAAGTACCGCTCTTCCTCGGAGAAGACGCAGCCGCAGTATTTCTGAATGTAGAAGCCCAACTCCCGGGCCCGCTCCTGGCCTGCCCGGAAATAGGGCCGGAAGTCCCGGTAGAGGAATTCCACGCCGTATTCGCTGGCGGCCCGCTCGGCGACCTCCCGCATGAGCTCGTGCTTCTGGTAGGGAGAGATGAAAAGCGACGAGGTGAAGCTGTCAAAGCCCCCCTCCTTTGCCTGCCGGGCGGCTTCATAGAGCCGGAATTCGTAACACTTGACGCAGCGGTTCTCAATATCGTCCGCCACTGCCCTTACAAAGGGCCGCAGGCCGTAGTCGTTGCGCTCAATCAGGGGCAGCTCGATGGCTTGGGCGTATTCCCGCAGACAGTTTCGCCGGGCCCGGTATTCCGTAAAGGGATGGATATTGGGGTTGTACCAAAACCCCGTAACATCATAATGCTCACCGCGCAGTACCTCAATGCACTGATTGGCACAGGGCGCGCAGCAGATATGCAGAAGTGTATTCATGGCTTCCTCCAAAGGAAAGATTCAGTATAGTATAACATGGTTTTCGGGGGGAAGCAATGAAAAAATAGAATTTTTCCGCCTCCTGGGGAAGTTTTGGGGGCAAAGACCAAAAAAATTGAGCCGTCTGTCATGCCCAGACGGCTCAAAGTTGTTGTGCTCAGTCAAACAGAATGCAGGCCGTATAGGCCAGGGTGTTGGGGCCGTGGTAGTAGGGAATCCCGGCGGCAGCACAGGCATCGTTTACCAGCAGACCGTAGCCCTCCATAGAGGAGCAGGCCCGCTCCGGGAAGCGGCACTTCTCCGGATAGGCGCACTTGCCGCAGATGCGGCAGCCGCCGGTGCCCAGACACAGGGCGCCCTTTTCCTCGGCATGGGCCCTGTCGGCCAGGGTGTGGAACCGGGCGGTGTGGTCCTGCTCTGCCTCCATCATGCCCTCAATGTCGAAGGAGTCCTCCAGCTGGGCAACGGACTGGACCAGAATGCCCCTGGTCTTGGCGCTGATGCGGGCGGCGCATTCCTCCAGACTGCCGCACTCCGGGGGGCAGGTCCAGTTCTTGCCATAGGCATGGCACTTATCGGCAGCGCACATGGCCCGGACTTCGGCGTTTGGCTTCAGGTCTGCGGGGACCACGGGGGCCGCTTCGGAAAAGCCCAGCTCCTTGGCATAGGCTACCCACTCTTCAATGGTCATAGGTCATCCTCCTCAAAGGTCAAACAGTCTACATAACAGTCCTGGAATTCCGGCAGGGCTGCCAGTTCCAGGAATTCTGTCTCCTCAGCCAGCTTAGCGGCATAGGCAAATTCTGCCTTGCTCAGGCTGCACAGCTTGGCGCCCTCTCCGGCGGCGTTGCCGATGGGCTGGATTTTCTCCACCAGCCGGGGCGGAATCATGCCGATGCGGCAGGCGGAGGCGGGGTCTAAGTAGTTGCCAAAGGCACCGGCCAGGAGCACCTGGGAAATCGCCTCGATTTCCACATCCAGGTGCTTTGCCATGAGCTCGATCCCGGCCCGGATGGCAGCCTTTGCCAGTTGCACCTCCCGGACGTCCTTCTGGGTCAGCACCACATTTTCGCAGAGCCGATAGTCCCCGTGCTCCAGGCGGCCCATTTCATCGATTTCCCCGGTTTCCAGCAGCACCGCGATCAGGTCCAGCAGGCCGGAGCCGCAGAGCCCCTTGGGGGGCACGTCGCCGATGACGTGGTAGGAAACTTGCCCGTCCGTTTGGAAAACGTGGTCCACGGCGCCTTCGGCACCCCGCATACCGCAGGAGATTTTGGCGCCCTCGAAGGCGGGACCGGCGGCCGTGGAGCAGGCCACAGCCCGTTTCCTGTCCCCAAGGACCATTTCCCCGTTGGTGCCGATGTCGATGAGCAGCGTCAGCGCCTCCCGGCGGTCAAACCGGGAGGCCACCAGGCAGCCCACGGTGTCGCCGCCTACGAAGCCCGCGATGTTGGGCAGAATCCGCACATTCCCGGCGGTGGGCAGAAGCGGCTTTGCCCCCATTACCCGCTCTGCGCGCTCTTTGGGCATATAGGGCGGGGTGACCAGGGGCCTGGGGTCAATGCCCAGCAGCAGATGGTGCATGGCCGTGTTGCCCACGATGGCGGTGCAGGTAATGTCTTCCGGCGCAATGGCGGCTTTTTGGGCCGCCTGCCGGGTCAGGCTGTCCAGGGCGGCGAGGATGCAGTGCTGCATCTCTTCCCTGCCGCCGTCCAGCACATATTGAATCCGGGAGATCACATCCGCGCCGTACTGGCCCTGGGGGTTCAGGGTGCTGGCCTGGGAGAGCAGAGCACCGGTTTTCCCGGACAGCAGATAGGCAACCACGGTGGTGGTGCCGATATCGATGGCAAGCGTGTATTCGTCGGCCCCATCCGGAGTCGTCTGGACGCTCTGACTCTGGGTCAGAATTCGGGCGGCGGAGACCTGGGGAAGGGTCACGGTGCAGTCAGACCCCACAATAGTCTGACAGGCCAGGACTTCTGCCCCGGCCTGTACTGTGACTTTGCATTTCCCGCAGGTCCCGTTGCCGCCGCAGGGTGCGTAGGGCTTCAGGCCTGCCTGAATTTCTGCCTGAAGCAGCGTGGTCCCCTCTTCCACCGGGACGGTGATCCCGGCAGGCAAAAACGTGACGCGATACTGCTTCATAGGGTTCATAAACTTAGGCGACCAGTTCCTTGGCCTTCTTGGCGGCGGAAGCTGCGTCGGGGGTGTAGGCATCGGCGCCGATCTTATCGGCAAACTCCTGGGTGATGGGCGCGCCGCCGACCATGACTTTCACGTTCTTGCGCCAGGGAGCGGCGTTCAGAGCGGTAACGGTCTCCTGCAGAGCGGGCATGGTGGTGGTCAGCAGAGCGGAGCAGGCAACGATCTTGGTGTCGGGGTTCTCCTCGTAAGCGGACAGGAACTTCTCAACGGGCACGTCAACGCCCAGGTCGATGACTTCGAAACCGGCGGACTCGATCATCATAGCCACCAGGTTCTTGCCGATGTCGTGCAGGTCACCAGCCACAGTGCCGATGATGACCTTGCCCAGAGCGCCGGCAGCGCCGGAAGCCAGATGGGGCTTCAGGACCTCAACGCCCTTCTTCATAGCCTTGGCGGCGATCAGCATTTCGGGCACAAAGATGGTGCCGTTCTTGAAGTTTTCGCCAACCACGTCCATGGCGGAGATCATGGTATCCAGAATCTTGGAGGCCTCAACGCCCTCGTCCAGGGTTTCCTGCACAGCGGCGGGAACCAGCTTTGCCTTGCCGCGAACGACCAGATCATGTACATTTTCGAGACTCATAATAATATTCCCCTTTTGTAAGTTAATTTGTTTATTTCAGGAAGCCCCGATTGCCGCCGGGGCTTCCATCCGTACGTTTTTTACTGCTTGACCGGTCCGAACAAGCCGTCGCGGTAAGCGCCGATGTACTCCATGCAGTAGTCATCCAGACCCAGCAGAGCCTCGGTGGCGTAGATCACGCCCATCATGTCCCGGTTGGTGGGGTCCAGGATGGCGCTGTCCAGACCGGCGTTCATGGCCAGGACGGTGAAGCCCAGGTTGACCATCTTCCGGACGGGCAGGTTGAAGGAGATGTTGGAAACGGCGGCGGTGATGTGAATGGTGGGGTACTTCTCGCGGACGGTGGAAATGACCTCGATGTTGGTCTCAATGCCGTTCTCGGAGGTGCAGAGCATCTCTACCAGCGGATCGATGTGAATCCGGTTGGGGGCGATGCCGTACTCCTTGGCCTTGGCCATGATCTTGTCAAAGACCCGCAGCCGGTCTGCGGCGTTCTTGGGAATGCCGGTGTCGTCGGACAGCAGGGCGATGACCTGCCAGCCCTTGTTCTCCGCCAGAATGGGGAAGATCTTGTCAATCTTGTCGCCCTCGCCGGAGACGGAGTTGATGAGGCCGGGCTTGTTGCAGAACTTATAGGCTTCCCGCAGCACGTCTGCGCTGGGGCTGTCCACGGCGATGGGCAGGTCGGTGACGGACTGGATGCAGTCGATCATCCAGTGCAGGGTCTCCACCTCCTGGGCCTCGGGAACGGAAGCGCAGCAGTCGATAAAGGTTGCACCGGCATTGGCCTGGGCGATGGCACGGGCCTTGATGAATTCCGCATCCCGCTCGGCAATGGCCTTGGCCACCACGGGAATGGAACCGTTGATTTTCTCGCCGATAATAATCATTGTCTCGCTCCTCCTTAGAACATAATGGACATGGGCAGACGCTGAGCCTCCAGCTGCTCCTTGGTGAAGCCGAAGTGCTTGCAGTTGTAGTCGTCAATGGCGTCCCACAGGCCCTTGTAGGTGCCCTGGTACAGGGAGCCGGGGCCTCCCTGGGTGATGCAGGGGATGAAGTGCTTCATGCCGCAGGTCTCCATGGCGTGGACGGCGGCCTTCTCGCAGTCGGCCTGGGTCCAGCCCTCAAAGTCCACCTGCTTGTTGTCGATCTCGCCCATGAAGGCGATCTTGTCGCCGTACTTTTCGATGCACTCGGGCACATTGTTGGAGTGCATGCAGCCCTGCCACACATCAATACCCATATCGATCATGATGGGCAGGATGTTTGCGCAGTAGGAATCGGAGTGATGGAAGATGAGCTCCACGCCGTGGCTATGGTAGTAGCCGTAGATCTTCTGGTAGGACTCCAGGAAGAAGTCCTCGAAAATGGAGGGACGCAGGAAGGAGTTCAGCTCGCTGCCCCAGTCATCGTGATGGAAAATGGCATCGGGGTGCAGGTTGGAGCAGATGCCCTCGGCCAGCTCCAGCTCCCAGTCGGTCAGGTACTTGATGAGGTCGTGCATCTCATCGGGGTATTCCATATAGTTCATCAGGGCTTCCTGCATGGAGCACAGGTGGTGGCACTGCTCGAACAGGCCGGGAGCAACGAAGGCCGCCTTGTAGGCCTTGGTGCCGTCCACGGCGGCGTACATATCCTTGCAGATATTCCACAGCTCATCGGAGAATTTCAGGCTGGGGGCATGGACATAGTCCTGCCACTGCTCAATGTCCTTCACGACGATCTTGTCGGGGGTATGTACAGGGAACGCGCCGGGTGCATTCATGGGGAAGGAATTGGTAACGCCCCAGCCGTTGACCACGTTCTCGTCGCCCTTTTTCAGCAGGGGCTGGGTCATCATGTAGGGGTGCATCAGCAGGGAAATGCCTTCGTACTGGTTTACAAACCGATCGGGATTGCCACCCCGAATGGCTTCGCGCATATTCTCTTTTGCGGTAAGCATATCTGTATCCTCCAAATGATTCAAATCTGCGAAGGGATATCCACAATTTTGCGTTGGGCGAAACGCCCCCTTTTTTGTGGATTGCTTCTATAAGCATCCTAACAAATCCTTCCTGTTTTGTCAATTCGCTCAAAAAAGAATTCACAATTTTCCGCATTTTTTGATTTTTCTCTCTTTACTTTCCGCAATTCTGAGGATATAATTTCCTTATGCAAAAAGAAAGGAGCAGGTTATCCATGGAGAAGTACACCCTCGCCCATATGAACCCCAATCTTGCCATGGTGGCCCAGGTGTTTCCGGAGGGCACGGTCCACGATTCCGGCAGCGGAAAATCCTATCTGGATGTCCGTATTTTCCGCAGCAGTCTGCCCATGAGCGAAAACATTCTCTACCTGGTCCGGGAGGAGGACGCTGCCGATTTCCCGGGGGATACCTATGCCAGCATCTGCCAGGCCCCCATCCCCGGGGCCGCGGACCATATCACCGTGCCCGGCCTGACGGATGCGCAGGTGCTGGACCGGGCCATGGCCCTGTTCTCCCGGTGCCGGGAGCAGGAGCAGCTCTTGGATGAGCTGGTCTTTCAGGGCGTGACGCTGCAGCAGCTGTGCGAGTCTGGGGCGGAGCTTTTGGAAAACCCGGTGTACATCCACGACGACTGGTTCATGATGCTGGCCCAGTCCTCCCAAGTGGATGATGTGCTTACCCCGGAATACACCATGACCTCTCAGCGGGGGTTCCTTCCCCGGGTCATTGTGGACGACCTGCAATTCGACAGCGACTACCTGGAAACCTACACCACCCACAATGTGCAGCTCTGGCACAACGCCAGCAAAACCGCAGACTGCCTTTATGTAAACCTTTGGGACGGCGCTGTCTACCGGGGGCGGCTGCTGGTTATGGAGACCAACCATCCATTCCGCCCTTCAGACTATCGCCTGGCGGAGGTTTTGGCCCAGCGGGCTATGAGCTGCCTGCACTACCGGGCCGGGGGGCAGAACACGGGCTTTCGCAGCATGGACGATGTGATCTCCGATCTGCTGCGAAACCGTCAGCCGGACAGCGGCCAGCTGCGGCGGCTGCTGGATCAGCTTGGCTGGGAAAGCGAGGACCCCTATGTGTGCCTGAATATCGCCAACCAGGAAAACACCGCCTCCACCATCCAGGAGCACTCCCTGCACAGCGATCTGTTCCGGTATTTTCCAAACAGCTATGTGCTGCTGGAAAATCACAGGCAGTATGTGATCCTCAATATGCGCCGCCTGGCCATTCCCTATACCATGCTGCGGCATACCCTGGCCCCCCTGTGCCGGGATCACCTGCTCTATGCCGGGATTTCCTCACCGATTCAGGGAATCCAGAGCCTCCATGTGGCCTTCACCCAGGCTCAAATTGCCCTGGACACCTGCTTTCGCCAGCGGGGGGACCGGTGGATCTGGCTGTTCTCCCAGTGCGCCCTGACCCACATCCTGGAAAATTTCCACGCGGAGCTGACCCTGGAGCAGACCCTCTCCCCGGCGCTCTATGCCCTGCGGGACTACGACCGGGAGCACGGCACCCCCTATTTTGAGACATTGCGGGAATACCTGCTCTGCGAGCGGGACATTCCAAAGACCTCCCAGGCCCTGATTATCCACCGCACGACCCTTCTGTACCGGCTGAAAAAAATCGAGAGCCTGGTGAACCTGAGCCTGGACGATCCCGGCCAGCGGCTATACCTGCTGCTGTCGCTGTACGTCATGGATCGCGTTCAATCCGGCGGGTCACTCCGCAAAGAACAGGATATTTCTGAAAATCCGTTGCATTAAACGGAAAATTATGATATGGTATAGGCAGTGTCTTCGAAAAGAAAGACAGGAGGATGTATTTTTGAAAAAGACTACCCTTGTGATCATGGCCGCCGGCATCGGCAGCCGCTACGGCGCCGGAATCAAGCAGCTTGCAGCTGTGGACCAGTCCGGCCATATTATTATGGATTATTCCATCCATGATGCCATCGCCGCAGGCTTTCAAAAGATCGTATTCATTATCCGCCGGGACATCGAAAAGGACTTCCGGGAAGTCATCGGCAACCGCATCGAGGCCGTGTGTGCCAAGGCCGGTGTAGAGGTAGCCTACTGCTTCCAGTCTCTGACGGAGATCCCCGGTTCTCTTCCCGAGGGCCGCAGCAAGCCCTGGGGCACCGGTCAGGCCGTTCTGGCCGCAAAGGACCATATCGACGGTCCCTTTGCCGTCATCAACGCCGACGACTATTACGGCAAGAGCATCTACCGGGAGATTCACCACTATCTGTGCGCCGATCACCCGGGAAATGCCTTCTGCATGGCGGGCTTCATTCTGAAAAACACCCTGTCCGACAACGGCACCGTTACCCGGGGCATCTGCCAGGTGGACGGGAAGGGCTTCCTGTCGGACGTTGTAGAGACCAAGAATATCCGCCCCACTGCCAATGGCGCAGAAGCCGACGGCAAGGCGCTGGATCCCGATGGCTATGTATCCATGAATATGTGGGGCCTGTCCCCCGCCTTCCTGGAGACCCTGGAACGGAACTTCAAGACCTTCTTCGAAACGGACGTTCCGGCCAATCCTCTGAAAGCGGAGTACCTGCTGCCCATCCTCATCGGCCAGCTGCTCCAGCGCAAGGAGGTCACGGTCCAGGTCCTGCCTACCCACGATAAGTGGTTCGGCGTGACCTACGCTGCCGACAAGGCCGCCGTCACCGAAAGCTTCGCCCAGCTCATCGCCCAGGGCGTGTACGGAGAAGATCTGTACGCCGACCTGTAAAATGCATTTCCAGCCGCCCTCCTGCCCCACCGCAGGAGGGCGGTTTTACAAAGAAATTTCTCGACTGCGGCACTTCTTTATGGTACAATAAGAGCAATCATTTGGAAAAGGAGGTCTCCCACGGTGCAGGCACAGACAAATTTCAGAAAGCCCCTGTGCATCGGACTGCTGGCCCATGTGGATGCGGGAAAGACCACCCTTTCCGAGGGCCTGCTGTATGCCGCCGGGGCCCGGCGGGTGCTGGGACGGGTTGACCATGGGGATGCGCTGCTGGACAGCTTCCAGCTGGAACGGCAGCGGGGCATTACCATTTTCTCCAAGCAGGCCCGGCTCCGAACGGCCCACCGGGCGGTGACCCTGATCGACACCCCGGGCCACGTGGACTTTGCCGCGGAAACGGAACGGGTGCTGCCGGCGCTGGACTGCGCTGTGTTGGTTATCAGCGGCACGGATGGGGTTCAGGCCCACACCAGAACCCTGTGGCAGCTGCTGCGCAAGCACCAAGTGCCCGTATTTCTCTTTATCAATAAAATGGACCTGCCCGGGGCGGACCGTGATAAGCTGCTCGCCCAGCTGCAAAAGGAGCTCAGCGAGAGCTGCGCGGATTTTACCGGCAGTGAGGAGTCCATTCGGGAAGCTGCGGCCATGTGCGACGAGGCCCTTCTGGAAAGCTTCCTGGCAGGCGGGGCCGTTACCGATGAAAATCTGCGGCAGCTGATTGCCCAGTGCCGCCTGTTCCCCGTGTACTTCGGTGCGGCGCTGAAAAGCGAGGGGATTGACGCGTTTCTGGCAGGATTGGACACCTATGCTCCGGAAAATACCTATGGAGATGCCTTCTCTGCCCGGGTCTACAAAATCACTCGGGATCCCCAGGGAAACCGGCTGACCTGGATGAAGCTCACCGGCGGCAGCCTGTCCGTTCGGGAGCCTGTCCGCTATGAAAACCGGCAGGGAGAGACCCTGACGGAAAAGGCGGCCCAGCTGCGGCTGTACTCCGGGGAAAAGTTCGAAACGCCGGACCGGGTAGAGGCCGGGACGGCCTTTGCCGTAACCGGTCTTACCGCTACCTGGGCAGGGCAAGGCCTGGGAGCTGAGGCAGAGATTTTTCGCCCGGAATTGGAGCCCGTTATGACCTATCGGGCCAGGCTCCCTTCCAAAGCGGACCCGTCCCTGGTGCTTCCCAAGCTGCGGCAGCTGGAAGAGGAGGACCCCCAGCTGCACATCGCCTGGGACGGTAAGCAAATCGGGGTGCAGATCATGGGGCAGGTCCAGCTGGAGGTGTTCCAGAGTCTGGTCAAGCAGCGCTTTGATCTGGACATTACTCTGGATGACCTGAAGATATTCTATAAAGAGACCATTTCCGATACCGTGGAGGGCGTAGGCCACTTTGAACCCCTGCGGCACTATGCCGAGGTGCATTTGCTATTGGAGCCCGGAACGCCGGGCAGCGGGATGGTGTTTGATACGCAATGTCCCCAGGATGTGCTGGACGCGGGCTACCAAAGCCTGATTCTGACCCATCTGGCGGAAAAGCAGCACCGGGGTGTGCTCATCGGCGCGCCCATTACGGATATGAAAATCACCCTGCTCATCGGCAAGGCCCACTTGAAGCACACCGAGGGCGGCGACTTCCGGCAGGCCACCTATCGGGCCGTCCGGCAGGGGCTGATGCAGGCAAAAAGCGTGCTTTTAGAGCCCTGGTATGATTTTCACCTGGAGCTGCCCCAGGCCCAGATCGGCCGGGCCATTACGGATATCCGCGCCATGGGCGGCACCCCCGAGGCCCCGGAGAGCCGGGATGGGACGGCCATTCTGGAGGGCCGGGTCCCCGCCGGAGAAATCCGGGACTATGCCTCCCAGCTCTCCGCCTATACCCAGGGCCTGGGACGGTTGAGCCTGTCCCTGCGGGGCTACGAACCCTGCCACAATGCCAAGCAGGTGATTGAGGCAGCGGCCTACGACCCGGAGGCAGACCTGGAAAACACCCCGGACTCTGTATTTTGCAGCCACGGGGCGGGGCATACGGTGAAATGGGACCGGGTAAAGGAATTCATGCACCTGGAAAGCGGCCTGAAAGAGGAAAAGCCTCAGATGCGCATTCTGCCGGCCATTGACGACCGGGAGCTGGAGCAGATTATGGAGCGGGAGTTTGGCCCTATCCGCCGCCGACAGTACACTGCCCCCAAAGCCCCGGCCACAGCGGAAGTGACCATCAGCGTGCCAAAAGAGAAGTGCCTGATTGTGGATGGCTACAATGTGATTTTCGCCTGGGAGCGTCTGGCCGAAACGGCCAAAACAGACCTGTCCGCCGCTCGGCGGCGCCTGACGGATGCTCTGACCAGCTATGCGGGCTTTACAAAAACCCGGGTCATTCTGGTATTCGACAGCTACCGGCAGCCCGGCAGCGAAAAATACCAGGATGCAACGATCCAGGTGGTCTTCACCCGGGAGGGCGAAACGGCGGATGCCTATATCCAGGCCCTTGCCCGGGACCTGGGCGGCAATTACCGGGTCAGCGTGGCCAGCTCCGACGGCCTCGTCCAGCTCTCCGCCCTGGGTTCCGGTGTCCTCCGGGTCTCCGCCCGGGAGCTGGAGGCAGAGGTAAACAGAGCGAAAGAGGAAATGAAGCGGTTTTATTGAGGAAATTGGGGAAGAGGCTCCCCTTTCTGGGACGCCAAAGCGCGGAGGGGAAGCTTTGGCATGACTTTCGCAAAACATGAGAACAACACAAGGAGGAATTCCCATGGCAACACAGCAGAAAATCGAAGAAAAGGTCAACGACCGCATGGAGAAAACCGAGGCGCGGATTCAGCGATCGGAGGCACGGGAGACGAAAATTCAGCATTATTTCCGCCATGTGCTGCATATTATGGAAAAGCTCATTGCGATTTTTACGCTGATCGTGCTGCTTGGCGCTTTTGCCAAGCTGATTTTGGAGTTGGTGCACCATCCCGGCTCCTCTGCCGATGTGCTGAGCTTTCTCCATGAGGTGCTGACCATTGTGGTGGGATTGGAGTTTGTGCGTATGCTCATTGACACCACCCCCGCCAATATTCTGGAGGTTCTGACCGTGGCCATTACCCGGCACGTGATTCTAAGCCACGACGACCCTGTCAGCAACCTTTTGTCCGTGGCCTGCATTGCCGGACTTTTTGCCATCCGCCGGTTCCTGTTCCGCAGAAACGAACTGACGGAAGAAATGGTGGAGCGGGGGTAATCTATTTTGCTGGGGCGGCAAAAAAATTACATCTATTTTACCTTTCCGGCAATTGACGGCAGGGCCGGAAACTGCTATGATAAGTCCGTAAGCAAGAGAGAAAATCCCAAAAGGATTTCCGGAAAGGAGGTTTTTCCGTGCACATTTCCGCTTATGTCTGGCTGGTCCTTCTGATTCTTTTCCTGATGGCTGAGGGTGCCACCGTGGCGCTGGTATCGCTGTGGTTTGCAGCCGGGGCGCTGGCGGCCATTATCGCTGCGCTGCTGGGCGCATCCGTTGGCTTGCAGCTGGCGCTGTTTCTGGTGGTCAGCGTGGCGCTGCTTGCCATGCTGCGGCCGGTGCTGAAAAAGTACGTGAACCCAAAAATTCAGAGGACCAATGTAGATGCTCTGGTCGGGCAGGAATGTACCGTCATCGAAGCCATAGATAACCTGGCAGCAACGGGCCGGGTAAAGATGGGCGGTATGACCTGGAGTGCCAGGAGCATCGGAGAAGAGAATATCCCCGCAGGAACCGTTGTGAAAATTGAGGCAGTGCAGGGCGTGAAGCTTCTGGTTTCCCCTGTGGCTGTCCAGGAAGCCGTAAGGTAAAAAGGAGGAACATCTATGCCTGTTGTATTGCTTATCATCGTCATTCTCGCCCTTGTCATCATCATTTCCAATATCTCCGTGGTCCAGCAGTCCCGGGCCTATGTTGTGGAACGGTTGGGCGCTTTCCACAGCGTGTGGGGCGTGGGTATGCACTTTAAAGTGCCCTTTATTGACCGGGTTGCCCGGAAGGTGAGCCTGAAGGAGCAGGTCCTGGACTATCCCCCCCAGCCCGTGATCACCAAGGACAACGTCACCATGCAGATCGATACCGTTGTCTACTTCCAGATCACCGACCCCAAGCTCTACTGCTACGGCGTGGAGCAGCCCATGATGGCTATGGAAACCCTGACCGCCACCACTCTGCGAAACATCATTGGCGATTTGGAACTGGATCAGACCCTGACGAGCCGCGACGTGGTCAACACCAAAATGCGCTCCATTCTGGACGAAGCCACGGACCCCTGGGGCATCAAGGTCAACCGGGTAGAGCTGAAGAACATCCTGCCTCCTGCGGACATTCAGAACTCCATGGAGAAGCAGATGAAGGCCGAGCGTGACCGCCGTCAGTCCATCCTTCAGGCCGAGGGCCAGAAGAAGTCCGCCATCCTCATTGCCGAGGGCGAAAAGGAATCCGCCATTTTGAAGGC
This sequence comes from uncultured Clostridia bacterium, assembly GCA_945963595.1. Classification (GTDB taxonomy): domain Bacteria; phylum Bacillota; class Clostridia; order Oscillospirales; family Oscillospiraceae; genus Faecousia. The sequence continues at coordinate 78,236 of CAMFMO010000001.1, read as the reverse complement.
CGATGCTGAGAAGCAGGCCGCCATTCTCCGGGCTGAGGCCGAGAAGCAGGCTGCCATTCTGAAGGCTGACGGCGAAGCCCAGGCCATTCTGGCGGTGCAGCAGGCCCTGGCCGACTCCATCGCCATGCTGAACGAAAAGGCCCCCAACGACAGCGTTCTGCGGCTGAAAGCCATTGAGGCCATGCAGAAGGTCGCTGACGGCCAGGCCACCAAGATCATCATCCCCAGCGAAATGCAGGGCCTGGTGGGTCTTGCCAACGGCATCGTCGAAGGAACCAAGTAACCCCATCCGCCGCCGTGAAAAACCGGCGGCGGCCTGACGGTTCTCCTGGACCGGGACGGCAAGCCTGTGATCTCCCCCCTGCCGGTGCAGGAGGAAAAGTAAAAACCTTCCCCTACGGGAAGGCATTGGCTCCCCTGAAAGGGGAGCCTTTCTTATTTACAGCCTCTTCAGCGGCTCGGAATCGTCCTGGGCCAGAAGCAGATCGGAAATAATGTCGTTGGACACCAGAAAGCCTCTGGGGGTCAGGTACCACCGGCCATCCTCGCTCTGTGCTGTCTGATAGTAGACCCGGTGCTTGAGGAGCACCTCTTCCAGGGGCTTAAAGGGCAGCATGAAGGTCCGCTCGTATTCCTCGGCCAGAATGCCCGCCGTGGTCCGCAGCCGGAGCATCAGGTACTCCCCTGCCCGCTCCCGCAGGGGGATTTCCTGGACATCCTCCATGATGTTGCCGCCGGTCTGGATGCCCTGGATATAGGCCTGCAGATCCCGCACCATGGTAAAGCGCTTCCCTGCAAAATCCGAGCTGGCGCTGGGGCCGAAGCCCAGGTATTCGCCGCCGGTCCAATACTTGGTATTGTGCCGGGAGTACAGGCCCTTCCGGCAGAAATTGGAAATTTCATACTGCCGGAAGCCATGGTTGCGCAGAGCCTCCACAGCGGCCATATACATATCTGCCTGGGTGTCATCGTCCGCCAGGCCCACGAAGTCCTTCACGTCGTACAGAGGGGTACCTTCCTCTACCTTCAGGCCGTAGCAGCTCATGTGCTCCGGGTTCAGCTTTAGAACGTTTTCCAATGTTTCCTGCCAGTCGTGGAGGCTCTGGCCGGGCAGGCCGTACATCAGGTCTAAGGACACATTTCGGAAGCCTGCCTTGCGGATGCGCTGGTAGGCGGTGACAGCCTGGGCATAGGTATGGGGGCGGCCCAGCTTTTTGAGAATTTCGTCATTGTCACACTGAACGCCCAGGCTCACCCGGTTGAAGCCCTCGGCTTTCAGCCGGTGCAGCAGCCGGTCCGTCACGGAGTCCGGGTTGGCCTCAAAGGTGATCTCCGCATCGGTGGCTACGTCAAAATTCCGGCGAATGGCCGTCAGAATGATGGCCAGCGCGTCCGCGCCAAAATAGCTGGGGGTGCCGCCGCCGAAATAGACGGTGTCCACCCGGTAGCCGGGGCAAAGGGCCCCCGCCTCTTTCAGATGGGCGCAGATGGCATCCAGGTAGCTGTCCATCAACTTGTCATCCTTGCAGGGCATGGAATAGAAGTCGCAATACTGACACTTGCTGCGGCAGAAGGGAATGTGAATGTAGATCCCCAAGGGGGTCTTGTTGTTGCGTCTGGTTAATATTGCCATATGAGCCTCCGTAACAGTTGACAGTTGACAGTTGACAGTTGACAGTTGGCGAAAACGAAAGGTGCCACCATGGAACCGTCAGTGTCACTGTACTGAAGATTTTCTTGGTCGTTTACTTTTGCGGTAAAGATTTTGTGGATTTGATAATGGTTGTCAGAAGTTTTTCCAGTTCTTTGCAATCAATGATCAGAGAATCGTACTCATGTTCCGATAGATAATCTGTTGCCCGGAGGAGGCGAAGCCAATAATCGGTTTCACCCGCCTCTTTTAGAGCAATGCAGAGTTTGGATATAAAGTCGGGTCTGCTTTGGGCTTGCTGGGCCTCAGCCACATTTGCCTCTATACTGGTTCCCGCCCGGAGAATCTGCCTGGAGAGGACATACTCTTTCTTCTCCTCACAGAGGTGCTTGTACAGCTTCACGATCCGAACGGAAAACGCAAAACTTTTTGTCTCAATAATAGCCGGCATACGCATCAAAATAGTACTTAACTGTCAACTGTCAATTGTCAACTGTCAACTAACTTCATTCTTCGTCCAGTTTGAGGACGGCCATAAAGGCCTCGGAGGGGACGGACACGGTGCCGAAGGTGCGCATCCGCTTCTTGCCCTCCTTCTGCTTTTCCAGCAGCTTCTTTTTCCGGGTGATGTCGCCGCCGTAGCACTTGGCAAGCACGTCCTTGCGCAGAGCCTTGATGGTCTCCCGGGCGATGATCTTGCCGCCAATGGCTGCCTGAACGGGGATCTCAAACTGGGCTCTGGGGATATTGTCCTTGAGCTTTTCGCAGATCTTCCGGGCTCTGGGATAGGCATTGTCCGCAAAGAGAATAAAGCTCAGTGCGTCCACCACCTCGCCGTTTAAGAGGATGTCCAGCTTTACCAGCTTGCTGGGCCGGTAGCCCAGGAAGGTGTAGTCCAGGCTGCCATAGCCCCGGGTGCGGGACTTGAGGGCATCGAAGAAATCGTAGATGATTTCGTTCAGGGGCATTTCATAGTGCAGCTCCACCCGGTTGGCATCCAGGTATTCCATATTCTTGAATTCTCCCCGGCGGGCCTGACACAGGTCCATAATATTGCCCACATATTCCTGGGGGGCAATGAGGCTGGCCTTGACAAAGGGCTCCTCCGCCAGCTCGATCTCCATGGGGTCTGGGTAGTCCAGGGGATTGTCCACCATAAGCACCGTGCCGTCGGTTTTTGTCACTCGGTAGACGACGTTGGGGGCGGTGGTGATCAGGTCCAGATTGTATTCCCGTTCCAGCCGCTCCTGGATGATCTCCATGTGCAGCAGGCCTAAGAAGCCGCAGCGGAAGCCGAAGCCCAGGGCAATGGAGCTCTCCGGCTCGTAGCTCATGGAGGCGTCGTTCAGCTTCAGCTTTTCCAAAGCGTCCCGCAGGTCCTGGTATTTGGCACCGTCGGCGGGGTAAACACCGGAGTAGACCATGGGCTGCACCTGCCGGTAGCCCGGCAGCGGTTCGGCAGCGGGGTTTTCCACAGCGGTGATGGTGTCGCCCACCCGGGTATCGGAGACGTTTTTAATGGAGGCGGTGATGTAGCCTACCTCACCGGCACCTAAGGATTCCCCGGGAGTCAGCCCCAGGGGATTCATGGTGCCCACCTCCACCACTTTATAGACGGCGCCGGTGGCCATCATCCGAATGTCCATACCGGCCCTGACGGTGCCCTGTTTGATTCTGGTGTAGACGATGACGCCCCGGTAGGCATCGTACTGGCTGTCGAAGATCAGCGCCTGCAACGGCGCTTCCCGGTCACCCTGGGGGGCAGGAATGTCGCGTACGATCATTTCCAGCACAGAGTGAATGTTGATGCCGTTCTTGGCGGAGATCTCCGGGGCATCCTCGGCAGGAATTCCGATGATGTCCTCCACCTCGGCCTTGACCTCGGCGGGGCGGGCAGAGGGCAGGTCGATCTTGTTGATGACCGGCAGAACCTCCAGCCCTGCGTCAATGGCCAAATAGGTGTTGGCCAGGGTCTGGGCCTCCACGCCCTGACTGGCGTCCACCACCAGCACCGCGCCCTCGCAGGCTGCCAGAGACCGGGATACCTCGTAGTTGAAGTCCACATGGCCCGGGGTGTCGATGAGGTTCAGGTCGTAGGTTTCGCCGTCGTCGGCGGTGTAGTTCAGCTGCACCGCGGTAGCTTTGATGGTAATGCCCCGCTCCCGCTCCAGATCCATGGAGTCCAAGAGCTGCTCGGCCCGGGTCCGCTGGTCCACAGCGTTGCACTGCTCCATCAGCCGGTCTGCCAGGGTGGACTTGCCGTGGTCAATATGGGCGATAATGGAAAAATTACGAATATGGGAAAGATCCGTCATAGGCTGGTTCCTCTCTAAAAAATCTCCAAAACAGGGGCTCTTAATGCACAGCGGGGGCTGGCTCGGCAACAGCCGAGGCTGAGGGACGGGTTCTGCGCGAGAGCGGTTGGAAACGCGCAGCAACCCCACAGCTCACTTCCGTAAGGCCCCTCTTCCATAAGTTATGATATAGCTGCCACCGGCAGCTATAGAGAATTAGATTCGCTGCGCGACGCACCGCCGCCGCTTTGCGGTGGGCCACCTTCTCCCAGGAGAAAGCATACGAAAAGCATTTTACCAATTATAACGAATTTTTCCGAAAAAGTAAACCGTATGTTTTCACAAAAAGCGGGAAAAATCAAAGTACCGCCTGCCGGATTTTGACTTTTTTCACGGAAAACAAAGAAATACTTAAAAAACCCTTGCCAGAAATGCAAAATCGGGGTATAGTCTTACGGCAAGAATGTTTTGAAGTCGTATACAGACAGAGGTAAAGAGGGAATTGACTATGAGTACAGCCAAAAAGCCGACAAAGAATACTGCGAATACCGAGGACCTCCAGGCCGCCATGCAGGCTTTGATTGCCAAGGGCAAGAAAGAGGGCATGATCCGGGATACGGAGCTCGGCGCCATCCTGGAAAAGATGCAACTGTCCCCGGAAAAAATTGAAGAGATCTATGACCGGTTCGATGCCATGAATATCCAAATCGTCACCACCGAGCTGGAAATTGACGACAGCCTGGATGTTCTGGGCGACGGCCTGGGCGATGGGCTGGACGATGGCATGGATCTGCGGGGCATTGAAGAGGAAGAGCTCATCGATCCTGTGGATCTGGCCGCGGAATACAGCCTGGACGACCCTGTGCGGATGTACCTGAAGGAGATCGGCCAGGTGAAGCTGTTGTCTGCCGAGGAGGAAGTGGAGCTGGCTAAGCGCGTCTCCGAGGGCGATCAGGAGGCCAAGAATAAGCTGACCGAGGCCAACCTGCGTCTGGTGGTCTCCATTGCCAAAAAATACTCCGGCCGGGGTCTGCACATCCTGGATCTGATCCAGGAGGGCAACACGGGCCTCATTCGCGCAGTCGATAAATTCGACTGGACAAAGGGAAACAAATTCTCTACATATGCCACCTGGTGGATTCGGCAGGCCATTACCCGTGCCATTGCCGACCAGGCCCGGACCATTCGTGTCCCGGTGCATATGGTAGAGGTCATCAACAAGGCCACCCGCTGCAATCGGAAGCTGGTCCAGGAGCTGGGCAGAGAGCCCACTATGGAGGAAATCGCCGCCGAGCTGGGTCTGCCTGTGGAGAAGATCATCGAGGCCAACCGTACCGCTGCCGATACCCTGAGCTTGGATACTCCTGTGGGTGACGAAGAGGACACCTCCATCGGCTCCTTCGTAGAGGACGAGCGCACCCCCGGCCCTGCCGACGCCACCTCCAACGCATTGCTTGCCGAGGCCCTGAAAGAGATTTTGGGCACACTGACCGAGCGGGAAGCCGATGTGCTGCGGATGCGCTTCGGTATGTACGACGGCCGTACCCACACTCTGGAAGAGGTGGGCCAGATCTTCGGCGTGACCAGAGAGCGTATCCGCCAGATCGAGAACAAAGCCATCCGGAAGCTCCGCCATCCCAGCAGAGCCAAGAAAATCCGGGATTTCTACTGCTGATATACGCTTTGGGGGGCGGCCCGCCGGGCCGCCCCCTTTTATTCTCAACCTTCCTCTTCGGGGAAGGGAAACCGCCGCACCGCCCGGAGGAGAAGCTTTTTACGCCCCCAGGGGGCAGCACCACATGATTCGACAAGAGCAGTCAGCGAGAGATTTTTCGTCGGGGCAAGGTATTTTTTCGAAGGAATACTTTGTGTATTTCGAGAAAAAATACCGCGGCCCCGGCGGAAAAGATCCGCTGACTGCCGCAGGCGAATTGTGCGGTGTTGCCCCCAAAATAAAAACCGCCCCGAGTATTCCCGGGACGGTGCTGCAAGAGCCGATATTCAGAATGCGCTCTGGAAGCGCAGACAGTCTTGGCGGAATCGCTCAAAATCCTCGGCAGGGCAATCCGCCGCAACGGTGATGGGGCCGGAGAGCCGCAAACAGAAGATTTCCATAAAGCTCTTTCCATCCACCACCTGGAAGCCATCCGTCAGTGTGACGGCACACAGAGGGGCAGTCAATGCAACAAAATCGTTTACATCCCGCACGGAGCGAAGATGAATCGTAAATTCCTGCATAAAAACCTCCTTTGACTGTACAAATGCCGGGTTTTCGTGTATAATATGGCTATGAACCGAAAAAACGGATGATATGGATCATTATAACATAATCCGGGCGAAATGCAATTGACGGTTTGGCGAATTATAACAAGGGAGCGCCAGCAAAATTGGCGATTTTTACGAAGATGCGATTTGCTTTTTACACATTGGGCTGTAAGACCAATCAATACGAAACCCAGGCCATGGAGCATATTTTACAAAACCAGGGCCATGAAATCGGACATTTTGACGAGAAGTGCGATGCCTACATCATCAATACCTGCTCCGTCACCGCCATTGCGGACAAGAAAAACCGGGCCGTTATCCGCCGCTGCCGCCGGGAAAATCCGAGGGCCGTCATCGGCGTCTGCGGCTGCTACACCCAGCACGCCCCTGAGGCGGTAAAGGAGCTGGGTGTGGACGTTTTGGGCGGCTCCGGCGGGCGGCAGGAATTTTTGGAGCATATGCTTGCCGCCCTCCAGGGGAAAGACCATGTGGACACGCTGGACAATGCCCTGCGCCGCCGGGAATTTGAGCTGCTGCCTCCCGGCGGTTTGGAAGAACGGACCCGGGCCATGCTGAAGGTCCAGGACGGCTGCGTCAATTTCTGCACCTACTGCATCATCCCCTATACCCGGGGCCCCGTGCGCTCTGCCCCTCTGGCGGATGCCCTGGCCCAGGCCCGGGAGCTGGCGGAAATGGGCTACCGGGAGATCGTGGTCACCGGCATTGAGATTGCCAGCTGGGGCGCAGACCTTCCGGGAAAGCCCCCGGTGAAGGACCTGATTGCAGGGCTCTGCGAGACCCAGCCGGAGCTGCGCATCCGGCTGGGCAGCCTGGAGCCGAGAATTGTTACGGAGGACTTCTGCCGTACCCTGGCGGGCTTCCACAACCTGTGCCCCCAGTTTCACCTGAGCATGCAGTCCGGCTGCGACACGGTTTTGCAACGGATGCGCCGGAAGTATGATACCCAGCGGTACTATGAAAGCGTCTGCCTGCTGCGGAAATTTTTCCCAAACTGCGCCATTACCACGGACATGATTGTTGCCTTTCCTGGAGAGACGGAGGCGGAATTTGAAGAAAGCCTCGCCTTTATCCAAAAGTGCGCCTTTGCGGATATGCATATCTTCCCCTATTCCCGCCGCCCCGGCACCCCGGCGGATACCATGCCCGGTCAGCTGGGCAATGCCGTCAAGGAGGACCGCAGCCGCCGGGCCATTGCCGTGGCCCGGCAGATGAGCAAATCCTACCGGGAATCGCTCATCTGCACCACCCAGGCGGTGCTCTTCGAGGAGCAGGTCCTCAGCTTCTATACCGGCCACGCCCCCAACTATGTCCGGGTCTACGCCGCCGGAGAGGGGCTGCACAATGTGGTAAAGAACGTAAAAATCACCGGCCTGTACGAGGACGGTGTATTCGGGCTGATTGTGGAATAAAAGCTGAGGGCACCTCTGAAAGGGGTGCCTTGGCGCTATCGGCCTTTTTCCAGTTTCAGCAGTGCCTGCTTCATTTCCAGCCCGCCGCCGTAGCCTACGAGGCCGCCGTCGGCACCGATGACCCGGTGGCAGGGAATGGCGATGAGAATGGGATTCCGGTTGTTGGCCATGCCCACGGCCCGGAAGGCCTTCGGGTGGCCGATGGCGCGGGCAATATCTTTGTAGCTGCGGGTTTCCCCATAGGGAATCTGCCGCAGCGCGGCCCAGACAGCCTGCTGGAAGGGCGTTCCATGGAGCCGATAGGGAAAGTTAAATTCCCGGCGGGTCCCTGCGAAATATTCATCCAGCTGCCGGAACACCAGCGCCGTCAGCTCGTTGCCCTGGCCGGATACGGTACCCGCCTCTGCCTTTTTGAGGGCGATTACCGCGCCGTCCTCGCAGTCCAGCCGAAGCGGCCCCACCGGGGATTGGTAGATGACGGTTTCTTTCATTGCAAGACTCCTTTTCAACAGAAAAACCGGCCCGCCTGGGCCGGTTTTGTGTTTTTACTCTTCCTCGAAGGTCAGAACGTCCTTGTACTTCTCCTTGAAGATATCATACACAGCGTTCAGCAGGTCCTCGTCCTGGACGGACAGATAGTTTTCGGTTTCCTCGTCCACAGGCTCTACCTCCAGGATGACCACATCCGTGGCGGCCTCATCGGCGGGCAGCAGTACCAGATATTCCTTGCCCTCGTAGGGGATGCAATCCAGGTATTCAAAGTCTGTGTCCACACCGTTTTCGTCGGTGAGGGTCAGGATGCTGGTTTCTTCCTCTTCGTTGTTCAGAACTTCGTTGTCCATGGTTATGGGCTCCTTTATTGATGATGGATTCATTATAGAGTATCCCGCCGGAAAAGGCAAGCATTCTTATGAAAGCACTGCGCTTCCCGGTGCATATCGGTTATTCCTCGAAGCCCACAATGCGTCTTGCCACATGGACGCCGCTGGCGGAGGCATGGGACAGGGAGTGGGTGATGCCGCTGCCGTCGCCGATGATGTACAGGCCGGGGTACTTGGTTTCCAGGTGGTCGTCTACGGTGACTTCCATGTTGTAGAACTTGACTTCCACACCGTAGAGCAGGGTATCGTCGTTGGCGGTGCCTGGGGCAATCTTGTCCAGGGCGTAGATCATTTCAATAATGCCGTCCAGGATTCGCTTGGGCAGCACCAGGCTCAGGTCGCCGGGGGTTGCATTCAGGGTGGGGGTGACGAAGCTTTCCTCCATCCGCTTGGGGGTGGAGCGCTGGCCCCGGATCAGATCACCGAAGCGCTGGACCATAACGCCGCCGCCCAGCATATTGCTCAGGCGGGCGATGGACTCGCCGTAGCCGTTGGAATCCTTAAATGGCTCAGAGAAGTGCTTGGCAACCAGCAGGGCAAAGTTGGTGTTTTCCGTCTGCTTGGCGGGGTCCTCGTAGCTGTGGCCGTTGACGGTGATAATGCCGTTGGTGTTTTCATTGACCACGGCGCCCTTGGGGTTCATGCAGAAGGTGCGGACCTTGTCCTCATACTTCTGAGTCCGGTAGACAATCTTGCTCTCATACAGCTCGTCGGTCAGGTGGGAGAAGACAACGGCGGGCAGCTCCACCCGAACGCCGATGTCCACCCGGTTGGACTGGGTGGGAATGTCCATATCCTTGCAGATCTGCTCCATCCATTTGCTGCCGCTGCGGCCTACGGAGACGATGCACTGAGCGCAGGTGTAGCTCTCGCCGTCGCAGGCGATCTCGTAGCCGCCGTCGATGACGGAGATGCCCCGGACGGGGGTATCAAAATGGAAGTCTACCTTGTCCTTTAGCTCGGCATACAGGTTTTCCAGCACCACATAGTTGATGTCTGTGCCAAGGTGGCGGACGGAAGCGTCCAGCAGGTGCAGGTCATTCTGGATGCAGATGGTTTTGAACTTGGTCCCGGCGGTGGAATAGAGCTTGGTGCCCTGGCCGCCGTAGGCCATGTTGATCTCGTCCACGTAGTGCATCAGTTCCAAGGCACGCTTCTTGCCGATGTATTCGTAAAGGGTACCGCCGAAATCGTTGGTGATGTTGTACTTGCCGTCGGAGAAGGCACCGGCCCCGCCGAAGCCGCTCATAATGGAGCAGCTCTTGCAGCCGATGCAGCTCTTGACGGTGGTACCGTTGATGGGGCACTTCCGCTTATTCAGAGGATGGCCTGCCTCAAAAACGCCGATTTTCAGATTGGGATTGCGCAGAGTCAGCTCGTAGGCAGAAAAAATGCCGCCGGGACCGGCGCCGATGATCAGGACATCATAATTCATGGTTTTTTTGTCTCCTAAATTCAGTCTGTAGCTCCCCAATTTTCGGGGGATTTCTCTGTCAGGCTATACCAACCCAACATACTGCACCTATTATAATCTCCCCAGGTCCATTCGTCAAGACCTGGGGTGAAATGATTTCTTACAGCGCCTTTGCACCCTGGAATTCCACGTGAAGGGGGAGAATTTCCCAGTTGTGTTCGGTGATCTTCGGCAGCTTCTCCGTCAGAATTCCGGAGAGGGCGGGGTTTCTGGTCATGACCAGCAGCGTGGGGCCTGCACCGGAGAGGCAGAAGGCTGCGCCGGTGGTGCGGACCAGGGCCTCGATTTTTTCATAGTCCGGGATCAGCTTTTTCCGGTAGTTCTGGTGGAGCTTGTCCTGCATGGCATTGCGCAGCAGCTTTTCATCCCCCAGCTCCAGGGCCTTCAAAACCATAGCACCGTGGGAGATGTTGTAGATGGCATCCGCCCGGGATACCTGTTCCGGCAGCACGGAACGGGCCAGAGTGGTGGGCAGGTTGAAGTCCGGCACCAGTGCCAGAAATTCCCAGCCCGGGTGCAGGGGAAAGCTGACGGTAACGGGCAGACCGCTGTCCACCATAGAGGCGGTCAGACCGCCATAAAAGGCCGGGGCCAGGTTATCCGGGTGGCCCTCCATGGCGTTGGTGATGTTCAGCAGGCCCTGGGTGCTGAGCTTGCTGCCCCGCAGCACGTTGGCGCCCATGGCACCGGCCACCAGCAGGGCTGCGGAGGAGCCCAGGCCCCGGCAGATGGGGATGTGGGCGTTGATATGGATTTTTACGCCCCGGACCTCCTCGCTGAGGGAGGCCAGCACGGCGCAGTAAGAGGTGTAGGCCAGATTGTCCGGCCCGGTGAAGGCTTCGTCGCAGCCGGTGATCTCCAGACCGGAGTCCGTCTCCTCAAAGGTCACGTCCGTATACAGGCTCAGGGCGCACCCAAAGGCATCAAACCCCGGCCCCAGGTTGGCGGTGGTTGCCGGCACCCGGATGGTTACTTGGTTCATTTCTCTGTCTCCTTTTCAGGGTAGGTGAATGCCTCCCCTGAAAAGGGGAGGTGGCCCGCTAGGACCGGAGGGGTTTGCGGTATGCCCCCTCAGTCTCGCTTACGCGAGCCAGTTTCCCCGGAGGGAAAGCTTTTTAGATTCCGAGTACGTACTCCAGCATCTTCTCCTTGGCAATGACCCCCGTGTGCCGCTCGGGCTTGGTGCGCAGGGCGGCCAGGGCGGGTGGAATGGGAATGCCGGTGAGAGTCTGCATCCGCTCCATGCGGTCATACTCGCTGCCGGAGATATCCGCACCAATGGCGGTGAGGACAGCGGTGGAGAACTTGTAGGGAGAAGCGGTGGAGAGCACCACTGTGGGGGCATCGCCTCTGTGGGTTTCCGCTGCGGCCCAGCCGCAGGCGGTATGGGGGTCCATCAGGTAGCCCTGCTCCCGGTAGACCCGGCCGATGACGGCTTCCGCCTGGGCGTCATTGCAGTACCCGGCGGCAAATTCTGCCTGGATGGCCGCGAGAAGCGCGTCCGGCACCCGGTAGAAGCCCTGCTCATTCAGGTCCTTCATGAGCCCGGCCACTAAGGCGGTATCGCCGGAGAGCAGATATAGAAGCCTTTCCAGATTGGAGGACACCAGAATGTCCATGGAGGGAGACGTGGTTTTCAGCAGGGGACGGCGGCGGTCATAGACGCCGGTGGTGAGGAAATCCGTCAGCACGTTGTTGGCATTGGAGGCGCAGATCAGCCTGCCCACGGGAAGGCCCAGCTTCTTAGCCAGGTACCCCGCCAGAATGTCGCCGAAGTTGCCGGTGGGCACGGAGAAATCCACCTTGTCCCCCAGGGAGATGACCTTCCTGCTCAGCAGGTCCGCATAGGATTTGAAATAGTACATGATCTGAGGGGCCAGACGGCCAATGTTGATGGAGTTGGCAGAGGACAGCAGGAAGGGAAGCGCCTTGCCCTGGCAGGCGGCGAAGATGTTCTTCACCCCGGTCTGGGCATCGTCAAAGTTGCCTTCCACGGCGCAGACATGTACGTTTTCCCCCTCCTGGGTCACCATCTGGGCCCGCTGAACCTGGGAAACGCCGCCGAAGGGATAGAACACGCAGATACTGACCCCTGGCACATCCTGAAAGCCCACCAGGGCGGCCTTTCCGGTGTCGCCGGAGGTGGCGGTGAGAATACGGATTTCCTGGGCGATGCCCTTTTTCTGCTTCGCGGCGGTGAGCAGCTGGGGCAGCATACTCAGCGCCACATCCTTAAAGGCAGAGGTGGGGCCCCGGAAGAGCTCCAGTACCTGAAAATCTCCAACGGGAACCGTAGGTGTCAGGTCCTCGGTCTCGAATTTACCGGTGTAGGCCCGCTTTACGAGAGCATCCATATTGGGAATATCCGGCAGCAGGGCCGAGAGAATGGCGGCAGACATCTGCTGGGCGGAAAGAGCCAGGCAGTGCTGCCAATCAAATGCCGGAATGGCCCCCGGCATATACAGTCCGCCGTCCGGCGCCAAACCGGACAGTACAGCCTGGGCGCTGTCGACAGCCGGGGATTGCCCCCGGGTGGAAATATAATCCATAAGGTTCCCTCCTACAGGTTGAATTGCACAAAAAGTCCCGAAAGTGAATAGATGCAATTGCGGTTTGTTTCAATTGCATTTTTTGTAGGTATATGATATACTGACGTTTAGAAAAAAGCAAGTGTTTTTCCCACACAAACAAATAGAGGAAAAGACAGCATAATTTGTGAAAAGAGTTCCCCCAACAAGAGGAGAGAGAAAGAGATGCAGATAGGACTTTTGGGCTTCGGCACCGTGGGCCGGGGCGTATATGAGATCATCGCAGGGCGGGAGGACATGACCGTTACCCGGGTGCTGTGCCGCCGGGATTTGAAGCTGCCGGACGCTGTTGTAACCCATAACTTTGAAGATATTCTGAATGACCCCCATATTGATACGGTGGTGGAGGCCATCGGCGGGCTCCATCCTGCCTATGAGTATGTCCGCAGCGCCATTCTGGCGGGCAAAAACGTGGCCACCGCCAACAAGGCTCTGATCGCCACCTGCTTTGACGAGCTGATTCCCCTGGCCCGGGAGAGGGGCGTCTTCCTGCGCTGCACCGCCTCTGTGGGCGGCGGCATCGGCTGGCTTTCCGAGCTGGAACGTGCCCGGCGCATTGAGACCATTCACCATGTGGGCGGCATTATGAACGGCACCTGCAATTACATTCTGGACTCCATGACCCGCTTGGGGCTGGGCTACAGCGAGGCTCTGAAGCAGGCCCAGGCTCTGGGCTATGCCGAGGCGGACCCCACCACAGATGTGGAGGGCATCGACACCTGGCATAAGCTCATTGTCTCCGCCAACATCGGCTTCGGCGTCAGCCTGGACATCTCCGGCATTCCCGCCGCAGGCATTTCCCGGATTGGAGCCGAGGATGTGGCCAATTTCAGTGCCAACGGCCTGGTGTGCAAGCTGGTATCTACGGCGGACTGCCAGAGCGGCAATTATTCCGCCTATGTCCAGCCCACCCTGTATCCTCTGGGCCAGCCGGAGGCCGCCGTGCCTGCCAATTATAACCTGATCACCCTGGAGGGCGATGTGTCCGGCCGACAGAGCTTCTTCGGCCAGGGCGCAGGCCGCTACCCTACCGCATACAATGTGGTGCAGGACTGCGTGGACTTCTCCCAGGGCAAGGGCTTCTACACCACCCCCGGGCGGAAGGTGACAGTGGACAACAGTGTGAAGCTGCGCTATTATGTCCGCACGGACCGGGAGGACCCCTGGTTGAAGGAGAACACGGAAAAGCACTGGGCCGGTGCCGTGGTGACCAGACCCGTAGAGGTCAGCGTCATGCACCAGTGGCTGAAGGCCCACCCGGATGCCTTTATGGCGGCGTTTGCTTGAAAGAAGGGAACAATATGAAAGTAGTGAAATTCGGCGGCTCTTCCATGGCGGATGCCGGACAGTACCGGAAAATCCGGGATATTCTCCTGGCGGACCCCGAGCGGAAGGTCGTGGTGGTCTCCGCCGCCGGAAAGCGGAACAAGCAGGATCACAAGATCACGGACCTTCTGTATCTGTGCTATGCCCACACCCAGTATGGTGTGGACTGCTCCGGGGTTTTTGAAATGATCACCTCCCGCTATCGGGAGATTGCCAGAGATTTAAACCTCTCCATCGATTTGGAGCCGGAGTTTGCGGATCTGAAAGCCAAGCTGGACAATAAGACCGTAACCCAGGACGAGCTGGCCAGCCGGGGCGAATACTTCTCCGCCCGGCTTATGGCGGACTATCTGGGCTTCAAATTCGTGGACGCGGCAGACTGGGTCAAGTTCCGCTTCGACGGCACTGTGGACCAGGAGTCCAGCTATGAGGCTCTGCGCAATCAGGTGGACGGCATTGGAGTGGTAATCCCCGGCTTCTACGGTCAGCTGCCCGATGGCAAGATCAAGACCTTTACGAGAGGCGGCAGCGATATCACCGGTGCCCTGGCCGCTGCGGCCCTGGACGCGGACGTCTATGAAAACTGGACCGATGTCTCCGGTATCCTGATGGCGGACCCCCGGATCGTAGACAATCCCCAGACCATCCCCGAGGTCACCTATGACGAGCTCCGGGAGCTGAGCTATTCCGGGGCCCAGGTGCTTCACGAGGGCACCATCTTCCCCGTGCGGGAGAAGAACATCCCTTTGAACATCCGCAATACCAACGCCCCGGAGGATCCCGGCACCATGATCCAGGAGCGCTTTGAGGGCAATTCCGATCCGCACCGGTTCATCACCGGCATTACCGGCAAGAAGGACTTCACCATCATCGCCCTGACCAAGCGGGGCATGAGCAACCAGGTGGGCGTGCTGCGGAAGGTTCTCACCGTCCTGGAGCGCCACGACATCTCCGTGGACTATGTGCCCAACGGTATTGACAATGTGTCCGTGGTGGTGCCCACCGAGGCCATCGCCTCCAGCCTGTACACCATCCTGGGGGAGATTCAGAAGGAAGTGGAGCCGGACAGCCTGACGGTCCATGACCAGATCGCCGTGGTGGCGGCAGTGGGTCGGAAAATGGCCTTCCGCCCCGGTGTTTCCGGCCAGATCTTTGCCGCCCTGGGCCAGGCGGGCATCAATATCCGTATGATCAACCAGGGCCCTGACGAGCTGAACATCATCTTCGGCGTAGACAACCGGGACTTCTCCGAGGCCATCCGGGTGCTGTATAACAGCTTTGTAAAGTAAATTCTGAAAATCCGGGGGATTGTGCCCGAAGGAAATACCTTTGGAGTGCCACACCAGTCTGCGGACTGCTCCGCGCTAAGAGCCGCCTGCGGCGGTTGCGCTATGCACACGCCTGCGGGCGTAGTGGTTCGCAATGACATTTTTTGGAACGACCCCCATGAAAAATGGGAGCGTTTGCCTTTTAAAGGAGGAAAAACCATATGAAGCAGTACACTGTTGCCGTCCTGGGCGCAACCGGCGCTGTGGGGCAGGAAATGATCAAGATTTTGCAGGAACGTAATTTCCCTGTGGGGAAGCTGAAGCCTCTGGCCAGTGCCAGAAGCGCGGGCAAGACTCTGAAATTCAGGGGTGAGGACGTGGTGATCGAGGAGGCCCGGGACGAGGCCTTCCAGGGCGTGGATATTGTGCTGGGCGCTGCGGAGAATGACATCGCCAAGAAGTTCGCCCCCGCCATTGTGAAGGCCGGTGCGGTCTTTGTGGACAATTCCTCCGCCTTCCGCTTGGACACCAATGTGCCCCTGATCGTCCCGGAAATCAACCCCGAGGACGTGAAGAACCACCATGGCATTATCTCCAATCCCAACTGTTCCACCATCATCACCGTTACGGCGGTGAACGCCCTGAATGCCCTGTCCCCCATCCGCACCATGACCGCTTCTACCTATCAGGCTGTGTCCGGCGCCGGTGCCGGCGGCCCCATTGAGCTGATGAACGAGGTGGAGGCCCTGAGCAAGGGGGAAACCTACGCGCCAAAGGTGTTCTCCCACCAGATTGCCTTCAACCTGATCCCCCAGATCGGCGGTGAGCAGTTCGAGGGCTACACCAGCGAGGAAATGAAGATGCAGAACGAGGGCCGGAAGATTATGCATCTGCCGGACCTGCGGGTCAGCTGCACCTGTGTCCGGGTTCCGGTGGTCCGCAGCCACTCCATCTCCGTGAGCCTGCATTTCGACAAACACATTTCCGTGCAGGAGGCTCGGGAGGCCATTGCCAAGGCCCCCGGCTGCAAGCTGGTGGATGACCTGGCCAATAAGCAGTACCCCATGCCTCTGGATACCAGCAACCAGGATATCGTCTTCGTGGGCCGCATTCGTCCGGACCTGACCGATGACAACGGCCTGTGCCTGTGGTGCTGCGGCGACCAGGTCCGCAAGGGCGCTGCCACCAACGCGATCCAGATTGCAGAGCTGCTGGTGAAGGAATAACCCAAAAAACTTAAAAACGGCAAATAGGCGGCGCCCCGCAATCCTGCGGAGCGCCGCCTGAGATTTTATTTGTGCAGCTCAGCGCGCCATTTCTTCCAGCGTTGGCATGGCGGGAATGGCGCCGTGACGGCTGGTGGTAATGCTGGCGGCCCTGTTGGCAAAGGACAGTATGGCCTCCAGCTCCGGGATGGTCAGTGTGTCCAGCTCCAGTTTACAGAGTTTGCTCAGAACGGCACCGAAGAAGGTATCTCCCGCGCCGTTGGTGTCGCCGACCTTACAGGGGACACCGGGGACCCGGCCGGTGTGGGCTCCGAAGCGATAAAATACACCGTCGGGGCCGAGGGTCACCAGAATCAGGCGGATGCCGCAGCTTGCCAGCATTTGGGTGCCGGATTCCAGATCATCCGTCCCGGTAAGCAGAGGCAGCTCTTCGTCGGAAACCTTCAGAATATCCGTAAAGCACAGGGGCTCTTTCATCCGGACAATGGCTGCGGCCTTATCCTGCCACAGGTTTGCCCGGTAGTTGGGGTCGTAGGTTACCAGGGCACCATTGCTGCGGGCAGCTCTGGCACAGTCCAGTGTGGCGGACCGGGCGGGCTCTGCCGTCAGACTTACCGAACCAATATGGAAGAAATGCGTATTTTGCAGCAGGGCTGCGGGAACCTCCTCGGAAGTCAACATAACATCTGCACTGCGGTCCCGATAGAAGCTGAAGTCCCGCTCTCCGGTCCCGTCTACGGTGACAACGGCCAGAGTGGTTGGATGGGTAGGATCCTGGGAAAGCCCGGAAACATCCACGCCCCAGTCGATCAGCGTTTTTTTCAGGAAATTTCCATAGGCATCCGCGCCGATCCTGCCGACAAAGGCAGTGTGGGCGCCCAGCTTGGCGGCGGCAACGGCAAGATTGGCAGGCGCGCCGCCGGGATTGGCGGCAAATTGAGGAATTCCCGCAGTGCTCACGCCGGTCTGTGTCAGGTCAATCAGAATTTCTCCCAAAGCTACGATGTCCATAATAAATGTTCCTTTCTGTTTTTGAATTCAGTTTAACCGCTTACCGGAAAAAAAGCAAGGGGGTCAAAGGCAAAAAAAGCTGCTGGGATTCATGAAATGGATCCAGCAGCTTTTCGAATATCCAAAGGGAAAAATGGAAATACTTTCCGGCGGAGGTGTTTCTATGAAATTGCGGGAAATTATGACCGGCCAGGTGGTCCGTATCCGACCGGAGGAGCCGGTGGGGGTTGCGGCCCGGATGCTGGCCCAGTACAATATTGGCGCGCTGCCGGTGTGCGGCTACGATGGAAGCCTGAAGGGGCTGGTGACAGACCGGGATATTGTGACCCGCTGCCTGGCAGCGGGGCGGGACCCGGCGAAAACCCAGGTTTCCCAGGTCATGACTGCCCGGGTGGTGACGGCAAGGCCGGATATGGAGGTCAGTCTGGCCTCCCACCTCATGGGCCGGGAGCAGGTCCGGCGGCTGCCCATTGTGGAAAACGGCAGACTCTGCGGTATGGTGAGCCTGGGGGATCTGGCAGGGCGAGAGGAAACCGTCATTGATGCCTCCGATGCCCTGTCGGACATCAGCGGCAACCTTTCCAGCCGTTAAAAAACCAGCTGTACAAGAAGCATATAGGCAACGGTGCCCACGCCGATGCTCAGCAGGGTGTTCCGCTTCCAGGCGTGGAGTCCGGCCACCAGAATGGTGCACAGAAGCTCCGGCAGGTACTTTCCGGGGGTGGAGAAATCCAGTCCCTTCAAGCAATACACCACCAGCATGGCCATGACGGCGTAGGGGAGCACCCTGCCCAGATAGGAAATTACAGCGGGGGCCTCCCCTTTTTCGCCGAAAATCCACTGCCCTGCTGCTGCCCCCAAAAGGGTACCGAAGCACCAGTAGAATTGATCCAGGGCGGAGACAAGAAAATAGTAGTTCCCCCCATCCTGCCCCGGCTCCTTCTGGGACACCAGGGAATAGGTTTCGTCTGTCAGGGAAAAAATCAGATATGGCTTCTTTTTTCCCGTGCTCTTGTACCGGTCAATCATAGAGAGCCCGTAGAACAGGTGCCGGGCATTTCACCGCCAGGGTGGTCAGAGCGGCGGCGAAGATGTTTGTTCCCCCGGAAAGCATGGTCACGGCCACAAACTGCATGGACCCCGCGTAGATAAATGCGCTCATGGCCAGCGCCCACCAAAGGCTCAGCCCATTTTGCTGGGCCAAAATGCCAAAGCCGAAGCCCAAAAAGAGATAGCCGGTCATCACCGGGATGGTATCCCGAAAAGCGGTGCGGAAAAGCTTGGAATCCATGGAAAAACCTCAATTTGGAAAATATAGTGGAATGATGTACATTATAGATAGATTCGGCTAAAATGTCAATCAATCCCACGAAAAGCTTTTCCTTCGGACAGCATCATAGGGGCCGATTTCGCATCGGCCCCTGGTGAATTTTTTGGGGTACTACAGGAAATGGCTTTTTATGTTTCCTTTGCCATAGCCGCCCGTTTTAGAACCATGACATACAGGTCTGAAAATGTCAGCTTTTCCACGGGCTTTTCCGCAACCAATGGGATCTCCAGCAGGATTTCCTCTCCGCTTTTCACAGTCAGCTTGCCCAAAATCATCCCCTGCTCTACCGGGGCGGCGGTGCTTTCCTCCAGGGTCACGCTCTGCGTGAGCCCTGCTTTTTTTGCCTTTGGCACCAAAAGCTGCCTGTTTTCTCCCAGGGTCAGAGGGACGGTCTTTTCCCTTCCCAGAACCACGGGGACGCCGGGCACGTCTTCCATGCCGGGCGACACCAGCGCGTAGTTTGCAAAGCCATAGTCCAGCAGCTGCTTGCAGGCGGCATTTCGGATCTTGGCGCTTTCAGCCCCCATAGTTACAGCGATGAGCTCCATTCCCTCCCGCTGGGCCGTGGCGGACAGGCAGTAGCCCGCCCCGGAGGTAAAGCCGGTTTTCAGCCCTGTGGCCCCGGGGTAAAAGCGGATGAGCTTGTTGGTATTGGACAGGCCAAAGGCACCGTTTCGGATGGTATCCATCCAGATGGTGGTATACTTTTTGATATCCGGGTGGCGGGTCAGCAGCTCCCGGGACATGAGGGCGATGTCGTAGGCGCTGGTGCGGTGCCGGGCGGCCTCCGGGCTGTCGTCCAGACCAGTACAGTTGACGAAATGGGTGTCCTCCATGCCAAGCTCCCGGGCCCGCTGGTTCATTCGGTCCACAAAGGCTCCCTCGCTGCCGGATAGGTGCTCTGCCATGGCGCAGGCGCAGTCATTGGCAGAGGAGACGGCAATGGATTTCAGCATTTCCGAGACGGCCATCTGCTCCCCGGCTTTCAGATATACCTGACTGCCGCCTTTGGCCGCTGCAGATTCCGAAGCGGTGACCATATCGTCGTAGCCAATGCTGCCGGAATCGATTGCCTCCATGATCAGCAGCATGGTCATGATCTTGGTCACACTGGCCGGGGCCAGGGCCTCATGGGCGTTCTTCTCAAACAGTACCGTGCCTGTGGCAGCATCCATCAGCAGGGCGCTTTTTGCATTTACATCCATCTCCGCTGCCCGGGTTTGCCAGGGCAGTGCCATGCACAACAGGACGGCGCACAGCAGCAGCGCACAAAAACGTTTCATCTGCGATCCCTCCACACGAAAACCTTACCAGAGTATATGTGCAGAGCGCATAGGGGATTCTAATAATCCTATAAGAATATTTGTATGGGGAAAATCTTGCGTAACAGGCGGCTTCTTGGTATAATATAACGGAAATTACGGGCAGATGGGGAGAATCTGTCCATTTTGGAGGATTTTATTATATGAGAGGTATCCCGTCCCTGATCACAGACATCCGGAAGAAGGTCTTCACCGAGGTTGCCCGCATGGCCTACAACGGCGACGACTACACCAAAGCCGAGGACCTGCCCTATATCATCGTCCCCGGTGACCAGCCCCTGCACCGGGAATCCGTGTTTCTGGAGCGCGCCATTGCCGGTGAGCGGGTCCGGCTTGCCATGGGCCTGTCCGTCCGTTCCGTCCAGACCCGGTCCCTTTTGACCGAGGGCATGGACCATGCCGCCATTGCCCAGCAGTACTATGAGCCCCCTCTGATCAACATCATCCCCTATGCCTGCCATGCCTGCCCTACCAACCAGTATAAGGTCACGGAGAACTGCCAGAACTGTCTGGCCGCCTCTTGCCAGCAGGTCTGCCCCCGGGATGCCATCAGCTTCGTCAACGGCAAGAGCTTCATCGACAGCAGCAAGTGCATCAAGTGCGGCAAGTGCGCCCAGGCCTGCTCCTACAACGCAATCATTCACCTGGAGCGCCCCTGCCAGGCCGCCTGCGGCATGGACGCCATCGGCGCTGACGAGAACGGCAAGGCCATCATCAATCAGGACAAGTGCGTCTCCTGCGGCCAGTGCCTGGTATCCTGCCCCTTCGGCGCCATTGTGGACAAGGGCCAGATCTATCAGGTGGTTCGTTCCATCATGGAGGGCGACGAGGTCTATGCCATTGCTGCCCCTGCCTTTGCACGCCAGTTCGGCAAGGACGTGACCGTCGCCAAGTTCCGCGCCGCCGTGCAGCAGCTGGGCTTCAAGGACATGGTAGAAGTTGCCGTGGGCGCAGATATCTGCACCGTGGAGGAGGCCCGGGACTTCGTGGAGAAGGTTCCCGCCGAGCAGCCCTATATGGCAACCTCCTGCTGCCCCGCATGGCACGCCATGGTCCACAAGCTGTTCCCCGCCCAGGCCAAGAACATCTCCATGACCCTGACCCCCATGGTCTATACCGCCCGCATGGTCAAGAAAGAACACCCCAACGCCAAGATCGTCTTCGTCGGCCCCTGCGCCGCCAAGAAGCTGGAGGCCATCCGGGAGAACATCCGTTCCGATGTGGACTTTGTGCTGACCTTTGAAGAGCTCATGGGCATGTTCGAGGCCAAGGAAGTGGACTTTGAGAATCTGCCCGAGGTGGATGCTCCCGACGAGGGCACCGCAGCAGGCCGTGGCTTCGCTGTAGCCGGCGGCGTGGCTGCCGCCGTGGTGGAGGTCGTTCACGAGAAGCACCCGGATATGGACATCAAGGTTGCCAACGCCCAGGGCCTGCGGGAGTGCCGTAAGCTCATGAACATGGCCAAGGTTGGTAAGTACAATGGCTACCTGCTGGAGGGCATGGCCTGCCCCGGCGGCTGCATCGCCGGCGCCGGTACCATTCTGCCCATCAACGAGGCCACCAAGGGTGTGGAAGCTTCCATGAAGCTGGCCTCCAAGAAGAACCCCCTGGAATCCAAGTACGCAGACATGGCTGAGAAGCTGGACTGAGAAATGCATTTTCCCCCTGCCAATGGCAGGGGGATTTTCAGCTTTATTTCAGGTTTTGGGTGTAGTATAATAGAAAAAACAGAAAAGCCTTCCCTTGGGGAAAGCCGGCAAGGAGGCCATTCCATGAAAATTCTGATTATTGAAGACGAAAAGCTTCTGGCGGATTCCCTGAAAACCCTTTTGGAGAAGAAGGGCTTTGCGGTGGAGTGCGTCTATGACGGGGAGGTCGGGGCGGAATATGCGGAGACCGGGGTCTATGATCTGCTGATCCTGGATGTGATGATGCCCAAAATGAACGGCTACCAGGTGGCCCGGGCAGTGCGGGCCAAGCGGTGCGGGACGCCCATCCTCATGCTCACCGCCCGGTCCGGCCTGGAGGACCGGATCGAGGGCCTCAATGCCGGGGCGGACTACTATCTGACCAAGCCCTTCGACAGCCGGGAGCTGGTGGCCTGCATCAATGCCCTGCTGCGCCGACAGGGCAGCCAGGTGGACGAGCTGACCCTGGGCAATACCGCTCTGGACCTGGGCTCCTGCACCCTGCTCTGCGGCAGCCGTTCCGTCCGGCTGTCCGCCAAGGAATTTGACGTGATGCGCTGCCTCTTCCAGGCCAAGGGCAGCATCCTGTCCAAAGAGGCCCTGCTCGCCCGGGTCTGGGGCTTTGACTCCGAGGCGGTGGAGAACAATGTGGAGGTCTATATCGGCTTCCTGCGGAAAAAGCTGAATTCCATCGGCTCCAATGTGACCATCGCCGCCGTCCGGCGCATGGGCTACCGGCTGGAGGTGCAGGAAGGATGCTGAAAAAGCTTCGGGTTCGGTTCGTATGCGTCATTATGGCCATCGTCACGGTCATGCTCTGCTCCATCTTCGGACTGCTGTACACCTCTACAGCTCAGAATCTGGAGGAGGAGAGCCTTTCCATGATGCGCACGGTGGCCGCAAACCCCTTCCAGCTGGGCCGCCCCAATTCCGGTGGAACGGGGGTGCACCTGCCCTATTTCCTGCTGAAGGTCAGCGCCACAGGAGAGCTGACCGCCGTGGTGGGGGGCTACTATGACCTGTCCGATCAGGTATTCCTCACCGCCCTTATGGAGGCTGCCACAGCCAAAACCGGGGATGCGGGGGTCATTTCGGAGTACAATCTTCGCTTTTTGAAGGTCCGTTCGCCCCTGTCCGAGACCATCGTCTTTGCGGATATGTCCAGCGAAAAGGCAACGCTTCTGGGCCTTGCCAAAACCTGCGCCGCTCTGGGGGTGCTGTGCCTGGGGGTATTCCTGGGCATTGCGGTGTTGCTGGCAAGGTGGATGGTCCGCCCGGTTGAGAAGGCCTGGGATCAGCAGCGGCAATTTGTAGCCGATGCCTCCCATGAGCTGAAAACACCCCTCACCGTCATCATGACCAACGCAGAGCTTTTGCAGATGTCCGATGGGGAAAATCAGAGCCGCTGCGTGGACAGCATCCTCACCATGTCCCACCAGATGCGCAGTCTGGTAGAGCACCTGCTGGAACTGGCTCGGTCTGACAACGGCCAGGCGAAAATGGTCTTTGAGCAGGTGGATTTCTCGGCGCTGACCGAGGATGCCCTGCTGCCCTTTGAAGCTGTGTTTTTTGAAGCAGGGCTGACACTGGAATCCGCCGTTACCCCGGGCATTACCCTCACCGGCAGCCGGCAGCACCTGGGACAGCTGGTGGACATTCTGCTGGATAATGCCAAAAAATACGCCCAGGGAGGCACGGTCCGGCTCACCCTGGAAAGGCAAAACCGGCACCACTGCCGCCTGAGCGTATCCAATAACGCGCAGCCCATGGACAAGGCGGCGCTGAAAGACATTTTCAAGCGCTTCTACCGCATGGATGCCGCCCGCAGCCGGGACGGCAGCTTCGGCCTGGGACTCTCCATCGCCGAAAACATCGTCACTGCCCACGGCGGAAAAATCTGGGCCGACTACGCAGACGGCCGCATTACCTTCACTGCAGAGCTGCCGGTAAAGGAGTAAATGGGAAGCCTTTTAGATTCCCTTATCCACTGTCTTCTCCGCGAACACCAGATTTACCGCCGTGCCCAGGACTGCGCAGAGGGTGCCAAGGAGCAGCATGGCGTTAACCCCCAGGGTATCGATGAGGCGGCCGCCCAGGGGGGCAGCGAGGACGTTGGACAGGGTGTAGGCGGCGGTAAAATAGGCCTGACCCTTCACCGCGTCCTGGGGTTCCATGATTGCGTTTACATAATATACAGATGCAATGGCAATCAGCGCCCAGGCACCAATCTGGACAGCCTGGAAGATGTAGTATACCGTCACATTGGGGGCCAGCCAGGAGCCTGCGGCCTTCAGCAGGAAGAAGAAGCCTGTGAGCTTGATGTAGAAGCCGCTGCTCTTTTTGCGCAGCATTTGTGTGAAGAGCAGCATGGTGGGGATTTCGGACAGGGCGGCAATGGCCATGGAAAGGCCCATGTGGCTGCTGTCCCCACCCTTGGTGCGGATGATCTGGAGGGTGAAGCTGTTCAAAAAGACGTGGCTGATGTAGAGCAGGATGCAGCCTGCCAGCACTCCGGTGAACCGCGGATATTTCCGGAAGAAGGCCAGGCCGTCTGCGCCTTTGGCTTCGCTGTCGCTCCGAGGGGCCCGCTGGGCGGGGTAAAGCACCAGGGAGAGAATGAACACCCCGGTGAGCAGCACAATGGACCAGGGCACCGGCCGCCCGCCCTGGGCTGCCGTCATGCGGCCCAGCACCAGGCATACCAGAGCGTAGGTCACGGAGCTGACGCTTTTGGACACACCGTAGTTGAGCTTACAGCCGCAATTGATGCTGGTGACCCCCAGGCCGTTGACCAGAGGGGTCTGCAATTGCAGCAGGGAAAGGCAGCCGCCGTAGAATAAAAGGGAGGCAACCTTATTTTTGTGGAAAACCAGCAGCCCCAGCGCCGAAAGCATCCAAAGGGCGGCTATGGCCAGATTGATGGTCTTTAAATTGGGGCTGGTCTCCCGGTCTGCGTAGCTTGCGGCCAATGGCTGCAAAAGAGCAGACAAAAGCCCTGCCAGGGCGATGAGAACGCCAATGGCCCCGCTGGAAAAGCCAATTTCCAGCAGATACAGGTTTACATAGGCGGCAATGGCCGCATAAGACGCCCAGTAAGCGCCGTGAATCAGCCCGTACCGGGCGGTCAAATGATCTGTCATGAGACATAAGGCTCCTCTTGCTTGAATACGCTTATCATAGCACACAGAAAAAAATTTGCAATTTCTAAATTTTCCTCAAAAATGTGGAAAAATAGATTTTCGAACATGAAGGGGCTCGATTTTTGGGCACATCCGTTGAAAATGAACAAAAACCCCCCTGGGGGGATAGGGAATCCCATGTGAAATGTGGCGGATTCGCCGATTGACAATCTTGTTTTCTATTGGTAGAATATTATCGATACAGTATGGGTTCGGCAATACCAGTGTATCAACAGGAAAGAATTACTTAATTAGGAGGAAATCACATTGAAGGATTGGGCATATCTGACCACTGTCGAAGAGATGGAAGCGGCCACCGATTCTCTGCTGGAAAACGGCAAGAAGGTCGGCGCTGATTCCTGGCAGCAGCGTGTCAAAAACCAGACCCCCCACTGCGGCTTCGGCGAGAAGGGTACCTGTTGCCGTATCTGCTCCATGGGCCCCTGCCGCATCACTCCCAAGGCTCCCCGCGGTATCTGCGGCTGCGATGTTCACGGCATTGTTGGCCGTAACTTCCTGCGCTTTACCGCCGGTGGCTCTGCCACCCACTCCGACCATGGCCGTGAGATCATGCATACCCTGTACCAGGCCAAGGAAGGCGGCAACTACCAGGTCAAGGATCCTGAGAAGCTGATCCGCATCGCCAAGGAATGGGGCGTTGAGACCGAGGGCAAGGACATTTACGATCTGGCTCACGAAATGGCTGAGATCGGCCTGATGGAATACGGCAAGCCCTTCGGCGTCCAGAAGTTCCTGAAGCGTGCTCCCGAGCATACCCAGCAGCTGTGGCATGAGGCCGGCATCGAGCCCCGGGCTATTGACCGGGAAGTCGCCACCGCTCTGCATATGACCCACATGGGCAACAGCTCCCTGCCGGAGGCTCTGGTTCGCCAGGCGCTTCGCTGCGGCCTGTCTGACGGCTGGGGCGGCTCCATGATGGGCACCGAGTTCTCCGACGTTCTGTTCGGCACTCCCAAGCCCGTGGACTCCACCGCCAACATCGGCGTTATGGAGAAGGACAATGTCAACATCGTTGTTCACGGCCACGATCCCTCCCTGTCTGAAATGATCGTTTACTACGCCAACGATCCTGAGATGATCGCTCTGGCCAAGAGCGTTGGTGCCAAGGGCATCACCATTTCCGGCGTGTGCTGCACCGCCAACGAAGTGGCCATGCGTCACGGCATCCCCATGGCCGGTAACTTCCTGAGCCAGGAGAACGTGGTTCTCACCGGCGCCTGCGAAGCCATCGTCGTAGACGTACAGTGCATCTTCCCCGCACTGGGACCCCTCTCCAAGTGCTTCCACACCAAGTTCATCACCACTTCTCCCATCTGCCGGATGCCCGACTCCGAGTTCATCCAGTTCTCTGCCGAGAACGCCGGTGACAACGCCAAGGCAATCGTCAAGATGGCCATTGAGAACTTCAAGAACCGGAAGCCCGAGCTGGTGAACATCCCCAACCAGGTTCAGAAGACCCGCGTGGGCTACTCTGTTGAAGCCATCATTAAGGTTCTTGACGGCGTTGCCAACTCCCAGGTTGACGAGTTCGGCACCACCAAGCCTCTGCTGGAGTGCATCACCTCCGGTGTTCTCCGCGGTGCTGTGGCTCTGGTCGGCTGCAACAACCCCAAGGTCCGTCCTGACACTGCGCACATTGAGCTGATGAAGAAGATGCTGGAGAATGACATCATCTGCATCGTTTCCGGCTGCTCCGCTCAGGCTGCTGCCAAGGCAGGCCTCATGGATCCCGTACAGGCCAAGGAATATTGCGGCGCAGGTCTGAAGCGTGTTTGCGAGCTGGCTGGCATTCCTCCCGTTCTGCACATGGGCTCCTGCGTGGACATCACCCGTATGCTGATCCTGGCCTCTCAGCTGGCCAAGGACTCTGGCCTGAACATTTCTCAGCTGCCTGTTGTGGGCTGCGCTCCCGAATGGATGTCTGAGAAGGCCGTTTCCATCGGTAACTACGTTGTTTCCACCGGCCTGGATACCTACCTGGGCGTGGATCCCTACGTTTCCGGTTCCTCCGAGATCTGTGACCTGCTCTGCGGCGAAGACGGCATCAACAAGTGGGTTGAGGCCAAGTACATCGTGGAGAAGGACATCGACAAGATGGGCGACATGATGATTGCCCGCATCGAAGAGAAGCGCGCTGCTCTGGGCATCTAACATATGAAACTAGCTATCACCGGCAAGGGCGGTGTCGGAAAAACCACCCTTGCCTCCACCCTGGCCCGGCTCTATGCCGACGAAGGACGCACTGTTCTCGCCGCCGACGTAGACCCGGATGCCAACCTGGGTTTGGCCTTAGGCCTGAGCCAGGAGGAAGTGGATTCCATTGTCCCCATCAGCAAAATGCGCACGCTGGTGGAAGAGCGCACCGGGGCTACCGATGCCAACCGGTTCTATAAGCTCAACCCCTACGTGGCCGACATCCCCGAGAAGTACTCCAAGGACATCAACGGCGTCAAGCTGCTGGTCATGGGTACCGTGGATGTGGGCGGCTCCGGCTGCGTCTGTCCGGAGCATGTGATGCTCAAATCCATCCTGGCCGCCCTGACCTTCCGCAAGGACGATGTGGTCATTATGGATATGGAGGCCGGTCTGGAGCACCTGGGCCGGGGCACCGCTTCCAACATGGACCAGTTTATCGTGGTCATTGAGCCGGGTGCCCGCAGTGTCCAGACCTACCGCAATGTGAAGCGGCTGGCCAAGGACCTGGGGGTCAAGCAGGTTCGGGTGGTTGCCAATAAAGTCCGGGACGAGAGCGACGAGGCTTTCGTCCGGAGCGCGATCCCGGCAGAGGATCTGCTGGGCTGCATTCACTACAACCCGGATATCATCAACGCGGACCGTCAGGGCAAATCTCCCTATGATTTCAGCCCCGAGGCCATTGAGGAGATCCGCAAAATCAAAGCGATTCTGGATCGTGAAGAAAATTAGGAGGAAATACCGTGACTTTATTTGAAAGAGTTTTCGGCGGCAACGACGCTGTCTACGGCCTCACCGAGGCAGCTGTCAACAATGCCATCGCACAGTACGGTGAGGGCCAGGCCGTGTCCTTCCCCGGCACCGCATATTCTCTGCCCTGCTACTACGGCGTCACTGGCGTCAAGGTCGAGACCCTGGGTCAGCTGAAGGAAGCCCTGGGCGTTGTCAAGGGCTTGATGACCCGCAACAACCGCCTGAACGATGCCTTCATGTCCGGCGTTGCCACCGCTCTGTGCGCAGAATTCATCGAGGTTCTGAAGTACATCGGCAATGACGCTCCCTATGAGGCTCCCTGCTACGGCCATCTGCCCGATGCCGTTGTCCGTTCTCTGGGTGTTCCCCTGGTTACTGGCGACATCCCCGGCGTTCCCGTCATCCTGGGCACCGCTCCTACCGCTGACGAGGCCGTGGCTCTGGTCAAGAGCTATCAGAGCCAGGGCATGCTGGTCACTCTGGTGGGCGGCATCATCGATCAGCTCCAGGAGAAGGAGTACAAGACCGGCGACAACGTCCGCGTCATCCCCCTGGGCAAGGATGTCACCTCTGTCATCCATGTTGTCTCCGTGGCCGTCCGTGCCGCTCTGATCTTCGGCAACATCCAGCCCGGTGACGCTGCCGGTCTGATGAAGTACACCATGGAGCGTGTACCCGCTTTCGTCAACGCCTTCGCTCCTCTGGACGATGTTGTGGTTGCCTGCGGCGCCGGCGCCATTGCTCTGGGCTTCCCCGTTATCACCAACGAGCAGGAGAACATCTTCCGTGTTCCCAAGAGCCTGATCGTGCAGCCCGATGTTGAGAAGTTCAACGCAACCTCTCTGGAGGCCCGGGACATCAAGATCAAGATCACCAACATCGACATTCCCGTATCTTTTGCTTCCGCTTTCGAGGGCGAGATCATCCGCCGTCCCGATATGCAGGTGGAGGTTGACGGCTCCCGTGTGGACTGCTTCGAGCTGGTGCACACCAAGGAAGCCGCCGAAATCGAGGACCACAAGATCACCGTCATCGGACCGGAAATCGACGAGATCCCCGTGGGTTCCAAGATCTCCATGTCCTACACCGTGGACGTGGCTGGCAAGGCCATGCAGCCTGACTTTGAGTCCGTTATGGAGCGGAAGTTCCACTCCTATCTGAACTGCATCGAGGGTGTCATGCACACCGGTCAGCGTGACATGATCCGTATCCGTATCAGCAAGGCTGACTTTGAGGCCGGCTTCAAGTTCCGTCACATCGGTGAGGTTCTCTACGCCAAGATCAAGAGCGAGTTTGAAGCCGTTGTTGACAAGTGCCAGGTCACCATCGTTGTGGATGCCGAGAAGAACAAGGAGCTGCGTGCTGCCGCCAACGCCGTGTTCAACAAGCGTGATGACCGTCTGAAGTCCATGACTGACGAGTCCGTGCCTGTATACTACACCTGCATCATGTGCCAGGCCTTCTCCCCCAGCCATGTATGTATCGTTACCCCCGAGCGTCTGGGCCTGTGCGGTGCCGTGTCCTGGCTGGATGCCAAGGCCACCAATGAGCTGGATCCCACCGGTCCTTGCCAGATCGTTCCCAAGGAGCACTGCATCGACGAGAAGCTGGGCCGCTACGAAGACGTGGACGAGGCCGTTGCCAAGTACTCTCACGGTGCTCTGGAGCACGTGACCCTGTACTCCCTGTTCCAGGATCCCATGACCTCCTGCGGCTGCTTCGAGTGTATCTGCGGCGTGGAGCCTGTCTCCATGGGTGTTGTCATCACCTGCCGTGAGCACGCCGGCATGACCCCCCTGGGCATGACCTTCTCCGAGATGGCCTCCATGACCGGCGGCGGCGTTCAGACCCCCGGCTTCATGGGCCACGGCAAGCAGTTCATCTCCTCCAAGAAGTTCATCGCAGCCGAAGGCGGCCCCGGCCGTATCGTCTGGATGCCCAAGGAGCTGAAGGATCAGGTCCGTGAGCGCCTGGATGCCACTGCCAAGGAGATGTACGGTGTGGATAACTTCACCGACATGATCGCCGATGAGACCGTCTGCACCGAGGATCCCGAAGAGCTGATGAACTTCCTGACCGAAAAGGGCCACCCCGTTCTCAGCATGGAGCCCTTCGATATGTAATTTGATTTCCCGCCCGGGTTTCCCGGGCGGGATTTTTTTCTATGAAAACGCCCCGACGCATGGAAAGCGACGGGGCGTGCTTTTGCATATTGTCCTGATTACCGGTCTCCCCGGTCGAAGGCGGTCAGATCCTTGACCACCTCACCGGCGATGATCATGCCGGCGGCGGCCACGGCGAAGGGCGTGGAGCCGGGGATGTCCCGGCGCTGGGTACACTTGCGGGCCGTGCCAGGAGGGCAGACGCAGTGAGCCCGGCAGGAAATTGCCATGTCCTCCAGTGGACGGATTGGCATTTCCTCGGAGTAGACCACCTTCAGGTGGTCAATGCCGTTCTGGCGGCAGATCTTTCGCATGACCCGGGCCAGGGGGCACACCTTGGTCTGATAGATGTCCGCAACACGGAAGGCAGAGGCCTCCACCTTATTGCCCGCGCCCATGGAGCTGATCACCGGAACGCCCGCCGCCCGGGCCCGGAGAATGATCTCCTTCTTACCGGTGACGGTGTCGATGGCATCCACCACATAGTCGTACTGGGAAAAATCGAACTGGTCGGCGGTGTCCGGCATGAAAAAGGTCTGATGGGTAGTCACCTGGCAGTTAGGATTGATGTCCAGAATGCGGTCCCTTGCCACATCCACCTTGTATTTTGCAACGGTGCTGCGGGTTGCTAAAATCTGCCGGTTCAGGTTGGTAATGCAGACCTTGTCGTCATCTACAAGGTCCAGCGCCCCCACCCCGGACCGGGCCAGAGCCTCTACCGTATAGCCTCCCACGCCGCCGATGCCAAACACGGCCACCCGGGCATTTTTCAGCCGCTCCATGGCATCCTTGCCAAAGACCAGCTCCGATCTGGAAAATTGATTCAGCATAGTTCTCTCCTGTTGTTGGTTTGTGCCCTATTATACTATTGATTGCGTAGGCTTTCAATAGATTTCAAATCCCATACAGCCGTTTCCCGTTTTCGAAGGTAATGGCCTGGGCCTCCTCTGGGCTTATGCCCCAGAGGCTGGCCAGAGCCTCGGCCATGCGGTAGAGCCGGGTGGGGTCGTTGCGCTTGCCCCGGAAGGGCTCCGGGGACATATAGGGGCAGTCCGTCTCAATGACCACCCGGTCCCGGGGGACTGCTGCGGCGGCTTCCAGGGCACGGCGGGCGTTTTTGAAGGTCAGCACACCAGTGAACCCCACGTACCAGCCCCGGGCAACCAGCCATTTTGCCATTTCCGCAGACCCGGAGAAGCAGTGGAACACCCCCGTCACCTCCGGAAAGGCGGTGACGATCTCCATGCCGTCCTGGTGTGCCTCCCGCTCGTGGACGATGACAGGCTTTTTCAGCTCCCGGGCCAACTCCATCTGGGCCACGAAGGCCTTTTTCTGGATGTCCCTGGGAATATCCTCATAGTGATAGTCCAGGCCGATCTCTCCAACGGCCTTTATTTTTGGGTTTTCCCGGCACAGCTGCCGGTAGCGGTCCAGCACGGCGTCGTTTACCTCGTCCGCCGCGTCCGGATGGGAGCCGACGGCGGCATAGATGTAGTCGTATTCCCGGGTCAGAGTCGCCGCCGCCTCGGAGGAGGCGGCGGAACAGCCGGGGTTCATCAGCAGTGCAATGCCCGCCTGGGGCAGGGACGTGGTCAGAAGCTCTGTCCGGTCCGCATCAAAGGCCCGGTCATCCATATGGGCGTGGGTATCAAACAGCATTTTTCTATCCTTTCTCAACAATCATGGCCGCCAGGCAGCCGTCCCATTCCCAGACCCGGGGGTCCCGGAGGGAAAAGGCTGTGCGGTTGGGAAAGCCCAGCAGCCCCGTACCGTCGCACTTGACCCGGGCCTCTTTCAGCACCCAGAAGGTCAGAAATGCCCGGCGTTTGTCTGGGGCGGCTTCGAATTGGGCGTATTCCGCAGGGGAGAGCACCCTTCTGGCGGTTTCCAGCCGGATGGGGCGGTTCAACTCCTCCAGGTCCAGGCCCACAGGGTACTTTCCCAGAACGCAGGCGGCATGGCGGCGGGTGTGGGAGATGGAGAAGTGATAGGGGCTGTCCGGAAAATAGGGCTTGCCCCGTTTGGTCAGCCGGACAGGGGGCAGGGGCTGACCGGTCTCCTCCAGATAGAGCTGCCGCAGGAGGGCCCAACCGGCCTCATGGCCGCCGCGCCCGTCCAGAGAGCAGCAGGCGTATCTCATTGGGCGTCGATGATGTTGCCGCCGTCGCCCAGGAGCTTTCCGGGCTTCAGACGGTCAATGGCCATGAGCACACCCACCACAATGACCAGCAGGCCAACAATGACCCAAACCGCCCGGGAGGTGGTCATGGGCAGCACGATCAGCAGCCCGCCGATGATGGCGGACAGCAGGGCGTACTTCATGCCGCACTTCCAGCGGGTGGCATTGACAATGTCCTGCACCGCCCGCACCAGGATCAGCAGGCCTGCGATCCGGCCCAGAGCAGCCGCAAGACGCAGGGGATTGCGCACCAGCCACAGGCCCAGAGCAGCCGCCACCACCACAAACAGGATCCTGCTGGTGGTCAGCTCCTTCACGGCAATGGATTCCACCAGCAGGCCAATGCCCACCACCAGCAGGACCCAGCCCAGGACCTTGCCCACAAGAGCCGAGGCAGAGTCCGGCCGTACCACCAGAACAATGCCCAAGATCACCATCAGCACCGGCGTCAGCATCAACCGCACCATGGACTGCATGTTTTTCTTTTTCATAGCGCTCACACCTTTCCGTTTCTTAAGAATATGATACCCCTTTTGGGGCACGCTGTCAACATTTCTATGTGGAATGGTTCGGTTCTCGGCAGACCGGCGGGGGCATATACTGCTTCCAAAAGGGGGTGGCGGATTGGTTCAGGAGAGCCACAGCCTGCGGCTGACCGAGCGGAAGAGCCTCAGTGTTACGGGTGTCACGGAGGTGGTCCGGTTTGACGAGGACGCGGTGGTTTTGCAGACGGATATGGGGACGCTGACGGTCCAGGGGGAGCAGCTGCAGTTGAAAGAGCTGTCCGTGGAAGGGGGAAGGGTAACGGTGGAGGGCACGATCAGCGCATTGAGCTACGAGGCCCCCCGGCAGAGCGGCTCCTTCCTGCAAAGGCTGCTGGGCTAATGGGGACGATGCTTGGCGCGGCCTTTCTGCTTGGCGCGGCTCTGGGGCTGCTGTGGGGCTTCCTGCGGCCCCTGGGAAAGCGAGGGGATCCGCTGTTTGTGCTGATGACGGGGCTGGGGCTCTGCTGGCTGAATTTTGGCGTTTGCGGCGGAGACCTGCGGCTTGGCTGTGCCGCAGTGATGCTTCCCGGCTTTTGGGCTGCGGATAAAAGCCTGGGTGCGGTGCTGCAGCCGGTGTTTTATGGGTTTTGGTCTCTTCTGAAGGCCATGGCCGGTGTATTTTTGTCTGTCCCGAAAAAAATTTTTAAAATCGCAAAAAATGTGTTTGCATCTGCCGGAAAATGGGTTACAATAGGACGGAAGAATTCGCTGAACCGGGGAGGGAAACCAAATGCAGGAGTCATCCGTAAAAATCGGCAGAACAAGGATTGTGTGGAATCGTTCCTCAACGCTGCTGAAAATATTGATCCTCAGCCTGGTGGTGTTTTCCATGCTGGCCTTGGCGGCGCTCAGCTGGGTCAGGCTCAGCGTGCAGTCCCAGATTGCGGACACCCGAAACCTGGCCGCCCAGACAGCAGGGCAGAATCGGCAGCTCCAGGAGCGCTTGACCGACATGGAATCGGACGAGGCCGTCCGCGCCATTGCCTCGGAGGAGCTGGGACTGGTGGACCCCGACGCGGTTATCATTCAGCCCGGCAGCGGAAATTGAAAACTGGGTGCGCAGCGCCGCACCTGAAATAATTTTGGAGGAAACATAGCATTTATGGAGTTAACCGTCGGAGCCGTTTTAGAGGGAAAAGTCAAGTCCATCACCAATTTTGGCGCGTTCATTGCCCTGCCGGAGAATAAAACCGGTATGGTACATATCTCAGAGGTTGCCAATGCCTACGTCAGCGATATCCACCAACACCTGACCGAGGGCCAGGATGTGAAGGTGATGGTCATTGGCCTGGACAACGGCAAGATCAACCTGTCCATCAAGCGCCTGGAGCCCAAGCCCCAGCGGGAGAATGCGCCCAGAGGCGAGTTCCGCGGCAACGGCGGCCAGCGCCGGGAAGGTCAGAACAGCCGTCCCAACCGCGCCCCCGTGCAGCCCGCAGCCCCCAAGACGGCAGACCAGCTGTTTGAAGAGAAGCTGAAGGCCTTCATGTCCGAGTCCGACAGCAAGATCTCTTCCATCCGCCAGTATTCCGACCACCGGACCAAGAGCAGAAGAAGATAAATTTGGGGCTCCCCTTGCAGGGGAGCCTTCAAGGAGAATGTTATGTCAACAGTTGTGATCACCGGCGGGTCCCGGGGGATTGGCCGGGCGGCGGTGGAGCTGTTTGCGCAGAAGGGCCACCGGGTGTTCTTCCTCTATGAGAAGAACGATGCCGCCGCCATGGACGTTGCCGGGAAAACCGGCGCCACCCCCATCCGCTGTGATGTGGCGGACAGCACCGCCGTGAAGGCCGCCTTCCGGCAGATCGGCGATGTGGATATTCTCATCTGCAATGCGGGTATCTGCTTCTATGGGCTTATGCAGTCCATGAAGGAGGCGGATTGGGACCGGATTTTTGACGTGAATGTCAAGGGTATTTACAACTGCGTCAATGCCGCCCTGCCCAGCTTCCTGCAAAAGCAGCGCGGCAGCATCGTGACGGTTTCCAGCATGTGGGGCCGGGTTGGCTCCAGCTGCGAGGCCGCCTATTCCGCCACCAAGGGAGCCGTCATTGCTTTGACCAAGGCCTTGGCCAAGGAGCTGGGACCCAGCGGCATTCGGGTGAACTGCGTGGCCCCCGGGGTAATCCTGACGGATATGTGCGCTCAGGTAGACCCGGAAACCCTGGAAGAATTGGCCATGGAGGCCCCCTTGGGCCGGAACGGAAGGCCGGAGGACGTGGCAAAGGCCATGGCCTATCTTGCGGAGGCAGACTTTGTCACCGGAAACGTACTAAATGTGGATGGCGGATTTGCCATCTGAATCCTGGGAGGACAGAAACATGAGAATTGCCATTGGCTGTGACCACGGCGCGTATCTTCTGAAAAACAAGGTAGCGGATCATCTCCGCAAAGCGGGCTACGAAGTGGTGGACTTCGGCACCAACGGCCCCGAGAGCTGCGACTATCCCGATTTCGCTGCTGCCGCCGCCCGGGCTGTGGCTTCCGGCGAATGCGAGAAGGGCATTGTGCTCTGCACCACCGGCATCGGCGTGTCCATTACCGCCAACAAGATTAAGGGCATTCGCTGCGCCCTGCTTTCCGATGTGCTGTCCGCCAAAATGACCCGGCTGCACAACGACACCAACATGATGGCCCTGGGTGCGGGCATCGTAGGCGAAAATCTTGCCATGGAGATTGTGGACACCTGGATTTCCACCCCATTCTCCGGCGAGGAGCGCCACCAGCGCCGGATTGACAAGGTTATGGCTCTGGAAGAAAACTGAGAACGGAATAGCAAAGCAGCAGGCGTTTTGCCTGCTGCTTTTCCGACGTTCGGCATTGGATTTGTAAAAATGCGGAGGAGGGTACCTATGGACTATCAGAATTGCCGCCTGTGCCCCAGGCAGTGCGGTGTGGACCGGCAGGCAGGGGAGATGGGCTTCTGCGGCTGCCCCGGAGCGGCGCTGGTTGCCAAGGCCATGCTGCACAAGTGGGAAGAGCCCGCTCTGGCCGGGCCCGGGGGCAGTGGGGCGGTGTTCTTTGGAGGCTGCACTTTGCGGTGCTGCTACTGCCAGAATGCCGCCATCAGCGGACGCCCTGCCGGGCGGGCTGTGGATAGCGCCGGGCTGCGTCGGATTTTTGAAGAGCTCATTGCCCAGGGGGCGGAAAACATCGACCTGGTGACCCCTACCCAATTCCTGCCCACCGTTCTGCCTGCCCTGGAGCCCAGGCTTCCTGTGCCTGTGGTCTACAACTGCGGGGGCTATGAACGTGTGGAGACCCTGAAAGAGCTGGAAGGCAAGGTGGATATCTACCTGCCGGACCTGAAATACGCCACTGCCCCCCTTGCTGCCGCCCTTTCCGGAGCAGGGGACTATTTCCCTGTGGCCGCCAAGGCCATCCGGGAGATGGTGCGCCAGACGGGCCCCGTCCAGTGGCAGGGCGAAAAAATCGTCCGGGGTACCGTTATCCGGCACCTGATTCTGCCGGGGCAGGTGGAAAACTCCCTGAAGGTCCTGGACTGGATCGGGGAGACCTTTGCTCCCGGCGATGTGCTGGTGAGCCTCATGCGGCAGTATACCCCGGTAGGCCACCAGAAACCGCCCATGGACCGGCGTATCACAGATGAAGAATATGACGCCGTCCTCAGCTGGATGTTTCTGAACGATCTGGAGGGCTTTACACAGGAGGCTGAGGCCGCAGATGCGGGCTTCATCCCGGATTTTTAAGGCAAGTGGAAAGGCATTGACACCCTGGAAGGGCACTGCTATAATGTTATCCGTAAGTTTGCGCCATTTTCGGAAACGGAGGCAATTTCATGGCCAATGTTTTGCAATATCTCATCCACAGTGCGGAACGCGTTCCGGACAAATGCGCCGTGACGGATGACCTTCGGAGCTTCACCTATGCGGAATTCTATCATCTTACCCGGGCCATTGGCTCCGGACTGCTGCACCTGACCCGCCCCCGGAAGGCCGTGGGGGTGTATCTTCCCAAGAACGCCCAGGCGGTGGCCGCCTTTTTCGGCATTCAGTGGGCGGGGTGCTTCTATTCCGTCCTGAATACGGAGCTGCCCGGGAACCGGCTGCGGCAAATCGCCCAAACTCTGGCCCCGGCGGTGATCGTCACCTGTGAGGCGCTGCTGCCCCAGGCAAAGGGGATCTTCCCGGACTGCCCCCTGGTGTGCCTGGAGACCCTGGCAGGGCAAGCGGTGGACGCGGAAGCCTTGGCATCTGTCCAGGCCAGAGCCATTGATACGGACCCACTTTATGTAAACTTCACCTCCGGCTCCACCGGTGTGCCCAAGGGGATTGTCGTGTGCAGCCGCAGCGTGACGGATTTTATCGACTGCTTCACGGAGCTGTTCTCCATCACCGAGCAGGATGTCATCGCCAACCAGGCACCCTTTGACTTCGATGTGTCCGTCAAGGACATCTACTCCGCCATGAAGGTGGGGGCCACCCTGGCGGTGGTGCCCCGGGAGCTGTTCTCAGCCCCGGTGCAGCTCATGGATTTTCTCTGCGAGAAGCAGGCCACGACTCTGATCTGGGCCGTATCCGCCCTGTGTCTCATCACAGGCTTCCATGCCCTGGACTACAAAACGCCGGAAAGCCTGCAAAAAATTCTCTTCTCCGGCGAGGTCATGCCTCTGCGAGCCCTGAAGGAATTCCGCAAGCATCTGCCGGATGCGTGTTATGTAAATCTCTATGGGCCCACGGAGATCACCTGCAACTGCACCCACCACATTCTGGAAAAGGACCGGGACTATGCCTCCGGCATTCCCATCGGCATTCCCTTCCCCAATGAGGATGTGTTCCTGCTGGACGGGGAAGACCGCCTGATCACGGCCCCGGACACCGAGGGAGAGATCTGCGTCCGGGGGACGGCGCTGGCTCTGGGCTATTACCGCTGCCCGGAACAGAACAGCGCACATTTTGTCCAGAACCCACTGAATCCCGATTACCCCGAGCGCATCTACCGCACCGGGGACCTGGGAAAATATAACGACCGGGGAGAGCTGGTGTTCTCCGGCCGGAAGGACTTCCAAATCAAGTATATGGGCCACCGGATTGAACTGGAGGAGATTGAGCGGGAGATGAACGCCATTCCCGGCGTGGAGCGGGCCTGCTGCGTGTTCGATGAAAAGCGCAGCCGCCTGCGGGGCTTCTATGTGGGTACCGTTGGCCCGGAAGATCTTCACGCCATCCTCAGGCGGGACCTGCCCGCCTTCATGGTTCCGGGCTTTTTGCGGCAGGTGGAAGCCATGCCCCTGAACAAGAACGGAAAAATCGACCGAAAGGCCCTTTCGGAAATGACAGGAGGGCGCTGATATGACGGAATATTCCAATTTGCAGGATACTGCCTATTACGTTTTCGACACCCGCGTTTTTCGGCAGCGAATCCGCCATGTGCGGCAGCTTCTGGGGCCGGACATGGCCCTGGCCTATGCCATCAAGGCAAATCCCTTCCTCACAGGCTTTGCTCTGGGGGCGGCGGAAAAATTGGAGGTCTGCTCCCCGGGGGAGTGCCGCATCTGTGATGCGCTGGGGATTCCTGCGGAAGCCACGGTGATCTCCGGGCTGAACAAGCCCCCCGCCTTTCTGGAAGCGCTGATTTCCGCCTCCGATGGCCGAACCTATACTGTGGAATCCCTGACCCAGTTTGCCACCCTGGACGCTCTGGCGAAGAAATGCGGCAAAAGGCTTCCCATTCTTCTGCGGCTCACCAACAACAGCCAGTTCGGCATCAACGAGGAAGAGATCCTCGCCCTGGTCCAGAGCCGGGAGGAGCACCCCAATCTGTGCTTCCGGGGCATCCAGTTTTTCTCCGGCACCCAGAAGACATCCCCCAAAAAGCTTGCCCGGGAGATCGAGCACCTGGATGCCCTGCTGCAAAAGTTGGAAACGGAAACCGGCTGGCGCTGCCCGGAGCTGGAATACGGACCTGGCTTTCCCGTCAGCTACTTCGGCGAGGAGCTGGACGAGGTGGAGTTTCTGACGCAATTCCGGAAAGAACTGGAGGGCATGGCCTGGAAGGGCGCTGTAACGCTGGAGCTGGGCCGGTTTTTGGCCGCTTCCTGCGGACAATACTTTACCCATGTAGCCGACCGGAAGACCAACCACGGCCAGAACTATCTGATTTTGGACGGCGGCATGCACCAGGTGATATACTATGGCCAATTTATGGGCATGAAAATGCCGCGCATTACCCTGTGCGGCAAAGAAAACGCCCCCATTCAGAAGCAGTGGAACCTCTGCGGCAGCCTGTGCTCCATGAATGACATTCTGGTCAAGGCCTGCCCCCTGCCGGAAGTCGCCATTGGAGATACCCTGTGCTTCCACAACACCGGCGCTTACTGCGTCACCGAGGGCATTGCCCTGTTTCTGAGCCGGGACCTCCCGGCAGTATACCTGGTAAATCCCGACGGCAGCATCACCTGCGCCCGGGAGACCACGGAAACCTACCCCCAAAATATGCCGAACAGGCTCTGAATTTGAAAGACAGAAAGGAAATCGATTATCATGGAAGAACTGCTAGAAATTCTGAACGACATTCAGCCCGGTGTGGATTTTGAAAATGAGAAGCACCTGATTGACGACCATCTGCTGGACTCCCTGTCCATTATTTCCCTGGTTGCCGAGTTGGAGGACACCTTCGATGTGACTATTCCCGCTGTGGAGATTATCCCCGACAACTTCAATTCCGCCGAGGCCATGCTGGAAATGCTCCAGCGGCTCCGGGAAGACTGATTTGGCATCTTTGTTGACTGCCCTGCGGGCAGGTGCCTATCCGGATCTTTCGGCCTATTTTTCCCTGCTGTATCTGGGCATTTTTCTGCCGGCCTGCCTGATCGCCTACAGCCTGACCCCGGGAAAGTACAAAAAGTACGCTCTGCTCCTGGAGAGCCTTCTGTTTTACTGGCTCATCAGCGGCGTGTATCTTGTCTACCTGCTGCTGTCCGTCGGGGCTATTTATGGCTTTGGACTGTGGCTGCGCAGCATCTTCGCTGCCCGGGATGCCGCCGTCAAGGCGGCGGAAAAAGCAGAGCGGAAGGCCGTCAAAAAGGTCTATCAGAAACGGGCCCGGCGTGTTATGACCCTGGGGGTTCTGCTGCACATCGGCCTCATTCTGGTGCTCAAGTACACAGGCTTCTTCCTGGAGAATGTGAATGCTCTCTTTGGCCTGACCATTTCCATTCCGGCCTTTGTGAAGCCCCTGGGGCTGAGCTTCTTCATTTTGCAGAGCGTCAGCTATCTGGTGGACGTGTACCGGCAGACCATCCCGGCAGACGGAAACGTGCTGCGGCTGGGGCTGTATCTAAGCTTTTTTCCCGGCATTGTGGAGGGGCCTATTTGCCGCTACGGCGACACCGCCCAGGCCCTCTGGGAGGCGAAGCCCATTGCCTATGAAAATCTCTGCCTGGGCCTCCAGCGTATTGCCTTCGGTCTGATGAAAAAACTGGTCATTGCGGACCGTCTGAATCCCATGGTGGAGGAGCTGTTTTCCCGGAACGACGCCTACCCCGGCTATATGTCCCTGGTAGGCGGCGTCCTCTACACCTTGCAGCTCTATGCGGACTTTTCCGGCTCCATGGACGCAGTCTGCGGCACGGCCCAGATTTTCGGGCTGACCGTGCCGGAGAATTTCCGCCGTCCCTTCTTTTCCAGAAACATCTCCGAATTCTGGGCCCGGTGGCACATCACCCTGGGCACCTGGTTCCGGGACTACATCTTCTACCCCGTCACCATGTCCGCGCCCCTGAAAAAGCTGACCACTGCCGCCCGGAAGAAGCTGGGCAACCACTTTGGACCCCTGATTGCAGGGTCCATTGCCCTGCTGTGCGTCTGGTTCTCCAACGGTTTGTGGCATGGGGCAGCCTGGCACTATGTGTTCTTCGGGCTGTATCATTTTGTGCTGATTTTGCTTGCCAGCCTGTTCGCGCCGGTGTTCAAGAAAGTCAATGGGGCGCTGCATCTCACCCCGGAGAACAGGGCCTTCCGGCTGTTCCAGATGCTGCGCACTGCTTTCCTGGTGGTGCTGGGCGAGATTATTTTCCGCGCTGACAATATGGCCATGGCCGGGAATATGCTGCGCCGGATTTTCACGGACTTCGGCGAGCCCTTCAGCAAATACTATTCCATTCTGGGCTGGATGAAAACTCTGGCAGATTCCACCCTATGCAGCGTCCGGGACCTGCAAATCGTCGGCGTGGCCGCCGTGATTCTTCTGGCGGTGAGCGTTCTCCAGGAGCGGGGCGGCGATATCCGAAGCCGCCTGTCCGCCCGCCCTGCCTGGCAGCGCTGGGCGCTCTGGTATGCGCTGATCCTCTTCATCCTGATCTTCGGTGCCTATGGCCCCGGATATGTGGCAATTGACCCCATGTATGCGAACTTCTAGTCTTCTAAAAAAGCTTCCCCGCAGGGGAAGCTTTCAGACTGTCGAAAAACCCCTTACGGGCTTTTCCGACAAGTTTTTGCAGTCTGCCGCGCGCACTCCTTGTTCGCCTATGGCGAACAACTCGCACACTTGCAGCCTGAGATGTATTTTCTGTCAGGTACACGCCCCGACAGAAAATGATTTGATTTTATTTGGCGGCTTACGCCGCCAAACTCTGCGAGGCTTTTTTGACAAGCTGAAAGCTTCCCCGCAGGGGAAGCTTTTTCGAGCAAAAAAACCAGCCGCCAACTTTGGCGGCTGGTCCTATTTTTACTTGCCTTCCATTTCCTTCAGGGCATCCTTGCGGCTGAAGTTGGCGCGGCCCTTTTCGTCGAAGCCCATGAACTTGACCCAGGTCATGTCGCCCAGGTTCAGAACGTCCTCGACCTTTTCCACGCGGCGGTTCTCCAGCTTGGAGATATGCACCATGCCGTCGTGGCCCGGGGCAATCTCCACAAAGGCGCCGATGGGCAGGATGCGGACCACCTTGCCGTAGTACAGCTTGCCCACCTCGGGAACAAAGCAGATGTCGTCCACCATCTTCTTGGCGGCGTAGGCGGCGGCGGAGTCCACAGCGGAGATGAAGACGGAGCCGTCGTCATCAATGTCCACCTTGGCACCGGTGTCGGCGCAGATTTTCTGGATGGTCTTTCCGCCGGAGCCGATGACCTCACGGATCTTCTCCACGGGAATCTTCAGGCTCAGCATCTTGGGGGCGTACTCGCTGACCTCGGCCCGGGGCGCGGGGATGCAGGGCAGTATGATCTCATTGAGGATTTCCAGACGGGCCTTGCGGCAGCGTTCCAGAGCGTCGGCGATGATCTCCATGGTCAACCCACGGTTCTTCAGGTCCATCTGAATGGCGGTAATGCCCTCGGTGGTACCGGCAACCTTGAAGTCCATTTCGCCGTGGAAGTCTTCCACGCCCTGGATATCGGTGAAGGTTCTCCATTCGCCGGTCTCCTGGTCGGAGATCAGGCCGCAGGAAATGCCGGCTACAGGCCGCTTAATGGGCACGCCGGCATCCATCAGAGCCAGAGTAGAGCCGCAGATGGAGCCCTGAGAGGTGGAGCCGTTGGAGGACAGCACCTCAGAAACCACCCGGATGGCGTAGGGGAACTCCTCCACGCTGGGAATTACGGGCAGCAGAGCCTTCTCGGCCAGTGCGCCGTGGCCAATCTCCCGGCGGGAGGTGGAACGGGCGGCCCGGGCCTCGCCGGTGGAGTAGGCGGGGAAATTATAGTGGTGGATATAGCGCTTGGTATCCTCGGGGTAGATGGTGTCCAGCTTCTGGGCGGCGGACAGGGTGTTCAGGGTGCAGATGGACAGCACCTGGGTCTGACCACGGGTGAACAGGCCGCTGCCGTGGACTCTGGGCAGCACACCAACCTCGGCATCCAGGGGACGAATTTCGTCCATGCCGCGGCCGTCTACACGCTTGCCCTGGAGCAGCCACTTCTTGACGACCTTCTTCTGCATCTTGTACAGGCAGACCTCAATATGGGTATCGAAGTCCTCGTACTTGTCGGCGAACTTCTCGGCGAAGTCCAGCCGGGCGGCGGTGAGCCGCTCCTCCCGGACATTCTTGTCGGGGGTATCCAGAGCGTACTCGATCTGGTCCAGGCCGTAGTTCATCAGGTCGTCCAGCAGCTCGTGGTTCACGGCAGCCTTCTCGAAGGTGAACTTGGGCTTGCCGATCTCGGCCACGATGCCATTGATAAACTTCACGATCTCCATATTGGTCTCGTGGGCAATGCGGATGGCCTCCAGCACCACAGACTCGGGAGCCTCGTTGGCCTCGGTCTCGATCATGACCACCTTCTCGAAGGTGGAGGAGATGCAAACGAAGCAGTCGCAGGCATTGCGCTGGTCAGCGGAGGGGTTGATGATATATTCGCCGTTCAGGTGGCACACGTTGGTGGTAGCCACAGGTCCGTTCCAGGGCACATCGGAAGAGGCAATGGCAATGGAAGCGCCCAGGGAGGCCACGATCTCTACGGGGTTATCGTAGTCGTTGGCCAGGACGGTGCAGGTGACCACGGTGTCGTTGCGCAGCTCTTCATCGAAGAGGGGACGCATGGGCCGGTCGATGATCCGGCTGTTCAGGATGCCCCGCTCGCTGGGCTTGCCCTCCCGGCGGTTGAAGGAGCCGGGAATGCGGCCTACGGAATACATACGCTCCTCAAACTCGATGGTCAGAGGAAAGTAGTCAATACCGGCCTTGGGGATGGGGTTGGAAGTGCAGGTCGTCAGCACCACGGTGTCGCCATAGCGGCAGATGCACTCGGCATTGGCCAGCTCAGCCACCTTACCGGTCTCCACGGTAAAGGGACGGCCGCCGATTTCCATTTCGTACACCTTGTGGTTGGGGAACTGCTTGTGAGTAATCATTGGTGAACCTCCTGTTGTGATTTTTTATTTTCTCGGGAGGTTTAGCACTTGAAACTGATGGTTTTGATACGGTCACTGCCTCGCAATGACAGCGAAAACTTCAAAAACACCACTTTCAAACGCTAAAGGGACTCCCGAAAATTTGAGATGCGAAAAAGGGGCGACGGTTTCCGTCGCCCCGGGGAATATTACTTACGGATACCCAGCTTGGCGATCAGAGCACGGTAACGGTTGATGTCCTTCTTAGCCAGATAGTCCAGCATCTTGCGGCGCTTACCAACCATCATCAGCAGACCGCGGCGGGAGTGGTTGTCATGCTTGTGCACACGCAGGTGATCGGTCAGCTCGTTGATGCGGGCGGTCAGGATGGCGATCTGAACCTCGGGGGAGCCGGTATCGCCCTCGTGGGTAGCGTTCTCCAGGATAACCTGGGTCTTCTTTTCCTTCTGAATCATTGTGTTTTCCACCTTTTTAGATATTTTCCGTGGGGCTAAGTATGGGGTTTGGTGAAGCACCCGGTGGGTTTTCTCCCGCAACTGAGCCCGTGGAATGGCGCCGACCCATAGTCAGCAGTCGCATTGTATCACAAGTGTTCCCAAAAGTAAAGGGAAATTTTCCGGAAA
Organism: uncultured Clostridia bacterium; assembly: GCA_945963595.1. Taxonomy (GTDB): domain Bacteria; phylum Bacillota; class Clostridia; order Oscillospirales; family Oscillospiraceae; genus Faecousia. The sequence goes on along the minus strand of CAMFMO010000001.1, from coordinate 34,018 downwards.
TCTACCAGGAAATTATCCCAACAGAAGATTTTTTCCACAGTGGGGGCATATACAAAAAATTATCGCCTATATCACCGGCAATCCCGCCTGCTCCGACATTCCTGCCGTTGTGAACAACAAGTTCCTGGTGATTCCTCTGGTAACCGTCATGCAGGATATCCGCGCGGCAAGTGCCTGCCAGACCATGGCAGAATACTTCTACCCGGATCTGTTCGCCTAAATGCCCAAGGGGATGACCGAATCGGCCATCCCCTTTTTCTGTGAAGGAGTAGTTATGAGCAAAAAAGTATGGATTACAATCCTTTTTCTGCTCCTGGCCCTGGCCGTTGCAGCGTCGGTAGTGATTGCCCGCGCCATTGCCCAGGGCGCGCAGACCCTGATTCTGGACGAACCCACCAACCATCTGGACATCCGCCATCAGCTGTTTGTGATGGATTATCTGAAGCAATCCGGGAAGGACACCCTGCTGGTCATCCACGATTTGCGTTTGGCCGCCCACTATTGCGATTATTTGTATATGATCTGCGACGGAAGGGTCTATGCCCAGGGAACCCCTGAGGAGGTGCTGTGCACCGAGAATGTGCACCATGTCTTTGGTGTGCAGGGGTACGCCGCCGGAAGCGAAAAGGGGAACGCAGACTTCATCCTGTTCCCGGAAGCATAGCAAAACATCCGCCCTGACAGTTGGATGCCGGGGCTGATGTTTTTGTATCAGGGTGCGGCGGATTCCAAATGTGATTGTTTTTATAATTTTTTGTTTTCCGGCGCATAATAACCCATTGGAAAAGAAAGAAGAAAGAGGACTGCATATGATCATCACCATTGTCTGCGATGTGCTGGGCGAGGAAAACAACGGCACCACACTGGCGGCTATGAATCTCATCCGGGCTCTGCGGGCCAAGGGACATACCGTCACAATTCTCTGCCCCGATGCCCAGAAGCAGGGGGTTCCCGGCTATGCCGTGGTGCCCACGCGGAATCTGGGCATTTTCAACGGTTACGTAAAAAGCAACGGTGTTCAGCTGGCAAAGCCGGACGATGCCGTCATCCGGCAGGCAATCCAGGGGGCGAACATCGTCCATGTCATGCTGCCCTTTGTGCTGGGCCGCCGGGCGGCACAGCTTGCCAAGGCGCAGGGCATTCCCGTCAGCGCAGGCTTTCACGCCATGGCGGAGAACTTCACCAGCCACATTTTTATGGAGAACTGCGCGCCCATCAACCGGCTGACCTACCACGTCTTCTCCAAGACCTATAAGATGGTGGACGCCATTCACTATCCCACCCAATTTTTGCGGGACCTGTATGAGAGAATGTACGGCCCCACCAACGGCTATGTGATCTCCAACGGTGTCAACGCCGTTTTCAGGCCCCGGAACGTGGAAAAGCCCGCCGAATATGCGGGCAAATTCGTCGTCGTCGCCACAGGCCGGTACTCCAAGGAGAAAAATCAGGCGGTGCTCATCCGGGCGGTGAACAGGTCCAGGTACCGGGACAGAATCCAGCTGGTTCTGGCAGGCTCCGGCCCCAAGGAAAAGGCTCTGAAAAAGCTCTCTAAAAGCCTCCCCGTGCCGCCGCGATTTGGCTTCTTCCCCCATGGAGAAATGGTAAGCCTGCTGAACTATGCAGACCTCTATGTCCACAGTGCCGCCATGGAGGCCGAGGGCATCTCCTGCCTGGAAGCCATCTCCTGCGGCCTGGTGCCCATTATCTCCGACTCTCCCCGGTGCGCCACCCAGGCCTACGCCCTGACGGACAGAAGCAAATTCCGCTTTGACTCCCCCGCCGATCTGGCGGCCAAAATCGACTGGTGGCTGGACCACCCCGAGGAGCGGGCGGCCTGGAGCAGAAAATACGCCGAAAACGCCGCCGGGCAATTCGACCAGGAAAAGTGCATGGACGCAATGGAGCGGATGCTCCTGGAAACGGCAGGGAAGGCATGAAAAAGGTTATCACCTACCGCGACCCGGTAAACGACGACTTTGCCGGAACCAATATCAAAACCAAGCCCCTGCCCGAGTGGTTCCGCTACACCCACACAAACCCAATCTGGCGGGGCCTTGCCTGCTTTGTCTACCGGGGCCTTGCCCGGCCCATTGCCTTCTGCTTCCGGAAAATCTGGTGCCTGCACCGGTTTGAAAACCGACAGGTCCTGGACGAGGCTGCGGAAAAGGGAATCTATGTCTACGCCAACCACACCCAGCGGGTTATGGATGCCTTTCTGCCCTGCCAGCTGCGGCGGAAGGGCAGAAGCTATATTATTGTGGGCCCGGATGCCATGTCCATCCCCCTGATTCACAATTTCCTGCAGATGCTGGGAGCCATTCCCTTGGGCTCCACCATCCGGCAGAGCCGGGATATGGCAGCATCTGTACACAGCCACATCACCAAGGGAGACCTGATCACCATCTACCCTGAGGCCCATATCTGGCCCTTCTATACGGGCATTCGTCCTTTCCCTGCTGCATCCTTCGGCTACCCCGCCCGGGACGGGGCCCCGGTGTACGCCATGACCAGCTGCTACCAGAAGCGCCGGCTTGGAGCCTTCCCCAAGGTCGTCACCTATTTGGACGGCCCATTTTACCCGGATATGAGCCGGCCCCTGCCGGAGCGCAAGCAAAGGCTGCGGGAGCAGTGCCACGCAGCTATGGTAAAACGGGCGGAGGAACGCTCCAACTATGCGTACTATGCATACCGGCAAGAAGCATAAAATGCAAAAGCGCCCTTAAAAGGCAATGTCATCCGTTTAAGGCAAATTTGCCCTTTTTCATAGGTTGACGGCATTGCCCCCGAAGGGAAAGCGCTTCACAAAATCAGCTTCTCCAGCCCCGCTTCCAGGGCGTGTTCTTCCACCGCAGAATAATTGATCACCAGCATTCCTTGGCAGTCATCCGTTTGGCGGGTGTAAAAGCTGCTCAGGGGCTGTACATGCAAACCGCTTTGGGCGAAGAGGGCCGTCAGGGCCCTGTCGTCCAGGGCGGTTTCCACTTTCAGAAGAAAATGGAGCCCTGCATCCTGCTCCAGGATGGTCAGCTTGTCCGCTGCGGGGCAGTGCTCCAGCATGGCGATGACCCGATTCCGCCGGGCACGGTAGAATTTGCGCATGCGGTTGATGTGCTTTTCAAAATACCCCCGGTCCAGAAAATAGGCCAGGGTGTACTGCTCAAAGCTGGGCACGGTGCAGCCGTAAAAGCCCAGCTTCTCCCGGAACCGGGCCATAAGCGCCTGGGGCAGCACCATATAGCTGATGCGGATGGAGGGGGACAGGGTCTTGGAGAAGGTATTCATATAGATCACCCGCTCCGGGTCCATGGTCTGCATGGGGGCCAGAGGACGGCCCTGGAAGCGGAACTCCGTGTCGTAGTCGTCCTCAATGATGAAACCATCCACCCTTTGGGCCCAGTCGATGAGGGCTCTGCGCCGGTGCAGCGGGGTGACGAGACCCGTGGGGAAGTGGTGGGCAGGGGAGAGATGCAGCACCCTCGCATCCCCCAGGCAGTCCGGCCGGATGCCGGATGCGTCCATGGGGACGCTCAGGCAGGTTACGCCTCCGGCGGCGTAGATCTTCCGGATTTTTCCATAGCCCGGGTCCTCTACGGCATAGACCTTGTCCTGACCCAGCAGCTGTAAAAGCAGATTGTACAAAAAGTCCGTGCCCGCGCCCAGCAGGATGTTTTCCGGGTCCACGTCCATGCCCCGAAAGTCTGAGAGACTCCGGGCAATGGCCTGCCGGGCCTCCAAAGCACCCCTGCTGTCCATGGGCAGCAGAAGCTTCTGCCCATAGTCCAGGATGACCTCTCGCTGCAGGCGGATCCATATGGAGAACGGAAATTGCCCCGTGCCGTTGTCGGTGAGGTCCGCCCCAGCCGGAGCTTCCGGGCCGGGAAACGGGTACCGGGATGCCGGGCGGGGGGCCTGCCGCTGCTCCACGGCTTCCACAAAATAGCCGGATCGCTCCCGGGAGGAGATATAGCCTTCCTCCAAAAGCTGATTATAGGCCCCTTCCACAGTGGTCTTCCCCACCTCCAGGTTGGAGGCCAGAGCTCGCTTGGAGGGAAGCTTCTCCCCGGGCTGCAGTGCCCCCGTGAGAATGTCCTCCCGAATGGCCCGGTAGAGGGATTCATACAGCGGCAGCCCCGGCTGCTTTTTTAACGTATAGGTTCGCATGGTCAGCCCTGCTTCCGCCGGGCCTCGTAGGCATCCCGGTCGATGGCTCCGGACAGGAGCATTTTTTCGGACCAGAGCTGCAGGGTCTCCACGGTAACGGAGATGCGCTCCAGCTCTTGCTGGATGGTGATAAAGTCGTCGATTTCGTCCCCGGAGACCTTCCCGTCGGCGGTGATCTCGATGAGTCGGTCCTTCCGCTTGTCTACGGCATTGAGGGAGGCCAGCATTTCCAGCACGATGGCGCTGAGCTCCTTCATTTCCACCTCCGGCACATAGGCCTTGCCGATGGGGCAGCACTGGGAGCAATAGTAATTGCACAGGCTGGGCCGTTTGTACTTCCTGGCGAAGACAAGCACCTCCTCAGGGTAGGGGGCACACTTGCCGCTTTCAATTTTTTCAATGCGTTCCGGGCTGACGGTTTCCAGCAGCTCTGCCGCTTTCTCCCGGGATAGGCCCAGATTCTCCCGAATCAGCTGAAATTTGTTTTTGTTCTGCCGGACGGATCCTCTTCCCATAGCCGCGCGCTCCTTTTCCTTTTTTGGGCATTATACCACGGCTGTGCAAAAAAGTACAGATTGCTGCGATTTTATTTGACCTTTCCCTATGCGTTTGATAGAATAGAACGGAAAAAGAGGGAGGGATGGACCATGGACAAGCCCTTTGCACTGGGGATCCTTGTGGGACGCTTTCAAACGCTTCATGCCGGCCATCAACAGATGATTGAAACGGCGCTGTCGCTGTGCGACCAGGTGGGGATTTTTGTGGGCTCTTCCCAGGAATCCGGCACCCAAAAGAACCCCTTCCCCTATGCCCTGCGGAAAAGGATGCTGGAAAAGCTCTTTGGCGACCGGGTAGGCGTCTATCCTCTGCCGGACATCGGCGTGGGCAATACTGCCGCCTGGGGCGACTATGTGCTGGAAAACGTCATGCAGCGCTTTGGACGAATGCCGGACCTGCTGGTCTCCGGCAAGGAGACCAGGCGCTTGGACTGGTTCGACAGCGTGGCGGGGGTCCGTATTGCAGAGCTCTATATCCCCAAAACCGTGGAAATATCCGCCTCTCAGATGCGCCAGTTCCTGGTCCTGGATGACCGGAAATCTTGGGAACGTTATGTTAACCCTAAAATGCACGCCCTATACCCGGAACTCCGTGCCCTGGTCCTGGCCTCCCAGGGGAAGGAAGATACGATGAGCGTTTAAAAAATGGCTTCCCCCGGGGGAAGCCTTGATTCACTGGAAAGAAGTGTTACTATGAAGCTGGAACCCATTATCACCTCCCTGCTGGACACCGATCTGTATAAGTTCAATATGGACCAGGTGATTTTCCACAAGCACACGGACTTGAACGGAGAATACTATTTCAAGTGCCGCAATGAAAACATTGTCTTTACTCCGGAGATGCTGGAGGAGATCAACGACCAGATCGACTATCTGTGCTCTCTTCGCTTTCACAAGGACGAGCTGGACTATCTGCGCTCCATCCGCTTCATCAAGAGCGACTATGTGGAGTTCCTTCGGCTGTGGCATCCCATCCGGGAGTATGTCCACACCGGTCTTTCGGACAGCGGAGAGCTGCTGCTGACGGTGAAGGGCCCCATGTTCTCCGCCATGCAGTTTGAAATCTATCTGCTGGAAATCGTCAACGAGGTTTATTTCCGCCTGCACTATGATTATGCCACTCTGGAGGCCTCTGCGAGAGCGCGGTTGGAGCAGAAGATTAAGGACTTCAATTCCGGCAAGTATACCTTTTCCTTTGCGGAGTTTGGCAGCCGCAGGCGGCTTTCCCGGCAGTGGCAGGACGAGGTGGTCCGCCGCCTGGCCACCGAAACGAAGAACTGCGCCGGTACCTCCAATGTGTACCTGGCCTGGAAATACAACCTGACCCCCATCGGCACCTATGCCCACGAGTTCGTGCAGATGTACCAGGGCATCGACTCCATCCCTCTGGCCTACACCAACCACTACGCCATGGCCGACTGGTACGATGAGTACCGGGGCGACAACGGCACCGCCCTGACCGACACCATCACCACGGACCTGTTCCTTTACGACTTTGACCGCTCCATGGTCAACAACTATTCCGGCGTCCGGCATGACAGCGGCGACCCCTACGAATGGGGCGAGAAAATGATCCGGCACTTCCAGAAGTACGGCGTAGATCCCAGGACCAAGGTACTGCTCTTCTCCGACAGTCTGGATTTTGACCACGCCCAGAAGCTCTATGACTACTTCAGGGAGAAGACCAAGGTCTCCTTTGGCATCGGCACCTTTGTCACCAACGACACCTGTGAGCAGGCGCTGAACATCGTCATCAAGCTCCAGTACGTCAACGGCCGCCCGGTGGCCAAGCTCTCCGACGCCCACGGCAAGGAAATGTGCCAGGACGACGATTACCTGAGCTACCTGAAACGGTCCGTGGATTTTCGACTGAATAGGGAGAAATAAATATGCAAGCAACCTTTCTTGGCACCGGATGTGCCATGGTCTTAAAACGCTACAACACCTGCTTCCTGCTGGAGCAGGGGGAAAACAGGCTCCTGGTGGATGCCGGGGGCGGCAATGAAATCCTGGTACGGCTGGACAAGCTCCACGTGCCCATCACCTCCATCGGCGGAATGTTTGTCACCCACAGCCATTCGGATCATATTCTGGGCACCCCCTGGGTCATCCGGGCCGTGGGCACCGCCATGGCCGAGCAGGGCTATACCGGCACCTTCACCGTGGCCGCCTGCGCAGAAACCCTGGCCCATGTGCGCACCATCTGCGAGATGATCCTGGGCAAGAAGATGACAAAATATTTCGACAAGCAGATTCTCTTCCGGGAGGTTACCGATGGGGAGAAGCTGAATCTGGCGGGCTTTGACATTCAGGCCTTTGACATCGGCTCTACAAAGATGAAACAGTTCGGCTTCCGGCTTGCCCTGCCGGATGGGCAGAGTGTATGCTTCGCCGGAGACGAGCCCGTGAAACCCTCGACGGAAAAATATGCCCGGGATGCCAAGTGGCTTTTCAGCGAAGCCTACTGCCTCTATGCAGACCGGGACAGTTACAAGCCTTACGAGCGCAGCCATGTAACCAGCCTGGATGTGGGCAGCATCGCCCGGGAAATGAACGTAAAAAACCTCCTGATTTACCACACCGAGGACTACGGCCCGGACCGCCGGGAGCGCATGACCCAGGAGGCGGGAAGCGTCTATTCCGGCCATATCTTCGTTCCCGAGGATATGGAAACCGTTGAGCTATAAGGAGAGAATACGATGACCGATCATTTTTGCCCCATTGACCACATTGCCATTGATGTTGTGGATTTTGATACCGCCCTGGCCTTTTTCAAAGACGTTTTCGGCATGACCGTTACCCGCTTCCAGGGCCCGGAGGAGGCCCCCACCAGCCTTTGGCTGGACGGCGGCGTGCAGCTGTGCCGGGTAGAAGCTCAGGCGGCGGATACCGGCCGGGTGGGTCACATTGCCTTCAAAACCGATGACCTGGACGGTCTGCTGGACCGTGCCGCCCGCTACGGCGCGGAAGCCGTCCCCGGCAAGCCCCGGCATTGGTTCCGGTGCCTCGGAATCACCTTCGAGATGAAATAAGAGCGCTTGACATTCAAAAAATGCAGGGCCTATAATGGCTCTGCATTTTCTGGTTCGCCATGCCGGGGTATGCCGGAATGTCCACGGATTCCCCGGAGGTCATCGAAGAGGTGGTGCTCTATGGGCGCATCGTCTGCACACTGAGCATCGGCCCCTACGAGAAATGGGTGAATTTTCCTTAAGCTGATGACATTTCCTTTCAGGGGAGCCTTATTTTTATGCCTTTTTCTTCTTCTGGAACGGTCGCTTGGCCCACACATCCCTGCACCAGGCGGCGAAGCGGAGGCGGGTTTGCTCGCACCAGTCGAAGATGCGCTGGATGGCGAAGAACACCGTGGGGGTCATCACCAGCAGGGTGAACATGACCAGCCGCACCTCGTCCGTCCAGGTCCGCAAATCCAGGATATCTCCCAGCAGCGTAAAGCACAGGACGATGCCGGCCGCCATGGCCCACCACAGCAGCCGCCGGAACCAGTTGAAGGGCTTGCAGATCTGATACAGCACCAGCAAGCCCACAAAGGACAGGATCGCCGCGCAGATGGTGGACACCTCGTCCTGGGGCAGGGCAAAGACCACCATGAACAGCTGACACAGCAGTACCACGAACACATTGGTCAGTCCACCCGGGAAGGCTCGCCGCAATACCTCCGGCAGGAACCGACCCTTGACCCGGTCATATCTGGGCTCAAAGGTCAGAATGAAGGAGGGGATGCCAATGGTCATGGCGGAGATGACAGACAGATGGATGGGCTCCAGGGGGTAGGGCATTACCGTAAACAGGCTGATAATGGACAAAAACAGGGAGAATATGTTTTTTACCAGGAACAGGGAAGCTGCCCGCTGGATGTTGTTGATGACCCGGCGGCCCTCGTTGACCACGCTGGGCATGGCGGAGAAGTCCGAGTCCAGCAGCACCAGACTTGCCAGCTGACTGGCCGCCTCGGCCCCGCTGGCCATGGCTATGGCGCAGTCCGCCTGCTTCATGGCAAGCAAATCATTCACGCCGTCGCCGGTCATGGCTACGGTGTGTTTTTTCTTTTGCAGGGCCTCAATCAGTGCCTTCTTCTGCTGAGGCGTTACCCGGCCGAATACGGTGTATTCGTCGGCGGCCTTCCGCAGCTGCTCCGGGGTCTCCAGGGTGGAGGCGTCTATGTACTTTTCGCTGTTGGGAATCTCCGCCTGCTGGGCGATCATGCTCACCGTGGCGGGATTGTCGCCGGAGATCACCTTGACGGTGACCCCCTGCTGGGCAAAGTAGGCGAAGGTCTCCTTGGCGTTGGGCCGCAGCTTGCCCGTGAGCAGGGCCAGAGCCAGGGGCTCCAGCTTTTCAGGGTCCAGCTTGCCGGGGGTCAGGGGGCCGTCGTACCGCGCCAGCAGCAGCACCCGATAGCCCTTGGCTGCCCAAGCACTGATGTTCCATTCATCCTTCCGGTCCCCTAAAAGGAATTCCGGCGCGCCGAATACATAGCTGCCGCTGTTTTCAAACTCGCAGCCGCTCCACTTGTATTCCGAAGAGAAGGGCACCCGGTTGGTGCATTTCAGGTCGCTTTCCCCGGGGAACAACTCTTGCATGGCCTTGGCTGTGGCATTGTCCGGCTCGCCGGTGCCGTACATAGCAGTCAGAATGTCCTCCAGCTGCTCCGGCAGCAGGTCCGACAGGGGCAGAACGTTCTCTACCTCCATGTCCGGCTCGGTGATGGTGCCGGTCTTGTCCACGCAGAGCATATCCACCCGGGCCAGAGCCTCGATGCTGTTCATATCCTGCACCAGCACCCGGCTCTTGCTGAGCTTCTGGGCGGAGACCGCCAGGGCCACGCTGGTCAGCAGGTACAGCCCCTCGGGAATCATGCCAATGAGGGCCGCAACGGTGCCCTCGGTACTCTCCCGCAGAGGCAGCTGCAAAACCACATATTCCTGCCGGAACAGAATGATGCCTACGGGCACCAGGGCGATTCCCAGGAACAGAATCAGCCGGTCCAGGGAGCGGACCATCTCGGATTTTTTGCTTTTGGGATTGTGCTTTGCCTCCCGGGCCAGGGCTGCCGCGCCGCAGTTTTCGCCCACTGCCGTCAGCAGGACCCGGCCCCGGCCTGCCAGAACCACGCTGCCGGAATGGACCAGATCTCCGGGCTGCTTTTCTACGCTGTCCTCTTCGCCGGTGAGCAGGGATTCGTCTACGTACAGTGTGCCGGATTGGAGAATGCCGTCACCGCAGATCTGGTCACCCTGACCGAATTCTGCCAGATCGTCCCGGACGATGTTCTCCGGGGGCACCTCCTGGACCTGCCCGTCCCGCACGACCTTCACAGGCCGCCGGGCCACCAGGGACAGCTTGTCCACCGCCCGTTTGGCGCGGATTTCCTGGAAAATGCCGATGACCGTATTGATCACCACCACACCCAGAAAGCCCATGTTCATAACCGTGGATTTTCCCACGATCAGCAGCACGGCCAGTACAATGAACACCAGATTGAAAAATGTCAGGCTGTGCCGCAGAATGATTTCTTTCTCGCTGCGGCCGGAATCCGCCGGAAGCCCCGCCCCCAGGCCGGCTTCCAGATGCTCCTGCACCTGCTGGGCGGTCAGCCCGGTTTCCGGGGTGATAAGTTCTTTCTCTTCATCCATGGCGCTGCCTCCTTACGCTTCGAATTCCGGCAGGCCTGCTGCCCGCCGCCAGAGGATCAGAAGGCTGCCCTGGGCCACACTGACCCGGGCGGCCGAATCCGTAAAATGATTGCTGACCCCCAGGGGAAAGCCGCTGGTCAGCGTTCCGTTCTTTAAGGAATAGTACAGCCCTTCTATATTCACGCCCTGGGCATCCGGCCCCATGCAGAATACAGAGATGTCCCCCTGCTTTCCACCGGGAAAGCGCAGCGCACCATTTTGAATCACCGTGGCGCAAAAATCCTTCCCGATGAGGATGCCCCTGGCATCCCGGTCCGCCAGGTATTGCAGGGCTTGATAGTTGGCCACCGTGTGGTCCAGCCGCACCCCGTCCAGGCCGCCATAGATCAAAAAGCGGTCATAGCCCTTGGACAGCCCCAGCTTCACGGCCAGCATGGAGTCCGTATCGTCCTTTTCCACAGGGAAGACTTCTGCCCCTGTGGGGATATAGTTCAGGGAATCGAAATCCCCGATAATGGCATTGGGCGTCACACCCAGGCTTTCCATATGCTTCAAGCCGCCGTCGGCGGCAATGAGATAGTCTTTCTCCGTCAGCGGTACCGCCAGACCGTCGAATCCCGCCGCACAGAAGATCACACATTCCTCCACAAAGGCCACTCCTTCCCACTTTCTATAGTCTACCACATTTTCCCGGAAAGGAAAACAGACAAAATGTAAAGATTGCGAGAAAAAAGCTCCCCTGAAAGGTATAGAGACTGTTGGCCGCTTGCGGCCTACAGTCTCTTAATGCACAGCGGGAGCTGGCCCGGCGCGGCCGAGACTGAGGGGTTATACCGCGCTTTTCACAGAACCCATCACGGGCACCTCCTGCTGTGCATTCAGGGAAGGCAACAGCTCCCATCAGTTTTCCATCTGTTTCCCCAGGAACCCTGCCACGGCCCGGGTGAGCTCCTGGTCGGCAGGCAGCAGGGGCTGATCGTTCTCCCCCAGCAGGAGAAGCACGCTGCCCATCAGGTCGCCCTGGGACAAAATGGGGGACGCCGCCCCTAAGCGGTACTTCTCGTCCCCAAGAGCCGCACGGATGGGGCTGTCGCCGCTTTTGTAGAGATAGTTCGTCCGCTGCTCCATGAGATTTTCCAGCTCCGGCGAGTTGGGCTTGTCCAGCAGTTCCTTCCGGGGCGCCCCATGCAGCGCAATAATCCCGTCCCGGTCCGCAATGGCCGTAATATGCCCCGTAGCCGTGGCCACCGATTCGCACATCTGGGACGCAAACTCCTGCAAATCCCCCATGGGCGAGTATTTCCGAAAAATCACCCCGCCGTCCTTCTCCGTGTAGATTTCCAGGGGGTCACCCTCGTTAACAACATTGACAGTAAAGACCTTGTCCTTCCGGTGCGTGGACCGCTGGACGATGGTTGTGGATGCGATATCCTTACTGTCCGTCAAAAAATTTATGGAGTCCTCATGGTCGGGTGCCAGCTTCAGCAGGGTATCGATGTCCGGCTTCAGCTTCACATCCAGATGGTCGGTGTACACGCTGATGCGCTCCACCAGGAAGGAAATGTCCCGCTTGTCCAGAGTGGGCTTTCTGAGGATGTCGTCAAACACATCGATGACGGTTTTGGCAGCCCGGTTGACCTTCAGCATGTTGTTCCGCAGGGTATTCCCGGCATCGATCTGCTTTTCCAGACTGGCAATCCGCTGAGTCAGCTCGTTTTCGATTTCCGTGTAGGTTTCCTCAATGATAGCAGCGGTTTCCGAGGGTTTGCCCATGGTATCCAGCAGTTTACGCTTCAGGGTATTCTTGAGCTGCTCCTTCGCCTGCGCCAGCTGGGTCTGAACGGAATCAATGGTCTTTCCGATCTCCTCCTCCCGTTGCGGCTGCTCCCGGATGGCGGTTTCCAGCTCCTCCAGCATGGCGGAGGAATTGTCCCGCACCTGTTTGAGATACCGTTTCAGCAGATCATCCAAAGTATCCACCCGGATGTGGTGGGAGGTGCAGCCCTTGAGCCCTCTGCGGTGATAGGTGCCGCAGGTGTAGGCGGCGGGGATGTCCGGTCGGGACAGGGAGAACATGGGGCTTCCGCAGTCCCCGCAGAACAGGAACCCGGAGTAGTCTGTGGCGTATTTTTTCTCGCCCCGGTAATTGCTCTTTGTGCGCAGCTTCATCTGCTCTTGGGTGTAGGCAAAGGTTCGGGGGTCAATGATGGGGATGTGGGCATTCTCGATGACAATATGCTCCTCGTCCCCCACCTTCTGATCCTTGCCGTTGATGCCCTTGCGGACATACTTCTTCTGCCGCAGGGTTCCGATGTAGAAGTCATTTGCCAGCAGGCCGGACAGTGTTGCGGTATTCCAAACGGTGCTGCTGCGGATTTTGGTGGGGATTCCGGCAGCTTCCTTCTGGGAAAGCTCATTGGCCCGGGGGGTGGGCACGCCATTGTCCGTCAGGTAGTTGGCAATCTTCTTGTAGCCCCAGCCGTTGTTGTACAGCCGGAAGATTTCCCGCACCACCTCGGCGGCAGGTGGGTCGATTTCATAGGTCATGGCTTTGGTGTTGATGATCCGATAGCCATAGGGCACGGCGCAGACCCATTTGCCGTCCTTCTGCCGGCTCTGGATGATCTGTTTGATCTTCCGGGAGGTGTCCGTAACCGGCATCTCGTTCATCAGGAACTTGAACTGAATCAGCATCCAGTCGTCCTTGGTGGGATAGTCAATGCCGTCACCGATGGAAATAATCCGGATACCCGCATCCCGCAGGGTTTCCAGCTCCAGCAGTCCCAGGCTGTTTCTTCTGGAAAACCGGGAGAAGTCTTTCACTACCAGAATGGTGCACTCCCCGGACATCATGCGGCTGCGCATTTTCTGGTAGCTCTCCCGCTGGGAGAAGGTGTAGCCGGAACGGTCCCGGTCCTCAAACAGGGTCAGGTGGGCATCCGGGAAGGCGGAACCCACGAAATCGGTGATGATTTTCTTTTGGTTTTCAATACTGGTGTTCTCCCGGCTGTCCTCATCCAGGTCAACGGAGATTCTTGTGTAGCCAAATACTTCCAATGTTAATCACTTCCTATCTGCATCTATATAATAACATTGTATCTCGTGTTTTCAGAAAATGCAAGCGTTATTTCCTGACAGGGGCGCGTCAGCGCCCCATGTCTAAACTTCTTGTTCTTGATTTCCTGACCGGCTGCGGATGCACATCGAGGTTGCGGTTGTGCCGGAGCAAATCCTTGGTGGTTTCCAGAAGGCTTTCCCTTCCGGAGCGGTACACCACCGCCAGATACTTGTGATCCTTACATTCCTTGTAGAAGGGCTTCAATCTGGCCTCCACTGCCGGGTCGTCACTTTCCGCTTTGGTCAGCCAGATTTCCGCGATTCTTTTTTCTTCGTCCATGTGAATCCGCATTTCAGGTCATCTCCTTTCTTACAGTATTTTCCAATGTGTTTCTGATTATTCTCTGGTGTTCCATTTCGCAGCCTCACAATCGTCTTACTTTTGTGAATTTTACTCGCCCATTTCCATGGATTCGTTCACCGGATATACCGGGTGCTGCGGCTTCAAAGCTCGTTCATTATTCCATTCGGGATATGAAATTGTTGGTTCCTGTATGATATCAGAAATTTTCGGATTTGTCTGCGAACCAATCGTTCACATCTTGGGAACTGAAAGATCACAAAGAAGAGGACGCATTGCATTTTTTCTCTCACTGCGTCCTTCCTTTCGTCTGTATTTATTACTTCTTTTTTTATCTAACTATAAGCACATAACTATATTATAACGGGTTTTTGATTAACAATGGTTTTTCAGAGAGAGCAAGTTCCGTCCATGGTACCTCTTCATGGGCATGAAAAGCCGGGAGGGGGGCATCCCCCTCCCAGACCCGCCCGGATGGTGACAGAAGCGCGGCAAGAAACGATAGCATCTCGGAATAATGTCCAAATACAGCGTTCATATTTTATACATTATTACGTATTGAAAATGTCTGTCGATATGATAACATATTTGTAATATTTATTTCGGAATCCGAAATAAGAAATTCGAATCCCGAATTTAGCTTGAAACAGAGGCTTGTGAAATAGATGAAGAAACTGGGACATAAAGAGACAAAGGCTGGCAACCAGCTGTTGATTCTTCAAACCCTCCTGAGCGGAACCGGTTTTTCCCGGGTCGAGCTGGCTGAAAAAACGAAGCTCTCCCCAAGTACGGTTACCAGTCTGACCGCGGATCTTTTAAAACGCGGTATCATTGAAGAAAGCGGAACAAAGGTCATCACAGCCGGACGGGCCAGAACAGAGCTGACGGTCAGCAACTCCCTCGGATATCTGTTGGTGTTGGAAATATCTCACGGCTGTATCTACATTACAACACTCAGTATGCGGCTCGAAATCCAGTCCTCCAGACAGATCTGCAGCAGATTCATGGATGGAAACAGCATATTTTCCGCAGTCGTGAAGGAGATCGTCGATGTGCCCCGGGCAGAGCCTCTGGCGGGAATTGGTATCCTGTTTCAGGAGGATGTACGGGAACATGGGTTCCACGTCATGTACTCGACCGGCTATGAGGCGGCGAATATCTCTCTGAAGGATGCCCTGAAAACCCAGTTCCGGGTTCCGGTACTGGAAGATTCCGTGGCCGCCTTTACCGTAACGGATGTGATCCGGGAGGTGGGCATGGAAAAGCGGAATGTGGCCCATATCCAGCTGGGCGCACAGATCCGGACAGTCCTTCAGGTCGATGGGGGCACTGTCATGCTGAAGGATCACTTCGTGGAGGATTTGTCAGCCATGCTCCCGGAGGAGACATCTTCGGAAAAGGAGATGCCCCTTGCGTGCCGGTTGGCGATGCTCCTGAATATCCTGTATGCTATGTTCTGCCTGGATACCGTCCTGATCGCGGGAAAGCAGCCACTCCCGGAGTGCTTTCTGGATGAGCTGCGCAGCTGTGTCAACACCCGCTTTACCCAGGGAAAGAAACCGGATATCGTTCTGATCCGGGAGGGCAGCCGAGAGCGTACTGCCATTGGATTTGCCGCCCGCGTCCGGGCAAAGTGTATCCAGGTTCGCCTGGAAGGCGCGGTATAAGCGGAGAAGGCGAAGGAGGAGACCATGAATTTCAGGCACATGATCGAGAGCAATTCCTTCACGGTGGTGGTAAGCCTCCCCGCCAACGATCTTGATCTGGCCCGGGCGGCGCTGGATGCCGGGGCGCAGGCCATCAAAGTCCACTGTAATGTGTGGCACCGGGCCAGCGGCCATACCTTCGGCACCTATGCCGAAAACCGGGAATTTCTCCGTCAGCTGATCACGCTGTGCGGTGAGGTTCCTGTTGGCCTGGTTCCCGGCGGCGCGGAGACATTCATTACTCCCGGGGAGCGGCGGGAGCTGGAACAGATGGGGCTGGGCTTTTTCAGCGCTTACAGCCGGAATCTTCCCTGTCACATGATGGAAAGCCCTGTTCTGACAAAAATGGTGGCCATTGATTCCGGCTATACCCCGGAAACCCTGGATGCTGTCCGGGATTCGGATATTGATGTTCTGGAATGCTCAATCCTGCCGGGCGAGCATTACGGAACGGCGCTGTGCTATGATGACATTCTGCGCTTCCACAGCATTGCTGTCAAAACGGCGAAACCCTGCCTGATCCCGACCCAGCGAAGGATCCAGCCCTCCGAGGTCAGCCACCTGTACCACGCCGGCTGCAAGGCAATCATGATCGGCGCGGTGGTCATGGGTTCTGACCCCGGCCCGCGTCAGGTTTACGACGCATCCGCTGCGTTCCGAAAGGCAGTGGATGCCCTTCCCTCCGTCGCATCCGCGAAAGCGGCTGTAAATAAATCGGGCGAAAGCCCAGAAAGCAAGAAGGAGTAGATACTATGTTGCAAGGTACCCTGATTATCATTGCCTTCCTCGTCATTGCGGCACTTATGATGACGAAGAAGATTCCCACGCTGCTTGCGCTTCCGTTGATGGCAGTCGTCATCTGCGTCATCGCGGGCGTTCCCGCCGTTGGCGTTGACGCTGACGGCAAGGCCATCGGCTGGCTGCAGACCGTCTTTGAAGCCGGTACGGTTCGTATGGGCAGCGCCATCATGGCCGTTATTTTCGGCGCGTGGCTGGGCCAGATCATGAACAAGACCGGCATCACCGAGAATATCATCAAAAAGAGCGCTGAGCTGGGCGGCGACCGTCCTCTGGTCGTCACGATTATCATGGTGATCGCTGTGGCTCTGCTGTTCACCACTCTGAACGGCCTGGGCTCCATCATCATGGTCGGCAGCATTGTGCTCCCCATTCTGGTCTCTGTCGGCGTTCCCGCGGGCAGCGCTGCCTGCATCTTCCTGATGGCCTTCAGCACCGGCTTGACCTTCAATATCGCCAACTGGAAGAGCTTCTCCAGCATCTTCTCTCTGGAGATGGAGCAGATTAAGAGCTTCGAGATCTATATGCTCATCGCCACCCTGATTGCCACCATCGTTCTGATTATTGTGGAATTCAAGAAGAACGGCATCAAGTTCGCTTTCTCCGCTCCCACCGGCGATGTGGAGGAATCCCGTCAGCTCAAGGGCGTTACCGGTGCTCTGGCAATGATCTCCCCCCTGATCCCCATTGTTCTGGTCGCGTTCCTGAAGGTCCCTGTCTGCCCCGCCTTCGTGGTCGGCATCATCTGGGCGCTGGTGTTCACCTCCAAGTCCTTTAAGAAGGCTATGAATATGCTGACCAAGAGCTGCTACGACGGCATCACCGACGCAGGCCCCGCTATCATCCTGATGGTCGGCATCGGCATTCTGTATCTGGCCGTGACCAACCCCATGGTCAAGGAAGTTCTGAATCCCTTCCTGCTGAAGGTCGTTCCCACCGGCAGAGTCGGCTACATCCTGTTCTTTGCCCTGCTGGCACCTCTGTCCCTGTACCGTGGCCCCATGAACCTGTTCGGCCTTGGCTCCGGCATCGCCGCCCTGATCATTGGTTTGGGCACCCTGAACCCCATGGCTGTTATGGGCGCGTTCCTGGCTGCTGAGCGTATCCAGGGCTGCGGCGACCCCACCAACACCCAGAACGTCTGGACTGCCAACTTTGCTGAGGTTGACGTGAACCAGATCACCCGCAAGCTGCTGCCCTACCTGTGGGCGCTGGCCGTCGTAGGTGTTGCGATCAGTGCGTTCCTGTACTTCTAAACCCCGTCTTTCCATGGAGCGCCGGTTCAGCCGGCGCTCCATATTCGGAAGCAGGGAGATGAGCGCAGTGTCTGCGTTTATCTACGTGTTTCCGAAGGAATACGATATAAACGCAAATAAACGCTATGCAAAGGAGAGAATACAATGAAAGTCCGAATCGGTATTGATGTGGGAGGCACCTTTACGGACGCCGTCGCCATTGACAACGATACTTACGAGCTGATCGGAACGGTAAAGGTCCCCACTACCCACTCTGCCAAAGAGGGCGTGGCAGCGGGTATCGTGCAGGTTCTGCACAGAGTCATGGAAGAACACAGCATTGCCCCCGAAGATGTGACGTTTATCGCCCACGGAACGACCCAGGCCACAAACGCACTGCTGGAAGGTGATGTGGCGAACGTGGGCATCATCACTATCGGTTCCGGGATCCAGGGTGCCAAGAGCAAGTCCGACACCTCCATGGGACAGATCGAACTGGCTGCCGGCAAATTCCTGCCCAGCGAAAATGAGTATGCCGACGCGTCCGGCGATGTGGAAGCTGCCATTCGAACTGCTGTGGAGAATCTGAGACAGCAAGGCGCCGCCTCTTTTGTGGCGGCCGAGGCGTTCAGCGTGGATGACCCTGCCAACGAGAATTTGGCCGTGAAGGTCTGCGCCGAGGAGAATCTTCCCGCCACCGCGACCAACGACATTTCCAAGCTCTACGGCCTGCGCATCCGTACCCGTACCGCTGTCATCAATGCCTCCATCATGCCCAAAATGCTGGAAGCCGCGACCATGACCGACGACAGCATCAAGGCTGCCGGAATTACCAGCCCTCTGATGGTCATGCGCTGCGATGGCGGCGTTATGACGGTGGATGAGGTCCGCAGCCGTCCCATTCTGACCATTCTGTCCGGCCCTGCCGCGGGTGTCGCCGGCGCGCTGATGTACGAAAAGCTGACCGACGGTATTTTCTTCGAGGTCGGTGGTACCTCCACCGATATCTCCTGTGTCAAGGACGGCAAGGTGATGATCCAGTACGCGGAGGTCGGCGGGCATAAGACCTACCTCAACTCGCTGGACGTGCGCACGGTTGGTATCGGCGGCGGCTCCATGGTTCAGATCAGGGACGGAAAGGCAGTCTCCACCGGCCCCAGAAGTGCCCACATTGCGGCTCTCGACTATGAAGTCTATACCGACCCCAACTTGATCGTGGAGCCTAAGCTGGTTGCCGTGCGTCCCATGGCGACCGACCCTGAGTATGCCTGCATCGAGTGCAGCAACGGTGTCCGGGTGGCCCTGACCATGTCCGGCGCCGCGAACATCGCCGGGTATGTGAAGAAAGGCGACTACGCCGCCGGCTGCAAAGAGGCCGCCGTGAAAGCCTGGAAGCCTTTGGCGGACAACATGGGTTGCACCGTTGAGGAAGCCGCCCGCAAGGTGTTGGCCTTCGCCGCGGAGAAGAACGGTAAGGTCGCCGCGCAGCTGATGAAGGATTACAAGATGGACCCCCGCACCACCTGTTTTGTGGGCGGCGGCGGCGGTGCTTCCACCGTTGTTCCCCACCTGGCGGAAACCATGAACCAGAAGTTCCGTATTGCCAAAAACGCGCCCGTGATCTCTACCATCGGCGTGGCCCTGGCCATGGTTCGTGACATGGTGGAACGCTCCATCACCAACCCCACCGACGACGATATCATCAGCGTTCGCCGGGAAGCCGAGCAGAAGGCCATCCGTAACGGCGCAGCCCCCGGCACTGTGGAAGTCACCGTGGAGATCGATACCCAGCGCCATGTTGTCCGCGCCATCGCCGTGGGCACCACGGAGCTTCGCAGCAAGGATTTAACAAAGAAGCTGCTGAGTAAGGAAGAGATTTTGAAGATCACCGCGGAAAACCTGTCCGCCGAGGTATCTCAGCTGAGGATCGTGGCAGAAAATGGCTTTGTCTACGCCGTTACCATGGATCGGGTGGAAAAGAAGCTGTTTGGCCTGGTAAAGAAGGTCACCCATCCGCTGCGTCTGATCGACGAGGAGGGCGTCATCCGTCTGCAGAAGAACAATGCCATGATCCGTCAGTCCAGTGTAAAGGGCTGGAGAAAGGATACCGAGTTCCTGCTGGAGGAATTGACGGAATACAATGACGGTGGTACGAATCTGCCCAACTTCTACGTGATCCTAAACAAGAAGGTGATCGACCTTTCCGGTATGAGCAGCGCCGATCAGGTCTACTCGCTGGCTGAGGTGGAGCTGGCCGGCTACGGGGAGGACACGCCTCTGATCCTGGCAGCTACCAACCGCACCGACACCTGAGGTGGTGTTTATGCCAGGCTATACGATGCCGTTCCCGGGACGGGAGCTGGCCATGCGGGAGCTGACTTACGACCCCTGCTATGAAAAGATACCCGAGGAAGACCGGGCCGGGATCGTGGACACGGCCTGGAAAAAAGGGGAGGCTGCCGCCTATGCTGTATATGAAGAATACCATGGGGAACGGGATTTCTTTCGGATCGCCGAAGACAGCGGGCTGAAAATTCTGACCAGGGATACGGATTATGTTGTGGGCAGACAGCGCTATTTCAGCGACTATTTGTCCGGGAAAAATGAGATCAATCTGTATCTGAGATCCATTGCGCTCTGGGCAGAGGAAAATCATATGGAGCCGCGTCAGGCACAGAATATGATTCTGAGCCACGAATATTTCCACTTTCTGGAGTGCACGAAGCTTGGACTTACCAGCCGGGACTATCAGGTGCCCATGCTGAGGATAGGCCCGCTGAAAATCGGCCGCGTCGGGATCCGGGCACTGTCCGAGATCGGCGCTCACGCCTTTGCCAGAACCTATTATGAACGACTGGAACAGGAGGAACAGGGAAATGAAAGAACTACAGTTTGATGTGGTGGTCATTGGCGGCGGCCCCGCCGGCACCGTAGCCGCCATTGCCAGCGCCCGGGGCGGCGCGAAAACGCTTCTCGTGGAGCAGAACGGATATCTGGGCGGCGCGCTGACCGCCTGCGGCACTGCCCCGCAGATGACCTACCATGCAGGGCAGGTGCAGGTTGTTCGGGGAATCCCTCAGGAAATGGAGGAGGAGATGATCCGCCGGGGCTTTTCCACCGGCCATATTCCGGATGCGGTGGGCTTCTGCTCCTCCACCACGGCCTTTGATCCCGAAGGCATGAAGATCGTCTGGGAGGATATGTGCATTGCCTCCGGCGTCACGCTGATGTATCACACGGTATTTACCCAGTGTGAAATGGACGGCGACCGGATCACCGCGGTTATTGTCTTTACCAAGGGCGGTTACTATCGCATCCGTGCCACCACCTTCGTGGATGCTTCGGCGGATGCGGATGTGGCTTCCAGTGCCGGTGTCACCAGTTGCTATGGTCGGGAATCCGACCATCTGGCTCAGCCCATGACTCTGAATTTCCACGTCTACGGTGTGGATCGGGAGAAGGTTTGTGAATACGTTCTGGATAACCTGAACGATATGTTCCATATGACACCCAAAAATTTGCGGGAGCTGAAGCACTATGATATTTCCGGTGCCTTCAGTAAAATTCAGGCAGCCAAGGATGCCGGCGAGTTCCACATCGACCGCGACACCGTGCTGTGCTTTGAAACCAATACCGAGGGCGAATACTGTGTCAACATGACCCGGATATCCATGCTCAGTGCGCTGGACCCCTTCGATCTGACCAAGGCTGAAATCGAGGGCCGCAAGCAGGTGCAGGAGGTGCTGCGCTTCCTGCGCAAGTACATTCCCGGCTTTGAAAACTGCCATCTGGCTTTCTCCGGCCCTAATATTGGTATCCGCGAGAGCCGGAAAATCGACGGTGTTTACAAGCTGACAGAGGACGATCTGGTGAACAACGTCATGTTCCCCGATGCCATCGCCATGGGCGGCTATCCCATCGATGTCCATTCGCCCGACGGCGGCAACACGGTGCACCGGTTCTTGAAGCCGGGCAGCTGGTACTCCATTCCCTACCGCAGCCTGATCGCCGAAAAGCCCAGCAATCTGATTGTATCCGGGCGCTGCATCAGCGCCACCCATGTGGCCTGCTCTGCCATCCGGGTCACCCCGGTATTGATGGGCATTGCCCAGGCTGCCGGTACCGCCGCTGCGCTGAGCGTGACCACCCATACGGATGCCAACGCGCTGGACGCGGGCCTGATTCGCGCGGTTCTCAGAGAAAACGGCGCGTTTCTGGAGGAATACACCATATGAGCGGCTTTAACCTTCCATAACAGTATAAACAAAGAATGAAAAAGTCCAAACCCGCAGTGTGTGATATGCTACCCCCATAAGAGACAGAGAAAAAAGAAACTGTCTCTTATGGGGGTATTACCATGTCAAAAAGAAGAAAGATCAAAGCAGAAGAAAAGATACGCATAGCTAAAGCGTGCATCTGCATAAAGAGTACATTTTCTGTAGCTACCTGGCCCATCTGCTCCCCAACGATGAGGTCGATGTTTGGGATCTGGGCAACAAGGTCAAGTTGGAGTACTACAAGCTGGAAGAGACCTTTGCCGGTTCCATTACGCTGGACAAGAATGTTGGCGGCGAATATGAACCTGCTACTATGAAAAAGGGAGGCTCCAAGAATACAAAGAAGAGCCAGCTGGATGAGGTCATTGAGAAGTTCAACGAGTTCTTTGCCGGTGAAGTTACCGAGGGTGATAAGATCTTGGCTGGTATTCTGATGGATAAAATGTCCCAAGATGAAGTGCTACGGAAGTCTGCACTGCATGACGGTGAGCGGATCTTTGAGAACAGCGTATTCTCCAAGGCATATGACAAAACTGCTATGGATTCGTTCCGTGAGAGCCGGGAAGTCTTTGGGGCATTGTTCAGCGATCCAAAGAAGTATGCAGCATTGAAAGAAGCATTGGCTGCAATTATGTATCGGGAGTTCCGCAAAGTTCGATAAAAACAGCATCAGATCCACAATCTTTACTTGAGCAATGTGTTATTGAAAACCCGGTGATGAATATGCAAAAATTTTCAATAGATGTTAACAGGGCTGGGGGAAAAGGTCAAGTTGATTGACATCACATAATAACGTTGAGACCAATGCCGCTCCCGGCTCCCTGGTATACCGAGGAGGGCATTCTGGTAATCAGTATCTATGATTTTCTTCTGAACGAAGACAGCCTGGACATGTAACAGTCCCATCTGCGGTAGTCGCAAGCAGTGTTCAGGTAGCACCTGAACGGATTTTGCTTGTTGGGGCGAATCCCCAATCCCCAAGATCAGCACAGTGTGCTTATCTGCGCATTTTGCAAAATGCTCCAAGCAGCCCACCGACCATCTGATCGGTGGGCTGCACTGTGTCTATTCCGTTAATCCATCAGCCGTTTGGCTCTGTGCGCCGGCACGTGATATCGAAATGAGAATTATGTCGCAAAATATATATAGTTTATTTGGACTTATGTCGCAAATAGATTGATAATTACAAGGAATTATGTTACAATAACAGCACACGAACGGGATTGAGGTGGTTAGTATGCTGAAGCGGAAGGCATATCAAAAGCTCCTGGATTGGAAAAAGGATCGCAATCACAAAGCGCTTTGTATTTTTGGCGCAAGACAGATTGGAAAAACAACACTGATTCGGAAATTCGGAAAAGAAAACTACAAAAACTTTGTAGAGATCAATTTTATTTCCGACACGGATGCTGCCGGCATTTTTTCTGGCGACCTGGATGTCAACACCATTATTACAAATCTGACTGCCTATACCCGTCAGCCTATGGAGCCCGGGGAAACACTGGTTTTCTTTGATGAAGTCCAGGAGTGCCCCAATGTTCGGACGGCCATCAAGTTCCTTGTAGAGGACGGACGGTTTGACTATATTGAATCCGGCTCCCTGCTGGGGACGAAGTACAAAACCGTCAAATCCCTTCCCGTAGGCTTTGAAGAAATCTACCGCATGTATCCCATGGACTTCGAGGAATTCCTGTGGGCAAACGGTGTTCAGGATGCGACCATTCAGTACCTGAAAACATGTATGGATACCAAAGCGACCGTTCTGCCTGCGGTACACGAAACCATGACAAAGCTGTTTTACAGCTACATCGTGGTGGGCGGTATGCCGGATGTGGTTCAGACATATGTGGATACCCACGATATTGGAAAGGTCATTGCGGTGCAGACATCGCTGCTGGAGCTGTACAGGCAGGATATCTCCCGGTATGCGGACGGAAATGAAAAGATCAAGATCAAGGCGATCTTCGACGCGATTCCGTCTCAGCTGAATGACAAGAACCGGCGCTTTATGGTGAACTCTCTTGCGCCCACCGCCCGGCTTGCCCGGTATGAGGACAGCTTCCAGTGGCTCAGTGACGCGGGGGTGGCGCTGGCCTGCTACAATGTTACCGAGCCCCAAACGCCGCTGAAGCTGAACGAAAAACACAGCCTTTTTAAGCTCTTCATGAACGATGTTGGACTGCTCTGCGCCGCCTGCATGGAAAATGTGCAATTCGACCTGCTCAGTGGCCATCTGGACGTGAATTTGGGAAGCATCCTGGAAAACATTGTGGCGCAGCAACTCAAAGCAAACGGCTATGATCTGTTCTATTTCGACGCGAAAAAATATGGAGAGGTGGATTTCGTTGTTTCCGGTGGCGTTCACACCCGGCTGATCGAGGTGAAATCCGGAAATGACTATAAAAAGCACAGCGCACTGGACAAAATCCGCAGCGTAAGTGAGTGGACATTCCGGGACAGTATTGTTCTGTGCAAAGGAAATCTGGAAGCCTCCGATGATGTGCTCTATCTTCCATGGTATATGATGATCTTTGTCTGCCCCGATGCCCCACCCCAGGGACTTGTCTATGAGGTGGATCTGTCGGCACTGAATGGGATATATCCAAATCAATAAGCCACTGCGGTTTTGGAAAGGATTTTTGCAACCTTTCACACTTATCCTTTCCAGAATCGAATCATGGCAAATACACCCGGCGAAAAATTCGCCGGGTGTATTTGCCAGCGGAGGTTGTTATCTTGCCAACCTGGTTGTGGATGGACGCAATCGCTCTGGAGCCCGTGCGTCAAACGGTTTCGGTGAGCAGGGCAAGCAGGTCTTCTTTGGACATGTTCAGGATGCCGCCGTCTTCGGCACTGGAGATGGTGTCCATGAGGGCTGCTTTTTTCTCCTGCAATTCCAGAATTCTCTCCTCAATGGTATCCTTGGCGATGAGCTTGTACACCTGCACATGGGCCTGCTGGCCGATGCGGTGGGCCCGGTCTGTGGCCTGATCCTGGGCCGCTTGGTTCCACCAGGGGTCAAAGTGGATGACGATGTCCGCCGCTGTCAGGTTCAGCCCGGTGCCGCCGGCCTTCAGAGAGATGAGGAACACCGAGGCTAC
Source organism: uncultured Clostridia bacterium (assembly GCA_945963595.1). GTDB lineage: Bacteria > Bacillota > Clostridia > Oscillospirales > Oscillospiraceae > Faecousia. The sequence continues at coordinate 9,105 of CAMFMO010000001.1, read as the reverse complement.
CCCGGCGTTGAAGGCTTTCACCAGCTTTGCCCGCTTTTCTTTGGTGGTAGAGCCTTGCAGGGTGAAGCTGGAAATATGCGCTTCGTCCAGCCGGGCACGGATTCTGTCCAGCATGGAGGTGAACTGGGAGAACAGCAGAATCTGGTGGCCGTTTTCCACCATGGCCTGACACAGCTCCATGCAGGCATCCAGCTTGCTGGTGGCCCCATCGTAGTTTTCAAAGCACAGGTTGGGGTCACAGCAGATTTGCCGCAGCCGGGTCAGAGCCGCCAAAATCTGCAATTTTCCCTGCTCCCCGTCCAGTTTTTCCACCGTGGCCTGCACGCAGGCGCAGTAGGTTTTCCGCTCCTCCTCCGACAGGGATATCCGGCGGACGTATTCTTCCTTCGGCGGCAGCTCCTTCAGAACCTCGACTTTCCGGCGCCTAAGCAGGAAGGGCTGCACCAGCCGCCGCAGCTGGGCGGATGCCTCCGGGTTCTTACTTTTTACGATGGGCTTTTCCAGTTTCTCCCGGAAGGCGGTGTGGGAGTAGAGGTAGCCGCTCATGAGGAAGTCAAAGAGATTCCACAGCTCGCTGAGCCGGTTTTCTACGGGAGTGCCCGTCAGTACGAAGCGCTGGTGGCTGTTTATCTGCTTCACCGCTTTGGAGGTCAGGGTTGCCGCGTTTTTGATGTGCTGGGCCTCGTCCAGCACGCAGCAGTAAAATTCCTGCTGGGCGTAGTCCCCGATGTCCTGCCGCAGCAGCTCGTAGGACGTGACCCACACATCTGCGTCTGCGCCGGAGCGCAGGGCTTTCCGCTCGGCGGCGGTTCCCAGAATCAGCCGGTAGGACAGCTGGGGGGCGAATTTTGTCAGCTCCTCGCCCCAGTTGTAGATCAGAGAGGCGGGGCAGACCACCAGAGAGGATTTTCCTGTGGTTTTCTTGGAAACCGTTGCCAGAAACGCGATGACCTGCAACGTCTTTCCAAGGCCCATTTCGTCCGCCAGAATGCCGCCGAATCCGTAGCTTTCCAAGGTTTTCAGCCATTGAAAGCCGGTTTTCTGATAGGGCCGGAGTACCGTTTCCATGCCCTCCGGCAGGGCGTAGTCGCTCTCCGACAGGGCCTTGAAATTGCGGATCATCTCCCGGAAGCGGCTGTCCCGGCTGACTTGAATCCCATCGCTGCCGCTGAGCATTCCGTCCAGGTACAGCCCCCGGTAGGCTGGCAGCGTGATGGTACCCTTAGCCAATTCCTTCCTGGAAAGCTGGAGCATCTGGGCCATTTCCGCCATTTTTTCATAGCCGGAGCCATTCAGCTCCAGATACCTTCCGTCGGTGAGCCGGTGGTATTTCCGGCGCAGCAGAAGGCTCTGGTACAGGGCAGACAGCTCCTCCTTGGGAAAACCGCCGGTGTCCAGCGTCAGAGTCAGCAGCCCATCGGACACGGAGAGCCCCACGCTGGCGGCGGTGGGCTGGATACGCCTGCTTTGCAGCCGGTCACTGAGGTAGACCTCGCCGTACTGCCGGAAGCCATCCAGCGGGCCGGTCAGAAAGTCGTAGGCTTCCTCCTCCCCAGTGAGGGTGAAGCTGCCGCCCTGCCGCTGGAAATATCGCTGGGCCAGTAGGATGGCCGCGCTTTCCGTCTTCACGTCCCGACGGACGCCGTCCTTCTCCGAGGGCCTGTCTGTGGGGGTGAAGATGTGCTCCCCATAGCGGAAGACGATTTTTAGGCCCAGCGTTTCTTCCGCCATGTCAAAATAGAAGCTGGTGGCGCATTCCTCCGGCAGGTATTCCTGCAAAAGGCCCTCCTCGTCTTCAATTTCCACCAGTTCCCCGATTTCCGGCAGCACACAGCCGCAGAAGGTAGGCAGGTCTTTCAAGGCAAGGCGCATAGACTCCTGCCCCTGTTCCAGCAGAGGGTACACCTTGTTCCGGAAAGCAGGGCTGCACCGTTGGAGGGCGTTCTCGCTCAGAGCATACAGGTTCTTTCGGTTGCCGAAGAAACGGTAATCACAGGGCGTTTTGATTTCCAGCAGAACACTGTCCCCCTGCTTTTCCACTCGAATGCCTACCTGGGGGTCTTCCCGGAGGAGCCTGAGATTGTTTCCCCATTCGGCTTCCAGCGGTTCCCCCTCCAGCAGGTCAAACCACCGGTCAAAGGAATCGCCGGTGAGGGTGATCCGGTTTTTCTCATCGCCGGATTCATACCGGGAATAGAGAGAGCCGCTCATGGAACGGAACTGGCTGAACTCGTTCATCAGCAGCTCGATCATGGCCTGAGAGCGGGCATCGAACTGCTCCATGCTGTGATCCAGCGTTAGATTTTTGCCGTAGCTTTCTGTCCGGCGCAGATCCACATTGTTCAGAAAGTCCCGGATATTTTTCACCACATACAGCTTCTCCCGTCCCACCCGGAAGGTGAACATGGGGTAGCCGCGGTAGGCGGTGTGAAGCTGGGGCACCAGACGGGCAGGGACATCCGGGAGAGCTGGCTGCTGCTCCCGGCTTTTTTGCAGGTAGCTTTGCAGCAGGGCCTGGGCGTAGCGGTCACTGCGCACTGCCGCGGGCCGGGGCGGGTCTTCCACATAGGCGATCATGGCGGCGGCAATATGCTTGCATTTGCCCATGTCCTCAAACCGGGGGCAGCTGCAGCCGATGCGCATATATCCGTATTCCAGCTGCTGAAAGCGGACGGAATAGACCTCACTGCCCCGGACGCAGCACTTCACGATCGGATTCTCACCCTTTCCGGCTGTCATATCCAGCACACGCCCCTGCCGGAAGTACTCCATGCCCCGGGCGTAGTCCGCATTGGAAAACAGCGATTTTACCTGTGCCAGATCCAGTTTCAAAGAAATCCCGCCTTTTCTGTGTTTTCCAACAGTATAGCATGAAAAACGGGAAAAGAAAAGGCGGAATGTACCGGTGAACCGCTCCCCCGGAAGATTCCACGCCAAGCGGTCATCTTGACGGCGAACAGGAATCGGACAACACCGTTATTATCGTAGATTGAAAGGATGTTGCGTTTCGCGACACCCTTCTTAATATGTTTGAAATTTCCTGCAATTTTTGATAATACCAATACTATTCTTTTGAAATAGTTCTACTTACCAGGTTTCCAACCGCGCAGGCAAACCTTTCTTTCACTGTCAATGATGTTAACAGCGGGTCGCCCTCCCGGATTCGCAGGGTTCTGCGGATTTCCTTTGGAATGACAATCCTGCCCAGGTCATCCACCCGGCGTACAATGCCTGTTGCTTTCATATTCTTTTCTCCTTTGAAGCGCAAAGCGCTGTTTACTCCGGTAGAAGTATTTGCAGGAAAAGGGGAATTATGTATGATGGAGGGCAAATGGAAATTCGCGGCAAGGCGGATTTTGCAGGAGGCGCAGAGGGAGACAGCGCCGCACGCACACTTGTGGACGGCCTGTCAGACGGGGCGGGAAGCTGCTCAGTTTTTTTCATGGGGTATTATTTTTTTACGTTCATGCAGAAATGACGAACGGGGTAAAAATCTGCGTCTTGTGTTTTGCGCGTCTGCCGGATATGGTAAAGAGGCGATAAGAAAGGAGAATACAACTATGGCGAAATTTGTTTGCAATGTGATTTCCTACACGTTGAAGCGCACTGTAGATATTACAGTGATCGTCCCGACCCCAACGATCCCGCAATCCTTGAGCAGGAACCGTGACGCGGTGAAGTGTACACACACGCCAAGCAAAAATATCCTGTTCTCTATCTGCTTCACGGCATGGGAAATAACCATGCTACTTGGACTGGGTACACAAATGTTGAGATGTACGCAGAGGAGCGCAATATTGCCGTTGTCAATATTTCCGGCGAAAACAAGGCCTATATCCGAACAGAGGATGACGATTTCTTCAAATTTATTTCTGAGGAGCTTCCTGATTTTATCTGCGGGATGTTCCCGATCTCCGACAGACCGGAGGATACCTACATTGCTGGGCTTTCCATGGGCGGCTATGGCACATTGGTCCATGGGCTGTCTTACCCGGAGCGGTTTGCTGCGTTCGGAACCTTCTCGGCCGGCACAAAGCGGGTTCGTATGCGCACTGCGGAGCTGACAGAGGGTGCTATTCATGAAAGCATCCGCCAGGAGGCGGAAGCGGGAGAGTTTGACCCAGAAACGCTTGCCCGCGCCATCCCTGCCCAGGGGAAAAAGTTCCCTAAGGTCTATATGGCCTGCGGCGAGGAGGATTTTATTTACGAAAGCAACGTGCAGATGCGGGATTTGCTGCGTTCTCTGGGCGCGGATGTCACCTGGGAATCCCTGCCGGGATACGGCCATGAGTGGCGGTTGCCAGGATGACCCTTGAAGAGAAGGCTTCCCTGTGCTCCGGCGCAAACAGCTGGGATACGGAGAAAATCGACCGCGTTGGCCTGCCGAAAATCACCATGTCGGATGGTCCCCACGGCCTGCGCCGCCAGGAGGGCTATGAGGACAAGGGCATGGAGGCCACTGCCAGCGCATCCATGGAGAAGAACATCGTTGTGACCAAAACGGCCATTGGTTGGCCCACCGCTTCCGCTCTGGCAGCCAGCTTTGACAAGGCGCTTCTGGGCCAGGTTGGAGGTCTGCTGGGCGATGAGTGCCTGGCCTATGATACCCAGATTCTGCTGGGACCCGGCGTGAATATCAAGCGCAGCCCTCTGTGCGGACGGAACTTTGAGTATTTCTCCGAAGACCCCTGCGTGGCGGGAGAGCTGTCTGCTGCCTATGAGAAACCAGAGTCAGGAGCAGCGCCGCACCATGATGCTCAATGAGCCCATTCGAAAAATCATTCCCCAGATGGCCGTGCCGACCATTGTGGCGTTTTTGATCAACTCCATCTATTCTCTGGCGGATACCTATTTCGTAACCGCCCTGGGAACCAACGCCACGGCGGCTGTCAGCGTGAATTCCTCTCTGGATCAGGTGATCCTCATGTGCGGCTCTATGCTGGCCATGGGCGCCAACAGCTATATTGCCCGGCTTCTGGGCAAGGGAGACGACAAAAAAGCGAGCCAGGTCCTGTCCACCGCCTTTTTCCTGGCGGCGGGCATCGGCCTGACTCTGACGATTTTTGGCAGCATCTTCATGACGCCTATGGTCCGGCTGCTGGGAGCAACCGATACCTGTGAGCGCTTCGCCATTGAGTACGCCACCTATGTGCTGCTGGCAGCGCCCTTTATGGCGGCAAACTTCGTTATGAACCAGTGCCTGCGCTCGGAGGGCAACGCCTTCCTGTCCATGATGGGCATGGGCATCGGCGGCATCCTGAACTGCATCTTAGACCCTATTTTTATTACGGGTCTGGGCATGGGCGTGGCGGGTGCGTCTCTGGCCACTGCCATCTGCAAGCTGGTGAGCTTTGCCATTCTGATTACGCCCTACTTAAAGCGGAAAAGTCTGCTGCACCTGTCCATCCGGAATTTCCATATGAGCATGGACATCATGAAGGAGATCATCGGCGTGGGCTCCTCCTCCATGTTCCGTTCCGGTCTGGCAGTTGTATCGGCCATTATGCTCAATAAGATTGCGGGACAGATCTCCGATTCCGTTCTGGCGGGCATCGGCGTGTGCAACAAGATTATGATGTTCCCCTTTGGCATCATCCTGGGCTTCGGCAACGGCTTCCAGCCGGTGACGGGCTTTAACTGGGGCGCCAAGCGGTATGACCGGGTTTCGGAGGGCTACCGCTTTTCCTCCTGGGTGGCGACGCTGGGCAGCGTCATCATGGGGGCGGCACTGTATGTGCTGTCCCCGGGAATCATCCGGCTGTTTGCGGGACAGGACCCCCATATGCTGCAAATTGCAACCCTCTGCCTGCGCCTGCAATGCCTTGCCCTGCCCATTCACGCCTGGGTGGTCGTGGTGAATATGCTCTGCGTCAGCCTGGGTGAGGCTAAGGGCGCGCTGCTGCTCTCCACCGCCCGGCAGGGCACCTGCTTCATTCCCATTGTCATCCCCATGGGAAAGCTCTGGGGAGCGGACGGCCTCGCCGGCGTCCAGTCCGTTGCGGACGTGCTGTCACTGGTGCTGGCCATTCCCCTTGCCGTACAGGTGCACAAAAAGATAAAGACAGCAGAAAAACAGACCAGTCCGGAACCGGCAAGCCTGCCGCGTTCCTAAGGCCTGGATACTCCTCCCCGAGCACAAAATAGCGCCGCTCAGTGGCCAAATTCGCCACCGGGCGGCGCTGTTTCTCTTTTGAGGCGCGGATGTGTATTTAGAAGTATTTGCAGGAAAAGAGAAAATTGTGAAGGATAGGGGAAAATCACAAGCTGCGGGTGGGGAATTTTAATGGACAAGGAAAGGGGACTATGGTAAAATAACGAAAAAGAGTTGTACAATTACATGAGATTTCTGGACATTGCTTTTGGACTATCTGGTATGTACGGCAATCGCAAAATTGGCCCTTTTGTTTAGAGCCTAGCAGTTTGAACCGCTAGGCGGGCCTAATTTCTTTCCTTCCACAATATGTCCAAAATAACGGACATATTGTGCGTTATCATAGAAGCAACAAAAAAGACCCCCAGAAGGGGATCTTTCGAGCACGCACTGTGCTGCCGGACGAGCCGACGTGGTGTGAGAACATTTATTTGAACGCGTTGTGTAATTCGTAGAGGTTCTCTATCTCTAGTATATAAAGAAAACAGGAGGTTGTCAAGATGGCATCTGCAAAAAAACAGGATTACTATCTGGGATTGGACATTGGCACGGATTCTGTAGGATATGCAGTTACGGATGCGGAATATTCCCTATTGAAATATCGGGGCGAACCAATGTGGGGTGTCATGACCTTTGAGGAGGGGATGAATGCCGCAGAACGCAGGAGTTTTCGAACCGCACGGCGGAGATTGGACCGCAAAAAGCAGCGCGCAGAATTGCTTCGCACCCTTTTTGCCGAGGATATTTGCAAAATTGATCCTCATTTTTTCATACGGCGGAAAGAAAGCTTCCTATTTCCGGAAGACACGACACATGGCGTGCATCTGTTTTGCGGTGCTGGAATCACGGATGAAGAATACCATCGGCGTTACCCAACGATTCATCACCTGATTCTTGACCTGATGATGGGCACTGCACCGCACGACGTGCGGCTTGTATATCTGGCGTGCAATTGGCTGGTTACGCATCGAGGCCATTTCCTGTTTGACCTGGATGCTGGGCAGGCGGAAAGCCTCCTGGACTTTTCGCAGATATATGATGAATTCATCACATACCTGAATGAAGTGGAATACCCGCTGCCCTGGGCGAATTCCGTAAAGTCGGAACAGGTGCTGCAAATCATGCAGATGAAAAACGGTGTCAAAGGGAAAAAGGATGCCTTTAAGGCCGAGCTATTTAGCGGGAAGCGGTTCCCAAGTCAGGAGGGGGAGGCTTACGCTGTAGAGCAATTGGTGGGATTGCTTTCCGGCGGTTCTGTAAAGCTGGCTGCACTGTTCGCAGAGCCGGAACTGGACGTCTCCGTAAACCTTTGCGGAGATGATGAAACCTTTGCCCAGGCACTTGCAAGCCTTACGGAGGAACAGGCGGAATTTCTGAATCTATTGCGGAAGATGTCCGACTGTGCAAGACTGCTGACAACAATGACGTTTTCCAAGGATACGCCGCTGCCCTGTATTTCAGCAGCCAAGATTGAGGTTTACGACCAGCACAAACGGGATTTGGCATATCTGAAAAAATTCATCCGCGCTTACCATTCTGAAAAATATGCAGAGGTTTTCCGGAGAGCAGTAGAGGGAAATTATGCATCTTACTCGAAGCACATTGGCTCACTCAAAAAGGCGGGGCAAAAGGCAAAATTCAAGTGGGCAGGCAAGGAGAAATTCTGCGAGTATCTGAAAAAAATCGTCAGGAATTCGCCTGTTTCCGAGACGGATCGCCCCGACTATGAGGATATGATGACCAGATTGGAGCAGGGCATCTTCTTGCCGAAGCAAAAGGATACTGATAACCGGATTATTCCGCAGCAGCTCTACCGGATGGAGTTGGACAGAATCCTTGCAGTGGCGGCGGAGTACCTTCCTATGCTGACCCAAAAGGATGAATCTGGGATGACCGTATCGGAGAAAATTCAATCGATTTTTGAATTCCGGGTTCCCTATTTTGTGGGCCCCTTGAACACCAAGAGCTCCAATGCCTGGGTTGTGCGAAAATCCCAGGAAAAGATTCTACCTTGGAATCTGAAAGAAATCATCGACCTGGATGCCAGCGAAGAGGCATTCATCAAGTGCATGACCAATACCTGTACCTATCTGCCTGGAGAAGATGTGCTTCCGGAGAAATCCCTGCTGTATAGCCGCTTTACGGTCCTGAATGAACTGAATAATCTTAAAATCGATGGGCGGCCCATCCCTGTAGAAACCAAACAAGCTATTTTTACGGAAGTTTTTGCCAAGGAGCGGCGGGTTTCACCGGCGAAAATCAGAAGCTATTTGCTCGGTCGGGGGCTTATCGGAAAAGAATCTGTGCTCAGTGGCGTTGACACGACCATACATTCCAGCTTGTCTTCCTATCATGTGTTTCAACAGCTCCTGGAGAGCAAAAAGCTGTCTGAGCATCAGGTAGAGGACATTATCCACCATTGTGCCTACAGTGAGGACCGCGGCCGCTTGGTGCGCTGGCTGGAAATGCAATGTCCTGGCCTTTCTAAAGAGGACAGGCTCTATGTCTCCCGGCAGAATTTGAAGGGATTTGGCCGACTGTCCCGGGAATTCCTGACGCAGCTTCAGGGCGGCCCGGTAACCGGCGGTCCGCAAAAATCCATTCTGGAATGGCTGTGGGATACCAATGAAAATTTAATGCAGCTGCTATCGGAACGGTATACCTTCTCGAAGGCAATTGAAGAGCGGGTCCGTGCCTATTATGTGATACCTGGAAATCGAAAATGCCTGTCTGAGCGACTGAAAGAAGATCGGCTGCCCGGCAGTGCTCGAAGGGCCATTCACCGGACACTGGATGTTGTCCGGGATGTAACCGGTGCTGTGGGAGCACCAAAGAAGATTTTTATAGAAATGGCACGAGGCGGCACGCAGGACCAGCGGGGAAAGCGCACCAGCAGCCGGAAAAAGCAGCTTTGGGCTCTCGCGCAGACGAGGCAGACGGCTGCCGTCCGACAG